>JACPCR010000137.1:24513-47516 GCA_016179685.1 Planctomycetota bacterium | reverse complement strand
GGACAACGAAAACATCCCACCGCAGCCACCCTCTCCACCCTCTCGGACGAGCAGCAAACCCTCCTTGACAAGCTCGATCTGAAACGCTACTTACCCAAGCAGGTCATACAAGCACAAAGGTTCTAACCCATTACAACGTCAAGAGTTTCGGCTAAATTCGTGGAATAACTTGTAAAGTTCCGCTAAGACTCTAATAGGCGCTAAGGGTGTGAAACTTGAAAAAACTTTTCAAGTTTGAGTTACGCTTTAATCGGATAAGAATTCTTTCGATCCCGATCCTGACGTCCGCTCAATTGAGATGTTCCGAGATGAACGAAGAAGTTGGAAACTTGAGTCAGAGACTCCTGTTTAGGGCCAGGGTTGGGCCGGCGAAGCCGGGCCAACCCTGGCCCTGAAATCCGCGAGCTCGAAGGGCGTAGCGGATTTCAATAGGTCTCCTTGAACAACCTCTCCTTGTCCCGAGCCTTCTCGACCTTCATCCAATCCGGCGACTCCCGGGTCATCGCCTGAATCGCCTCCACGGTCATGCCCGGGGGAAGGGAGAGCAGGCCCGAATCGATCCGGTAGAGCCACTTGTAAATCCCGAATTCCATCCCCTTGAGCCCGCACAGGTAGAGGCGCGTCTCGGGACGCCGGAGGAGCGGGATCAGCCGCTCCTCCTCCTCTTCCAGTCGGTGTTGGACGTAGAGCTTGCCGCCCTCGCGGTTTCGTTGTTCCCGGCTGATGGCCGTCCGGTAATGGAAATTCGGATGGTTCTGCGACCACTGGCGAAACTCCTCGTCGTACATGACCTCCGTCGAATAGGGAACGCCGAAGATCAGCCAGGCCTCTCCGGCAAATCCCTGGTTGAACAGCTCGATCAGCATGCCGCGGAATGGGGCGATTCCAGTCCCCGTGGCCACGAACACGTAATGGTGGGGCAGGGGATTTTCAGGTAGCAAGAAGCTTTTCCCCACGGGACCCGTAATCTGCATCCGGTCGCCGAGCTGCGCGTCGCAGATGAAGTTCGATGCCGCGCCGAAGACCAGCTCCCCGGTCTCCTCGTTCTCGTCCACTTCCCGCTTCACGCAAAGCGAGACCGTCTCGCCGCGCCAGTCGTCGCCCCAGCAGGCCGAAGCGATGGAATAGAGCCGGATTTTGCTGTCCAGCGACCGATTCATGACATTGAATTTCGGGTCATTGAACCGCCCCTCGGGAACGACGCCGATGCTCTGGCCGATCCGGTATCTGCCCTCCATTTGTCCTCCACGAATGTCCAAGACCACGTGCCAGCAGAAATTGGGGCTCGATGGATCGTTGATGCGGCGGCGGCCGACCACCGTAGCGGTGAAGGGATTCTTGGGCGTGTAGAGGTTGACCGCGGCCGGCGGAGCGGGCGGAAGCGTCAACTGGTCTGGCTTCTGAAGGTTCATATTCCTCCAAGAGTCAACATTCCGAGGGGCTGCTCGCGGGTGGTGCATAGGGACACTGGGGCCATGACCAGTCTAACTCTTTCCCTGGCAGGAGGGTAGGTAGCCCCGACACCGGCAGGTGGTGCGCCCGATACCGGGCTACTTCTGGCGGGTAACGATAGACGAAAGCGCCCCGCCGAACGCGCCGGAGGGATGAACACACCGGTAGACCCCGTTTTCCGACACGAGCAATCCCCTGGACTCAAGTTTTCTGAGGTGACGGCGCAAGGCCCTGATCGATATTTCAGTGTTCTTGTTGAGCTGCCGAACGGTGAGTGCTTGGCCATAAAGCGCGCGAAAGATCTCTTCGCGTCGAGGATGGGTGAAGGCCGTGGCGAGCCGAAATATGGCTCGAATACTTCTCTTTCCGGTGGCCAGTTCCCGTCGAATCGCTCCCAAGAGTAGCTGGGCTTCAGGAATAGTTTCATCGGCGGTCGGACGGTAATAAACCCAGCGTCCCGACCGGCGTGCGGTCAACAAGCCGCGAGCATTGAGCGCGCGCAGGTGTTGGCTTGCCAATGTAATGGAGATCGACAGTTTCTTGGCGACGGCTGAGACGGGTTGATCAGGCGCTTCGACGAGACATCGAAGCGCCTGCAACCGGCCAACATTTGCCAGGACACGACAGGTTCGCCACAACGTGGGCCGGAGTTCCCTGCGGGACAAACTAGCCATGAGGCATAATTTATGAACCGAGGCTGGAAGGTCAAGTTCCCGTCCTGGGTGCTCACGCAGCCGTCGCGGGTCAGCGGAAGCCAGGGGCACACTTCAAGAGGTGTGGCCGCAGCCGCGTCGTCGTTCCCGTCGCCGGTATCGCCGCAGTGCTTCCGGGTGAGGGGAAGCCAGGGGCACACTTCAAGAGGTGTGGCCGCAGCCGCGTCGTAATTCCGAGATAGGATGAGAAGGCTGACCCCTGATCGTTGGCGGTTATGATACCGCCTGACCATGGGCTCGTGCGTGACGGCCCACTTTTTTTATTACGCACTCCCAAAGGGGTGCATAACCGATGGGAGGCCAGCCATGGTCCAGTATATCGAGAAAGGCGTGATGGGCATAGATTTAGGCGACCGAGTTGACGAAGTATGCCTCTTAGATGCTGCAGGAGAGGTCATGAGGATGGAGTCCGAGGTGAACACGAAGGAAAGTCTGGTGAAGTTCTTCAGCGGTTTCCACGGCTCATGGAGACAGGGGCATATAGTGTCACCGGGGTCCACCGTACCCGCCTAGTGGCGAAGTCGTGCATCCGGGCTTCACCTGCCTTGGCCGGTCCAGAGCGAGCGGGTGCGCGCCAGGCCTTCGCCCGCCTCGGGTATTTTGAGGAGCAGGGCGGCGAGGCCATAGGTGAGGGCGCCGAGACCGGCCAGCAGGGCCAGGACTCCGAAGCGAGCCAGGGGGGCCGCGTTGACGCCGGGCCAGAGCCAGGCCTGGGCAAGCCCCATGATCAATCCCATGGCAGCCGAGGCCAAGGTGATCGGCAGCAGAGGTCTCAGAATCGGCGAGAAGGTGAGGGGCGTGCCGGAAACGGCCAGCCGACGCCGGAGTGCCCCGAGAAGCAGGCAGGCCTGGACGACGTAGTCCAGGGTCAGAGCCAGGGCGAGGCCAGCATGGGAGAGCGGCGTGACACCGAGGGCGAGCGTCAGAATGAGATTCACGTAGAGTCCTCGGACTCCCGCCACGAGGGGAGACCGCGTGTCCAGCAAGGCATGGAAGGCGCGGGTCAGCATCCCCACGGCGCTCATGAAGGGCAGGCCCACGGCATAGGTGACGAGCGCGGCGGCGGTCATCGCCGTCGCCTCCGGATTGGTCCGCGACCAGGCCCCGTAGGCCAGCACGGTCTCCACCAGGGGGACGGCCAGAACGGCCACGCCAACACCCGTGGGGATCATGAGGCAGGAGCAGAGATTCAGGCTTCGCACCACGTTTTCCCGGAAATCTTGCAGGTCGTTCCGGGCGACCTTCTCGGCCAGGAGCGGCAACACGCCTCGGCTCAACGCCAGGCCGATCACGGAGAACGGGAGATGCACCAAGCGGAAGGCATAGGTCAATGCGGACAGGCTTCCGGCGGCGAGAAAGGAGGCCACCATGCGCTTGGTCACCTCGCCGAGCTTGTCGACGAACGAGGTGAGGAAGATGGGCCCCATGAGGGCGGCCACTTTCCGGAGGCCCGGGTGATTTCGGTCGATGCGCATCTGGTAGCCGGCGGCTTCTTCGCCGTGCCGCCGGAAGGCATGGACCTGCACGAGCATCTGGGCGGCGCCTCCCAGGACCACACCGAAGGCCATGGAGGCGATTCCCCAGGTCTTATAGAAAAGGAGGATGCCCAGTATTTCTCCGACGCTGAACAGGGTGGGGGCGAGCGCGTAAGACGCGTAACGCCCGCGGGCCAGCAGAACGCTGCCCAGGAAACCGGCAATGCCCACAAAGAAGGTAAAGGGCATCATGATGCGGGTGAGCCTAGCCGTCTCGGCCAGCCACGCCGGACTGTAGCCGGGTGCCAGCCAGGAGGCAACGGCCGGAGCGAGTCCGTGGAGGGCGAGCACGATGACTCCCAGGGCGAGGGCGAGGAGGTTGCAGACCGTGGAGGCCAGCCGCCACGCCTCGCGGGCCTGTCCCCGGGCGAGATAGGTCTGGAAGGGCGGGAGGAAAGCGCTTTCCATGGCCATCTCGCCGAAGACCCGTCGGAACAAATTGGGCAGGGTGAAGGCGGTGAAAAAGATGTCCATGGTCGAGCCCGCGCCGAAGATGAACGCGGCAACGACCTCGCGGGCGAGTCCGAGGGCGCGGGATGCGAGGGTGCCGAAGACGAGCTTGAAGAAGCCGAGGGCTGCTGAGGCTCTCGAATGGGTTTCCGAGGGTAGCGGCTGGGCCTCCTCCGACTCCAAGTCCTGAAACTCGAAGAGCGAGTGTCCCAGCCGAATCCGGTCGCCACCATCGAGAACCCGCTGATGACGGAGCGGCTGGCCATTGACATCTACGCCGCTGCCGTTGAGAGGGATCAAGGCGTATCGGCCATCTTCGACGCGGCGTACCTCCGCCATTTTCCGGGCAACCGAGGAATCGGGAATGCGGAGATCGCAGAACAAGCCACGGCCCGCCAGGGTCGATGAGAAGATCAGTTCCGTACGTTCCCCGACGCGTCTGGAATCAAGATGTTCGCGGCAGATCAGGCAGGCCATGGGAGGAAGCGGGGTATGAGGGAATTCCGGTACAAGCCGTTCGAGTCGAAGCCCGCAGGCGTAAAGGAGGCTTTCAGTAGCGGCTTCAATGCCGAGCGAGCGGCTAGCGGACGTGACGGTGAGACCTCCGGGACGAAGAACCCGGAGTACAGGCAGGCAGGCGGGCTATTCCGTGCGGGTGCTGGGGTTATAACGGGATTCTCGTAACGCGTCAATGGGTGTCAGATGGTTAGATTTCCAGGTACCGATGGTTGCGGATGCCGGCAATCCCAACGGGATGCCTCCGGGAGATGCTGGCGCTCCCAGGCCATGGGACGCTCCATGGGAACGCGGCCAGAAAAGGGCCAAATTTCAGCGTAGCCCGAAATGCGGAGCGGATTTCAAAGAGCTTCTTCCTCCGTGACCGGCCGGCCCCCGCTGCCGAAGAGGGAATAAAGCACGGGGAGGAGCAGGAGGGTGACGGCGGTGGAGGAGAGGACGCCGCCGATGACGACGGTGGCGAGGGGTCGCTGAACTTCGGCCCCGACGCCGGTGGAGAGGGCCATAGGAACGAACCCGAGGCTGGCGACGAGGCCGGTCATGAGGACGGGCCGGAGGCGTCGTTCGGCAGCCGCCCGGATGGCCTGGGAGAGGGGCATTCCGCGGGCGAGGAGCTGGCGGACCGTGGAGACAAGGACCATTTCGCCGAGGACGGCGACGCCGGAGAGGGCGATGAAGCCGACGCCAGCGGAGATGCTGAAGGGCAGGTCTCTCAGCCAGAGGGCGAAGACGCCGCCGACGGCTGCAAAGGGGACGCCTAGAAAGACGCGCGCCGCGTCGAGGACCCGGCCATACGTGGCGTAGAGGAGGGTGAAGACCAGGAGGAGGGCGAGGGGGACGACGAGAAGGAGGCGCTGCTGGCCCCGTTCGAGGTTCTCGAACTGCCCGCCGTATCCTATGGAAGTGCCGGCGGGAAGCTGGATTTCGCGGTCGATCCGGGCCCGCGCCTCGGCGACGAATGACCCGACGTCGCGGCCGCGCACGTTGCAGGTGACCGCAATACGGCGGCGTCCCCATTCGCGGTTGATGACCGCCGGCTCCTCGCTCACCTCGATGCGGGCAACGCGATGGAGAGGGATGCGCTGGCCCCCCGTCGCCGGCAGCAGGATGCTGCCAATCCGGTCCGGGGACCGCTCCAACTCGGTGTCCAGCCGGGCCATGATATTGAACCGGAGCGGCCCCTCACGCACCTCACCGAGCCTTCGGCCGCCGAGGCATTCCACAACGTCCATGACATCGGAGACCGAGACGCCATGGCGGGCCATCTCGTCGGGACGCGTGCGGAGGACGAGGACCGGTTGCCCGGTAAGCTGCTCCGTGGAGGGGTCGGCCGCGCCGGGCACCTGACGGAGAATCTGCTCGACGCGCGCAGCGATGGCCTTCAGGGTGCCCAGATCGTCTCCATAAACCTTGACGCCGAGGTCGGTGCGGATGCCGGCGACCAGTTCGTTGACGCGCATTTCGATAGGCTGAGAAAAGGCGGCCCGCATCCCCGGCAGCGCCTGCAGGCGGCGGCTGACGAGGAGCGTCAACTCCTCGTAGGTCCTGGCGCGCCTCCAGGCTTCCCGGGGCCTGAGTGTCATGAAAATGTCCGAGACCTCGAGACCCATGGGGTCCGTGGCAACCTCCGCCGTCCCGGTTCGTGTCCAGACCTTCTCGATCTCATCCGGGAAGGCATCGAGGAGAATGCGTTCGATGCGGCTTCCATAGCGGGCGGACTCCTCGACGGAGACGCCAGCGAGGCGGACGATATTGGCGACGAGGGCGCCCTCCTGCAGTTTGGGAACGAATTCCGATCCAAGGCGCACGGCGACTCCCGCGGCCAGGGCGAGGCAGGCGGCGGCGGCAAGGACCATGGCCACACGAAATTGCAACGCCAGACGGAGCAGCGGCCGGTAGGCCCACTGGAGCAGGCAGACGATGCCGGGCTCGCGGTCCTGGGGGCGTGCCGGGAGCAGCAGGCTGGCCATGGCCGGCATAACCGTGAGGGAGAGGACGAGCGACCCGAGGAGGGCGAACGTGACCGTAAGGGCCATGGGCCGGAACAGCTTGCCTTCAACGCCCTCGAGCGTGAGGATGGGGAGGTAAACGATGAGGATGATCAGCTCGCCGAACAGCGTGGGCTTTCGCACCTCGATAGCGGCGTCCCGGATGACCTCGGCGGCGGGGCGGCCTTCCTGGTTCTCGGCGAGCCGGCGGACGCTGTTTTCAATCTGGATGACCGAGCTATCGACGATGAGTCCGAAGTCGATGGCCCCGAGGCTCATGAGGCTGCCGGCGATTCCCGCCTGGAGCATGGCGCTGAAGGCGCAGAGCATCGAGAGCGGGATGGCCAGTGCGACGATGAGGCCGGCCCGGAGGCGGCCCAGGAACGCGAACAGGACGGCCACGACCAAGAGAGCGCCTTCCAAGAGATTCCGCAGGACGGTGCTCAGGACCTTTTCGACCAGGTCCGTGCGGTTGTAGAGGACCTCGACCGTCATGCCCTGCGGCAGCGATTTTTGAGCGGTTTCGAGCTTGTCCCGGAAGCGCCGCGTGAAGGTGCGGCTGTTCTCGCCCATGAGCATGAAGCCGAGCCCGAGAACGGTCTCCCCGCGTCCGCCAGCGGTGACCACGCCGCGCCGGGTCTCATGGCCCACCTCGATCCGCGCGACGTCCCGAAGGTAGATGGGCGATCCGTCCTCGGAATGGATGACCATTCCAGCGATATCTTGGAGCGAGGCGGCCAAGCCCAGGCCGTGAACCAGGAACGATTCCCCTTCCCGCAGGGTGAGCAGGCCGCCTCCGGCGTTGCGGTTGTTGCGCTCGACGGCCTCGAAGACGTCCTGGAAGGAGAGGCCATGCTTGATCAAACGATCGGGCTGGATGCGGACCTGGTACTGTTTGACGAGGCCGCCCCAGGTATTGACTTCGGCCACGCCGCGCACCGTCTCGAGTTGGGGCTTGAGGACGCCGTTGTGCTGGGTGGTCAGATCGGTCAGGGAATGTCCCTCGCCCCGCATCCGGTAGTGGAAGACCTCGCCGAGCCCCGTCGCCACGGGCCCCAACTCGGGCCGCTGCAGACCCCCGGGCAGCTCGACGGACTGAAGCCGTTCCAGGATGACCTGGCGTGCAAAATATATGTTCGTGCCGTCGCGGAATACGGCGACGACCTGGGAGAGGCCGAATTTGGAGATGGAACGGATCAGCTCCAGCTCGGGCAGGCCGCCGAGTGCTCGTTCGACGGGGAGGGTAATCTGTTGTTCGACCTCGAGGGGCCCGAGTGCAGGGGTCGTGGTATTGATCTGGACCTGGACCGGCGTGACGTCCGGGAAGGCATCCAGCGGCAAGTGAGCCAGGGAGATGCCTCCGGCGACGGCGAGCAGGAGCGCCGTGACGAGGACGACGAAGCGGTGCTCGACGGAGAATCGGATAATAGCGTTGAGCATAATCGAGTTCTCGTGCGCGGAAGTGCGGCCGCACTTCCGCGCACGAGAACTAATCCACGCAGCCTGCGCCGATGTTTTCCTTCAAAAGCTCTGTCTTCAGCAGGAAGCTGCCGCGGGTGACGATCTCCTCGTTCCCGCTCAGGCCGACCTCGATCTCATAGAAATCGACGCCCTCGTAGCCGACTCGGACCTTCCGAGGGGCGTAGAGATCGTCTCGAATTCGCAGGAAGACGATGGAGCAGCAGCCATCGGACTGGATGGCCTCTTTCGGGATCGTCAGGGCCGCTTCCTCATCGCTGAGGACGACCGTGGCGCGGCCGAAGAGGTTCGCCCGGAGCAGCCCGCTGGAATTATCCACCTCGGCCCGCACGTTCAGGACGCGGGTGCGATCGTTGACCTGGGCCCCTAGCCAGACGATCCGACCCTCGAAGGCATGGCCCTCGAGACCCTCGACGCGGAAGCGGACAGGCTGGCCGGTCTCCAGCCTAGGCAGATCGGCGGGAAAAACATCGAGTTGAAGCCACATCGTAGAAAGGTCGGCCACGACGGCCAGGGCCTGGCCCGGCTCGACGACCTCGCCCCGCACGGCGGGCCGCTCGATCAGCGTGCCGCTGAAGGGCGCCCTCAGGTGGTATTGACAGAGCGCCTCAGGAGGGTCGCCCGGAAGCGCCTGAATCTCCCCGCTGGTGAGCCCGAGAAGGCCAAGACGCCCGCGGGCCATGTCCGCGGCCTGCCGTGCGAGCTGGATCTCGCGGGCGGCCTGGCTCAGGCGGAGGTCATTGTCCGTGCGTATCTCCTGACCGAGGGTGGCGAACTCCGCTTCGGCGAGAGCCAGTTCCTGGCGCGTTCTGACCATCTGCGCCTCGGCTTCGATCTGGGCCTTTTCGGTGGAGAGGGAGGTCTGCTCGAGGAGCGCCCCATAGGAGGAAGAGGCCAGGTCGAGCTCCTTTCGGGCTGCCAGGTAATCGCGGTCGATGCCGACCTGATCGGCTCGGAGCTTTACCTGGCGCTCGAATTCCGACCGGGCCAGCTCGACGGTGGCGAGTTTTTCGAGCAGGGCGGCCTTGGCGTCCCCGATCTCCAGTTCCCGCATCTTTTCCGTCGCCTCCCGCGCCGTCATCTTGGCTTCACGGAGCAACGCCAGCATGGCTCGGTTGGCCTGGGCCAGGGCAGTCGTGACCGGATACAGCCTTTCCGCAAGGGCAAGGTCCGCCCGCGCCCGCTCGATGCGCCCGAGCGACTCTGTCAGGCGCGTTCGGGCCTCCCCGGCGTCCAGCGGCTGCCAGGCCTTGCGCAAGTCCTCCGGCGAGACGCCGGGCCGCAGGGTTTCCAGCAAGTTCCGGACGGCCTCGGCCAGCCGGGTCAGGCGCTCGTTCGAGGCCTCGATGACCTCTAGCTCGCGTTGGGCCTTGAAAAATTCCATCTTGGCCTCGCCCAACTCCTGGCTCTCGAGGGTGACCAGAGCATCGCCGGCGGAGAGCACCTCGCCCACGCTGGGAACGACCTCCTGGACGGTCCCTCTGAAACGCGAGGAGAGACGGGCCACGGCCGATGCATTGAATTGAACCTCGGCGTTCACCGTCAGGCCTTCGGTAAAGGCCTGGCGGCGCACGCGTTCGAAGGTCAGACCAATCTGCCCGGCCACCTCGGGCGAGGAGAGCCGGACACGCCGGTAGTGCGTCGTGCAGTAGGCCGAGGCCGGCAGGTCCGGATCGCTCGGAGGGAGGCCAGCGCCTCCCTCCGCTGCGGGCGTCTCGACTTCCGGGCCAGGGGCATTTCCCTTCCTCAGCCCCGGGTTGCACTCGAAGCACTGCGACTCTGGAACCTTGTGGCCGCCGCACCAGTCGCCGGACTTCTGGAAGCGGGCCTCCAGTTCCGGGTGGCATCGGAAACAGTCCTCGGCTGGGAAACCATGCTTGCAATCTCCTTCTTTTGCTTCTGCATGGGCCGACGAATCTTCCGTTTCCGGAGTGGTCGAAGAGGTTTCGGCCGACTTGGCGAGAAGGTCCGGATGGCATCGGACGCATTGAGAATCGGGGACGCCGTGCTCTTCGCACCAGTCCGGCTCGGTGGTTACTTCGAGATGGGGCTGGCACAGGGTGCACTGGGACTCGGCGATCTGGTGCTCCTGACACCAGTCGAAAAAGCGAGGACGGGCGGCGGCGGCGAGGGCGGGATTGCACTGGGAACACTGGCTTTGCGGGTAGCCGTGTAGCTTGCACCAGTCCCCACGGGCCTTGAATTTCACGTTCGGGTCGCAAATCTCGCACTGGGATTCCGGAACATTGTGCTCCCCGCACCAGTCCTTGGCCGCCCTGAATTTCCCGGCCAGTTCCGGATGACAGGCATAGCACTCTGCTTCGGGAAAGCCGTGAAGGGCGCAGAGATTGAGTTTGGCCTGGGACACCGAATTCTGCCTTTCAGCTTCTTGTGCCCGGGCTCGAGCACGACGAAGGACGAGTCCTCCGGCCGACAGAAGGAGAACGACCACGATCACGATCAGGAACGGCCAGAAAACGCTTGTTTTGTTCCCCATGGCTGCAATCCTGAGTAGAACTTCGGGGCGAATCGAGAGAGCCAAGACACGACAGGCGAACCATGAGCCGTGTAGCGCACGGTGATGCCTCGCCTCGTATTCGAGTTCGCAAGTGCACCCGCACTTCCTTACACGTGTAAGAGGCGGGGATGTTACGGAGGTCGACGGATTTCGTCTTCGGGCAGCGGACCAGGCGCAAGGGCAAAAGATGCCGCCTGATGTGTCATTCCTGACACCCGCGTTCTTTTACTTGCTGCGGCCGCCCGAAGCGGTTCGTATCGCGGGAAGGGACGATCAAACGCGGTAGGTGGAATAAAGCGCGTAAAGAGGAAGGGGCGATCGCGGCCGAGGAGAGGCGGGACTGGTGAGGCGCAGAAGCCGCCCTGGCGCGCCCCATTCCATGGCCGCCCCGACTTGGGCCTGAAGGGCGGGGAAATCCAACGATCCTGAGAGGAGAATTCGGGGATTCTGGTGAGGCTTCGAGACGTAGAGGTGGTTACACGCGCAATAAGGGCACTCGTCCTCGACCGATCCGCCCAGCGTTTCCTCTTCGGCGCATCCGATGAAGCAGGCCAGCAAGCCCAGGCTTACAAAGAGGACGAGCGGGAGTGCGCCACCGGGGACGATACTGGCGGTCATCCGGGACCGCGGCAAAAACCGCTTACGGCCTTGCATCTGGAGGGTTTTCAGGTTCTAGTAGCCGACTTACGAGTTACATCATTATCATAACGAATGGCGGGGAAGCTTTCAATCTGCATGAACCAAGACCAGGAAGCCATTCACCTCACCAATCGAATGATCACCCCCCGCAATTAAAACTCTATGAAATCTCTGGAGTACAGGTCGGGCTTCAGGACTCGGAACGAGACAGGGAGAACGCCCGGAAAGAATTGTTGCGGCTGCTGGGAATGCCTGACGCCGTGCTGAGGAGCGTTGGATGGCAGGGGGAGTTGCTGTGCCCGGTCCCGGCCCTGGTCGCCGATAGCGATTACGGTGTGGAGCTGGCGGGCCATCCGGCGGCCAAGGGACTCTCGCTCGCCCATGAATTGGCGGAAGCGCAAGTTCAGCAGGCCAAACGGCAACGGTGGCCGAACGTGAAGGTTGGCGTGGCGCTTGGAAGTGACCCGTCTGAAGAAGACGGCGGCCGAGTCGAGACCTTTGGCTTGGGGCTAGGAATTCCCTTGCCGGTCTTCGACCGCAACCTGGGCGCTCTTGGTGAGGCGGTGGCTCATCGCATCCGTGCGGGGCACGAGGCTCGTGCCGGGCTTGACCAGCTTGTCACTCGACTTCGCCGGGCGCTTCAGTCCTGCGCCGCGGCACGGGAGCAGGCGGCCAGCTATTCGACCCGGATTCTTCCCGGCGCCCGTCAGGCCCTTGAGCTGGTCACGAAGGCTTACCAGTCCGGCGCGGTCAGCCAGCTTGAGGTGCTGGATGCTCAGCAAACCCTTGCCGAAGCGGAGCTGGATTGCGTGCAAACACTGGGCAAGCCTGGGATGCCGTGTCGGAGGTTGAGGGGCTGACGGGCACGGATGTAGGAAAGTGACTTCGTTATTCCGTCGCCCAAAATCGAATGCCTCCCGCGTACAGGCATTGACCTTCAGAGGCTGCTATGATGTCTGGCCACTAGCCCGCATTCCTCACACGATCACTGGAGACTGGTATGTGGAGCTATTACTGGTATCTGGGAAAACGGCTTCTGGTCCTGCTGGTTCTGATCGGGGCGGGGATTTGGGCCTACTACCATTACGTGGTCGGTCTGGAGGGCCTGACCGTGGAGCAGCTTCTGCGCAAGCACCGTGAGGGTTCGAGCGCGGACGCTCAGGTCGCCCGCATCCACCTGTTGCGGAAAGCGGATATGGCCCACGCGGACGAGTTCCTCCGGCACGCTGAGCATCTGAACCCGATGACGCGGGAGGCGGTGGCGGAGGCGCTGGGCAACATCCGCGAGGAGAAGGTCGTTGACCCGCTGCTCAAACTTCTGGCGGACGCCAACGATAACGTCCGTTTCATGGCGATTCAGTCCTGCGGCCGCCACGGCAGCCCCTACTTCGTCAAGCCGCTCATCGACCGTCTAACCGTGGAGGAAGAGGAGCGATTCAAGTCCCAGATCGGGTCGTCTCTTCAGGACCTCACGGGTGAGAATTTCATGGGCCACCATGAGAAATGGCTGAACTGGTATTCGATGAACAAGCACAAGTACAAGGCAAAGCGCTAGAAGACGAGTTCGCAAGTGCACCCGCACTTGCGAACTCGTCTAGTTTAGGTAACCCTTCACGGCCTTGTCCCATTGGGAGGGATTCCGCCGGGAGGCGAAGCAAGAAAACCCGATATTCCGTAAGTGGCTGATTTACAAGTGGTTAAATTGGGATGACGTGTCATCTTAATAAGTTCGGAGAGGACGATCAGGTCAAGTCGATGAGGTATGAATTCCGTGGCCGAACGCGTTAGCGTTCCGTCCGAGAGATGAGATTAGGGGGCCCAGACGAAGCGCTGGCGCGCTTCGCTACGCCATTCGGGGCTGACCCGTGGGGAACGCAGAGGAAGCGCTGGCGCGCTTCGCTACGAAAACTTGTGAAGTGCTGAACCATGATCGATGATGAAATCGGGCGGGTCCATCTCCCCGAACTTATTGAGAAGTTACGGAATGACTTTTGAGTTTCGCCGCGGTTTCCGGCACGTACACGTGTAAGGAAGTGCGGGGGCACTTCCTTACACGTGTACGTGCCGGGCGACGCCCGCAACCCAACAAGGGTGCACAAAAGGTGTCCCGCCGGAGGCGGGTCAGGGCTCAGGAATCACCGGACACCCGACCCGCCTCCCACTGGGACAAGTCCGGCGTGACACCGTTCGACATCTCCGCTGAAATCCGCTGCGCCCTTCGGGTTCGCGGATTTCGGAGCCAGGGTTGGCCCGGCTTGGCAGGCCCAACCCTGGCGGCTCAGCAGAAGTCTCTGACTCAAGTTTCCAACTTCTGAGTTCATCTCGGAACATCTCGATTGAGCGCACGTCGGGATCGGGATCGAAAGAATTCTTATCCATATAAAGGGCAACTCAAACTTAAAAAGTTTTTTCGAGTTTGCCGCCCCAAGCGCCTAAAGGCCGGTCGATACCCATGGAAACTGTTCTGATCACGGGCGGCGCTGGCTTCATCGGCTCGCACCTGGCCGCGCGGCTGTTGAGCGAGGGCCGGAGCGTGTGCTGCCTGGACAATTTCGACCCGTTTTACCCGGCGGAGGTGAAGGCCAGGAACCTCGAGCCGCTCCGGTGTCAGCCCCGCTTCCGGCTGGTCGAAGGCGACATCCGAGTGGACGGCGACGTGCGCCGCGCCCTCGATGGATGCGCTGTCGTGGTGCACTTGGCGGCCCGAGCGGGTGTGCGGCCTTCGCTCGAACAGCCTGCCCTCTATGCGGGCGTCAACGTCGAGGGGACGGTGTGTCTCCTGGAGGCGTGCCGGAGGGCGGGTGTGAAGCGGTTCGTCTTCGGCTCGTCCTCTTCGGTCTACGGCGAGAGCCCGAAGGTGCCCTTCTCGGAGGCCGACGCGGTGGAGCACCCGATCTCACCTTACGCGGCCAGCAAGCGCGCTGGCGAGCTCTACGCTTATACCTACCACCACCTTTATGGCCTCGAGGTCAACGCTCTCCGGTTCTTTACCGTTTATGGCCCGCGGCAGCGTCCGGACCTGGCGATCCACCACTTCACCCGGCGGATCGACCGCGGCGAGACGGTGACGCTTTTCGGGGACGGTTCGAGCCAGCGGGACTACACGTATGTGGACGACATCCTTGACGGCGTGGTGAAGTCGCTAGACAATTGGGAGGGATACCAGATTTACAATCTGGGGGAATCCCGGACCGTGGAGCTGCGATACCTGGTCCGGTTGATCGAGGAGAATCTGGGTCGGAAGGCCCGCATCGAGTATCGCCCGGCCCAGCCCGGCGACGTGCCTCGGACCTATGCGGACATTTCCAAGGCTCGTGTCAGGCTGGGGTATCAGCCCCGAGTCCCGATCGAGGAAGGCATCCGGCGATTCGTGGAGTGGTATCGGGCGAAGGGTTAGCCGGGGTTTCTTATCCCGCCGGGATGAGAAACCCCGGCTAAGAGGCTTTGCTTTGCAAAGCCACGGTTTCAAGTACTCGGGCGCGGAAGCGCACCCGCACTTTCGTGTCTCGTGTACTCGATTGCCTGAGCGGAAACCCTGCGGAATTTTCGTTCCGGCGAACGAGTACGCGGCACAATCATTCCTGTCGCAACTTCTGCCGGTTTCCTGCCGGGTATCTGCCCGAGCGGGTATGGCACGGCGAAGTGGTCTCTTGCGAATTTCACGAACCCGGAAAGTCAAGCTATGGCCTACAAGTCCAAGAAAAGAATGGAAGAGGTCCGATACCGTTCCCAGCAGACGGTGAAGCGCATCATCACCGTTGAGAATGACAACGTGTCGAGTCTTCCCACGGAGGAGAAGCTGAAGCTTCTTCTGGAGATCGAAGAAATGGGCGACTGGCGTGGGCTTTACGAAGACATGTACGTGACCTTGTTTGACGATCCGGACGTGCGGGTCCGTCGCATCGCGGTCTCGGCGTTCTGGGATTTTCCGGACGAGAATTACATCGACAGTCTCATGCGCAAGTCGATGGAGGATGCCGACGCGGAGGTACGGGGCGAGGCCTGCGGGGCTCTGGGCCGCTACGTCTATGAAGGGTTCATCACCGGGGAGTTGAAGCCCAAGTCTTACAAGCGCATCCGGGAGTTTTTGTGCAAGGTGGTGAAGAATGCGGCGCTGCCCGTGGTGGTCCGCCGCCGGGCGCTGGAGTCGCTCAGTTTCGATACCGGCGAGGACATTCTGGAGATGATCGGGAGGGCCTATGAAGAGCCGAGCACCGACTGGCGCAGCAGTGCGATTTTCGCCATGGGGCGATCGCACCTCGAGCGATGGCATCCGGCGATCCTGAAGGAACTGCATTCCGAGAGTCGGAGGCTGAGGATCGAGGCCGTCGTGGCCGCGCGGGAAGGCTACGTCTCGGCGTCGACCTCCCGCCTCTGCGAGTTGGCCCGCGGGTCGGACAAGCCGATCCGTCTCCTGGCGATTTCGGCGCTCGCTCACACGGGAGGAGAGGGCGCGCTCGAGACCCTCGAGGCCTGCGCCCTCGACCGCGACTGCGAAATCGTCGAGACGGCAGAGGCGGCCATCGAAAAGTTCTTCGGCCTGGATGAGGAGGAACCTTCCGAGACCGATACGATCGATGTCCAGTTGGGCTCCGTATCGGACATCGATCTGGCGGATACCCCGGTCCGCGTCGACGAACTTCTGAAGGCGGCGGAGGCGGCGGCGGAGGCTGCCGATGAGGGTGAAAGCGAGGATGGAGTGGAGGATGAGGAGCCCGAGGAGGCCGAGGGCGAGATGCCCAGCGAAGTCGAGGCCGAGGAAGCCGAGATGGAGGACGAAGAGGAAGCCGAGGAAATCGAGGGTGAGGAAACGGCTTCGGGTGATCCTTGACAGGAACGTCCGGCCCACTTTCGTTCCGGTTAAAGTTTATGTCCACTGAAGGAACCGCCGAGCCCCTGCGCTTTCGGCGCAGCATGAGCTTCCCATCGAGCCGCCGGCCTCGGCCGGGCCGGCAACTCCTTCTTCTGCTCGTGGTCCTGGCGGGCACGCTCTGGGCCATCTGGTATCTGCGAAACCTGGGAACGACGGATTCGGCTGGCCGAAGGGCACTCGAATGGCTCTTTGGGCCGGGTCCCCGCGGCTCGGCTCCCTGACCACCGGATGCGACTGCCATGACCTTCTGCTGCCATTCCCCCGGCAGCCTTCCGCCTTGACGGTTCGAGGCCTCACTTTCGTTGTCACGGGAGGCTGATATGCTGGACGAACGCCATTGGGATCTCCTCAAGGTGCGCATCGCCGGGATGGAACGCACTGCGGAACTGTTCTCCGAGGGGCGTGTGGAGGAAGCCCGATGCCATCTCATCTCGAGCGCCCGGGCCGCATGGACCGAGCGCTGGTCATCCCCTCGTTCTTACAGCCTCGCCCGGCTGGGTGAGACCCTCGATACGCATCGCTATCCACAGCTCGCTTCGGTGGCTCGAGCGCTCCACCGCGAGACGCCGGACGCGGCGCGTCAGTTTGTCGAGCACCTCCGGCAGCGTTCTCAGCCGGATGCCTCCTCCCATCGCCGGCCACCCAAGACGCCCGGCCCCGACTTCCATGCGCAGGCGGCGAGGCCGATCGAGATCTGGCAGGCTCTGCAGGCCACGGGCGACACCGGCCTCTCGACGGAGCTCGACCATCAGATCAAGGCTCTGCTTGACCCCGTCCTGGTTCCCTCCTGGCATTTCATGAACTCGGACTGGGCGGTACTGGTTGTCAGCGCCCTTTTTGACGGCGGTATCCCGGACGAAATCCTCTGTCAACTCGTTCTGCTCGGCCTGGACTATGCCGAACACTGCAACAACTTCGCGCACCTGTCAGACCCGCCACAGTCTTCGATCGGTGGAAACCATATTTTCCAGCAGATCGTGCCGTGGCTCAACTTCACCATCCTGTTTCCCGAGTTTCGCAGGAGTCCGGCGCTGCGGTATGCAGCCGTGGCGCGCTTGCAGGATGAACTCTCCAAGCAGGTCTGTCCGGATGGCGTGATGATCGAAGGGTCGCCCGGTTACGAAAACTGCTGCATCTGGCTGGTCAGTGAAATCCTCAACCTGTGCCGCGTCGCCGGTGTTTTCGTTCCTCCCGACGTCTTGGAGGCCGCGGAGCGCATGGTGCGTTTTGCCATCGGCGTCATGCGGCCCGACGGGCGCGTGCCCATGCTGGGCGACAGCCAGGACGCTCTCGTCAAGGGGTTTGCCTGGAATCTCAAGGAGTTTTTCTCTTTTCCCGAGCTTGACTGGCTTCTCTCTGAAGGCCGGACGGGGCATCCACCGGCGTTCACCTCCACCGCTTTTCGGTCCATGGGCTATTATGTGCAGCGCAGCGGATGGGGTCCCGAGGACCTCTATCTCTGTTTCGACGGGGGCCGATTCGGCCAGGCCCACCACCACGAAGACAAAATGCATATCGAGCTTTACGCGTACGGCCGCCCCTTCCTCATCGATGCCGGCGTGCATTCCTATTCCGACCACTGGATGCGGCAATGGGCGGTAAAGTCCCAGGCCCATAACACGCTTCTCGTGGATGGGGCGGGCCAGTGCCGCTGGCGTGAGGACCGCACCCAATGGTTCTCCCATGCCCCGCTGGACAACCCGTGGGAGACGGGGGAGGCGTGGGACCTCGTCGAAGCGGAATTCAACGGCCCCTATGAATGGGACATCGGCCCCGTCCGGCTCAAGCGCCGCGTGCTCTTCCACCGCCGCCACCCGAGATTCTGGTGGCTGACGGATGAAGTGGTGGGGGGCGGCCCGCATGAAGTGACCGAAATCTTCCACTTCGCCCACGATATCGAATCGGTCGTCCCCATCGAGCACGGAGTGCGCACCCGCGTCCCCGGCGGGCCCGACCTGGCGCTCCTCTGTTTGAATCGGGAAGCGGGGACGCACGCCCCAAACCCGGCTGCAGACTCGGGGGTGTCGCTGCACCGAGGCGAACAGGACCCTCCCCGCGGCTGGGTTTCTCCCGGCGTCAATCAGCTTGCGCCCGCATGGGAGGTTCATTTCGAGGAAAGAGCTTCGTTACCTTTGCGCCGGGACTTTTTCATCCTGCCATGGCCTGAGGCGCTTCCGGATGTCCTCCAGGCCAGCCTCGAGAATGGAGGAGGGACATCGCCCCGAGTCGCCCTGCAAGTCGGGGCGCAGGACTTTGAGATCGTGTTGCCTGTTTGAGACGAGTCCTGTCGAATGGGCTGTTTCGCCGGCTCTCCTGTCCCGCCGTGCGAGAGCGCTGCTGAACCGGGCATACGGCACACGCGTACGGCAGTGCGCCCGCGCTTCCGTACGCGTGTGCCGTATGCCGAGGCGAGTTGCCTATTTCCCGGCTTTTTCGGCCTCGCCCGTCATCGGGACAAAGCGAACGCCCATCAATCGCTTCTCGTGCGCCCCGCTCTCGTCCCGGGTGATGAGGATCAGCTCCTGGACCATGTCCCCGACGGGCAGGATCATGCGGCCGCCCACCGCGAGCTGGTCCACAAGAGGCTGAGGAATGTGGTCGGGAGCGGCCGTGACGATCATCGCATCGAAGGGGGCCTGTTCCGGCCAGCCGCGGTATCCGTCTCCCCACCGGACGTGGATGTTCTGGAAGCCGAGCCGCTTCAGGTCCTCACGGGCGCGGTCTGCAAGGCTTTCGATGATCTCGATGGTGAAGACCTCTTTGCACAGTTTCGCCAGGATGGCCGCCTGGTAGCCCGAGCCCGTTCCTATCTCGAGCACACGCTCGTTGCCCTTGAGCTTCAGTTGCTCGGTCATGTAAGCCACGATGTAAGGCTGTGAAATGGTCTGCCCCTCGCCGATGGGTAAAGGGGAATCCTCATAGGCCCTTTTCCGATAGGCGGGCGGCACGAACTCGTGCCGAGGGACGTCCCGCAGGGCCTGGAGGACGCGGGCGTCCTGGATGCCCATGGCCTCCATCTGATCCTCGACCATTTTCAGGCGTTCCTTCATCCGGGGGTCCGGCGGCTCGGCCTGGAGTCCCGAGAGGACCAGAAGGCTGCAGAAAAGGAGTGCCTGCCGCGGTCTGGGGGCCGCACCCAAAGGGTTGAGGGTTGATGGTCGATGGCGGATGGAAGGCCGGGGAATAGAGCCCTGCTGCTTCCGCGGGCGGAAGCGGGGAGGCCTGCCGTCAGCACCGTTCCGGTCCGTGGGTATGGCCAACGGCGGAAGCGGAAGGATGTGGTGATGCATGAGTCACTTTTCAATCAGTTCGGGGAGATGGGCCCGCCCCATTTCGTAACCGATGATGATTCAGCCCTGCATGTAGCGAAGCCCGTAATTTACCCCTTGAGAGGGCTTCGCCGCTCCGTTCATAAAAGGGTGCAAAACGCGACGAGAATCTTCAAGGGGTGGTCCCTTCTGCGGGCGCGTCACGGATGACGAAGTCGTCCTCGCCGACGCGGACCACGAGGCCCCCTTCCCGCTTCTCGACCAGACCCATGAAAACCTGGAGGGATTCGACCGGGACATAGGTCTTG
Organism: Planctomycetota bacterium; assembly: GCA_016179685.1. GTDB lineage: Bacteria > Planctomycetota > PUPC01 > JACPCR01 > JACPCR01 > JACPCR01. The sequence continues at coordinate 27,776 of JACPCR010000137.1, read as the reverse complement.
CCGTCCTCGCTCAGGAGATGGCTGATGACGGCCATGGTCTGGATGCCCGCCTGCTCGGCCGGCGTGCCGGGATCGATGCGGATGACGAGGACGCCCGAGCCGGGCTTGAGACCCGGCTGTGAGGCGATCGGGCCGGAAGAGGGGATATCCTGGAGTTCCATGCCGCGCCAGCTAAAAGCGGTGGCAGAGACGGACTCGGCCTCCCCGCGGCGTCGCAGAGTGACCTGCACCTCGAGGGTCGCTGTTCCGCGATGCAATCGGAGGGAGACCTTGCGGCCTGCCGGCGTCTGGTTCACCAGTCGAATGAGGTCGTCGGAGGTTTTCACCTTGTGGCCGTCGAACTCGAGGATGACGTCCTGGGCCTGGATGCCGCTCTCGGAGGCAGGCGTGTGATCAAGAACCTCCTTGACGACTGCGCCAGAGCGCGAGGGCAGGCTGGCGGCATCGTCGATGCGGACGCCGAGCCACCCGTATTCCACCTTGCGGTATTTTCGGAGGGAAGCGGCGATTTCCATGGCGCGGTTGACGGGTATGGCGAATCCGATGCCCTGGTAGCCGCCCGTGGTCGAATAGATCAGCACGTTGATGCCGATGAGGCGGCCGTCGATGTCCACGAGCGGCCCGCCGCTGTTACCCGGGTTGATCGCCGCATCCGTCTGGATGAGGTCGCCGTAGTACTTTTCGTCTTTCCTCTGGCGCGGAATGGCCCGGTGCAGTGCGCTGATCACGCCGACGGTCACAGAAGGCTGGGCGTCACGGGCGATTCCGAACGGGTTGCCCAGGGCGATGGCCCACTGGCCGATGCGGAGCGATGCTGAGTCGCCAATCCGGATGGTCGGAAGGTCATTCGCTTCGACGTCGAGGAGGGCCAGGTCCGATCGGGGGTCAAGCCCCACGGTGTGCGCCAGGTAAGCACGGCCGTCGGTGAGCAGGACGCGGATTTCATCGGCCCCCGAAATGACGTGCTCGTTGGTGAGGATCAGGCCGCCGGAATCGATGATGACGCCGGAGCCGATGCCGCCCTCGTCCGGATCGCCGAGGAAGGACCCGAAGGAGACCTTGCGGGATGACCCGCGGCTCGAGACCGTGATGGTGACGACCGCGGGGCCGGCGTCGCGGGCGACCGCGATGAAGGCTTCCTGAAGGTCCCGGGCCCGGTCCTTGTCTCCGGGGCCCTCGGGCTCGGCCACGTCCAGGCCAAGCCCGGCGGCGAAAATCAGGCCGAGAAGATGCAGAGGCATGCGAGTGTCCGGGGCGATGGGGCGTCTCGTCGGGTCATTTTGACCGATTGGAAAGCGGCCGGGGGGGCGGCCGTCCAGGGATGACGAACAGGATATTCAACCCTCCCTTTTCAATGCCGGGGCATCCCGATGAGGCGGCACGCGGAGCTCTCGATAAGGGCACAACTATTCTACTGCCTTTCAGGGCCATGCGAAGCCGGATGCGCGGTGATTTGTGGGTCATCACCTTCGAGCGGCGGTCTCGGGATGGGCCTGTCTTGCCTACCTGTTCTCGGCCGAAGGCTTGCCAGCCTTGCAGGCCAGAGCGAGCCGCTGGAGAGGCCGGTGCTCTGCGCCCGACGAGGAAAGCAGGCTCTGGAAAAAAACGAGGTCTCGGACGTCAAACCGTCCTATTTCTTTCGCGACGTTTTCCTCGATCTGTTTGCCGAGAGCCTCGATGCCTCGCGGGGACTTCACCCGTCCCAGGGTGATGTGGGGGTGGAACGGCCGGGATTCCGGGCTGAAGCCGAGGGGCCGAAACGCCTTCTCGAGGGAGTCCGCCAGCGCGATGAAATCCTCCCGGCCAGTGGAGAGCCCGGCCCATAGGATGCTGGGGCGGTGCAGGTTGGGGAAACCTCCAAGGCCGCGCACCTCGGCCGAGAACCCAGCATGGGCCTGCGCAACCTGGGCGACGGCCTGTGCGATGGCCTCCTGCTGCTCCGGCTTGATCTCTCCCAGAAACTTGAGGGTCACGTGCAGTTGGAGGTGAGGGACCCAGCGGACGGGCGGGCGCGAGGCCTGCAGCTCCTGCTGGCAGGCCAGAAGGCCGGCTCGAATTTCCTCCGGGATTTCAGCCGCGATGAAGGCGCGCATGGAAGCCAGAAACTGGAAACTTAAACCGGTCTGCACGGCCAGATGGAAATGCCGAGGCGGTCAAGTCTTCCAAGAGACCATGTCTTGATACAGCCCGAGGCGGGCCTGGAACTGTTCATGCCTCAAGTCCTTGAGACGGTCGAGGCTGAATCCCTCGCAGCAGAATGAGGCGGCGACGATGCCATGCGCTGCGGCTCGTTTTAGTGAGGCAAGGGAAATGTCCTCACCTCCTTGGGCCAGACAGCCCATGAATCCGCCGGCGAAGGTGTCCCCGGCACCGGTGGGATCGACCACTTGCTCCAGGGGGAAGGCGGGGAGCGCGGCAACCTCGCTTCCCTGGAACAGGAGGACGCCATGCTCGCCTTTTTTGATGATCAGGACGCGCGGGCCAAGCGCGAGGACCTGCCGACCCGCCCGCACCAGGTTGTCCTCGCCGGTGAGTTGGCGGGCTTCTTGGTCGTTGAGAACGACGCCGGCGACCTCGCTGAAAAGGGCCTGGAGTTCATTTTTTTGCGTCCGTATCCACAGGTTCATGGTATCGCAGAAGACGTGGCGGGCCCGGGGGACCTGGGAGAGGACTCGAAGCTGAAGGGAGGGATGGATGTTAGCCAGGAAGACCCATGGTGAGGCGGCGGACTCAGGCGAGAGTTGAGGCTCGAATTCCTGGAACACGTTGAGCTGGGTATCCAGGGTCCGCGCCACGGCCATGTCGCCTTCGTAGGCGCCCGACCAGCGAAAGGTCTTGCCGGGCGCGACGCGCAGGTCCGTCAGGTCGATGCCGCGGCCGCGCAGGAGTGACCAGTGGCTCTCCGGAAAGTCCCGTCCGACGACGCCGACGATGCGCACCGGCGCGAAGAGCCTCGTGGCGAAGGAAAAGTAAACGGCTGAACCTCCGAGGGCTTCGGTGACCTGCCCGGCGGGCGTCTTCACGGTATCGAGCGCGATGGACCCGACGACGAGCACGGACATGGGACCGGATGATCCTCCCCAGATATTCGAAGGGGTGATTGTACAATGCCTATCCGTCGAGGTAAACCGGGTTGCCCGGGATTTATTCTGTTGGGAGGGCGCGGGCTTCGCACGCCGGGCCGTGTCTTCGCGTGGCGGCGGTCTCCGACCGCCGAAATCGCGTGGACGACGTGTGCGGGGGCGCGTCGGAGGGGATGGCAC
>JACPCR010000137.1:0-24481 GCA_016179685.1 Planctomycetota bacterium | reverse complement strand
CGACGTGTGCGGGGGCGCGTCGGAGGGGATGGCACGCCGGGCCGTGTCTTCGCGTGGCGGCGGTCTCCGACCGCGGGAATCGCGTGGACGACGTGTGCGGGGGCGCGTCGGAGGGGATGGCAGGCGGGGCCGCCAGCCACCACGCGCAGCCTGGGACTGGCCGCCGAAATGCTTGCTTGGCGCACTGGAGAGTGCGGCAACGCCATGCGAGAATGTGCCTTATCATGGCTTTGAAATCCCAGTTCTGGCTCGGGTTAGCGCTGGCGCTCGCGGGCGCGGCTGCCGCGGAGCAACCGATTCCGGAAAAATGCTGGCCCGACCCTGACCAGCTCCCGGTGAATCTGCTCGAACATTTCGACAACGACGGGATCAGCGCGCCTCCGAAGGAGGCCGACGGCAACTTCGACTGTCCGGACCATCCGGAGGACCTGCCCGGCTCGACGTTCCCGGGCGAGCATCTGCCCGGGACCGGCGCGGCGGTCGGCCTGGCGGTGCGGGAAGGGCGGATAGTCCATTTCCTGTTTCCGTCGAAGGAGGCCGGCGAGCCGAACAACGTAGCATGCAACGGGCAGTATCTGGATGTCGAGGATGGCCGATACCGCGCACTCTGGCTGCTCGGGTCGAGCGAGAATGGGCACTTCGAGGGCGAGTTCGGCCTCAACTATCAGGAGGGGATGCAGAGCATCAAGGCGGGTCTGTCGGATTGGTGTCTGGCGTCCCAGTACGGCGAGGAAGCTGGCGTCGAATGTCCCTATCGTTATGCGTGGCAGGCGAATCCGCCCCGGATTGGGCGTGAGGACCTCACTTGCCGTCTCTGGATTCAGAGCATTGGCCTGGACGCGGGCAAGAAGCTCCAGGGCTTCTCCTTGCCCTTTCAGCGCCGGATGCACCTGTTTGCGGCCACGCTTGAGGCGGCCGAGGATGCGCCGGCGCCGAGCGACCTGGCGGAGGACCTGGCCAGGCTGTATCAGGGTCTGCGCAGCCCGAAGACAAGGCTTGCCGACGAGATACGGGATGCTCTCGACGACTTGAGGCGGGAGGTCCTGGAGGCCGCGGCGGGAGACCCGCACGAGCGCGAGCTCCACTGGCTGGCGGCGTCCCTCGACTACGCCGCCGAGCGGCTGCCGGACCGCGGCGGCCGGGTGTCCGCAGGGCTTACCCGTCAGACTCGGCAGGTGATGGCCTGGGTGCGGCAGGACATGGGGGAATTGAGGGATGGGCGGAATCCCTTCACGGGCCGGCGGGGTCAACTTCTGAAGAGTTACTATTCCCCGCTCGATGATTCCTGGCAGACCTACGCCGTGTCCGTGCCGGACGACTATGCAGGTGACCGGCCTTATCCCCTGATCGTGCAGCTTCACGGGCACGACTGGTATCGGCCGTTTCAGGGGTATCCTGCCCCGTTGATCGCGGGCGTCCTGGTGGCGTCGCCCCAGGGCCGTGGCAGCATCGATTACATGCTTGCCGCCGAGGAGGACGTATTCCGCGTGATCGAGGAGATCGAAAGGGACTATCGCGTCGATCCGGACCGGATCATCCTCGAGGGTCACTCGATGGGCGGCACAGGATCGTGGAATCTCGGGGTCAAATTCCCGGACCGCTTCTGTTGCCTCGCGCCGGTGGCGGGCAATACGGACCATTCCGTCTGGGAGAAGGAGTTTCCGCCGCGCCGAACCTTCGATGAATCGTTTCGGCCTCTGGCCCGTTTCCTCCAGGACTTGACCGATCCCATCGCCTATGCAGGCAACTTGCAGCACGTGCCGGTCTTCTGTGTTCATGGGGCTCAGGACAACGTGGTGCGCGTGGAACACGCACGTCGAATGGTCAGCGGGCTCCGGGAGCGAGGCCTCTCGCCCGTCTATCGCGAGTTTGAAGGCGTTCAGCATTGGGGCTTTCCCGCCGCCCTCTACGCTGAACGCTGGGACTGGATGATGTCGCAGAAGCGGACGACGCCGCCGCGCACGGTCTCGTTTAAGACCGCCCGGCTTCGGTATCCGGGCGCCTATTGGATACGCATCGACCAATTCGAGCTTTGGGGCCGGTTCGCAGAAATCGAAGCGAGTCAAGAGGAGGACGGGTCCGTTCATGTGAAGACGTCCAATGTCTTGGGCTTTTCGATCCTGCCGGACCAGCTTCCTGAACCCCCGAAGGCCGCTTTGGCCGTCTGGGTGGAAGGACGGAAGATTTTCGAGGGCGAGGCTGGTGGCGAGTTCAGAGCCGAGAAGACGGAGGACGCATGGAGGCCGGCCTCACCGGAGAGGAATCTATTCGTCAAGCGGAAGGATTTGGAAGGACCTGTAGGTGACGCTTTCCTCGCGCCTTTCATCCTCGTTTACGGCACGATTTCGCCGGACCCGTTCTGGAATTGGATGACGCGGAGCGAGGCGGAGGCCCTTGCGGACGATTGGCAGCTCCTTTATCGGGCACGGCCGAGAATCAAGGCGGACCGGGAGATCACCGCAGAAGACGTCCGCGCCTTCAACCTCGTGCTGTTCGGCGGAGCGGAGCGGAACTCCGTGTCTGATGCCGTCGTCGACGGATTGCCCCTCCACCTCCTGCCCTGGGGGGACTACCAGCAGGATGTTCGGGTCTCCGAGAAGGCCGGGATCGGCCTGAAATTCTGCTATCTCAATCCGCTCAATCCCGGACGCTATGTTGTCCTGTGCGACGCGCGCGAGCCGATGGGCCTTTGGCAGATCAACAACCGGTTCGGCAACTGGATCGGCTGGGGTCCCTATGACAACTGGAACTGGTTTGATTATGTGGTTTTTGACGACTGGACGTCGAGCCCGGACACGGTCCAGATGGCCGGTTTCTTCGGACCGGACTGGGTAACGCAGGAGCAGGCGCTGTGGGCGGGGAGCGTATCCGCGCGGGCGCGGGCCGAGCCCCGCCGTCTGCCGCGCTGGCGAGAGTTGCCCGGTGATGGGGAGATACCGGACGTCCTGGTTCTTTCGGACTTGCTCCCGGCCCGGATTCGGCAGCACAAGGGTGTGGTCAACATTGACCGCAGTTACGAGGGCAACGTGCTGCGGATCGGGACGGAGGAGCGTGAACAGGGGTTCGGCCTGCGCGCCCCGTCGGAGATGGAGTTCGTCATCGGGAAGCGCTTTTCCCGCTTCCGAACGGAATACGGCATCGATCTCGAAGGGGACCGTGAGGTGACGGGGGAACGAGCCAGCGCCGAGTGGATTCAGTTCCGGGTGGTCGGAGACGGCCGCCGGCTCTGGAGCTCCGACTGGATACAGTGGAACACGAAGACGCAACCGGTGGAAGTGGACGTGACCGGCGTGGAGGTGTTGAAGCTCGAAGTGGACGGCGGCGGCCGGAGATGGCTCTTCGGCAGCGCGGCCTGGGGCAACCCGGTGCTGTTCCGTCAGCAAAGCCCCAGGAAATAGCGCCGCACGATTTCCGAACAGATTTATTAGGGAAATGAAACGGAGTCGAAGGTAAAATTCGGCCTCGTTGATGCCCCTTTTCCTTCCTGCCCCTGTCCGTTCCCGCCATGAACAAGCTACTCCCCATCCTCGAAGTCGCCGCGTGGGTCGGTATCGTCCTCGGCTACATCTTCTACCTTCAAAACACCCGGGAATACTACCTCAACCAGATATCCCTGGCGGCCATCTTCGTCTTCATCCTGGTCTCCCTCTTCCGGCGGAAGCCTCCGATGGTCGAGCTCGGATTCCAGATGAAGACCTTCGGCCAGGCAACCGTGAGCATCCTGCCGCTGATCGTGCTCCTGGCGGTTCTGATGGTCGTGGTCGCGCGGATGAAGGGCCGGGCGATCGATGGAGGCGACGTCCGCTCGATGGTCCACACGCTGATCTGGTACATCCCTTGGGGCATTCTCCAGCAGTTCCTCCTCCAGTCCTACATGTGCGTGCGCATCCAGAACAGCGTGAAGGACGAGTTTGCCGCGGCCAGCTTCGTGGGGTGCTTCTTCGGTTTCGCCCATCTTCATCTGGCCAGCCCTTCGATGGTCTTGGGCGCCACGGCGCTGGGGATGTGCTCCAGCCTGCACTTCATCCGCCACAAGAACCTCCTCGTGCTCGGCATCGTGCACGGCGTCCTGGCGGCTATGAGCCTTCACACCGTGCCTCCCCGGTTCATCGGCGGCTTCCTGCTGGAGACGCCCTTTCAGAAGGCCTTCGAAGATTGGTTTCAGAAGATGGTCTCCTAGTAGACGAGTGAGCAAGTGCACCCGCACCTGCTCACCCGTCTACTCAAGGAAACCCCTACCGGAGGCGAAATAAGAAAACTCGATTTTTCATAAGTGATCGATTCACAGGTGGTCAAACGGGAATGACTCTTGATTTTCGCCTCCCAGCGGGACCCCTTCGGGAGGGGTTTCACACCCGTATCCCTGTTCAGAAGTGCGGGGGCACTTCTGAACAGGGATACGGGTGTGCCGTGGCGGAAGTGCGCATGCACTTCCGCCACGGCACACTAAAATGGGCGGCATGGCGCAGGGGCATCCGGCCGAGAGGGAGATGAGGATTGGGCGTTACCGGCTGAAGCGGCAGCTTGGCCGAGGCGGGATGGGTGCGGTGTATTTAGCGGAGGACGAGCATCTGGGCCGGACGGTGGCCGTCAAGGTGCTGGCGACCGAGTTGTCCAAGAGCCGGACCTACGTCGAGCGTTTTCACCGGGAGGCGCGGGCCGCGGCGCGGCTCAACCATCCCCACATCGTCTCGGCCATCGACGTCGGCCAGGACGGTTTCCGCCACTATTTCGTGATGGAGTACATCGACGGGGAGATGCTCAGGCGGCGTCTCAACGTGCGCGGGCCCCTCTCTGAATCGGAGGCCCTGGACGTCTGCGAGAAGGTGGCGATGGCCCTCGAGCACGCCTCCGCCCACGGCATCATCCACCGCGATATCAAGCCAGAGAACATCATGATCGACCGGGACGGCCTGGTGAAGCTTCTCGACATGGGCCTCGCCAAGGACCTTCGAGACACGAATACGAGCCTAACGCAGGCGGGCACGCTGATCGGCACGCCCCTTTACGCCTCGCCCGAACAGCTCCGCGGAGAGCCGGACGTGGACGCTCGGACGGACATCTACTCGCTCGGCATCACGCTGTATCACATGCTGGTGGGCCGGCCTCCCTTCGACGGCGAGAACGTGGCCGTGATCACCCTCAAGCACCTGACGGAGGAGGTGCCGTCGCCGCGGCTCGACCGGCCGGAGATATCTGAAGACACCGCTCGCCTGGTTTGGCGGATGACTCGGCCGCGCCGGGATGACCGCTATCAGGCGGCGTCCGATCTGCTGGTGGACATCCGCCGGGTCATGCGGGGCGAACGGATCGCGGGGCCCTCAACGACGCTGGAGGGTGGTCGTCGCCTGCAGCGCAGGAAGGGTACACACCGTCGTCCGCGACTCCGGCATCTGGCCGTCGGGCTGGCGGTGATCGCGATTGCCGCGGCGCTTCTCATCCTGGCGTGGCTGTTCTCGCGGCCACCGCCGGCAGCCCGCCCGACGGCGACCACGACGACAGCGCGGATGGGAGTCACCTCATCGGCACCGCTCCCAGCCTCCACGGTCTCTCCCCTCGAGGATGAGCGGCCCGGCACTGCCCCCACGCCACCGGCCGCGTTGGACACGGAGTCAGCGCCAACGCCACCGGTCGCACCTGGGCAGTTGCCGCCACGGCCTCCGCTGGACGCGGGGACGGAAAACCTCGGCCGCCTTACCGGGCTCGAATTCAAGCCTCCGGACGACCGGGTCATTTTCGAGGACCGGCCCGAATTCAACCTGGAGGAGCGCCTCACCGCTGAGGCCTGGGTGAAGGTCAGGACTTTCGACAGCCTGGGCACGATCGTGCAAAAGGCGTCGGCGGACAGCCGGTGGGGCGACCAGAGTTATGGTCTGACCGTGGGGATGGACCAGCGGATTTACTTTATGGCAAGCGGTGAGGACGAGTGGTTTCGTCTGGGGAGCAGGCCGCTGAAGCCGGGTGTGCTGATACATATCGCGGCGACCTTCGACGAGGGGAAGGTACGGCTCTTCATCAATGGTGAACAGCACGAGGAGCGAAACTGGTCGCTCCGGCGACTCCAGCCGAGCCGAGAGGGCCCGCTCGTTCTGGGGAACACGGCCTCGAAGAAGCGCCAGGCTTTCGACGGGCGGATATACCAGGTACGGATTTCGAGCACGACGCGCTACCTGGAGAATTTCAAGCCTTCCCGTCGGCTCGAGAAGGACGAAGAGAGCGTCCTGGTCACCTGGATGGAAGAGGGGAGTGGGCAGGCGGTGCGGGCCTGGCTTGGCGGCGGCGAGGCCCAACCGTGGTCGGGCCGGATTACCGGCGCCCAGTGGATTACCGACCCGTGGCGGCCGTGAGGTCCTGACGCAAGAGTTCTCGACGTGTAGTCCCCGCCGGGCCGCCATCAGAACAGGATGCTCTGTGCGACGTGGAACACGGGCCCGATGACGTACCAGGAGAGACGCCAGGCGACGACAAGCCCGATGATGCAGAAGACCGGGTTGTTGCGCAGCTCCTGAAACCACAAGGCGGCCTCTTCGGACATGAACAGGGTGACGACTGCGCTGCCGTCCAGGGGCGGAAGCGGGATGAGATTGAAGGCGAAGAGCAGCAGATTCAGGGCGAACATGACACTCAGCATCATGGACACGCTCTGCGCGAGTCCATCGCCGCCGGAGACGACCTGGAAGGCGTAGCCGCCGTCGCCCTGGGGGAACGTGAAGAAGCCGACCTGGAGGCCGAGGCGAATAGCCATACCGGCCAATATAGCGAGGAGAAGGTTCGCGGCGGGCCCGGCAGCGGCCATCCAGGCGGCACGCCGGGGGTAATCGCGGGCCCACAAGGGATCGTAGGGCGCACTCGCCCAACCCATCATCCAGCCGCCGGTCATGAAGGTGAGAATGGGAAAGACGACCATGCCGAAGGGCTCGCGCTGGATGTGCGGCCACGGCGAGAGGGTGACCTGTCCGCCGTGATAGGCGGTGCGATCGCCGCCCATGAGGGCTGCCCAGGCATGTGCGGCCTCGTGCAGCGTCATGGCGAGCAGAAGATTGACGTACCAGATCAGTCCGAGAGCGATGTCCATGTCATCAGGGGACGAAGTTGCAATAGAGTATATGCCTGTGGCATCTCCGCGCCCATCCACGGGGGGCATCCGGCGGAGATGCATGGTACAACTCATGAAGTTTAAGGAACTTACAAGTATATCAAGAGTCTGCCGTGATTTCCTATAGGGATCCCTCTGGGACTAGTAGACGTGCAAGGAAGTGCGGGTGCACTTCCTTGCACGTCTACCAGTCAGTGCGTATTGCGTCAGGGACCAGCGGGCTATAATGCGGGGGGTGAGCCGAGTATCCGGCAGTGGAGATGCGCAATATTTCAACCACCGCATACCCGGTCTGATCTTTTCTCGATAAGGAATTTGTCCCATGCCCCAGAATGACTCTCTTTTCCAGGTGCTCCCGGAGCGGACGCCCGATGACAAACGGCTGGCCAACGTGCGCCACCTGGACCAGCATTTCAAGTTTCCGGTCTATCCTACTCGGGAGGCCTGGGAGGCCCGGGCGCGGGATATCCGCCGGCACATCCTCGTCTGCTGCGGTCTCCACCCCATGCCGGAGAAGACGCCGCTGAAGGCGCAGGTTTTCGGCCGGATCGACCGCGACGGCTATTCGATCGAGAAGGTGCATTTCGAGAGCTACCCGGGCTTCCTATGTACCGGCAATCTCTACCGTCCGAGCGGAAAGAAGACGCCGTTCCCCGGCGTGCTTTCACCCCATGGGCACTGGCGCAAGGGCCGGTTCGGGCACGAAGCGGCCGGATCGGTGCCCGGGCGCGCTATCAGCCTGGCTCGCCAGGGCTACGTCGTCTTTTCGCACGACATGGTGGGCTACAACGACTCGTTCCAGCTCAAGCATGGAAAGCTGGGCGACCGGGAGAAACTGTGGGGCCTCAGTCTCATGGGGCTGCAGCTCTGGAACAGCATCCGGGGCGTCGATTTCCTCTTGAGCCTGCCGGAAGTCGATCCGGAGCGGATCGGCTGCACGGGCGCTTCGGGCGGAGGGACTCAGACGTTCATGCTGACGGCGGTGGACGACCGCGTTCGGGTGAGCGCGCCGGTGTGCATGGTGAGTGCGCACATGCAGGGCGGCTGCATCTGCGAGAATGCACCGGGCCTCAGGGTGGACCTGATGAATACAGAGATAGCTGCGATGGCTGCCCCGAGGCCTCTTCTTCTGGTCAGCGCCTCGGGCGACTGGACGAAGCACAACCCCGAGGAGGAATATCCTGGCGTCCGGAGCGTTTACAAGCTCTACAGTGCGGAGGACCGGGTGAAAAACGCCCATTTTGACGCTGGACACAACTACAACCAGGATAGCCGCGAGGCCGTCTATACCTTCTTCCGGCAGTGGTTGATGGGTGAAAAGACACTGAAGAGGGTCAAGGAACAGCCGTTCGAGGTCGAATCGGATAAGGACCTTCTCGTGTTTCCAGGCAGGCAGCGGCCTGCCGGCGTGGCGAGCGGGGCCGAGGTCCTCGACAACCTGGTGGAAGCGAGGCGGGCGCAGGTTTCAGGGTGGCAGCGCCGGGACTCTCGCGGCCCGGCCCGGCTGAGGGAACAGTTCCAGGTAGCGGTGGAGCACACCCTGAACGTGTCCACACCCGCCCCAGACGACGTGCAGGCCACCATGTGCGGCCGCAGGGAGGGGCCGGACTTTCAGGTGGAAAAATTGCTGCTGGGCCGAAAATCGGCCGGCGACCAGCTTCCAGCGTTGCTCTTCCAGCCGCCGGGAGAAGTCCGAGTCGCCCCGGTTGTCATCCTTATCCATCCCGAAGGAAAGTCGGCCTGGGCGGAGTCCGGATCGGACTCACCCGGCGATCTTGTCCAGGCGCTCCTTGCCAAGAAGATGGGGGTGCTCACGCTGGATACATTCTTGACCGGCGAGTACCAGCGCCGCGGGGGCTGCACGGGCCGCAACCTGGGCGGAATGGCCCATTGGACAACGTATAACCGGACGGACGCGGCGGAGCGCATACAGGACGTCTTGACGGCCGTCTCTTTTCTGAAGGCTCGTCCGTCCACGGCGGCGGTACACCTCGTCGGATGGGGCCGCGCCGGTCTGCTCTGCCTTTTCGCCCGGGCCCTGACTCCGAACGTCGGACGGGCGGTCATCGATGCCGCCCAGGCGGATATGGGCTCGGATGAGGCCTGGCTGGCCGACCGGTTCATTCCCGGGCTGCAGTGGTGCGGCGGCGTCAACGCGGCGGTCGCCCTGTCCGCGCCCGCTCCCCTGATGATTCTGAATACCGGCCGCGCCTTCGACGCCTCGCCTCTGGCTCAGATTTATGAAGCGGCGGGCGCGCCCGGCCACCTGCGGGTCAGGGTCGAATGCGTGTCGGCCAAGTCGCTGGCCAATTATCTGATGTCGAGCCAGTAGATTCTGGCGGTGGAAACCAAGGCTTTGCCTTGGTTTCCACCGCCAGAATCTACAAGTTCTCGAGGATATGCGTGTGACGGACCGCGGGCCAGCGTGCTTCTTCTTGGTCCTCTCTCTGCTGGCGGCGGGCGGGTGCGGCGGCCGCGCGGATTCGCGTGTGGTCCTGAAGGTCTGGGATTGGTGGAGTCCCGCTTCTTCGCCCGCCCTGAAGCAGTATTTTCACGAGGTGGAAAGGGCCTTCGAGGCCGATCACCCGCAGGTGGACCTCCGCTACCAGTTCGTTCCCTTCGGGGATACGTACAGCCAGAAGCTGATGACGGGGTTGTCGTCGAGCGAGCCGCCGGACTGTTTTCAGACCTCGATCATCTGGGCGCGTGACCTCTATGAACGCGGGGCGTTGATGTCGCTCACCCGGCGGATGGCCTCGGACGCCGAGGTGTCTCCGGACCATTTTTTCGAGGCGGTGCTGCCCTATTGCAGCCGCGGTGGCGACTTCTACGGCGTGCCGATGGCGATGGATGCCAATGTCCTGCTCTACAATGTGGACCTGTTCGAGGCCGCGGGGCTGGACGCCTCGCCGGAGTCGATACGAAGCTGGGACGAGATGGCCGAGGCGGCCCGAAAGCTCACGCGTCGGGACCCGGAAACCGGCGACATCGTCCAGGCCGGCTATCTGGTTGACGGGGCGAGCGCCTATTTCACGGGCCTGCTGCCCTGGATTTACGCCAACTCGGGCGGGTTTTACAACGGGGACGAGACCGCGCCCGTCTTCCGGCAGCCGGCCGTCCGTGAAGCCATCGAATTCATGACGGACCTTCTGTACACGCACGAGGTGAGCCTGCCCCTGACGTCGAATCGTCAGGACCTTCAGCTTTTCATCCAGGGCAAGGTAGGGATGATGATGGCGGGCACCTGGTCGGGCTACATGTTGACCACAGCGGCGCGCAAGCTGCGATTCGGCATGACGAGTTTCCCGCCGGGCCCCTCGGGCGTCCGCAGGGCGACGTGCACCTGGGGCAACATGTATGTGATTCCACGAAATGCCCGCCGTCCGGACCTCGCCTGGGAGTTCGTGCGCTTCTACTGCGGCCGGGAGAATGCGGCCCGGATGCTGAAGATACTGAGTCGGAACTCGCCGCGGAAGGACCTCTACGAGACGGGGGCCTGGAGGGAGGCGGTGAGACAGCAGCCCTATCTGGCGGAGATTCCGAAAATCTGCGCGCTGGGGGGACGGTATCCGATGGCTCGCTTCAACGAGGTGAACGACGCCTTCCGGCCGCTCTACCAGGGCGTCCTTCTGCGCTCGCGCAGTGCTGAGGATGCGCTTCGGCTGGGCGAGGCCGCCGTGCTCGAAATCCTCCGGTCGCCGTGAAGGGCTAGAGAGGTTGGCTGCGGTGACTCTGTGATTTACTGGAACGGGACGTCCGGACCTTGAGGCGGGTAGGCGACGAGTTGCAATTCCAGACCTTCCTGCGCGTGCTTGCGGCGCGCAGCGCCCAGCTTCTCAACCTGACGAATCTCGCGGGCGACATCGGCGTTGCCGTCCATACGGTCAAGGGGTGGCTTTCGGTCCTCGAGGCCACCTTCCAGGTCATGGTGCTCCGTCCCTGCTTCGCCAACGTCACCAAGCGTCTCGTATAAACGCCCAAGGTTTACTTCATGGACGCGGGCACGCTCGGCTATCTCGTGGGGCTGAAGGGCCCTGAACATGCCGCGTCCGGCCCGATGGGCGGTGCTGTCATGGAAACGGCCGTGCTTTCAGAAGTCGTCAAAACGCTGCTTCATCGGGGCGTCGAACCGCGGGTCTACTTCTGGCGGACGTCCACGGGGGCGGGGGTCGACATCCTCGCCGATATCGGCGGAAAGCTCGTCCCCATCGAAGTCAAGCTGCCGGCCACACCGAAACCGCCCAGGGCATCCGGGATTCGTGCGCTCCAGGCTGATCTGGGAGACCAGATCACTCCCGGTGACGTGATCCATCCGGGCGAAATCCGGCTTCCCCTTGGGGGAGGCACTACGGCGCTCCCGTTTGCAGAATTGTAATTCGTCGGCCCGCCTATGGCTCGTGTGGCGTTCTGTCGACTGTGCGGCAACACATGCAGGAAACGGGCTTCCGGGGTCGTGGCGACACACTCACGTTTTGATCATGGATCATCCTGTTTCTCTCTGTCACAACGAGGCGAGTCCGCGAGCTTCGTAAATCACGCTCCTAAGATAGTGACCAGGGAAGGTGCACTAAGTTCTTACGAACCCCGGCACATCCTGGACGTTCACGGGCTGGCCGCCTCGGTCGACCGAGGCCTGTGCGGCCAGGCACATGGCGATGGCCAGGCTGCCTTCCTCGCCCGGCGCCGTATTCGGCGCTCCGTTGACCACGGTGTCGTGGAAACGGCGAAGCTGCTCGACGCCCGCCTCCGCCAGCGAGAAGAGCCCGTAATCCATCTCCATGACGCCTTCCGGCCGGCCCAGCTGCTGCGCCAGCCCGGGCGTGAACCGCAGACGCCGATCGAACAGGTCGCCGTAGATTTCCTCTCCATTGCGGCCGACCACTCGCAAGGGGTGCGTGATGCCGTATTTCTGGTTGCGGAAGAAGCAGATGTGGTAGGAAGCGCGCAGCCGGTTCGCATACTCGACGGTCACATGGGCGTTGTCATAGATGCCGCTCGCGCCCTCGATCCGAGTGACGTTTCCGAGCACGTCGCCGACTGCACCGGACCGAATGACGTCGCAGCCGCCGAGGCCGACGACTCGGACGGGCCGCTTCCGGCAAAGCCAGTTGAAGAGGTCCAGGGTGTGGCAGGCCTTCTCGACGAGCAGCCCTCCGCTCATCTTCGGGTCGTATTTCCAGGCGGAAGCGAAGGGCCCGCGGACCTCCTCGACCAGCATGTAGCCGGGCTCGAGCTGGGCGGATTCGATGACCCGACGGACGTTCTGGTAGAATTCCATGTGGCGGCAGATCATGGCGATCTGGAGGACCCGGCCGGATGTTTTGGCCGCGTCGAGGATTTCATTGCACTTTTGCAGGCTGATTTCCATGGGTTTTTCGAGCAGGACGTGCTTGCCCGCTTCGAGGGCTCGGACGGCATAATCGCGGTGGGTGGCGTTCGGCGTGCAGATCAGCACGGCGTCGAGCTTGTCGAGGCCCAGCAGCTCGCCGTAAACGGGCCAGGGATTCTGCCGGTCCGCGTCGAAACGCCTCGGCAGCCCGTGCTGTACCTTGGTAACGGCCTCCGCGTTCTTCGCCGGATTCGTTCCGAATATCGCCGTTACCTCGAAGAGGTCCGGCAACTCGTTCAGGCAGGGGATGTGTGCCCCGCCCCGGTCCTTGCCGGGGCCCGCCCGCTCCAGTGTTACAATGTTACCCGTGCCAATGACCGCCAATCGAAGTCGCGACATGGAGAGTCCTCCTCTTTCAACTCGAGGCGGATGATACCCGCAACTCAACAAGGCTCGGAAATGAAATCCGCTGCGCCCTTCGGGCTCGCGGATTTCAGAGCCAGGATTGGCCGGGCTTCGCCGGCCCAACCCTGGCGGGCAAGCAGAAGTTTTTATTGAAATCCGCGGGCATGCGGATTTCAGAGCCAGGATTGGCCGGGCTTCGCTGGCTCAACCCCGGCGGGGAAACGGAAGCCATTGAAAAGTGCAACTCAGACTTAAGAAGTGTTTTCAAGTTTGACGCCCCAAGCGCCTCATTACAGGGGTGAATAAATGACAAATGACAAATGGCAACTCGACAATTATGCTGCGCTTTTACCCGCCCTTGGCGGGTCGGCACGAAGTGCCACTGTTCAGGTGCAACGGAAACCTAAGAAGTGTTTCCAAGTTTGGGGCCCCAAGCGCCTAGCGAACCCGCGTGAAACACCCTTCCTTTCTTATCATAACGATTCTTGCCGTGGGCGGCTTCCTGATCGGTCTGCTGGCGGGCCTGAAGCTTCTGCCGCCATCCGAGGGGGCGCTGGAGGTCCTCTCCGATCCGCCCGGGGCCTCCGCGTTCGTTTGCGACGTGTTCCGGGGCGTCACGCCCGTCACCCTGGAGCATCTCCCCGTGGGTCCCCTTCCTCTCCGGCTGTCGCGCTCGGGGCATGAAGAGGCGAGCCGGACCGTATCCGTGAATCGCGGCCGAAATTCCGTGCGGGTCCGTTTGAGCCTCCGTCCCGTGACCGCCGCGCTGATGGTACGGTCCGATCCGCCGGGCGCTTCCGTCTGGCTGGACGGGCAGAGGGGGCCCGAGACGCCGGCGCGATTCGAGGCTCTTCCGCCCGGCCAGCACTCACTGAGGATCGAGAGGGCCGGAAGCGTTCCCCATGAAACGAGCATCGAGCTGTCCCCGGGCCAGGAGGCCGTGATCGCCGTCAGACTGCTCTCGGCCAAGGCGGTCTATTATCGGGACGCCATCCGCCGGCAGCCGGAGGACCCGACGAACTACGTGGAGCTGGGGCGCGTGCTCGTTCGCAACGCCGAGATGGACGAGGCCTTTGAAATCCTCGCCAGGGCGATCGAGACCTACGGGCGGTCCGGACGCGGGCTCGACAAGGGTTTTGCGGAATTCCTCTCGGCCATGCGGCAGGCCGAGCCGGCGCTCGATGACGGGCACTGGCCGGCGCTGTTCCGCAAGCTTGTCGATGGGGTACGGGCCGGCCCGCTGGACGAGCGGATCGCGGGAGTGCTTGACTCGTTCCTCTCCAGCGTGGAGCGCTGGTCCGAGGTGGTGGCGCTGGCGGGCATCTGCGTGGACAAGGGAGGCGCGCCAGCGACCCATCTCTTGCGCAGGGCTCTCGCCGCAGCACGCATGAAGGATAGCGGTCTGTTCCGCAAGGACTTTCAGCGAGTCATGGAGATTTGGTCAGGTCAGCCTTCCGTTTCTTGTGACCGCGTCCTTCTCGAGGCGCTCGGGGAGCTACGCCGATGGGAGGAGATCGTCCAGTACTGCGATCTGCTCCTCGCCAGCCAGCCCGGCCAGACCTTCGCCGTCTTCTGTCGTCTGGAGGCGCTGGCCCGCTTGAAGAGGCAGGAGGATTTCGAACGCGAGAAACGGCGTCTGGTGGAGCAGATGCGGCAGGGCGTCCTGGGGCTCAACGAATACCTGCTTCTCCGGCCGATCCTCATCGAACTGGGCCGGCGAGCGGACCTGGCCGACTTCTGTGAGGCGTGCTTCCCGCCCCAGGCCCGGGGTCCCCAGGCGCTGTTCTGGCTGCTGGAGGCGCATTATCTAAAGGGCGACTGGCGGGAAACGGAGCGGATTTCGAGCGAGTTGCTGGCGCACGGGATCGAACCTCCGGGCCGGAGCGGTCCCCTCGGCTTTCAGCCGAATGCGGCCATTGCGGTGCTGTGGGCGGCCGCGTGGTCCCGGATGGAACTGGGCGACCAGCAGGGCCTCGGGGCGCTGCTGGTCGCCTATGAAGGCCAGAAAGGCGAACATTACTGGGTGGATGCTGTCCGCGGGGAGGCCTGGCGGCGTCGGCCCGAAGGGGACCCGCCGAAACGCTGGCTGGACGTGCCGAGAACGGACCGTGCCCCCGGCATCGATGGCCGGCTGGATGACGAGGCCTGGCAACGGGCCGGGCGATCCTCTCGTTTCTTCGACCTGTACACGAACGCGGAGGCGGACGGGCATACGACCCTGTACACGGCCTACGATGGGGTGAAGCTTTACATCGGAATCCGCGGCGAGCAGGTGAACGTGTCCCGGCCGCCCCCCATGGCGTTCGATCGTTACCCCAACCAGCGGCTGGAGCTGTTTCTCGACCCGCGGTGCAGCTATATGACCTACAAGCAGTTCATGTTCGGCGCGGATGGTTTCCGGCGAGAACTGGATTGTTTCCGTGGCCCCTTTGACCACGCCTTCCACGTCGATGACGGCTGGGACGTCCCCTACGAGCTCGCCGTGCAGAATGACGGGGAGACCCAGTCCTTCGAGTTGGCCGTTGCTTTCAGCAGCCTGGATGTGGAATGTCCTGTTGCCGGCACCGTCTGGGGCTTCAACCTGGTGCACCTGGGCGCTCGGTCCGTCACGTTCGTCCCGATTGGATCGGACTTTCACGGACCAGGCCGGTTCGCTTTTTTGCGATTCCTCAAATAGACCGGCACGGGAATCGTGTCGCATGATTCCCGGCCGATTCACGGAGGTAGCCGAAACCCTTTAAGGCTGAGGTCATGGTCGTCGCCTATGACCTCTGAGATGTCCCTGCGAGGCAACACCTCGTCCAACGCAGGATGGCACGCACATGCAGAACGGCCATACAAGATGGGCCTCGGTGTTTCTGGCTGCTGCCCTGGCCGGATGCCTGACCGCCGTAGTGGTTCGGGCTCGGGAGAAGGGGGAGGGTCGGGCCGATCCCGTTCCGGTCACGGCCAGGTGGGAAGCCTTTCACTACGCCCAGGTCGGTTCACTCCAAACTCGGAAATACAATCTGCGGATGAAGGTTCGGCGGCCTGGCAGCGGCGCGTTTTGCACGCGGGTGCTCTTGGACCAGCAGGACACCGCCAACACCTACTTTCTGGAATGTTCAGAAAGCGGCACTCGGTTCGGCAAGGTCGAGCAGGGGCTGGAATGGCCGATGGGCTGGGCCGGTCGGCCCCTCTCGCCCGGGGTCGAGAGCCCGCTCCTGGTGATGCGCCGGGAGCTGGAGCTGAAGGCTTACGTTGGGGGCGAGCTGGTGGCCTCGGCATGGGACGAGCGTTTTTCGGGCGGCGGAGTCGCCACGGGCGGAATGGACGAGACTGGCGCGGTGGAGTCCCTTCGCTTGCAGCCCGTGGACGACGTGCTTTTTTCCGACGATTTCATGAGCGCCGCCACGGAGAGCAGCGAATGGCAGGCGGTCTCGGGCCGCTGGCGTGTGGAGACGCTGAAGAACCCGGCGCTCAGCTCCAATGCTTTCACCTACGTCGGTGAGAGCGATGGGGATGGACCGGCCATGGCCGTGGCTGGTTACTGGTTCTGGGACGACATTCGTTTTGCCGTTTCCTGCAGGCCCGCGGGGCCCGGTGCCATAGGCCTGCTGGCCCGGCGTCAGGCCACGGGCAACGCGACTCTATTCCGGTGGTGGGACGCGGCGAGCCGGCCGGCCGGCCACCGCGAATGGGTCAGGCTGACGGACGGCAAGGAAGAAGTCCTTGCGTCCGCCGACGGCGGGTATCTTCCGGGCCAATGGTATCGGTTGGAAATAGAGGCGCTCGGAAGCGGAAGGGTCGCGTCCATCGACGGGAACGTCGCTGTGCGGGCCTCGGATGACCGTTTTCCTTGCGGCCAGGTCGGTCTCTTCGGGCAAGGCCCCGCGCCCGTGCATTTCGATGACGCGTACGCGACGAGCAAGAGGTTCTTCCGGGACACCTTCCAGGCGCCTTCGGACGGTCGCTGGCTTTTTTTGGGCGGGTCGTGGGATGCCTCTGGCCTTGGGCGAATGCGGGTGAAGGCCGATGGCCGTGCGAAGGCCCTGTGCGGCTCCATGTATTGGAACAACTACCGGGTCTCCGCCGTACTCGAGGATTGGAACTGCGCCAGCGTCGGTCTCTGCGCTGGCTACCAGGACGAAGGTCAGGGCGTCGTGCTGCGCTGGCTGTCCGGGCCGGGGCGCTTGCAGCTCGCGGCGCTGGAAGACGGCGTCGAGTCCATCCTGGAGGAACGATCCTGGACCGTGCCCGGGCGCGGTCCCACCCAGCTTGGGCTGGGGGTGGGAGAGGGGCTGGCCCGCGGGTCGGCCGGAGGCCAGGTCCTGCTCGAGGCCGCGGTGCGACCCGATCGGCTTTCCGGCAAGGCCGGCCTGATCGTCGATTCCGGCTCGGCCTCGTTTAAAGAGGTGCTCGTGGAGTTTCCTGAGGCTTCCGAGCCCCTCCAGACCGTCAACGAGGTCTTCGCCGGCGAGAACAGCATGACGGAATGGTCAGCCCGGGAAAGCGACTGGATTCCGCGGCGGCACGACGGGGGGCAGGCCGGTCCGCCCGTCACGGTCTACTGGCATCGGACCGATTTTCCGGGTGACGCTGAGATGGAGCTAGCGCTGCCGGAATCGGGAGGCCAGCCCGCCAGCACGGCGTTGATCCTCGACGCCGAGGACGATCACGCCGAGGCCGGTTATGTCCTGAAATATCAGTCCGGCCCGCACCCGTTTCTCGCCCTGGACCGGCAGGGCGTACGGCTCGCCGAGAAGCGGCTCGATTCGGAGCTTCGATCCCTCAAGCTCAGCCGGAGGGGCCGATTCCTCCTGGCCACTGCGGACTGGCAGCGCGTGTGGGCCCATCGCGAGGCCCAGCCGCTCGCCGGCTGGCGCGTCGCCGTGTCCACCACCGACGGCAAGTTCGACACGGCCAGGGTCGAGGTCTCTTCACCGGCAGTCACCTCATATAACTTCCAGCAGGCCCCCAGCGAATGGAGACAGGCTGGTGGCGTCTGGAGCGTGACCAGCCGCTGGCAGTGCGATCCGCGCTGGTCATTCTTCACGGGTGACTCGGACGGAGTGGCGGCTATCTGGAACAAGAGGCGCTTCCAAGACGACTTGACCCTGGAATTCACGGCCTCGATCAAGATGAATTCGGCCCGTGG
This sequence comes from Planctomycetota bacterium, assembly GCA_016179685.1. Classification (GTDB taxonomy): domain Bacteria; phylum Planctomycetota; class PUPC01; order JACPCR01; family JACPCR01; genus JACPCR01. The sequence goes on along the minus strand of JACPCR010000137.1, from coordinate 6,514 downwards.
AGTCAACTATGAATACGCATCGGACATCAATGCGACGCTTTGCGGGGACATGAAGGCGCTGACTTCCGGTTACAACTTCCTGTTCGGCGGGAAGAGGAACAGCGGCACCCAGCTTCTCCGGGGCAGCCGGATCGTCGCCGAAAGCCCGGCCCGCATCCCGCTGCAGGTCCTCCACCGCCGATGGTTTCATCTGAAAATCCGCAAGAGGGATGGCCTGCTGATCCTCTGGATCGACGGCGAGAAGGTGCTCGAATACGCCGATCCGCAGCCCCTCGAGGGGCCCGGCGTGGCCCTGTGGACCTACCGCAACGGAATCCAGGTCACTCGGGTGCGCCTCTCATCGGAGTCCGGGCAAGAGATGGAGCAGCCAGCGGCCGATCTGCCCGCGATATCCCGCTGCTACTATGACGAGTCATCGACGCCATAAGTGTTTGTAGGCTCAAATACTAGCGAAGCCAGTTTTCCAGCCGCAGCCCCTCGAAGCGGCTGAAGTGCTTCACGTTCCCGGTGATGAAGCGGTCACAGAAGAGAATCGCCGTGGAAGCTATAAGGACGTCCGCATCCGGCAAAGGGGTGCCTTCCCGCTCCAGTGCGGCCTTCAGACCTCCGAACTTGGCCATAAGAGCCGGGGTGGAATGAAGGACGTGCACGGTGAGGGCAAATTGTTCCACGAGAGCAACATTGGCGTCTCGGGCACTCGATTTCTCGGCGCCATAATACAGCTCCCCAAGCGAGATGAACGAAATGGCGACCGGACCAGCTTCGTTCCGGCGGCGTTCCAGAACGACTGGGTTACCTCTGAGCAGACCGATGCAGATGTCGGTGTCCAGCAGAGTCACAATTCCACGCTCCGCCCGAGCGTCCGATGGTCCCTGATATCTTGGATAATCTCCTCGGTAGACCGGTCATCCCGCCACTTTCCACAGAGATGATGCCAAAGCTGGAGCTGGAGTTCAGCACTTATCGGCCGCTCGGCCGGTAGGTGCTTCTCGACCTCCCGTGCCAGGCCGGCTTCAAGAAGGACGAGGATCTCATAGTTCAAGCTTCTGCGGTCCCGTCTTGCGAGAATTCGAATATTCTCCATGACGTCATCGGGTATGTTACGCACAGTCAGATTTGCCATATATAGTTTTATTCTAGTTCTATTTTGCATCAAATCAATTCATTTTCCTCTTAACCTGCTGCGCCAGCCAGCAATGGGATTCCAATGGGAAGGCAGGTCCGAGAAAGGTTGTTATCTCATTTTTCAGTTTAGAAGTCGGTAAGAACTTAGTGAAATTGGAGGTCGCTTTTTCACAGATAGACCCGAATCGAGGACCCCTTTGGGAGTGGCGAAATAGGAAAGCCCAGGCCAAGTCCACCTTCCGTATCCCGACGGGATTCCTGCGGGAGGGACAAGATCGGCGGACGCCGGCCTGGGGAAAATTCTTGAACCGGAAAATCAGAGGTGGCGAAGCGCCCGACGGCGGGCGACCTCGAAACCAGTTGACAGCGCCGCCCGAAGCCGTATACTTAGCGGCATTGATTCGGCGGTAGTAACGATAGCGGGACGATTTTTGCCTATCACGCGGCCACCCATCAGGACGGATTCATAGCCCTTGACAAGGGTATACCCGTCCCAGCCGTCTCTTCTGGTGGCCCCAGGCGGCGAACCTCACCCGAGTCCGAGCGGCCGGCGACCAAGAACACCCGGAAGAAAACCGGATGGCCCGGGTGTTTCGTTTCAGAATCCGGACATTTCAGCTTCTTTTTGGAGTACTCAATACCTTGAGTTTCGAAGAGCTTAGTTTGATCCAGCCTATCCTGCGGGCAGTCCGCGTGGAAGGCTACACGCGGCCGACCCCGATCCAGGAGAAAGCCATTCCTCATATTCTGGCCGGGCGTGACCTTCTGGGCTGTGCCCAGACCGGCACGGGCAAGACGGCGGCTTTCGCCCTTCCCATCTTGCAGATTTTTCACGGATCGCCTCGGCCCGCGCATGCAGGCGCCGGCATCCGGGCCCTGGTGCTCAGTCCCACTCGGGAGCTGGCTGCCCAGATCGGTGACAGCTTTGCCGCTTACGGCCGGCACACCGGCCTCCGGCACACGGTGGTGTTCGGAGGCGTGGGGCAGGGGCCGCAGGTAGACGCCTTGCGCCGCGGCGTCGATATCCTGGTGGCCACGCCAGGTCGGCTTCTCGACCTGATGGAGCAGGGTCTGGTGAAGCTCCGGCATGTGCAGATTCTGGTGCTGGACGAGGCGGACCGCATGCTGGACATGGGCTTCATACCGGACGTGCGGAGGATCGTGGCAGCGCTTCCGGTCCGGCGGCAGACGCTCTTTTTCTCCGCCACGCTTTCGGCGGACATCGAGCGCCTGGCGGGCGACATCGTGCGCGATCCCGTCCGCGTGAACGTGGCCCCCGCGGCCACGACCGTCGAGGCGGTGGATCAGAAGGTCTATTTCGTGGAGAAGCCGGACAAGCGCGATCTGCTCGTGGACCTGCTCCGGAAGCCCGCGATGACTCGCGCTCTGGTCTTTACCCGGACGAAGCACGGGGCCGACCGGGTGGCACAACACCTGTACCGTGCGGGTCTCCGGGTGCACGCCATTCACGGCAACAAGTCGCAGGGCGCGCGCCAGAGGGCGTTGGAGCAGTTCCGCAACGGGCGCGTGCAGGTGCTGGTGGCGACGGACATCGCGGCGCGTGGACTCGACATCGACGGCGTCACCCACGTGTTCAACCTCGACCTGCCCAACGAGCCCGAGGTTTACGTCCACCGCATCGGGCGCACCGCCCGGGCCGAGGCCTCGGGCGTCGCCATCTCCTTCTGCAGCCCTGAAGAGCGGGTGCTGCTCGCCGCAATCCAGAGGCTCATTCGCGAAGACCTGGAGGTGGTCGGAGACCATCCGTTCCATTCCCGTCCTGCCCGGCCGCGCTCGGCTTACTCCCAGCCGTCCGAGCAGAGGCCGCGCTCGGCTTACTCCTACCCTTCCGTGCCCAGGCCGCGTTCGGCGAGCACTCGTTCGCACGCTCCGAGGCCCCTTCTGAAGACGGCGGCGTCGCCATGGTCGCCGGCGGCGAGGTCCGTGGGGCCTGCCCGCGTCCTCCGGCGCGGAAGGTTTCCTCATCGGTAGTTAGCGAAGCGCTGCCTCAAACGGACCCCTATGGCTCGATCGACCAGACCTGAAATAGGATACGGCGAGCGCTTCGCTAAAAGGCTTTGCTTCGCAAAGCCACAGTTTTTGAGTTGCAATCGAAAACGACTCGGACAAATGACTGGATAGGATCTTTGAGATCGAACAAGAATGGCCTGCATCTACGTCAAGGCGGTGGGAAGCTTCTATAGCCAGCGGTTCGACGACCCTGTCTTTCTGCGTCAGTGAATCCATAACGAGCAGGACATGCTGAAGATGACCAAGGACTACCGGAAGCTCGAAGAAGCATCCCGCAGATGCCCGCTACGAAGGACGACTCTTCACGCCCCGGGATGTCCGACCGTATCATGTGTCTCGATTCGAGGCCGTCCGCGAGCATGTCGTGAATCTGCTCCGCTCGAAGGGCATCACGGGTATACCCCACATCGATCCTGGCCAGGTGTTCAAGAGCGTTCCCTGAGCGCATCTTTCTTCGATCGAAGCCGTGACAAATGAGTCGGGGGAGAAGGAAATGAAGGGCGGCATCCCGATGGGACGCTTCTGTTCATTTCCCGAGCAGCCGTTCGTAGAGCGCCTCGTAGGCCTGGACCATGCGCTCCATGGAGAATTCGGACTCGGCTCTCCGGCGTCCGGAAGATCCCATGTTCTGGCGCAGATCGGGCGAGCCTGCAAGGCGCTGGATGGCGGCAGCCAGGTCGGGGACGCTGTTCGGCGGAATGAGGATGCCCGTCTCGCCGTCGCGGACGAGTTCCAGCGTTCCATCGACGGCCGTGGCCGCGACGGGCAGGCCGGAAGCCATGGCCTCGAGGACCACGTTCGGCATGCCTTCCCAGTCGGAGGCGAGGACGAAGGCGTCGGAGGAGGCGAGGACCGGGGCGAGGTCCGGCACGCTACCGAGCCATTCGACGCGGCCGGAAACGCCGAGCTTGGCGGCCAGAGCCTTCAACTCGGGCCCGAGCGGGCCTTCTCCGGCAATGCGGAGGCGTGTTCGGACGGGATTTTCAGGAATCTGTGCCAGGGCGCGAAGCACGAGGTCCATCCGTTTCTGGGCCGCGAGGCGACCGGCGGAGCAGAAGACCACCTCGCCCGCGGCCCCGTGGACGCGCGGGGTGAAGCGGTGGATATCGACGCCGTTGGGGATGACCTCGATGCGTGCTGCGGCCGGGGGAATCTGACGCCGGACGAATTCTCGCACTGCGGCGCAGTTCGCCACGATGCAATGGGTGGTGGAGGCCAGGAGACGATCGGTCCACCTGTAAGGCCAAGTTTTCCAGGAGTCCACGGCTCGTTCCGAGGCGATGCGGACCGGCACGCCGGCGAGCAGCCCCGCGGCGCGGCCATAGGCGTTGGCGGTGAACATCCACGTGTGGAGGACTTGGGGACGAAAGCGCCGGAGATGCCGGAGCAGCCGCAAGAGGGGCAGAGGATCGAGCTTGCCGCCCTTGCCGGCGATGGCGACCGGGACGCCGGCCCCGCGGATGTCCTCTTCGAGGGGGCCTCCACGGGTCAAGCAGAACAGGTGAGGCTCGAAACGTTCTCGATCGAGTCGAGTGAGCAGCGCTGAGAGCTGGCCTTCCGCTCCCGCCCGATCGAGCGTGGAGATGACGTACTGGATACGTATGGGCGTGTTCTCGGCCACGGCCGCCCGATTATACCAAGTTGTGCCCGCGGGGCTCTTGAGACGCAGGCTCGCGGCGGCAAACGCTGGCACAAAAAATCGGCAGCGCTGTCAGCGCCATCCCCGACCGGCGGGGTGAAAACTCGCCCCTCACCCCGGCTACGCCCCCGATTTTCATCGTTGAACCCCCGGTCCCGCCCGCCGCCTGCCTGCCGGTAGGCAGGCCCAACCCTCTCAGCGCCAACGCCAGGGTCCCGGGAGCATTTTGTGGGACGCTCGTTTTTCTGTTTGTTCGCTTGACAAAGCCGATTTCAATTTAGTGGAATAAAGCCATTTGAGAACCACCGCAGAAACTTCCCCTGGGAGCGAAGGCGTCTCGCCTTCGGGAGAATGTAAGGCGTTGTCTACAAATGACATAGCTATAGTCATTTTTGAGTCCAGGGGGACGAGCCCGAGGTTTCTGCGGCTGCGCTGAGTTTTTATGGAGCTTTTGAGCTTGCGCGAAAACGTAACCAGTTTCAAGAGGGCAACAAGACTCATCGGTTGTGGGCCCAAGGGACATGGGCATTCCTAACCCGCATTTCTACCACCACGTGTTCGAAATGCGCCCTGCGGGCCTCGACTCGAACGACATGCGTGGCTCGCTCAGGGCTAACCCGGATCGAGGTGCCACGAAGGCCGTGTTGAGGCCGGCCTGCATTGCAACGGTCTTGGCAAAACCGTCTGTGCACCAAGGGTTCGTTCGCTTCCTCGCTGGCGGCACCTGGGTCCAAGTGACCTGTCCCCAAGGGAGGCGGATGCCGGCCTGGGTAAAGACTTACTGGTGAAAGTTTGCGTCATGATCCTGTAATTTGTTTTTCCATCCGCGGTTTTCCTGAATCCGTGGGGAAACTCTTCTTCGGTTGCGGATGAAATCCGCGGTAGGAGCGGAGTTGAAAGAATGCTTCCGAGCCTTCATAGCGGGCCAGGGCTGAAGAAGGCCAATACGCGGATGTGGAAAGTGAGAAGCTTGGCGCGCTTCTTGCACACACACACACAATTAGTTCTACGGGCCGCATCCGCCCGATCATTCCATGGACCGAGTGGGCGATAAGGATGTGACCGTTATGCCGGACGCGCGCGAAGCCGAGGTGAACACGGAAGCTCCAGAGAGGGAATCGTGCGGACTCGGGACCCGCATAGGTTGCTGGCGCGCGGCGATCAGGGCTCACGTCAGGAGCGCGGTGCGCATGATGCCGGATGTCGCCTGTCTCTCCACGATGCTGGTGGGGCTGTCGCTGTTCTTCTCCGTCCCGCTCATCCCGCCGGAGGTGTGGAATCGGGGTCCCACCAGGACGCCGCAGACGGCGAAGGAAGAGGCGGGGAAGGCTGCACGCCCACGGGCGATGCCAGTGACCAGTCCATGGGCCCCGCGGGCAACTCCTTTCCGGGCGCCGCGGCCTCGGCCGACCGATTTCATCCCGATGCGACTTCTCAATGGGTTGGTCACGGTGGTCACAAGCCCGGCATGGGCCGAAAGCGCATCTCCTCGGACAGGGGATTCTCCGGCAACTAACCCTCCCTCTGAGGTCAAGCCGGTCGTGGAGGTCACGGCGTCATCCGATGGGTCTTCGATTTCAGGGACGGGCGTATCCGTCACTGTGGCGTTTTCGGCCAAGCTCGAGGAAGGGAAGCCTGCGGGCAACGTGGAGAAGGTCATGCTGGGAACGGTCCACTGCGCCAGCCCTGATCGATCAAGACAACCTCACATCACCGAAA
>JACPCR010000136.1 GCA_016179685.1 Planctomycetota bacterium | reverse complement strand
TCCCGTTGTGAGGGCTTCGCCTCCGTTCGCGGGATGTCAGCCCCGAATGGCGCAGCGAAGCGCGTCAGCGCTTCGTCTGGGCCATCACATCTCATCTCCCGGACGGAACGCTGGCGCGTTCCGCTACGGAATTCATACCTCATGGACTTGACCTGATCGTCCTCACCGGACTTATTGAGATGACACGGAGGATGGACTTAAGCACCTTGAATGCAAAATGTTACAAGAAGATTTGGCCAAAAGGTCTCGCATGAATCTTTACTCATGTTCGGAGATGATCCTGTCGAAAAAATCACAGCAGTCGGGGCCAATATAGGCCTATCTATAAGGCTGTCAATGCAACTGGAGACGGGAGTTACTTTGGTATTGCATCGGCGGAATGGATGTGCTACATTCTGCTCGTTGGGATAGTTGAGGCGCGAAATGGCGCAATAAATTTGTTCCACGCCGGTAGGGCATACCCGGCTCAAGTTTTCTGACTTTGGGAGAGCCAAGAAATGACAGGTGTTTACGGAATTCGGCGGCCATGTTCCTTTTTGTTGTCTTCTTTTGCCTTTCTGGTTATTCCGGCGGGCATGGTTCTGGGTGGCGGGACGGTAAAGGGGAAGGTGACACTCGACGGTGCGGCCCCGGCGCCGGAGATGCTGAAGATTAGCGAGGACAAAGCCAAAGACTGCGGCCACGAGAAGGAGACGTTAGTCCCGGCAAATGACCTGATCGTCTCGAAGGAAGGTGGTGTGAAGAACTTCGTCATCAGCCTGGTTCAAAAGGGGTCGAAGGTCGAGCCGAAAAAGGTCGAGTTCGACCAGCAGGGCTGCATGTTTACCGCACCGGTCCTGGCCGTGCCTGTGGGCTCGACGATCGTGCTGAAAAACAGTGACAAAGGCAGTCACAACATCCGAACAAGTCCGCTCCAATGCAAGCCGATCAATCTGACGCTGGCGCCCGGCCAGACCCAGGAGTACCCGGTGACTGCGAGTGAGAATTTCCAGGTCAACTGCGACATCCATCCCTGGATGAAGGCCATGATTTCAGTCGTGGACACGAACATATACGTGCTTACCGGCGAGAACGGCGAGTTCGAGATCAAGGATGTTCCTGCTGGCGATTATGAATTCAAGGCCTGGCATCCCGTGGCGGGCAAGGCCAAGGAAGGCGAGGGTGCTCCGAGGACCCTCAAGGTTGAGGATGGCAAGACGGTAGAACTGGTCATCAAGAAGGCGCCGAAAAAGAAATAACAGCCCGTTTTCTCTGAAGAAAACGGCTACTTCTGTGGAAATGTGAACACGCATTTCCGACGCTGAATACCCGTGCCAAGTCTTACATAACTTGTTGGCTTGAAAGTTCTTAAATCAAAAGGGCCTAACTGTTGTTGGGGGCCTTTTTTTTCTGTGGAAGTATGCCTTTGTTGGGTCTATTCGCAAGTAAAACAAAACGTATTCGAACGCGATGGGTCGCCATAGCGGCAACCACGATGACTCTGCTTGTGCTGCTGACGGCGGCCATCGAGCCTGCCCTGGCCCAGGATGCTTCTGCCGAGGGGCCGGAGGAGTACCGCTCACTCCCCGGAGCGGTCGGCCGATGGGTGGACAACCGAACCGCCGTATGGGTAGCGATGCAGCTCCATCTCATGTTCGGTGCATTTGTGCTGGGCGTGCCGATTTTTGCCTTGATCGTGGAAGTGGTCGGGATGACCACCGGGGACGCAAGGTTCGACAGGCTTTCGAAAGAATTCGTCAAGCTTCTCTCGGCTGCGTTTTCGACGACCGCGGCGCTCGGCGGTTTGTCGGCCTTTCTCCTCGTCGGGCTCTATCCCAAGTTTACGCAGCATTGGTCGTCCATTTTCCATAAGTCCTTTTATGTCTATGGGTTGTCTTTCTTTGGCGAAGCCTTCAGCCTCTATCTTTACTACTATTCTTGGGACAGGCTCAAGGGTGCAGCAAGGTCAAAGCTTTCCGGCGCCTTGAGTTCACTCCTGCTCTGGGGTTCGCTCCTGCTGCTCCTCTTCCTTCTGGCCGTGAGCCTGGTAGCGCCTCAGTGGGTGGATTCGATGAAGGAGCATCCAGGCTCGTGGCTTTTCGGCTTGATGGCGGTCTTCGGGGTTGGGCAGGTGGTCGTGTGGGGCGCGTGCGGTTCTCGCAACCTGGGCAGCCTGAAGATGGCTCATCTTGGGCTCGGCGTCCTGCTCAATTTCTTTGGCATCTTCCTCATGGTCCTGGCGAATTCGTGGGCGACTCACATGATGGCCCCGAGCGGGGTAAGCCCTCTCGGGGAGCTGGACCCGAAGCTGTGGGACCCGCAGACGAAGAAATGGCTAGGGACGCTCTGGCAGGCGTTGCATAACCCGCTTTGGGCGCCGGTCAATATCCACCGGCTCATAGCCAACGTGACCTTCGGCGGGTTCATCGTTGGGGCGTATGCGGCCATCAAGTTTCTCACGTCGAAGACGGATGCTGAGCGCAGCCATTACGATTGGATGGGTTACGTGGGGAACTTCATTGGAATCGCCTCGTTCATTCCGCTCCCATTCGCCGGGTACTACCTTGGCCGTGAAGTTTACGGGGCGAATCCCAACATGGGACTGCTGATGATGGGCGGCGGATTCTCGTGGGCATTCATTATCCAGGCGGTATTGATCGGGATCATTTTTATCGGGGGCAACTATTATCTCTGGATGGGGATGCAGCGCATCGAGGGTGCGGAACGCTATGCAGGCTTCATCAAGTTCATCAACGTGGTCCTGTTCATCTGTTTTGCCATCTGGCTCACGCCGCACAATTTGCCCCTGAGCGGGGAGGAGCGCGCCCTGATCGGCGAACAGTATCACAAGTTTTCGAGCTGGTTCGGCGTCATGGTCGCCAAGAACGCCGCAGTGCAGTTCATCATTCTTTCGACCTTTTTCAGTTTTCTGCTCTATCGCCGGGGGAACAAAAGCGACCCTCTGCCCTTCCGAGAGCAGGGCGTGGTCGGCTACGTTACTCTAACTCTGGTCGGAGCGCTCTGTATCTTCTTGCTAGGAAGATATTTAATGGGTCTCGGATTGGAGCAGGTGAAAACGGACGACGAGATACGGTTCATGAAACACCTCAAGACCCTCTTGGGGGTTCAAATAGGAGCGATCGTTGCCGCCGTCGGCATCACTTTTGCCAATCGTGGCAAGGCCGCTCAGGCGCTCCTGTTTGCAGTAACCATCTACAGCGCCGTGGTCCACCTGAGCGCTGTCATCGGCTTCGAGGTCATGGCGAAGGCGAATCCGTTGCTCCGAGTGGTCTCCGTGACGCAGGTGCTCCTGGTCATTTCCTGCCTGATCTCGGTCACGTTTATCGATATCTTCCTGTTCCGCAAGGCGAAGTCCGTGGGCGGCATCCGCTGGGGCCAGATGCCGGTGCGGTCCCAGTATGTTCTTCTTTTGCTCTGCATCACCATCGTATTGCTCATGGGGCTCATGGGCTTTATCCGGTCGGGCTTGAGGGAGAACTGGCACACCATATATATTTTGCGTGATACATCAGCCACGGCGTTCACGCCCACCTATACCTACATGGCGAAAGTCGTGGCGCTCATCGTCTTCATTTTTCTTGCACTCGTATCATTCGTTTTCTGGCTGGCTGGCCTGGGCGAGCATGGCGATGATGCCGAGGCCGCGCCTGGCCCCGGCGCGGGCCGGATGGATGCCGCACCCCCGAGCGGGGGAACGTCCGCTTGATCCGACGACCATGAGAACCGTTGCTCCCATTCTAGCGTTCACCCTCGCCTTTCTTGTTTTTTTTGTGGGCGTGGGGATGTACGTGGACCGGATTTCGGGGACGAAGCAGGCGGTGACGGGTGGAGACATTGTGGTGGGTCCGGAGGCAGGCAAGGACCTGTTTTGGGGGAAGGGAACCTGTTCAAACTGCCACAAGGTGGGCAGCCAGGGGAGCAACACGCGTTGTCCGGACCTGGGAGACATCGGGCGGCGTGCTGCTGCTCGAGCGGTGGAGGTGAACAAGAAGCGGCAGGCGGAGGGCAAGACCGCCGATTACAACGGCAACCGATACCTCATCGAGTCCGTGGCTGATCCCCGCGCTTACGTTGTCGAAGGCTACCAGCCCATCATGCCCAAGGTTTACGAGACGGTCCCGCTGAACCGCAAGGAGATTCTTTCGATTCTTTCGTATCTTCAGCTTGAAGGCGGCGAGGAAGACCTGGACGGCCTGCTGAAGTATCAGGAGCTGATTCCGGAGGCGAAGCCTGGGAAGCGCAACGAGTGGGGGGACGCGGCTAACGGCAAGAAGCTGTTCCACGATACGAAGTCCAACGCCGGGTGCATCCGTTGTCACAAGATCGAGGGTCGCGGCGAGGCCGCGATCGGGCCTGACCTGACGGGTATCGGGGGCGTGCAGACCTCGGGCTACCTCCTCGAGTCCATCATCGAGCCGAGCAAGGTCATCGTGGCCGGGTACGACCAGTTTGTCCTCAAGGATACGGACGAGCGCGTCTTTGCCGGCCAGCTCTATCGCGCCTCGGATGCCAAGAAGTGGAATCCCTCGGAAAGGGTGGCTTTCGGCGAGTGGGTCAAGGATGGAGACAGCGTGTATTTCATGGATTCGGAGAATCGAAAAAGCGACCCGATTGCGAAGGACGACATCGAGGACATCGAGCGGGGACCGATCCAGCAGCCGCTTTCGATGATGCCCGGCGACTTCTTGCAGAAGCTGGACAAGCAGGAAATCTTGGACCTCGTCGCTTATCTGCTTTCACAGAAATGAACACGTCACGCCGCTCTTATCTTGCCCTTTGGTGCGTCCTGTCCCTTGCGGCAGTCTATCTCCTGATGGGCGCAGGAATTCCCTGGCTGCTCAAGATTCACTACGAGCGCACGGCGCTGGTGCCCACGCCGTCCACCTTGAAGCAGTGGTACATGGCCCTGACGGTCGCGGCCGTGCTCGTTTATGTCACGTCCAGCCCCAAGCGCATCGAGGATTTCTTCAGTTTCTTCAGGTCGGAGAGGGGCGAGGGGCTTTTCGCCGCCCTCCGCTTCAGCATTCTCGCCGCGGTCCCGCTGGTCGTGGGCTGGGCCGTTTATGGCCTGGTCAACCCCGGCACGGCCGCGCCTGTCGAGTTGCGCATCCAGCACCCGTCCAGCGTGCCGGAGCAATACCGGACGCTGACGAACCCGTTCCGGGACCCGACGCCGGAGATGCTGGCGGCCTTCAGGGCGGCGAAGGGTCTGGACCTGGAGGGTGAAGCGCTGAGGGCCGCGTTCGAGAAGGACTGCATCGATGAGGGCCGCATCCATTACCAGGCGACATGCAGGGTCTGCCACGGGACAAAGACGGACGGGAACGGCCCTTTCGCCCGCGGCTACCGGCTGCGGCCCGTGGATTTTACGATCAAGGACACGATTACCACGATCGTAGAAGGCGTCGCTTTCTGGCGCGTCAAGGAAGGCGGATCGAAGCACAACGGCGGCGGCGGGCTGCCCAATGAGTCCAGTCCGTGGGACTCGGCCATGCCGGCGTGGAAGAACGATTTCACGGACGAGCAGATATGGAAGATCATCATGGCCGAATACGACATCGCGCACGTCAGGCCTCGGGAGACGGAGAAACACGGGCATCAGTGAACGGTGGCGGAAGCATTCCCACGCTTGCCCCCGTTCACATTCAACCCTTTGTATCTTAGCCACTTATGAGAGAGCGTGTTTTCGATTCTTGCCAGGGTTTCAGCGAGTACTCGAGTGCGGAGGTGCGCCCGCGCTTCCACACTCGAGTACTCGCTCCTTTACTCGGACTTGCCATGGCTTTCCTCCCCATGGTCGGGGCCCAGGAACATCACTGGCTCGATATCGGTTGGCTCGACGTGCCGGTCGATTCCGCTGCAAAGCCTCCGGAGGACGACGCCAACCGCCAGGCTGGGGAGAAAATCTACCTTCTCAAGTGCTATTTCTGCCATGGCGACCGAGGGGACGGGGAGGGCCGATCCGAGGTCTACCGCATGGACCCCCGGCCGAGGAATTTCATGCCGGGAAAGTTCAAGTTCAAGACGGTATCGGGCGACGAGCCTCCGCTGGACGAGGACCTCTACCGCACCGTCACCCGAGGTGTTGTGGGGACGGCCATGCCGTTCTGGTCGATTCCGGGCGAGCCGGCGGACTGGGCGAACTACCGTTATCTATTGAGCCCGCAGGAGCGCTGGCAAGTCATCTATTTTATCAAGACCTTTTCGGCCCAGTTCAAGAGTGGCCTCCGGGTGAAGATCGAGAAGTTGAAAAAGGAACTGGAAAAAGCGAAGTCGGGCAGCAAGGAGGCCAAGGACTTGAAGAGCGCCCTGAAAGTAGCGGAGAAGAAGCTGGCGGACTACGACGAGGCCCGGAAGAACAATCCGCCGATTTCGATCGGAACGGGACCGGAGGTGACGCCGGGCCTCATCGAGGCGGGCCGCAAGCTCTTCGCCGAGGAAGGGGCCGGCTGCGCCAAGTGCCACGGCGTCGAGGGGCGCGGCGACGGCATGGAGCGCAAGAACGACGACTGGGGCTTCCCCATGGTCGCCGCCAACCTGACCCGAGCGGTGAACTTCAAGGGCGGGAACGGCATGAGGGAGGTCTACCGCACGATCACGACGGGCCTGAACGGCACCCCCATGCCCAGCACCCTGGGGATGTTCTCGAAGGACGCGGCGGAGGACGAACAAAAGCGCTGGGCCATCGCCGCCTACGTTCACCATCTTTCGGAGACCAGCCATCCTAAGGTGGACCGGGCCAAGACCGTGCTCAAGGCGCGGCGGGTCGAGGGAACACTTCCGGCCGACCCGAAAGACGGCTTATGGGCGCAGGCCGACCTCATGGACGTGCCCATGACGGGACAAGTGATGGTCGAGCCGAGGCAGTGGTGGCCGCGGGTGAATGTCATCACGGTCCGGGCCCTCTACAACGGGGACCAGGTCGCCTTCCACCTCGCCTGGGATGACCGCACGAGGAGCCTGGGCAAGCTGGCTGAGGGGCAGAAGATGCCGGAAGGAATCTCGCAGGTGTACCCCGATGCGGTCCATGTGCAGTTCCCGGCCAGGCTTCCCGACGGGCCGGAGAAACCTCATTTCTTCCTGGGCGAGCCCGGCAAGCCGGTAAACTTGTGGCACTATCAGGCAGACTGGGAAGGGGAATCGAGCCGCCGATCGCCGGTCGAGGAACAGACCTCCTCAGGGTCTCGGCGGCTGCCGGCTTCGCATCCGGCGGAAAGCCAGCAGGTCAATGGCCGGGGTGTTTTCTCGAACGGCCAGTGGCAAGTGGTCATGGTTCGGTCCCTGGTCACGGAAGACGTTCAGAAGGACATCCAATTCGTGCGGGGGCGTCTCATCCCCGTATCGTTCGCGGTCTGGGAAGGCGACAGCGGCGACCACGGCAACCAGGCCTCGATTTCGAGCTGGTATTATCTGGTGCTCGAGACGGAAACGCCGCCTACAGTTTATCTCTGGACCGTCCTGGCCGTTCTGTTCACCGGCGTCCTGGAATTCTGGCTGGTCAAGAAGGCGCGCTCCGCCCGGCCGCCTCGTGAGCAGGCGAGTTCGTAAGCGCGGATGTACTTGCGAACTCATCACTTAGTGGGTGAGCAGATAGAGCACGAGGTTGGTGCAGAGGCGGTAGGACCCCTCACGTTCGGGCTGGTACATGCTGTGCATGGGCCCGCCGATCGGATTTGCCGCCGTCGGCGGGGAACTGATCTCCGCATAACAGCCGAGGTCGAACGCCGTGTAAACCACTGCCACGCACCCATCCACGCGAATCACCTGTACCGGGGACCCTTGCTTGTAGTAGCCCATACCGCTTTCCGGCACACCGGCCTCGGTCGTTCGAATCTGGTAGTGAATTCCAAACAGCGAGTCCAGCCCCTTCTGCCCGGGCAGCACGGGCTCAAAGCCGGTCTCGGGCAGCACTCGCTTGATCTCGCTCTTGAAGGAACGCCCGAAGGGGAAGCCGAAGAGACAGTCATCCACCCAAAGCGCCCCACCGTTGAGCAGATATCGGCGGAGGTTCTTGACCTCCACATCGGAAAAAGTGAATGCGGTGTGTCCCGTCATGTAAAGGATGGGCATCTCGAAGATTTCCTCGCTGTCCAGGTTCACCGGCTGCCGCGGGTTCATCCACTTCGTATTCAGTCCGACGCGCATGTGGAACTGGCGACACCACGCCGGAATGGCCGTAGGGTCGCAGTCCCAATCTGACTCGGTTCTCACCTCTCGGATTCGGAAGATTCCGCGGTTTCGGATTTCCGACTTCGGCAGCTCCTCGTCACGGGCCGCTGTCTTCTTCGTCTCGGTCCGGGAAAGCACCTTCTGCTTTCGGCCGCCCTTCGCTGCCGCGGCGGCCCCGCCGGCGGACGGGTCCTTCAAAAACTCTTCGTCCTGCGCTTGCGCTGCGCCGGCCCAGACCAGAAGGATCGAGATCAGGAATCGGGTCAGCATGGGCATGGCTCTTTCTCAGCGCTGGTAGACGGGTGCGGCCGTGCACCTGCACTTCCGCACCCGTCTACCAGCAGCTATTTCATTTTCCTTTCCAGCAGACGAGTTCGCAAGTGCACCCGCGCTTACGAACTCGTCTACAATGGGAAACCCCTCCCGGGCCTGTCCCGTTGGGAGGGACCTTCGAGGCGAAATAAAGAAACTCGATAGTCCATAGGTGACCAATTCACAAGTGGTCAAATCGAGATGACTCCTGAATTTCGGCGGAGTTGCGGAGTATCAGAAAAGAATCTGCCGGTCGGGGCGTTCCAGCGTCTCGTTCAGAGACCGTGCTGCTCGACGGTCTCGGGCGATGAGGGACCCGATGCCCTCTTGATTTTCCCGGCGTACGGCCGAGAATAATGTAGGATTTGGAATTCGATCACGGGCGAGAGAGCGCACTCTAGCTTTGTCCCTCGGGACAGGCCTGATGTTCCGTCAGGCTCGGAGACCCAGACCGGGCATGCATCAGCGTCGAGACAAAACGCCTGCGGCGGTTTGTCTCGACGCGAAGATACGGCTTCTTGTGCCAAGAAGCCGGGCGCAGTAGAGGCGCTCTCCGCCCGTGATTCCTTCCTGAACACCTCGAATCGGGAATTCTCCCCTGGACGAAACCGAAAGAAGCCACGGCTGACTCTGGGTGCACTGACGAACTCGTCTGCGAGGAGCGCACATGGGCTTTCTGGACTGGCTTCGCGGGCTGATCTGGGGCAGCGCATCGGAAGGATTTCCCCAGGCTTCCTCGAGCCCGAAGGCGGAACGCGGAGGCGCGCCCCCGGCCCCCGGCCGCTCTGAGAGGGACCAAAGGCCACCTGCGGAATCTCCGGCCCCTGCGGAACGTCGGGGGACCGAGCGGGGAAGGGCCTCGGCAGGCGGTCCATTGACCGCGGGCGGGCGCAGCAGGAGGGGGCCGGGTACGCCGAAGTTGCGCCAGGGGCTGCCTCCTCTGCTGGACTCGGAGGGGTTGGCCGCATGGCTGGCGATCACTCCGGCGAAGCTGCGGTGGCTGGCGTGGCCTCGCAGCCACGCGCCCCATGGCGTTCGCAAGCGTTATTTCGGCCCCCCGGACCCCGTACAGCATTACTACGAGGCCGTGCGCATCAAGCCCGACGGCCGGAAACGCTATCTCGGCTGCCCCAAACGCGAGTTGAAGGAGGTCCAGAGAAAGATTCTCCGGGGCATCCTGGAGAAGCTGCCCCCGCCGCCCCGTGCACACGCCTACTGCCGCGGCAGGTCCTCGCTCACCAACGCCCGGGAACATGTCGGACACGCAGTGGTGGTCCACCTCGACCTGTCGCACTTTTTCAATTCCATCAACGTGCGACGCGTCGTCGGCCTCTTTGCCGCCCTCGGATACCCTCGGCCCGTCGCCGTGACTCTCGGCCTCCTGTGCACCTACCAGGTACATCCGGAGGTCGGATGGGAGTTCTTCAACCGATACCGCCGGGTGGTCCACCGGGGCCTTCCCCAGGGCGCACCGACGAGCCCCGCTCTGAGCAACCTGATCTGCCAGAGGCTGGATCGGAGGCTCAGCGGGCTCGCCCGGCGATTCCACGCCCGGTACACGCGCTACGCGGACGATCTGACCTTTTCGGGCAACCGCGACTTCGCCAAAGGCCTCGAGAATTTCCTCAAGATGGCGCGCCGCATCATTGCTGAGGAACGCTTCGTGCTCTCGGAACGGAAGCTCCGGATCGCCCGTAAGGGCAGCCGACAATGCGTCACCGGCATCGTGGTCAATGATCAGCCCGGTGTGGGCCGTACCCAGCGGCGTCGCCTCCGGGCGATCCTTCACCATTGTGGCCGGGGTCGTCCGGAGGAGCAGAATCGCGGCAAGGAAGAAAATTTTCGAGGCTATCTCCAGGGCTGGGTGAGCTACGTGGGGATGGTGAATCCGGCTCAGGGGCAGAAGCTCCAGAGCGCGCTGGAGCGCGTGCGGTGGCCGTAAGACGTATGAACGGGGTCATCCGCTTCCCGGCGACTGATCCTATGTGGAGTTTGGCACTTTTTGACCATTGACACAAGCGAGCACCGAGTTCCCTGGAGCGCCAGCATCTCCAGACGAGTTCGCAAGTGCGGGTGCACTTGCGAACTCGTCTACTGGCATCACGCGCGTTCCAGCACACACGTGTTCAACGGTGCGCAGGCTCGACCGCCACACGACCTGCCGCCGAATGCCGCGAGTCTCCCATTCACCCGCGCGCCAAGCAGCGCACGAGGGTTCAACGCGCCCGGCAGAACCTGGCCCGGAACGATCCTGTCAGAATTCGTAATCGACGACGATCACCTCGTCCAGAATCGGTTTGATCTGCTCGCTGACCACCTGCTGGTGGATGGGATGCGGGAGATAGCGCGCCAGCGCCTGCGGGTCCCGGAATCGAACCATGATGCCGTGAGTAAAGCCCTTCGAACGGTCAGAGTAATTCGGGCCCGCTGTCAGCTCGACGATTCCGTCGATCCTGCCCTTGAGGGCGCGGACGGCATCCAGCATCGCTTTGGCCTTGGAGTCCGGCGTGCCCGCCTTGAGTTTGAGCAGGACGAGATGTTCCACCATGATCATGTCTCCTGAAGAAAAAAGAGAGTCCCCGGCGGCAAAGGCGAGATTGTAAGGTGGCAGGTGTCGGATGTCAGGTGAAACCTGATTTGTTTCTTTCCGTCACAGCGAAGTGAGTCCGCAGGCTTCGTAAATCACGCTCCTGGCAAGCCACCAGAACGTCCCGGCCGCTCACCTGCGTTCATCCGGATTCCTCCTGAGAGATGGAGGGGAAAGCCGGGCTAACGATATTGCACCTGGGCCTCGACGGCAGTGATCTGCAACGCGTCCGCCGGGCCGGAGGAAGGAATGGCCAGCCGGAAGGCCGCCTCGTTCGGCCCGGCCCGGCAGAGGTCAGGCGACGGCGTGAACCACAGGCGGCCGTTCTGCGGGTCTCGATCCCGTGGGACCAGGATTCGGCCGTTGAAACGGACCTCCAGGAGTCCGATCGACCGGGGAGGACTGGCCTCCACAAGGAGCTTCATGCTTTTCAGCTTCGCTTGTCGGGCCGCGGCTGGGATATCGTCCCCGATCGGCAGCGCGACGGAAGCGATCCCGCCCGCGCCGGGCACCGAGATCGGGAGCACCTGTTCCTGCACGATGGCCTGAACCAGGTCTCCCTCCAGGGTCTGAACCGGGTCGACGGCGAAAACCTTGTCGAGTCCCGTGAGCGTCTCGGGAGAGCCCAGTTCCGAGAAGCGCGGGTCGGGCGCATGAGGGAACAGATTGAAGATCACGACGCCCTCTGCGCCGGAGCGCCAGAGGTTGGAGGCGGCCCCGCGCCAGGCCTCGATGCTGCTGTATCGGCCTCCAGGGCCCCGCATTCCTGACGCGCTGATCGTCGGATACACGGGAAGGCCGTGCCGGTGTCCCAGCTCGATCATCTCCAGACCGTTCCGATGGCAGAAATCCACGGCCAGTTCGAGCGGATCGTGTCCCGCGGCCGCCAGGGCCCGGAGATTGTCCCGAGCGAGGGCGGCCGCCGGATCGCCCCCGTCTTTGCAGAATTCGCCATAGGTCTCACCCACCCGGGTGCGGTGCGTGAACATCGTCGTCGCGCCCGTGCAATAGAAGACGCTGTCCACTTGGCTGCCCAGGATCGCCTCGAACCGGCGTGCCAGGAAGCCCTGGCGCGTAGCGGCCCCCTCGTCCATCGCGTCGCATCCATCGTTGTTGTAAATCAAGCGGCGTCGTCTCATGGGGATTCAGACGCTCACGAGAGCCGAGCGGAAGGCCTCGACGTCCACCCGATCGAGACGCCGCGCCGACTCGTTGCACGCCTCCATCAGCACCCAGGTGTTCAGCGTCGTCTCCTGCATCCACGCCCGGTCCCGGCCCGTCCGGATCGCCTCGGCCCAGGCGTCAAACTGGATGCGGTCGTCCTCGATCAAGCCCGGATGCAGGTCCTGAAGCTGGAGGTCCTCCACGCACTGGCCCTTCCGGAAGAGCTGGAGGTGGCCGCCGTCGCGCCGGAGGTCCCCGTGCTCGCCGTTAAACGTCCAGTGGCCGCTCCAGCCGAAGGGGCTGCCATGCGCCGCCCGCGTCCCCGTATAGCAGAAGGAGGACCCGTTCGAATATTCGAGCAGCGCCTGCCCACCCGCGGTCCCCCACACTCCCGTCTGGCCCAGCTCCGGGTCCTTCCGGCGGTGCACGCGGGCCGTCGCATACCGGGGCAGGCCATTCGCCGCCACGAGCTGATCGAGCTGGTGGCTGACGCCCGCGTGGAAAAAAAGCCCTTCCACGGTCGCATCCGGCTGTCGGGACGTGGGGCCGGTGTGCAGATTCTGGCGAATCCAGAAGCGGCACTCCCCGCCCAGCATCTCGCCGATGCCCTGCGGCTCGCGCAGCCACTCCCGCATCTTCACCGCAGCCGGATTCCAGCGCTTGTTCTGGCCCTGTACCAGCATCCGGTCCGGATGAGCCCTGTGCGCTCGCTGGATCGATCGGAACTCGGCCGGGCTGGTCGCGATGGGTTTGACGCAGAGCGTGTGCAGGCCGAGATTCAGGCTCTCCACCACCAAGCGGGCATGCACCGTCGTCGAGGCATAGATCAGGCACGCCTCCGCGTGATGTTTCTTCTGAGCCTCCTCAAGGGTCGTATAAATCCGGTTCTCCAGGCCTTCGGGTACGTTGCCCTTCAGATTCTTCACGGCCTGCCGCGCTTCTTCGACCTGAAGATCAACGCAGGCGACGGGCTCTAGCCCCTTGGCGTTCACTAGCGCCTGAAGGCGACCTGCGGCGAAATGCGTGCAGCCCACCTGGATCGTCGGAATCCCCATGGCCCCTCCTGCTCAAAGTTTCCCGCCGCGACCCAGGATGCTCGTTGGACGCCACCCGGGCCCGAATGCCCCGCAGAAGACGTCCAGCGCGGCCTGTACATCCGCGCTGCCGCACGAGAAAACGTCCAAGGCCGCAAAGCCCATCTCTGGATAAGTGTGGACAGACCTATGCGATTCCGATAAGACCACGAATGCCGTCAGGCCCCCTCCATCGAAAACGTGGACGACCGGATCGCCGAGAGGCGTCAAGCCCGCACGCCGGGCCGACTCGCTCAGGCACTCCCGGAGCAGCCCGCCGTCGCTCAGCCGGCCTCGCTCGATCCCGTAGAGGTCCGCCACAAGATGATGGCCGACCATCTGAATTCTGCTTTCCGCTCCCATGCTTCAAGGAACAGCGCTTAACCGTTTTCCTCCTCATGCCTTGGAACGGAAGTGTCCCCGCACTCCCGTTCCAAGGCATGAAGCCTTTACTCCCATCGCCGGGTGCCCCGAAGATAATAATTCAAGACCATGGGATGATCCAGGGTGGAAATCTCCACCGGGACTTCCGCTGCGTCTGCCGGTAGAACGAAGAGCGCCGGGAGGGTCTCCGGCGTGAGAAAAAGCGAAGGAAACCTGAGGGGCCCCCTGGGTACGGAAAACTCCGTGGCAGAAGGCCAGCGTGAAGAAAACGAGAGAGAGGCCCAGCACGGGAAATCCATAGTAGAGGAAGTAGCCCGGGGCCTATCCCAGCGGAATGGCCCACCCGAGGAAAGACAGCAGGGCCAGGGCGAGGCAACAGGCAGCAAACTGGGCGTGCCTCTTATGGACCGTCTCCTTCTTTTCCATGGCCACCAGGAGGCGTTTCAATCCGAAGGCCTGTAGGACCTCGCGCTCGGACATCCGCCTGCCACGGTAGAATTCGATTTCATCCTCCGTCCATTCCACGGAATAGAGCTTGCCCAAAGCTTCCGCGTCGATGTATCCAAACGAATCGCCCACTGGGGCCGCGGCCGTCAACTCGCCTTCGACGGCGCAAACCCTCGCGTCGCTGGCCTCCGTGATCCGATAACGCCGGTCCTCCAGCACCACCTGAGATGCCGGAGGCGCTGGTCGAGCTCCCGGCGGCCATCCAGAAGAAGGCGGCGATCGTCGAGAGCGGGCACGAGCCGCAGCCGCCTCTTCTCGGCATGGTCCCCCGGCGTGCGCGCGCGCTCAGCGTAGAGGAACGCTTCCAAAAGTTCGATGAGCCCGTCAAAGATGATCACCAGGTCATCGACCACCTGCACGCCCACTGTGAAGCCTATCGCCGATTCTTCACCGCGATGGGAAAGGGCATCCGGTCCGTCGTCCAGACCAAGGCGGAACAGGTCAGGGAATTGGATCGGAAGCGGCAGATGTTGACCGATCTGGCGGAGGGGACGGGGGACCAACAGCTTTCTTCTCGGACGCTGGAGCTCAAGGATCGGCTTTTACGGATCGTGCGCATGATGGGGCAGGCCACGCTTCTCATCCTGCGGAAAATCGATCTCTGCCAGGAAGGCCTTCAGGCCCTGGCCATGGACCAGGGTAATTCCTTAGCGAAAACTTCTGTCGTCCCTACGGGACTCTTGTGGCTGATGCGCTTCGAAGTGTGAGACGTCGGTTGCAATTTCTCCGCGGCACTCTATAGTCTTCATCCCCGGCCCTTCGAATCCGGCGACGCAAGGCACGGCCTGCCCGGCGGGCGAGTCCCGTGATGCTCGAACGCTACCGGGTTGCCCGGCCATTCCCCTGAAGCGGCACGGCGGCGCGTCACGAGGCGGAGGCTGGCACGCGTCCCCTCGGCCCGGTTCACGGAGATACCGACCTTGGCTTCCTCCCATCCTGCGGCATCCTTCAAGCCGGACGCGATGCCGGCCCAGGTCGGCGGCTTTCAAATCATCGCACCCCTCTTCAAGGGCGGAATGTCCGAGGTCTACCGCGGGCGTGACCCGCTCGGCAACCTGGAGGTCGTGGTGAAGCGCATCACGGAGGAGCACACCGCGGCCTATGATCGACGGGAGGAGAAGAACGAGCGGGTGCTTCCGGGCCTGAAGGTGCTCGAAGGCCTCTCCTGGGAAGGGGAGATCATGGCGCACCTGAACCATCCGCTGATCGTCCACCTGTACGAGTATGGCAGGGAGGACGGGCGGTACTACATCGTCATGGAATACCTGGCATCCAAGAATCTCCACGATCTG
This sequence comes from Planctomycetota bacterium, assembly GCA_016179685.1. Taxonomy (GTDB): domain Bacteria; phylum Planctomycetota; class PUPC01; order JACPCR01; family JACPCR01; genus JACPCR01. The sequence continues at coordinate 26,356 of JACPCR010000136.1, read as the reverse complement.
AACCGGACGCAGAGCCCGCTGCTGAAGGGGCAGAGGCTGCGAATCATGTTCCAGTTCGCTCTGGCTTTGCTGCACGTGCACCGGATGGGGATCCTTCACCGGGACATTTGCCCGCGGAACATTCTGCTGGACTCGGAGAACCAGGTGAAGCTGATTGATTTCGGGCTGGCGATTCCGAAGCGCAGCCAGCTCAAGGACGTGTTCAAGCGCGGGGGCACGCCGAGCTACATGGCCCCGGAGGTGGTCCGTTCGAATCATTACGATTTTCAAACGGACGTCTACGCCTTCGGGGTTTCCCTGTATGAGGTTTTCACGGGGCAGCTCCCCCACCAGGGCCAGGACGAATTCGACCGTGTCTCGAAGCATCTCAACATGCCGGTGCGGCCTCCCCGCGAGGTGAATCCGAACATCCCGGAGGCCCTGGAGGCGATCATTCTGAAGGCCATGGAGAAGGAGCCGGCGAAACGTTACGCGGCCATGGAGGATATCGTGGCGGATTTGAACCGGCTGGGGAGCTCCGGCGACCGGAATCAGGCCGAGCAGATGCTGGTGAAGAATGAGCCGCGGCGGGTCTACGAGCGTATCCGCGACCGGTGCTACCTGCGGTATTTCGTGAAGTCCTGGTTCAGCCGCGGGCCGTTGCAGGTCTCCGTGACCGAGAACATCGGCGGGGGCGGCATCGGTTTTTGGACGCGGCAGCCGATGCCGGAGGGGACGAACCTGGACATGGAGATTCAGCCGCGGGCGGCGACGGCCCGAATCCAGACCTCGGGCCGGGTGGCCCACGTGGGGCCACCCGACGGGCGGGGTCTGCATCTCCTGGGGGTGCAGTTCACGAAGATCGCCCGCAAGGACCAGGAGCGCTTCGAGAAGTACATCCAGGAGCGCAAGGCCTCGGAGAGCCCGGCTGATGGTGGCCGGATCGAAGGAACGTGAACCACGGTGAAGGGAGGAGGACGATGAAACCGGAAAAGTACGTGAGGAAGACGGAAACGATCGGCAGCCGGAACGTGGCCTTTGTCTCCTACAAGCTCGGGGATCGCTACCTCTGCAAGGCGGAGATCGACATCCCGGGCGCCGGCGCCCGCCTGGCCTCGGCCGAAGGCCCCGATCGGAAAGCAGTGGAAAAAGAGGTCCGTTCCAGGGTCCAGGAGCTGATCCGATGAAGAAGGTCCTGCTGCTGGTCGGGGGCAAGTATCACCCTTTCCTGTCCTGCGGAGAGATCCTGAAGCGCTCCCTCGAGGGCACGGGCCAGTTCAAGGTGGAATTGACGGAGGACAACGGCCGGCTGGGGGAGTTGTCCGGGGTGGACGCGGTGGCGCTTTATACGGCTTTCGGCGAGCTGGCGCGGGACACGGAAAAGGCCTTCCTGGCCTACGTCCGGAGCGGCGGCGGCGTTCTGGCCATCCACGGGGCGAACTACTCCTTTCTCGAGAGCCCGGGCTACGTGGAGATGATCGGCACGCAGTTCACCGGGCACGGGCCCGTGTCGGCGTTCGACGTTGAACTGGCCCCGGACGCGGGCTCGATCCTGACCCGGGTGTCCCCAAGGTTCCCCGTGGTGGACGAGTTCTACCAGATCGACCGGCGCACCCGCGCTCGGCTGCGCCCGATGCTGTACGGCTGGTGGCAGTTTGAAAAAAAACTGCTGGGTTACGTGCGGGACTACGGGAAGGGCCGGGTCTTCTATACGGCCCTGGGGCACGACGAGCGCGTCTTCCGGCACGCCGAGTTCCAAAACCTCCTGTACAAGGGCCTGCGCTACGTCACGCGGCAGAAGGAGCGGACGGTCCGCGTCGGTCTGCTGGGGTACGGCCCGGCCTTCAAGATGGGCCAGCACCACAGCAGTCAGATCGCGGCCACGCCGGGCCTGACGCTGACCGCGGTGTGCGATCGGGACCCGGCGCGGCTGAAGGCGGCCCGGGAGGAGCAGGGCAAGGGGATTGCGACGTTCCGGGACGCCCGGGCCATGGCGGCCAGCGGCAAGGTGGACCTGGGAGTGGTCATCCTGCCCCACGCCTACCATTTCGAAGGGGCGAAGACGCTCCTCGAGGCCGGCCTCCACGTCATCACGGAAAAACCGTTCGCCGTGCACGTCTCCGAGTGCGAGGCGCTCATGGGCCTCGCCCGGAAACGGGGCGTCATGCTCAGCGTGTACCACAACCGTCACTGGGACCCGGAAATCCGGACCATCGCCGAAGTGATCTCCTCCGGGGCCATCGGCCAGCTCTTCTCCATCGAGTGCCAGATGTGCGGATTCGGCCGGCCCGGCCAGGCCTGGCGCTCCCACAAGCCCATTTCCGGCGGGGCCGCTTACGACATGGGCGCGCACCAGTTCGAAAAAATCTTCCAGCTCGTCCCCTGGACCGACGCGTCCGGCAAGCCCATCAACCGCAGGGCGTTCCTTTACGGCCATTTTCTCAAGAAACGCTGGCACGACACGACCAACGAGGATTTCGTCAGGGCCTATGTCCGCTTCGACAGCGGGCTGGAGGCGCAGCTCCTCGTGTCGAGTCTCTGCGCCTCGCCAAAGCCTCTCTGGTGCCTCCTGGGCACGCAGGGCTCGATCACCGTGGAATCGTGGCAGTCCCCGGTGAAGGTCCATGCTCGGGCGGAGGACGGCCGCATCGTGGTGACGGAGACGCCGCAGCTCCCGGGCGTCTCCGGCGAGTATTACCGCAACGTCGCCGACCATCTTCTGTGCGGGACGCCGTTGATCATCACTCCCGAGGTGGGGAAACGGCCCATCCAGTGCATCGAGGGGTGCGAGCAGGCCGCTCGGGAAAACCGTTTGGTGGAGGTCCAGTTTCATTAGCACACGCGGGCGAAGATGCACTTGTACTTCCGCCCGCGCGTCCCTAAGGAGTGCATCCATGTCCATCCAGATTGGGGTGATTGCCGGGGTGGTCCGGGAGCAGGGCGTGAAGGCCCTGCAGGCGGCGAAGGACCTGGGTTTCGACGGAGTCGAGTATTTTGTCCCGCCGCCGTGGGAGAACCGCGAGTGGCTGGACAAGAGTTTCCAGAAGGAGATGCGGCAGGCGTCGCAGAAGTTCGGGGTGTCCGTTTCGTCCCTGGCGCTCGCGTATCTGAACCAGGTGCCTCTGGCGTCTCCGGACGCCGCGGTGCGCCATGCGACGCTGCAGTCCCTGCTGGACTACATCCCGGTGGCCAAGGCGCTGGGCGCCCGTGAAATCCTCCTCGCCTTCTACGGGCAGGGCGAGCTGGCGTTCCAGCGGCAGCGGGCGGCTCTTGTGGACCAGTTGAAGGCGGCCGCGCCCGCGGCCGAGAAGGCGCGCGTCGGGCTCGGAATCGAATCCACGTTGACCTCGCGGCAGTATCTGGACATTCTGGACCGCGTGGGGTCTCCGGCGGTGAACATCTACCTGGACATGTGCAACCCGTATTTCTGGCTGCACGACACCGCGGAGCAGATTCGCAGCCTGGGCGGCCGCATCGGGCAAATCCACATGAAAGAGGGTTCCGTGGAGGGGCCGGGCGGCAAGGACCTGGGCGAGGGATTCAATCGTTGGGACGAGATTACGTCGGCGCTCCAGGAGATTCGCTACAAGGGCTGGGCCGTCCTCGAGACCAGCTCGAACCATGGAAATCCGCACCAGGATGCGCGGATGAATCTGGAACGCGCTCGGAAAATTCTCGCTCCGTGCCAGTAGCGAAACGCCGCGGCAAACAGGTCCATCAGCGATACCGGGGATGCCGCAGCACCTCCGGTATCGGTTGCTCTGATGAAAAAGCGGGCCTGCACATTTCACGGATCGAAGGTCTCCCCAGGGGAGCGTGATGGACGAAGCTTGGGGACTCGCTGCGTTGTGACAGAGGGGAACAAAATCGGTTTGAACCACGGAGAGCACGGCGAAAACCAGTAAAGGTATTCATCAGAATCCCTCCGTGTCCTCCGGGGTTCACCTTGATGAACCATCCGAGGCCCGATGACTGACGCGAGCAGGATCGCGATGGCCAAGAATAGACAATTGTTAACGGATTGTAAAAAAACGAGTTACATGGTTGTTTCTCAGAAGCTGCGGGAGGCCGCGACTTCTCTGTTCCCTTGGGGTATCGCCGCATCCCGATGGGCCGGCCTCGGAATCCTCGCTCTGGCCGCCGCCGGCTGCCTGATGGGGCCGAGAGCGGAGGACCCGGGTGAAAAGCCGATGGAGATGCCCCGGTGGGACACCGTGGAGGCCCCCGAGCGTCCCTTCCCGTGGCGGAGCGACTCGCAGGAGAAGGTTCAGGATTTCGCGGCGGAGTTTCCCCAGTATCTTTCGCGCGGACCGGGAAACGAGCCACCCGGCGCAATGAAAACGAGCGAGCCCGCCGAGGAGAACGCTGGGCCCGCCGCTCCCACCCCGGCGGCTTCCACCCGGGCATGGGCCATGTTCCAGGGCGATGCGGGCCACTCCGGCTCGGCCAGCGAGGAAGCGCCGGAAGTCCCTCTGTTGCTCGGGTGGAGAAACCAGACGGGCTTGCGCCTCGAGGCTTCTCCGGTGGCCGCGGAGGGACGCGTCGTCGTGGCCGCCCGGGACGGCAGCGTCCTGGCCCTGTCTTCTGAAACGGGGGAGGAAATCTGGCGGACCCGCGTGGACGCGGAGGTCGCGGCCGTCCCGGCGGCCGGCCGCGGCTGCCTCTTCGTTCCAGCGTTGGATGGGAACATCTATGCGCTTCGTGCCTCCAACGGGGATCTCCGGGCCAAGTTCAAGACGCTCATGCCGGATGGGGCGTCCGGCAGCCGGCCCGCGGCCATCTCGGCCTCCCCGGTGGTGTCCGGAGACTTCCTTTATTTCGCCGGGCACGATGGGAATCTTTACCAAGTCGCCCTGGAGGACCTGACCGTGAGGTCACGGACCCCCCTCGGCAGCCCGGTGAGCGGCGGCGGGTTCGTGGTGTCCGGGGAGGTGGCGATGGCCGCCTGCGAAAGCGGCGAGGTGCTCGCGGTGTCCATCGGCCGCGATGACGGCCGGCCCCTCTGGAAGGCCAAAGTCACGAACGCGGGGACGGAAGCCTTTCGCGTGCCCGTGAGCCTGTCGGGCGGGAACGTTCTGGTGGCGACGGGCCGGGATGCCTTCCTGTTCGCCCGCGGGGCAGGGGACGGGCGCATCCGGTGGGCGGCGACTTTGGACGGGATGGTGGCCGCCCCGCCGGCCGCCGATGCCGAGCGCGTTTTCGTCTCCTGCCTCGGAACGCCAAAGACGGTCCACGTCACGGCCCTCCGGGCCGATACCGGCGAAAGGCTCTGGCGCACGCTCCTCCCCGGCTCGAGCATCGGCGCGCCTCTGGCGGCCGGCGGCTTGGTCTTCGTGGGCATCTCCGGCCCGAATTACTCCCTGTGCGCGCTGGATGGGGCCACGGGCGAGCGGCTCTGGGAGGCCAGAGAATTTTCCGGAATCGTGGCCGCACTGGCCTCCTACCGGCGCGGCCTCGTGGTGATCACCGAGAATTCCTATGTTGCGGCGTATGAGCCGGCCGCAGCGCTCGAGGAGAACCCGTGGCTGCTGGCGGGAACGCCGATGCCCAATCCCTACGTGGACTGGCAGGGCACGGTGGAGGAGGTGCAGTGGCGGCACGCGCCCTGGCCTGCGGGGCCCGCCAGGGTGCATTACCGGCTCACCGATTTTCTCTTCCAGTTCCATCCCGAGGACGACGCGACTCCCTGGACCGTGGTCTCGAAGCCGATGATGCCCCTCGAGCCTTTCCTCCTGAGCCCGACCTACACGGGCCTGGTCTTCCCGCAGCAGCCCGCGCAGCAGGTCCGTCTCATCGGCGTCAAGGGGAACGACCGGCCAGCCGAGGGCTTCTACGACGTCCGGATACCGAACCGCGAGCGCGTTCTGACGGCCCTGATTGTGGCCCGGAAGATCGGAGAGTCCTGGCGCCCGATCTACGTCAATAACTGGTTCACGAGCTGGCGGCTGAATCGCCCGGGCGCTTCGGACCCGGCGATAGGCGGCTATTATCTGGATCGGGGCCGGCCCTTCGAGATTTGCATGAGGATTGAAAAGGATACCTTGCCGCTCCTGACGGTATTCGACCGGGCGTTTGTCGCCCAGGCCCCGAGGACGCCCGTGGCGCGGGGACGCCTGGTGCGGGGGCCCCGGCCCGGCGAGCTGCAGTTGCGCGTCGGCCACTTCTGGGGCCAGCGGCCCCGGGCCGAAGAGATTCACTTGCAGTATGGGGACCCGAGCCGGCTCATGCTGCTGGACCTCGTTCCTTAAGGCGGGCAAAGCCCGCAACCCGATAAGGCTCGGAAAGGTGTCAGGTGTCAGGTGTCAGGTGTCAGGTGTCAGGTGTCAGGTGTCAGGTGTCAGGTGTCAGGTGTCAGGTGTCAGGTGTCAGTTGTCAGGTGTCAGTTGTCAGGTGTCAGTTGTCAGGTGTCAGGAATCACCTGACACCTGACACCTGACACCTTCTCCGCCGGATGCCCGCGCTGGCGGGCGCGGAGAAGTGACACCTCAAGACTCTAAAGGTCATCGCCCTCTTTTTCCATATCCTTATGCTGGAGAGCCTCTCATGGCGATTCATGTCGCATTCATCGGCTGCGGTGGCATCGCGCGCAATCTTCATTCTCCCGCCTTCGCTAAGGTCAAGGATTTCAAGGTCGTCGCGGTCTGCGACGTGGACGAGGCGCGAGCCAAGGCCATGGCCGCGGACCACCAGTGCCCCTCTTACACGGACGCGGGAAAAATGCTGGAAAAGGAAGAAATCCACGTCGTCGATGTCGTGACGCGGGAAACGCACCGGCCCCAGCCGCTCGTCCAGTGCCTTCGCGCCGGCAAGCACGTCTTCTGCGAAAAGCCCCTGGTCGGCCGGGCTGGCCAGTACCACCTCCAGGACGTGGATATCCTGGACGCCAAGGACATTGTTAACGCCTGGGCGGCGTCGCCCCGCGGCACACGCTTCGGCATCAATTTCAATTACCGCTTCGCCGAGCACTCCAACCTCATGAAAGCGGATATCGGCAAGGGCCTCTACGGCGAGCCCGTTCAGATCAACGTCTGGGCCAACCTCAACTGCTGGAGTCACGTCATCGACTTGATGCGCTGGCTCAACGGCGACGTGACCGAGGTCTCAGCCCATTACGGCGGCGGGCCCGCTCATGGACCCCACCGCAGCGCCTCGCTCAAGTTCGCGAACGGCACGGTCGGCACCCTCTCGGGCACCCTCACCACCGGCTGGCATCATCCGCTGTTGCGCATCGAAGTCCTGGGCACCGAGGCCCGCGGGGTCATCACCGACCTCTGCGGCCACTACGAGTTCCTCCCCTCAAAGTCCCAGGAAATCCGCACGTGGCAGAAATCCCACGACCAGTGGCGCTCGGAGTTCAACCGCACCTTCGCCAGCTCCGTGACGTCCTTCGCCGAGGCGCTCCGAGATAACGTGCCCCCGGACCAGATTCCCAACGCCACCGGCCTCGACGCCTATCGCGAGGCCGAGATCGATGCCAATCTCTTCGTCAGCGCCCAGAAAGGCCAGCCCGTACGTATCGAGCTGTACGACCCGTTCGCCCACCCGCCTCGGGCCTAGCCCATGTTTGGACCTTTACACCCGTTTTGGGCGCTGGTAAGGAGGGGCAGCCTGGCTGAGAGTTTTGGTAACTGCTTCGTGATCGTCACCGGAGGCCTGTTTCTGTGAGTCCCGTAGGGACGTCCGAAATTAGCCCAGGGCGCAAGTTCGCCGCGAAGCCCCGCGAAGGCGAACGCAGCCCTGGGAAGGGAAAGCGCATCAACCACAAGAGTCCCGTAGGGACGACAGAAGTTTTCGCTAAGGAGTTACGAGTTTTAATCCAGCACGTTACGTTTTGTCCTGCGAAGCTTTTCAGATTTTGTAATGGCAAATTCGTCAAAAGCATAATGGATTTTCACGCAAAGACTTGCGTCGTAAAGGTCCAAACATGGGCTAGGCTTGGCGAAGCGCTGCCTCAAACCGAACCGTGGTGCTCGGACGAGCAGGGCCGAAATAGGATACCGCAAGCGCTTCGCTAAAAGGCTTTGCTTCGCAAAGCCGCAGTTTCTAAGGGATACCGCCCTTTCCAGGCGAGTGAAAAAACTGGACTCCTTGGCCACGGTATTGAACCCCGTAGACGGCTGGAGACTCACGAAGTGAAATGCATCCTCCTCGCCGCCGGATACGCCACCCGGCTCTATCCGCTGACGAAACACACGCCGAAGCCGCTGCTCCCCGTCGCGGGCCGACCCGTCCTGGACCATATCCTGGACCAGGTCGAGACCGTCCCGGAAGTGGATGCCATCACCGTGGTGACCAATGCGCAGTTCTTCGAGGCGTTCAAGGCCTGGCTCGTGCGCTCCGCGCGCTCCCGCCACATCGAAATCCTCAACGATGGGACCACGACGCCGGGAAAGCGCCTGGGGGCCATCGGCGACCTGGCCCTGGTGATCGCCCGCGCACGGATCGACGACGACGTGCTCGTTCTGGCGGGCGACAATCTCTTTGAATTCTCGCTCGCTCGATTCGTGGGATTCTTTCTTGAAAAAGGGGGGACAGCGGCCGTGACCCTGCGCCGAGAGGACGACCCCGAGAAGCTCCGCCGGTCCGGCGTCGCCGTCCTCGATCCCCAGGCCCGCATCACCCTTTTCGAAGAAAAGCCCGCCCAACCTCGCTCCCCTTATCTGGCCCCGGCCTTCTACCTCTATGGCCGCGGCGTCCTGCCGCTCATCCCGCGCTACCTCGAGGAGAAGAACAATCCGGACGCCCCAGGCCACCTCGTCGCCTGGCTGCACTCCCGCATCCCCGTCTACGGCTTTGTCTTCGAGGAGATGCGGTACGACATCGGCGACCTCGAGACCTATCGGGACGTGGACCGGATTTATTCCGAGCGGGCCGGCAGAGGGGAAGAGACACCGCATCGGCGGCCATGACGACCGGGTTGAAGACGCCGGCGAGGGTCTGATGTGACGCTCGGGTCGGGGCCCCGCATGGGGTCACGTCCGCCACGCAGTCAGGCGTTGGAGCTGCTGCTGCCAGAGGGTGATGGCAGCCTGCAGATCAGAGGCGGCGATGAAGAGGTCGGCCCCGGCCCGGGCCGATTCTTCGAAGAGCGGGCCCTCGCCGGCGAAGACGCCGGCGTGGAGTCCACGTGCCCTGGCCTTGGCCACACACCCGACGACCATCGCCCGCAGGTCCGGATCATCGAAGCGGCCCGGACGGCCAAGGTCGGCCGACAAGTCCCCGGGCCCCACGAAGATGCCTCCCAGGCCATCGACGGCCAGAATCTCGTCCAGGCGTCGAACCGCCTCGAGGGTCTCGATCTGGGGCAACAAACAGGTTTCCTCGTTCGCCCTGGCCATGGAGGCCGGGTCGAGCCCGTAACCGAGCGCCCGGCTGCGGGTATTGAAGCCTCGCTGACCCAGGGGCCGGAACTTGCCGTGCCGCACGACCTCCCGAGCCGCCTCAGCGTCGTTGACCATCGGCACGACGATGATGCGGCCGCCCACCTCGAGCGCGTGCAGAATGTGCTCACGCCGGTATCCAGCCGTACGCACCAGCGGGATCGCGCCTCCGGCCTTCGCGGCCACGCACATCGCCTCCGCCGCCGCCAGGTCCGCCGACGTGTGCTCCATCTCGATCCAGATGACGTCGAAGCCCAGGAGGCCCGCCATCTCCGCCACGCGCGTGCTGCCGCTGTTCACCGCGGCGGCAAAGAGCCGGCGGGCCTTTCCTTGCGGGTTCGTGAAGGGATCGCCAGGCATGTCACACCCACTCGAATCCGAAAACCTCTGCCGATCTCAGCTTGAAATGCAGGCTCACCTTCTCGCCTTCCTGCACCCCGAGGTCCGACTGGCCCCTCCACCGGACCGTCCAGGCCAGGTGATCGCCGGTGACCGGATCGCAGTCGTCCACGGAGCGGCCGGGTACGCCGGCGAGCCCGACGCGCACCTCGCTCCCGCGCCGGGTGCGAACGTTGATCCGGAGCTCGCGTCCGCCAGGCGTGATGCCGAACGTATGGAATTCGCCGACCTGGTCGGCGACGACGGCGCAGAGCCGTCCCTTCGGCCACCAGGCCCAGGCGGCCCGGACCGCCTCGAGGACCCGTGCCCAGCGCGGATACTTGTGCGGGTACGACGTCCCGCCGTAAGGAATCGCCACACGGTCGGTGCCCAGCGGGACCAGGTCCTTGCCCGCGCCGAGAAACTCGCTGTCCCACGACCCGGCCTCGCCAGGGGCAATCACCGGGCCGCCCGGCACGGCCATCCAGCAGATGCCGTCCGCACTCGAGTAGAGGCGAATGTCGGAGGTCTGCTGAAAACGATGATAGACCATGGGAAAGAGGAAATGGTAGCCCGGGAGGCCAGGATACTCGGTACGGCCATTCGTGTAGATGTCGTCCGAGAGCGAACCGCCAAGGTCAGGCCAGAGGAACGGCTGCACGGGGCCCCAACGCCGAAAGTCCTCCGCCTCCGCCCGGCCCACCCACCGCCGCTCCTGCCAGTAGAGCCGCGTATACATCACGTAGCGCTCGAGCCAGTCGTCGTAATAGACCGTCGTGTCCGTGTCGCTCATGTGGACCATCAGGGGCTCCGGGAGCGCTTCCCAGTTCAATCCGTCCGGAGAGACCACCCCGTACATGGCATACAGATGGTGCTCCCGCATTCGCACGTCCCGGTAGCGCGGATGAACCTTCTGGTAGCCCGCCCAGAGCGCCGGGCGCTCACCCTCCGGGGGCCGGGCAGAATAGACTACCTTGTAACGCTCGGACGCGGGACCCCGCGGATCGATGAAGACTCCAAAGCCGTCGAAGCCCGTCTGGCCCCGAACCGGAAAGGTGCAGCGCCCGCGCTCGACCCACTCGAAGCCGTCCTTCGACTCGGAGTAGCCGATGCCGACCTCCAGGGGCGTCTGGGTCGAGTACGCCCCCAGGTTCTCTCCGGGCCGATGCTCGTAGTGCAGATACCAGCTCCGGTAGAGGCCGCTGTCGAAGACCACGCGTCCGAATCGGCCGGTCTTCGGCAGCGGCTGCATCTTGATCGCCTGCTGGGCCGCCAGACGTATCCCGTAAGGAAGCATGCCCGTGCGGGAACGCGCCTCGACCTCGGGCAGCGGCGGCCCCGCCACCGGCAGCCGCTGCCCATCCGGCGAGACCCATTCCAGGTCGCCGCATCGGATGTGGCGGACGTCGGTGAAGAGATAGGTCTTCTGGATGGGGGTCATGGTGCTCAAGATTCATCCTCCCACGAATCCCTATTCCGAAGTGCTGCCGCACTTCGGAATAGGGATTCGAGTACGACAGCGCTGCATTAGTGTCCATCGCCAGAAGTTTTTCGCAAGCAGGTTTGCCCGTTTACGACGCGAGAAATGGCCCCGGCCTTCGGCCTCCGCCATTTCTTCTTCTGAAATCCGCCTGGCGGCGGAGTTACACAAAACCTTCTACACTCCCCGCCAGGGTTGGGCCGGCGAAGCCTGGCCAACCCTGGCTCTGAAATACGCGAGCCCGAAGGGCGCAGCGGATTTCAAAGGATATTGGATTGACGAACGGAAGGCTGGGGAGGATAATTTGGGGACAACAACTCCAAATTTCGCCTGAAAATGGAACTTATCGACCGATTTTTCAAGTTTCCAGACTCTGACTTTTTCCTGTTTGGGCCCCGTGGAACGGGCAAATCCACGCTGCTGCGCCAGCACTTCCCTGAAGCCATGACCATCGACCTGCTGGATCCGGAACAGGTCAGAATTCTTAGAGCTTATCCCGAACGGCTTGCTGAAAGGGTCCGTGCCCTCCCGGATGGCCACGTGATCGTGATCGATGAAGTCCAGAAGGTTCCTGACTTGCTTGACGTCGTTCATCAGCTTATCGAAGAGAAGCGAGGATGGCGGTTTGTTCTTACCGGGTCAAGCGCTCGGAAAGTCAAGCGAGCCGGGGTTGACCTGCTGGCGGGAAGGGCATTGCTGAGGACGCTTCATCCCTTCATGGCCGCTGAACTTGGAAAGCGGTTTCAACTTGAGGAGGCTCTTCAATCGGGCATGCTTCCCGTCGTTTGGGCGGCCAGCCAACCTGGAGAAGTGCTCAGGACTTATGTTGCGCTCTATCTACGGGAAGAGGTTCAGATGGAAGCGCTGGTCAGAAATGTTGGAAATTTTTCGCGGTTTCTTGAAGCCATAAGCTTTTCACAGGGTGGTTTGTTGAACGTCAGCGCTGTGTCACGCGAGTGCCAGGTGGAACGCAAAGTGGTGGAAAACTACATCGGAATTCTCGAAGACCTGCTCCTGTCGTTCCGCGTGCCGGTATTCACCCGGAGGGCGAAGCGAGCGCTTGTCGCCCATCCGAAGTTCTATTTCTTTGATGCGGGAGTCTATCGCTCCCTGCGTCCCTCGGGCCCCCTTGACCGCCCCGAGGAAGTTCATGGCGCAGGCCTGGAGGGTCTGATTGCCCAGCATCTCAGGGCCTGGAAGGCTTACGGTGGGGAAGAGTATGAGCTCTGCTACTGGCGCACGCCTTCTGGCGCAGAGGTGGACTTCATTGTTTATGGAACAGGCGGATTTTGGGCCATCGAGGTCAAGAATTCAGCCCGGGTACAGGCCAGGGACCTCCGGGGTCTCCGGAGCTTCACGGCGGAATACCCCGAGAGTCGCGGCTTGCTGCTTTACCGGGGGAAGGAGCATCTTCGCATGCATGACATCCTGTGCGTTCCGTGCGAAGAGTTCCTTTGCCAGCTTCGTTCCGGCAGGGGCATCGATGAGGGGCTCTAGCCCCCTTGGGGCGAAAAATCGACAAAAGATTGTCGATGCGCACGTGTCCCGTGCAATGCGTGACGAGTGGGAACTGGCAATGGCCTGAGGATGCCGCCAGGATGGCGGCGCTCCCAAGAGCGGTCGCTGTGCGACCGCAGAGTTGCCAACTGGCCCGTCGCACAGCGCCGGGGCTACTACGTGCGGGCCGCGAACGCCGAATCGCCGACCCCCGTCGCACAGCGCCGGGGCTACTACGTTCCCGGAATTATTGAATTCGACTCAAGAAACAGTCCCAGAAGGCATCCTGACTATTTTGACGATTTGGATAGCCATAAAATCGTGATTATGGATAATACGATATCCATGGAACGGCGCACATTTCAAGTACTTATCCAAGAATGGCTTCAGCGAAAGCTGGAGACGGGTGTTCGGAGAGCCATTCTTGACAAGATTCTGGCACAGCTTGAACAATCGGAAGTTGAAATCATTTCTGGGGTCCGCCGGTGCGGGAAAACTACTCTCTTGTTCCAGGTGATTGAGAGCCTCAAGCGACATGCGCCCTCTCGGAACATCCTTTATATCAACTTTGAAGACGAACGTCTTCACGACTTCTCGATAGACGATTTTGAGAGACTGCTTGACGCCTTCTATAAGGAATGCCAGCCCGCGGGCCGCGTCTATTTTTTCCTTGACGAGGTTCAGGAGGTACCCGGCTGGGAGAAATGGGTCCGCCGGATTCATGATCAAGTTGGGAATCAGATCAAGTTCTTTGTTACCGGGTCCAGTTCCTTCCTTCTCTCATCGGAATTCGCGACGCTTCTCACCGGCCGGAATTTGACGTTCATTCTGCAACCCTTCAGTTTCGGCGAGTTCCTGCACGCCAGAGGGGTCCAGCACGATGACCTGGACAAGATGGAGGTGGACAGAGTCCTGAGGGCAGGGGTGCAGAGGGAGCTGGATCGCTATCTCAACTTTGGGGGCTTTCCTGCCGCAACGCCTGGAGAGCGTACGGAACTCCTCCAGCAGTATTTCCGGGACATTCTCTTCCGCGACGTGGCTGCGCGTTATGAGGTCCGGGACATCCGGCTTCTGGAACGCTTGGCGCATTACCTCATGACGAACGTCGGATGCCTCTACAGCTCTCACAAGCTTTCCTCGGTTTTCGGGGCTTCCAAGGACACTCTTGCAGCTTATGTGACCCATCTTGAAATGGCGAACCTGGTTTTTTCCCTTCCGTATTTTTCCTACTCGCTGGCCGCCGTGAATCGCCGTAATCGCAAGGTCTACGTTGTGGACACCGGCCTTCGAAACTCCGTGGCCTTCCGATTCTCCACGGATACTGGCCGGCTGGCAGAGAATGCCGTTTACCTTGCTCTGACTCGTCTCGGAGCACGAATTTTCTACTGGATGGACGGACACGAGATAGACTTCGTGGTCGATCATCCGTCCCGCGGTATCGAGTTGGTCAACGTGTCCTTCGGCGATTCCGTTCCCGAAAGGGAGTGGCAGAGCCTTCGGGAAGAGATACCCAACGCCGGAAACATCGTGCGCCGCGTCCTGATAACCCAGGAGGCAGGCGTCGTCCCGCAAGGGATCGATAGGCTGCCCCTGTGGCGGTATCTTCTGGAGGCGGAAAGACTGGTGTGACGCATGCAGCCCTTCTGTTTTGAATTTGGCGACCGTTTCTTCCCCATCGGCCGGTGGCAACTGGCCTTCAGGGTTTACACCGAGTCGAACGTCTACACGCCGTCGCCAGAAGCGATCCAGGTCTCCAGAGACGCGGGCCGGACGATTCTCAGCGCAACCGCCTTCGCCTGGGCCGGGCTTCAAAAGAGCATGGCCGGCTCATTCCGGGCTGAGATTCAAGAGAGAGGCAACGAGGTCTCCTGGGTCCTCCGCGCTCGACTTCCAGAGCGAATCAAGGGAACGGCCACTTACGTCCGAGGCATTCCGAAGGGCGAAGTGGCTTGCCATGATCTTTCCTTCGCCGCGCTCGCGGAGCATCGGAATGACCTGCTTCAGTATCCAACGAACCTGAGGATACCCGTCTACTTCCTGCGGGACGGCAGCGGGGACTACACCTTTGCCTTGAGCGAGGACTCGGAAGTGCGCGGCAAGTCGTTTGCCGTCCAGTTCGAGGGTGAATCCCTGCTCCTGGAGCTTCACCACCATGAAGATGCTAGAAAATGGAGCATGGAGCATCAGTCACCCACCTGGCAGTTCGGCAAGACCAGCCGGCCAGCCGAAATCCTCTCCCGGCGGGTGAAGCTGATGGAGGAAAGATGGGGTCTGAAGGCTTGGGAGGAACGGGCGGACGTCCCGGCCTGGGCGAGGCGCATCTGTCTCGTGCTCAACCTCCACGGCGCCCACTGGACCGGCTTTATCTTCAACGATTACGCCCACCAACTGGAGATCGTCCGGCACGTCTGCGAGCGCATCGACGGCCGACACGTGCTGGCCTATCTGCCCGCCTGGGATGGAAGATACAACTTCAACTGGCCACGCTACGAGCCGGACGAAGACATGGGGGGAGAGGCCAGGCTGAAAAATCTGGTCGAAGGCGCGCACGAGATGGGCGTGCACGTCATTCCCATGATGGGCGCTCAGTCTGCCCACCGTTCCTTCCTTCCCCCTGCGCTCCACGACGCCGCCTTCCAGGACGGTTACGGCCGAACCTACGTCAAGCCGGTCGAATGGGACCGCGACCGAATGCCGGACACCTACCGCGTGGACGCCAACCTCGGCCACCCCGGCTTCCGCCAGTTCCTCTTCGACAAGATTTGCGGACTCCGGGATTGCTTCGGGTTCGACGGCGTATTCCTCGACATCAATCAAGCCTTTCACAACGACCCGCGTTTCCACGTCACGGAGGGGCATCGGGAACTCGCCCGCCGCCTTCACGAACGACTTGAGAATTTTCTCATCTTTGGTGAGACGTGGTACGACGGACTCCTGCCTGTCTATCCTCTCGTCCACACCGGCGCCCTCTCCCAGTGGAATGAAATCTTCGAGAGGTATTGCCGTGTCACCTATCACCTGAACCACCCGGCCCCCGGCCGCGGCAGCACCGGCTGCTACGACTGCGGCTGGCTTCCGCCGCTCGTCCCGGACCCCGACTTTGACATCATTCCTGCGGTCAGCTTCGTGGAGGACACCCTGGCCCGGCATCCCGGTGACGTGGACCGTGTCATTGCCGCCGCACACTGTTATGGAAAGCGGAAGGGCATCCTCTAGTGAACGGTGGAGGGAGTGTGGGAGCACTCCCTCCACCGTTCACTAATAATTGGTGAAGGACCCGTCCTCACGATGGAAATGCGGCGGCTCGGTCATCTCAGCCGGGTGGGCCTTCGCGGCCTCACGGTCGAACTTCACGCCGAGGCCAGGCGCATCAGGAACGGTGAGCCGAGTGCCGTCGAGGCCGTAGGCGCACTCGAAGACATCCGGCAGCATCGTTGCAGGCGCGAAGACCACCTCCTGGGGGCCCGCATTCGGGCAGGCCAGGTCCAGATGCAGCGAGGCCGCGGCGCAGACGGGCCCGAGCGGGTTGTGCGGCAGGATTTGAATCAGATGCGCCTCGGCCATGGCTGCAATCTTCTTCCCCTCGGTCAGCCCGCCGGCGATGCAAAGGTCCATCCGGACGAAATCGATCCACTCGCCTTCGATCGCCGGGCGGAACTCCCACTTGTTGGCCCACTGCTCCCCGGCGGCCAGGGGCACGTTCACGTGCTCGCGAATGTGGCGGTAACCGCCAGGATGCTCGGAGCGGATGGGGTCCTCGACGCAATAGAGCCGGAGAGGCTCGACGGCCCGGCAGAACCAGATAGCTTCCGGCGGCTGAAGCCGCGTATGCAGGTCTACCATCAACTCCATGCGGCTGCCCACGGCCCGGCGGACGGCTTCGAGCTGGGCGACGAGCAGCTCAGCCGCCTTCCAGGGCTCGAACAGATTTCCATCGGGGCCGGGTCCGATCCGGAAGAACCGGTGTCCCGCTTCGAGTCCCCGGCTGGCCAGGTCAGCCATCGCCTCGGGCTCTTCGGGCTTTCCCAGGCCAGGGACGAGGGGGCTTTGCGGGTCCGCCGGATTGTAGTCTGGACTGAGGAAGCACTGGACGTGGTCCCGGCATCGGCCGCCCAGCAGTTCATAGACGGGCGCGCCCAGGGCCTGGCCCTTGATGTCCCACAGGGCGATGTCGATGGCGGAGATGACGGACCCGATCAACCGGTCGCCCGGGTAGAAGCCGCCGCGGAACATCTTCTGCCAGAGATGCTCGATGCGCAGGGGGTCCTCGCCGATGAGCCAGCGGCGCAGGTGTTCCACCGCTCCGGCAATGGCCCTGGGCCGGCGCTGCAAGCCAGCCTCGCCAACGCCGGTGATCCCCCGATCCGTATCCACAAGGACAATGACCAGCGTGCGGCCCGGCGCTTGTACCGGAACACATTCGATCTGGGTGATTTTCATTCCGTCCATGAGCATAGAAATTCTTCCCCGGTACTTCAAGGCATCCCTCCCAACGTCCCAGCGGCAACCCTCCCCGTGATACCGGTTGGGGAGGACATGTCCCACAAAGACAGGTCCGAGAGAATCGATGCCTGTGCCTGCCTGCCGCCGCGCCACGGATTGGCTCGTCGAGCAGCAGTCCGATTCTTTACGACGGGCGCCTGGGCTGTTACAGTGTGGGTCTCAAGCCCATTCGAAAGCGTTGAGGGGAGGCGAGCATGTCCATCTATCTCGGGCTGGATTCATCCACGCAGAGTCTTTCCGCCCTCGTTATCGATTTCGAGGCCAGGAAAATCCTGGCCGACCTGTCCATCAGCTTCGGAGAGCGGCTTCCGCAATACGGTTGTCCCAAAGGAGTGCTTCCCCACGAGGACCCCGCCGTCGCCCATTCGGACCCTCTTCTGTGGCTGGCGGCGCTGGACCTGCTCCTCGCGGAACTGAAGGCGCGGGGGATCGAGCCTGGCCGAATCGAGGCCGTCGCCGGGTCCGGCCAGCAGCATGGCAGCGTTTATCTCAACGACCGGGCGCGGGACGTCCTGGCCTCCCTGAAGCCGCGTCGCCATCTGGCGGACCAGCTCAAGCCCGCCCTGTCGCGGTCCACGTCACCCATCTGGATGGACTTCAGCACGGGCCGGCAGTGTGCTGAAATCACCGAGGCGCTCGGCGGGGCCGGACGCGTGGCCGAGCTGACCGGATCGAGCTGCTTCGAGCGCTTCACCGGCCCGCAAATCCGGAAGTTTTGGCAGACCGAGCCGGCCCGTTATGAGAAGACTGCCCGCATTCACCTGGTCAGCTCCTTCATGGCCTCTGTGCTCGCCGGCAGGCACGCGCCCATCGATTTCGGGGACGGCGCGGGAATGAACCTGATGGACCTCCGCGCCCGAAACTGGTCGGCCGCGGCGTTGAAGGCGACCGCGCCGGGCTTGAAGGCGCGGCTTCCCCGCCTCGCATCCTCCGACACGATCGTCGGCCGCATCAGCCCCTATTTCGTCCATCGCTACGGATTCTCGCCCCGGGCCCGCATCGCGGCCTGGTCCGGCGATAATCCGTGCAGCCTCATCGGGGTGGGGCTCATCAGCGCCGGCAAGGTCTGTATCAGCCTGGGGACGAGCGACACCTACTTCGGTTTCATGGCAAAACCGCACGTCTCGACGAAGGGCGAGGGCCACGTCTTCGGCTCGCCCACGGGCGACTTCATGAGCCTCATCTGCTTCCTCAACGGATCGCTGGCCCGGGAACGAGTCAGGGACCAGTATGGACTGAGCTGGGCGCAGTTCTCCCAGGTTCTCCGGGAGACGAAGCCGGGCAACGGCGGCGCGGTGCTTCTGCCCTATTTCGCCCCGGAGATCACGCCGAACGTGCCGTCCCCGCAGGTCCGCCGCTACGGCCTGGACGCCTCGGACGTCAAGAGGAACGTGCGGGCGGTGATCGAGGCGCAGATGGCGTCGATGGCGCTGCATGCCCGGTGGATGGGCGTCAAGACGCGGACGGTCTACGCGACGGGCGGGGCATCCGCAAACCGCGAGATTCTCCAAGTGATGGCCAACCTGCATGACGCGGAGGTCTACCAGTTCCCGGTGGGCAAGTCCGCGGCGCTGGGCGCGGCGCTCCGGGCCGCTCATGCCTCCCTGAAGGCGGACGGGAAGGCCCGGCCCTGGAAGGAGATCGTGGCCGGCTTCGCCGAGCCCGTCGCCGAGTCCCGCGTCCGGCCCGATCCTGCCGCAGTCAGGACCTATCGCGGATTCCTCAAGCTTTACGAGGCCTGCGAGGCCCACGCACTGCGAGGAGGAGAAGACCCCGCCGGGGCACGAGAGCGATACCGCCGAACGTCTGGATGAGCGGTGAAATCTAGTGTTTGGAAGCTGAAGGCTTCCCTGAGTCGTTGCGGACTCAAGCCCCTATAAGCGAGAATCTGTGGCAAAAGGGGTTTTTGCTGCTTCATCTATTATATACCTTGAATTTTTAAAAACATCGTTTAATATTAACCTATATTTATTATGAAACGGTTCATAAATAATGCTTTACAAGAGTGGAAGGCCAGTTCAAGACGAAAACCGTTGATTCTCCGAGGTCCCCGCCAGGTCGGTAAGACCTATTCCGTGGTCGAATTCGGGAGAATGAACTTTGAGCAGGGATTGGCCGTCGTGGACCTCGAAAGGAATCGAAGCTGGCATCGCGTTTTTCAGGGGGATCTCAGTCCCCAGCAGATCCTTGCTGACCTAGAAATCCTTCTCAATTCGAGGATCGTGCCGGGCAAGACACTCCTGTTCCTGGATGAAATCCAGAGTTGCCCGAGGGCCATCCTGGCTCTCCGCTACTTTCTGGAGGAATGCCCTGAGCTGCATGTCGTCGCTGCGGGTTCGCTCCTGGAGTTCGCCCTGCAAGACGTTTCCTTCCCCGTGGGACGCGTGCAGTTCATGGAAATGAACCCCATGAGCTTTGCCGAGTTCTTGTGGGCCATACGACGGGAGGAGGCCGCCAAGGTCGTGTTGTCCAGTCCCTCGGCGCAGCCCGAAGCTATTCATCAACTCCTCTTGGAGGAATTGCGACGCTATTTTTTTGTAGGCGGGATGCCCGAAAGCGTGGCCGCCTACGCCCAGACGCGTTCTTTCCAGGATAGTTTCTGGGTCCAGGCCGAAATCGCCGAGGCCTACCGGCAGGACTTTTCCAAATACGCTCCGCACGCGGACAAACGCTGTCTGGACGCGGTGTTCAGTGCGGTGGCCAGGAGCGTTGGCCAGCAGATCAAGTTCTCGCGGCTTGCAGAAGGATTCAGCAATCCGACCATCAAGAAGGCGTTTGAGCTCCTATGCCAGGCTCGGGTCATTCGCAAGGTTCCAGCAGCCAATCCCTCGGGACTGCCGTTAGGCGTCAGCGCTTCCTTAAAAAAATTCAAAGCCTTGGTCGTGGACATTGGGCTGATGCAACATCTGTGTGCGATGCCGGTGGACGTGGAATATGCCCGGTCGGACCTCCTCTCCATCTACGAGGGCGCCATGGCGGAACAGTTCGTCGGACAGGAGATGGCGTTTTCCCAGGACGAGCTGTGTTACTGGGCCAGGGAGGCCAGGGGCAGTTCCGCGGAGGTGGATTATCTGGCCGCCGTGGCGGGGCGAATCTGCCCGGTGGAAGTGAAAAGCGGGGCCGCGGGACGCCTGCGCAGTCTTCACTTGTTGTTGCAAACCTATCCGAACTGCCCGGAGGGCCTGGTCTTCTCCACCGCGCCTTTCTTGAGGTTGCCCGAGCAGAGGCTGGCCTTCATCCCCCTGTATTACGCCTATTCGGCCGCCGGAGAAGGGCCCAGTTGACTTCCAGACCCAATTGAATAATCTGTCAGTCCATGAACCCCGGCGCTCCTGCGCCGACCTGCCCGCCCACGAGGAGACTCCTGGCCATGGCCAAGTTCCTGAAGATCATCCCGGAAAGGTGCACGGGCTGTATGCAGTGCGAATTGGCGTGCTCCTGGGTGCAGACCGGCACGTTTGCGCCTTCGCGGTCGCTCATCCGCGTGAACATTTTCGACGAGCTGGCGAGTTATGCTCCTTATACGTGTTTCCAGTGCGACGAGGCCTGGTGTCTCCAGGCCTGTCCCGTCAACGCCATTGCCATCCAGCCTCAGACCGGTGCCAAGGTGGTCATTCCAGAGGCTTGTGTCGGCTGCGGCCTGTGCACCATCGCCTGCCCGTTCGGCACGGTGTTTTACGACCCCAAGGTGAGCAAGGCGGCGAAGTGCAACCTGTGCGACGGCGATCCCGCGTGCGCCCGGGCTTGCCCGACGCATGCGATCGAGGTCGTCGACGCGGACGGCGCGGGCTGGGTGGAGTCGTGGGGGCAGCGAGTACAGAAAAGTTTCGTGGAGGCCTACGGAGCGTTGGCTGCGGAAACCGCCGCTACCGCGGCCAAGGCTTGATGGGGAGGGCCGAGACCATGACAGGGGGCTGGACCGGAAAGACCCTGCGAGTCGATCTGTCCCGCGGTGTCTCGTCCATCGAGGACACCCGGATGGACTGGGCGCGGGATTACTTGGGTGGCCGCGGCCTCGGCGCGCGCTACCTCTTCGAGGAGTGCAGCCCGAGGACCGGCCCGTTTCGCCCGGCGAACAAGCTCATCTTCGCCACGGGCCCACTGACGGGAACGAGCGCTTCCTGCGGGGCGCGGTACATGGTCATCACGAAGGGGCCCCTGACCGGCACGATCACCACGTCCAACTCCGGCGGGCACTGGGGCCCCGAGCTCAAGTTCGCGGGCTACGACCTCCTGATCATCGAGGGAAAGGCCCGAACGCCCGTCTACCTCTGGATTTATGACGAGCAGGTCGAAATCCGCTCCGCCGAGGCTCTCTGGGGCGGGACCGTCTGGGAGACCGAGGAAAGGATTCGGCGCGAGGTGGGGATACCCGGCGCCCGCATCGCCAGCATCGGGCCCGCGGGCGAGCGCCTCGTCCGGTTCGCCGCCATCATGAACGACCTGCATCGCGCGGCGGGCCGGTCCGGCGTCGGCGCAGTCATGGGGTCGAAGAACCTGAAAGCTATCGCGGTCCGGGGCACGGGCGGCGTCGCCCTGGCCCGGCCCCGGGATTTTCTCGCCGCCACCTGGGCCAAGAAGGCCAAGCTCCGGACCCATCCGGTCACCGGCACGGGCCTGCCCACCTATGGGACGAACGTCCTGATGAACGTCATCAACGAGGCGGGCGCGATGCCGACGCGCAACTTCCAGCAGGCCCAGTTCGAGGGAGCGGACTCGATCAGCGGGGAGACCCTGGGCGGGGCGTGGTCACGCCAAAGGGTGGGTGAGAAGGTGACGGAAAAGGAACTGGCGTCGAGCCTGACGCTGGCGAACAAGGCCTGTTTCGCCTGCACCATCGCCTGCGGGCGTGTGACCCGCGTCTCCGAGGCGGGCCGCACCCGTTTCCAGGTGACGACGCACCCGCACCACTGGACGGCCGCCGGGGAGGGCCCCGAGTACGAGCCGGCCTGGGCGCTCGGGTCCGACTGCGGCGTGGGCGACCTCGATGCGGTGCTCAAGGCCAACACCCTGTGCAACGAGCTGGGGCTCGACCCGATCTCGATGGGCTCGACGCTGGCCGCCGCCATGGAGCTCTACGAGATGGGCCTCATCCGCCCGGAGGAGACGGACATTCCCCTGAAGTTCGGCAGCGGCGACGCCCTCGTCGGCATGGTGGAGCGTACGGCCTACCGCCAGGGCTTCGGCAACGAGCTCGCCGAGGGTTCGATGCGGCTGTGCCGCAAGTACGGCCGGCCCGATCTCTTCATGGGCGTCAAGGGCTCGGAATTTCCCGCGTATGAGCCCCGGGCCATCCAGGGCATGGGGCTCAGCTACGCCACGTCGAACCGCGGGGCCTGCCACCTCAAGGCCTATACCGTCTCCACGGAAATCCTCGGCATCCCGCAGAAGACCGACCCTCGGGTGACGGAGGGCAAGCCGGAGATCGTGAAGGCGTTCCAGGACGCCACGTCCGTCGTGGACGCCTCGGGCCTCTGCGTCTTCCTGACCTTCGGCATCGGCCTGCCGGAGATTCGCGAGGAGTTCATCGCGGCCACCGGCCTCGATGTCTCCATGGAGGAGCTGCAGAAGGCCGGGGAACGCATCTTCAATCTCGAGCGGCTGTGGAATCTCAAGGCCGGGTTCAAGGCCCGGGACGACACGTTGCCGCGGCGCATCCTGAAGGAGCCCATACCCGGGGGACCGACGCGGGGATGCGTCAATCGGCTGCACGAGATGCTGCCCCGTTACTACGAGCTGCGCGGATGGTCGAAGCAGGGCGTCCCCACCGGCGAAAAACTGCTCGAATTGGGGCTGCTCTAATGGAACATCCCGCAGGTGAGGCCAAGCCGATCTGTGTCCCCTATCCGCTCGCGCTGATCCTGTGCGACCTGGTCATCGCGGAGCGTGGAACGAACAAACACTCCCTGATCGGGATTTTCTCCACTATCTTCGCCCCCACCTTCCCGGTCCGGCACGATCTGATGGTCGTTTATCTCGCCTTGACGGACGTCCGGGGCGAAATCCCGCTCCGGCTCGTCCTGGTGGACGTGAACGAGGAGCGCGAGCCGATCTTCTCTGTCACGGGCCGTGTGTCCGGCGAGGACCCCCGGGCCACCTCCGAGGTGATCTTCTATTTTCGCAACATCACGTTTCCGTCCCAGGGGGAATACCGGTTGAAAGTGTATGCCGGCAATGATTTCCTGGTCGAACGCCGTATCCTGGTGCTCCCCATCCCGAAGCCCGAGACCAAGAAATAAGGAGAGATTCCATGGCCAAGCGACATGTCATCATCGGAGCAGGTCCCGCTGGCATCAACGCCATGACCACGATACGGGAACTCGAGTCCGAAGAGTCCGAGATCACCCTGGTCACTCGGGAACAGGCCTATGCCCGCATGGTCCTGCCTTACTTCATCGCCGGCGAAATCCCGGAAGGCCAGGTCCAGACCGGCGACGAGGCCTACTTCGCACGCCTCAAGGTGAAGACCCTCTTCGGCCGCAGCGTGGCCTCTGTCCGATCGGACCGCAACGAGGTCGTTCTCGATGACGGCATCGTGCTGCCGTACGACGACCTCCTGATCGCCACCGGCTCGTCCGCCACGAGCCTTCCCATCCAGGGCGTGAACCTGGATGGTGTGACTCAACTCTGGACCCTCGAGGACGCCCGCAGCCTCCTGGCGGCAGGAGGCGGCCGGAAGCGGAAGGAGGTCGCGTTCATCGGCGCCGGCTTCATCGGCTTCATCATCTTGAATGCCGCCTGGAAGGCCGGCTGGAAGGTGCACGTCGTGGAGATCGCGGACCAGGTGCTGCCGCGGATGCTCGATCGGCCGTCGGCGTCGCTCGTCGAGGCCTGGTTGGCCCGCCAAGGCGTCGGCGTCCATACCGCCGCGAAGGTCGCAGCGATCGTGCCCGGCCGCGGCAAAGGCAAAAAAAAGGTCCAGCTCCAGGACGGCAGCGCCATTCCGGCCGACGCCGTGGTCCTCGCTACCGGCATCCGGCCCAACCTCAAACTCGTCGAGGGCACGGGCGTGCGGACCGGCCAGGGCATCCTGGTCGACGACCGGATGCAGACCAGCGTGCCCAACGTCTATGCCGCGGGGGACGTGGCGGAGGGGCCCGACCTGCTGACCGGCGGGCGCGCGGTTCACGCCATCCAGCCCACGGCGGTGGAGCACGGCAAGGTCGCCGGAGCGAACATGGCGGGCAGGGACGTCCGCTACTGGGGCAGTTTGCTGATCAACATACTGGACGTATGCCGACTCCAGTGTGCGAGCTTCGGGGCCTGGGGCCGGCACGACGACGTCAGCCTCGTGGCCAACGAGTCCCGGCCCGTCTATCGCAAGCTGGTGTGGTCCGGCGACGTCCTCACCGGCGCCATCTTCCTCGGCCCGGCCCAGGACATCGCGATGCTGAACGACCTGGGGATGGTCAAGGGCCTGATCCAGACGCGTTCGGCGCTCGGCCCGTGGAAGAGATACCTCCAGGACAATCCGCTGGACATCCGCAGGCCTTACGTCGCCAGCCAGGCGGCGTCCAAGCTCCTGAAGATGACGATCACCGGCCAGGCCAGCAGCGAGCGCGGCTACCGCCATCAGGGCCTTCAGCCGGTGGCCAAGCCCAATCCGCACCATGCCGCCTACGTCGGCACGCAGCCGCAGTGACCATGAAGATCAAAGTCAAGCTATTTGCCAGTCTCACCCGCTACTTGCCGCCGGACTCCAAGAACCGCACGGCGGAGCTGGAGGTGCCGGAGGGGGTGACCGCGGGCGGCGTGCTCGACCAGCTTGGCGTGCCGGAGAAGCTGACGCACCTGACGATGGTCAACGGGGTTCAGCAGAATCGGGACTCGGTGCTTCGCGAGGGCGACCTGCTGAGCGTCTTCCCTCCCGTTGCGGGCGGTTTGGGCAGGGACGGACCTCGTGCCCACCCAGCGTGCGAGGGACGACACGAGTGCACGAGGACTCTCCAAGTGTCCAAACCGTAACCGATGAGACAGGTTTGGGACTGCCGTGTCGAATCGTCCTCTTCGTCGTCGTTCTCGTTCTCGTCGTCGAAAGGTCCGATCGGGTTTCGAGCACGCGCGT
This sequence comes from Planctomycetota bacterium, assembly GCA_016179685.1. Lineage (GTDB taxonomy): Bacteria > Planctomycetota > PUPC01 > JACPCR01 > JACPCR01 > JACPCR01. Next base: position 1,074 of record JACPCR010000136.1, on the reverse strand, counting down.
TGATCGCAGGAAACATGGCCCTGGCGTCGTATCGTCTTCGTCGTCCGCGGAAGGCCCGATCGGGTTTCGAGGAGGAGCGCGGGAGAATGAAGGGTCGGTTTGGGGCCGCCGCGCGGCAGCTTCGCTGTAAAACGGGTTCGTCCGTGCACCAGCAAATCCGAACCCGTCTATGAAGGCGGGTGATACCCGCAACCCAACAAGGGTGAAAAGGTGTCAGGGTTCAGGGTTCAGGAATCAACTGACACCCGAAACCTGACACCTTTCAATATCTCCGCCGGGTGCCCGCGATAGCGGGCGCGGAGAAGTTACACCCTTGGACTCTAAGAAGCTGGCTCTGGAGTCAGGTCGATATCGGCATTTTGCTGGAGAGCGACGCGCTCGAGGGCTGCGCGTAGCCGCGGAATCTCGACACCGGTCGGAACATCAATCTTCATCTCCATCTGGAAGAGCGGGGTGCCGCTGATGGGGGCCGGATAAGAGGTGGCCGAGGCGGAAACGATATTGACGCCAAGCTGTGAGAGCGACTGGCTGATGGCGTGGATGATGCCCTCGTGGTCGAGTGCGTAGGTCTTGACGCGGTAGGGCAGCGCGCCCAGAACACGGTGCGCCTGGGGCGGCCCCGTCGGCCTGCAGCGCACTTCCAGGCGGCTGCGAGCCTCCAGTTCGGCAAGCCTCTGGCTGAACTGGGCCGACGCGCCCGCGGGCGCAGCCACGAGCAGGAGGAGGCCGAACTCGCCGCCGAGGATCGACATGCGGCTCTCCTCCACGTTGCAGCCGTGCTGGTGGAGGAATTCCGTGACCTCGGCGACGATGCCGGGACGGTCCGCCCCCAGCGCGGTCAGGACGAAGTATTCCCTGGAGGAACGTTCATCGGGCATGGCGGACGACTAAGCTCATAGGCTCGGAATTTCAATCGCGTGGCAAGGAATTTATCCCGTTGTGAACGCTTTGTCTACGTCCGCGGGGTGTCAGCCTCGAATGGCATCGACATAGGTAGGCCCTCGCGGGCTTTCCCTGTCACACCACCGTACGTACGGGCCTCGTATACGGCGGTTCAGTAGAGGTTACGCTCAC
>JACPCR010000135.1 GCA_016179685.1 Planctomycetota bacterium | reverse complement strand
AGGATGGTAGAGGACTTGAATGTGGGGCTGTTCTCCCACATTCTCACCTCCAGACGCCGAGCATGCCCGGCACACGTAGCGAAGCGCGCCAGCGCTTCGTCTGGGCCCCCAAATCTCATCTCTCGGACGGAACGCTGACGCGTTCCGCTACGGAATTCATACTTCATGGACTTGACCTGCTCCTCCACCCCGAACTTATTGAGAAGTTACCAAGTTGTTTTATAACATGTTTGTACGCAGGATTTTACAATTCGTTGGTCTGAAGCTCAGCCTCGCAAAAATCTTAGCATATCACTGCTCCGCGCCCACTACATGGGCATCCGGTGGGCACTTGGAGGGCACCCGACGGAGAAGTTGAAAGGTGTCCCGCAGGAGGCGGGATACCTTTCCGAGCCATGTCGGGTTGCGGGCCTCGTCCGCCTTAATCGGCCGCTCTGCATGTGCTCTTTGCAACTCCTTTCCGGTCCACTTGCCAACCCAGCCGTCCGGCGCTTTAATCTTTTTTCCCGTGTGAATACGGGCCCCCTTTTCGCGGTTTCAGCTTCTGCCGTGAGTTTTCCCGCCTGGCACATCGACCGTCTCGGGCTCGGCGACCTGCACTCCAAGGTGCAGCTCGGGGAGCGTTTGAGCTTCGAAGACGGGCTGCGGCTCTACCGGTGTCCGGACCTCAACGCCGTGGGCTACCTGGCCAACCTGGTCCGTGAGCGGCGGAACGGCGGCCTCACATACTATGTTCGAAATCAGCACATCAATTACACGAATATTTGCAACAAATTTTGCAAATTTTGCTCGTTCTACGCCCTGCCCAAAGATCCCCGGGCCTACACCCTGAGCCTTGAAGACGTCCGCCAGCGCGTCCGCGATTTCCTCGACCATCCGGTCAGTGAAATCCACATGGTTGCGGGCATCAATCCCAAGCTGGAATACTCGTACTATCTCGGTCTCATCCGGGTGGTCAAGGAGACTCGGCCCGGTGTCCACGTCAAGGCCTTCACCATGGTGGAGCTGGACCAGATCGCTCGGAAGGCCCGCAAGCCGCTCGAGGAAACGCTCCTCGAGCTCAAGGCCGCCGGGCTCGATTCCATCCCCGGAGGCGGCGCGGAGGTTTTCAGCGACCGGATACACCAGGAACTTTACCCGCTCAAGCAGGATGGAGGCCGATGGCTCGAGATTGCGAGGACCGCACACCGCGTCGGGCTGCATTCCAATGCCACCATGCTCTACGGGCACATCGAACGAGTCGAGGAGAAGGTGCAGCACCTTCTCCGCCTGCGTGAGGCCCAGGACGAGACGGGCGGGTTCTACACCTATATCCCGCTTTCTTTCCATCCTGAAAAGACGGAGCTGGAGCAGCTCCCGCATGCGACAGGTGAGCAGGACTTGCGGGAGATAGCGGTGGGGCGTCTCCTGCTCGACAATTTTCCGCACGTCAAGGCCTTCTGGGTGATGATCACTCCTGCGGTGGCCCAGGTGGCCCAGTGGTACGGCGCCGATGACATCGACGGCACCATCGTCGAATATGAGATCACCCGGGATCCCGTGACGGACACGAAGCAGTTTTTGACTCACGATCAGCTTCTTCACCTGATCCGAGAGGCTGGCCGGGAGCCCTTCGAGCGCGATGCCCGATACGAACGCGTCAAATGGAACTCGACATGATCGATGATATTGCGGAAAAAGTCGTTGCCGGTGAGCGCCTGAGCTTCGACGAGGGGATGAGGCTGTTCCGTCACTCTCATCTGCCGGAGCTGGCCGCGCTGGCGCACCTCGTGCGCGTCCGGAAGCATCCCGAGCCCATCGTGACCTACGTGGTGGGCCGGAACATCAATTACACCAACGTGTGCTGGGTGAAGTGCAAGTTCTGCGCCTTCTACCGCCTCCCAGGGCAGGAGGGCGAATATGTGCTTCCCCTGGAGACGGTCTTTCAGAAAATCGAGGAGATGCTGGCGCTGGGCGGGATCGAGATTTTGATGCAGGGCGGCCTCAATCCCAAGCTGAAGATCGAGTATTACGAGGACTTGTTTCGGGCCATCCGGGCGCGATACCCGCAAGTGATCCTGCATGCGCTCTCGCCGACGGAGATTCTCTATATCGCCAAGCTATCGAGGCTCAGCCTCGAGGAGACCCTGGCGCGGCTGAAGGCTGCGGGTCTTCATTCCATACCGGGCGGCGGCGCCGAGATGCTCGTCGATGAGGTTCGAGAGACCATCGCACCGCTCAAGGACAAGTCGGACGAGTGGCTCGGGGTCATGCGCGTCGCCCATCGCTTGGGCATCCGTTCCACGGTCACGATGATGTACGGAACGGTGGAGACCCTCGAGCAGCGGATGGAGCACCTCCTCAAGGTACGCGGTCTCCAGGACGAGGGCCATGGCCTGACGGCCTTCATTCCCTGGAGCTTTTCGCCCAACGGGACCCCTCTGGGCGATGAGCTGGCCCGCAACGGCACGTGGCGCAGGGCGACAGGCTACGACTACCTGCGCAGCGTCGCCGTGGCTCGCTTGATGCTGGACAACGTGGACAACCTTCAGGCGAGCTGGGTCACGCAAGGCACGAAGATCGCCCAGATTGCCCTTCGTTACGGCGTCAACGATTTCGGCAGCACGATGATGGAGGAGAACGTCGTGAGCGCCGCGGGCACCCGATTCAACGTCCAAATCCAGGAGATCGAACGTTGCATCCGCGACGCCGGGTACGAGCCCCGCAGGCGCAACACCCGTTACGAGCTGCTCCCGGTGCAACCGCCTCCCGCCGTGACTCCGCCTTTTCCCGTCAGCGAGGCCGTCCCTCAGGGCTTCGCCCGCTCGCGGCTGCCGATCCTGCGGGCCGATTGAGGCGAAGAGGGGCGCGCCGGAGGTTGCTGCGCCCTTTTCGGACCATTTCTTTCGCTACACCTCCACGCGCTCGCCCCTGCCCGTCACGAGCGATCGGTTCGCCGCAACCGTCACCGCCAGCGTGCGCACAGCGTCCTCGTAGCTGGTGCGGACCATCCGCTGATCGCGGGTTTCCACGGCCTTGAGGAACTGTTCGACCTGGCGGAAGTAGCCGCGCTCCTCGCCGTCGTAGCTCACCGCTTCTCCGTCGACGCGCCCGCGCAGCTTCGTGTCCATCACCACCTTCAGGTAGAGGTTGTCGCCCACCAGCTCGGCGGCGAAGCCGTCCTCGCCTCCCGCCACGCAGGTGCTCGTGATGTTGCCCACCGCGCCGGAGGCGAACCGGAGGTTGCACACGGTGCATTCCTCGAAATCGGCGATGTCCCTGGAGACGTTTTTCTTGCCGAAGGCCTGCACTTCGGCGACCTCGCCCAGGAAGTAGCGCAAGTAATCGAACACGTGGGTGCTCTGCTCGAGCATCTGGCCCCCGCTCATCTTGAACTTTCCCCACCAGGGATGGGTGGCGCCCATCCGGCAGAGGAAACGCCCGAAGCCCATGCCGAGGGCTCTTGCGCCCACGATTTCCTTGGCCTTCTGGGTCACGTCCGAATAGCGGGCCATGTAGCCCGCCTGGTTGATCACCCTCGCCTCGGCGATCACCTCCCGCGTCTTCCGTGCTACCTTCAGATCATTCGACACGGGCTTGGCCACGAAGAGGGCCGCGCCCGCCTTCGCCGCGTCGGCCGCCTGGCCCGCGTGCGCGCCAGGCGGGATGCAGACGAACACCACCTCGGGCTTCTCCTTCTTCAGCATCGCCCGGTGGTCCGTGTAGGCCGCCGCCGATTCCTCCTGAGCCGCTTTCGCAGCCCGTTCGGCATTGATGTCACAAACCGCGGCCACGGGCCGGCCCAGCGTTTTCAGACTGCTCCGATAGTTGCCCGCAATGCCCCCGACTCCAATGAATGCAATTTTCATGATGAGGAGTCCTCTTCTCCCAGGGAATCCAAGTGTTGCATGAGTTGTACTCTGAATCGGACGAAAACTCCCGGAGCTTCTCTGACTCCCGGGCGCATGTCCTGCCAACGCAACTGGGCGCCGTACCCATGATGGATGACATGTCGAAACCTGCGGAACGGCGCCAGGTCCAAGGCAAGGCAGTCATCGAACAAGCCAGGGAGCCCTTGCCGTGGCGGCTGGCAGAAGCTCCTGACTAGTTCAATGTGCCAAGTTTCACCGGTTGGAACTTCGACATCATAAAAATGGCATAATCGCCTCAGGATATTTTCGATTCCATTGTAGAAATTCGATAGAAATAGCCCAGCGGCCGCCACGTCACGAACCGTCGGTTCGTGACGTGGCGAGGTCTTTTTCCAGCTTAGCAAGCTCTTCAAGAGTCTTTTCAACCCCATCGAGCTCGATGGAGATTTCAACGCGAAGATCGTGAGGACTCATAGATGACCCGGCCCCGCTGAACAACGTATTCGGAAAAGCGATCCCCGACGTGCAGGGGAACGAGGTCAACATTCAGTCCAAGAGTTTCTTCCAACCGTGCACCCATCTTGAAGAGGTCCCAGCCTTCGACGCCTTCACACGCAAGGTCAATATCGCGAGCCGTTTCGGGGGACTCAACGGCGGAACCGAACAGGATAAGACGGGTCGCTCCAAATTCCCGTGCAATGGCCGCGCTTCGGGCAAGGTGAGTCTGATTCACACCCATGGACAGGTCTCCCCGGTTATCTTATCGGAAGCCAGGCCGCTGGCGTCGTTTCTTGCATACCGGTGTGCCCAGCCCGTTCAGCTCCCGGGCCAGCTCCGCCCGGCCAGCCTCGCTCACGTCCACTCGAGGCGGCCGCACGGGCCCGCCCGCGAGACCAATCAAGTCCAGACCCGCCTTCAGCAGGGCCGCATCCCCGTGGACCTCCCGCAGGCGCTCGAGCCCGGCAACCTTCTCCTGCAGCATGGCCATCCGATCCCAGTCCTCCCTCTGAGCCGCACGGTGCATCTCCAGCTCATATCCGGGTACGAAGTTGACCAGGCCCGCGGTGTAGCCCTGAATACCCGCCTGGTATCGGTACTGGAGCACGCCGGCATCGTGCCGCTTGTTCCCGATCCAGACAAAGCGCTTGCCGAGCCTGCGCATGGCCTTGAATAGATTGTGCGGGTGCACGCACGGGTCCTTGATCCCGATAATGCGGTCGATCTCCGCCAGCCGGGCGAAGAAGTCGGGCTGCCACCCCTGTGTGTTATAGGGCATCAGGGGAAGCGAAGTGGCCTGAGACACCATGCGGTAGAAGTTCCACACGCCGTCCAGCTTCGGGGGGACCTGGTGTCGAATGAAGGGGGGCATGGCGAGGAGCACCTTGGCTCCCATCTGCTGGTAGCGTGGGGCCAGCTCCATCGCGGCCCGTAAGTTGCCCGGCAACGTCGGCAAGACGAGCGCGTGGTCGCCCGCTACATCGAGCGCCACCCGCGCCAGCGCCTCCAGCTCCCCGTCCGTCAGCGCCTCGATCTCCCCGGTGCCGCCCCCCACGTTGATTACTTGCACCCCCTTCCCGATCAGGAATCGGAGGTTGCCCGCCAGGCCGTCCAGGTCCAGCTCCATCAGATTCTTCCGCTGGAACGGCGTCACCGCGTAGGCGTGGACGTTCTTGAGCCGCTCCCGTAATTTCGTGGAGGACATAAGAACATCCTGGCAGAGCGAATCAGGATGTCAAGTGGAGTAGCCCGGACGCTCTAGGGAGCGTCAGCCTGTCTGCACCCCTTCAGGCGAAGTCACATTCTCCCTCTCCCTTTGAGAGTGGGCCGGAGTGAAGGTCGTAGAGGACTAGAAACCTGTGATGAACTTGTGAACCGATGCAGTTAGTACTTGGCGTTGGCGGGGTACTGCGGAGCATTTTCCCTCGCCCGAGCCACGGTGAAACAATTTTCGCCGCCGCCCGTCTTCATCCCACGCTCAAGAATTGTTATTCTTAAAGAACATAGTTTGTGGCAACGTCGAGAATTTGTTTTGGCCATGGTCGTCTCGCTGCATGAATGCCCATTCCTGAGTGACCAGGAGAGTCCAGATGAAATTGCAAGAAAAGCAAGTATTTGCCTATAGAGATATCCTGCTTCTGGCGGGTCTGCTCGCGTTCGGCGCGTCCTGCCCCTGGGCGCGCTCCGAGTCGCTTTCCGACGAGGGCCGCATCGGCAAGGTCGTCGATTTCCAGGGCATCGTCTCCGTCAAGTCCGCCATGCTGCCTCGCTGGACCCTGGCGGAGGATGACTTGCTCTTGCAGCCCGGGGACTGGCTGCGCACGGACGTGCGCGGGGCGAATGCCATGCAGGTGCGTACCCGCGCCCACGCCAGCGTCATCCTCGGGCCCGGAAGCCTCGCGGAGCTGATCGGCGACTCACGCCTGCGCCTGATCCGGGGCGAGGCCGAGGTCTCCGTAGCCGAAGGCGTGAACTTCCAGCTCATTGCAGCGGCCGACTCCGTCCTACCCGTCCAGGGCGTCCAGGTCTTCCGCTCCCGAGAAGGCCAGATCACGCGCCTAGACAAAGAACCCGCCTGGCTTCAGGGCTTCAAAGGCAGCCTCACCACCGAGTCCCTCGGCTCGCTCCTGGCCACTGTCGAGGGCCGAAATGTCCCTCTCACCGTCGGATACCACAAGGTCACCGTGGACATCCGGGATCAGATCGCCCGCACGGTCATCGAGGAGTCGTTCGTGAACCACACGGACAGCCGGCTCGAAGGCGTCTTCTACTTTCCTTTGCCCCAGGAGGCCTCTATTTCCGGCTTCGGCATGTGGATCGGCAACGAGCTGGTGGAGGCGGACGTCGTGGAGAAGGAGCGCGCCCGCGAGATTTACGAGACCATTCTGAGGGAGAAGCGCGATCCGGGCCTTCTTGAATGGTCCGGCGGCAACATCTTCAAGGCCCGGGTCTTTCCCATCTTCGCCCACTCGGAGAAGCGCATCACGCTCACCTACACGCAGGTGCTGCCGCTCCGCGACGGCCGCTCCCGCTACAGCTACGCCCTTCAGAGCGAGCTGCTCAAGCAGCATCCGCTGCGCGAGCTGGCGCTCGACGTCCGCATCCATTCCGCCCTGCCGCTGAAGGGGGTCAAGTGCCCGAGCCACGAGACACGGCTCGACCGCACGGAGCATTCGGCCCGCGTCGAGTTTTCGGCCCAGGAATACACGCCGGACCGCGACTTCGAGGTGGACATCGAAATGGACAACGCCCAGACGCCCCTGGCCATCGTCCCGCACCAGCGCGGCGAAGACGGATACTTCCTGCTGCTCCTCAATCCGCCTCAACCGCCTTCAGGACAGGAAGTTACGCCTGGCGGCTCGGCCGAGCAGGTGGAGGCCCTCGACCTTCTCATCCTCGCCGACACCTCCGGATCGATGGACGCGTCCCAGCGGGAAGCCCAGGCCGCCTTCATCGGCGCGCTGCTCGCCTCCCTCGGGGAGAAGGACACCTTCAATCTCGCGACGTGCGACACGGAGGTCCGATGGCTTTCGCCTGAGGCCGTGCCCGCCACCGAGGCCAACCTCATGCTCGCACAGGAGTTCCTCGCCGCACGGAGGTCGCTGGGCTGGACCGACCTCGACCAGGCCTTCGCCTCCGCCAGGCAGCGCGCACGGCCCCATACCCACGTCGTCTACGCCGGAGACGGCATCCTGACCACCGGCGACGGCGATCCCGTCGCTCTGGTCCAGCGGCTGGGCTTCCGCGAGCCGAGCGGGCAGTTTGAGAAGGCCGCGGCAGGCAGGCCCGGCATCTACCATACCGTGGCCACCGGCAGCAGCTTCGAGCCGGCGGTCCTCAAGGCCATCGCTACTTTCGGCGGCGGCTCCTTCCGCCGCCTCGAGGGCGAGAAGGGACCCCAGGACGCTGCACGCCAGTTCCTCGGCGAAATCGCACGGCCCGTCCTCACGAACCTCAAGGTGCAGTTCCAGGGATTCCGCACCGCCCGCGTCTATCCCGAGGAACTGCCCAACCTGCCCGCTGGACACCAGCACATCCTCCTCGGCCGATTCCTCCCCGACGGCAAAGCCCTGGCCGGCGAGGTGATCGTCACGGGCACGCGGGACGGCAAGCCCGTCGAGTTCCGATCGGCCGTCTCGCTCCCGCAGGGTGAAGAGAGCAACTCCTTCATCCCGAGGCTCTGGGCGCGGCTGCACCTCGACAGTCTGCTCGAACAGGGCAGGTCGCCCGAAATCAAGGAGGAGATCATCGCCCTGTCCGAGGAATACCAGATCATGACGCCTTACACCTCCTTCCTGGTGCTCGAAAGCGACTCGGACCGGGAGCGGTTCAAGGTCAAGCGGCGCTTCAAGATGCGGGACGGGGAGAAATTCTTTGCGGAGGGCCGGGACGCCGCGTCCTTCGAGCTCCTGCAGAAGCAGATGAAGCTCGCGGGCAACTGGCGCGTCGGACTGAGGCGCGAAGTGCTGCGGGAAATGGCACGCCTCGGACGCGACCGGAGTCTCTTTCTGTCGGTCCGCGAAATCAACTCCTATTCGGATGAAATGGGGGGCGGGCGGCTGGTGGGCTTCGCCGGAGGGAAGGTCCGGGAAGGTGGCCGGGACAGCCTGGAAAGAAGCATGCACTTCGCCCGATATAAGGATGGGCGGCTCTCTCGCTCTGAAACCATCAGGGGTGATGCTCAGTCCAACGAGTTCATCCTGGCCGACAAGGAAAAGGAGGATTCCGACGCTCTTCCGGAGTCTCCCCCCGCTTACGCCGCCGAGCCCGCTTCAGGCGAGTCCGATATGCCCGAGGATCGGAAAGACATGGATCGGCTCGAGGAAGCGCAGAAGCTGGTGGACGCCGACGAGTCCGTGGACGGGCCCCTGGCGATGTCCAAAGAAGCGGAAGCGCCTATGCCGGCTGAATCGAAGCCCGCCGCCTCCCCTCCTCCCGCGCGGCAGGAAGCCGCCAGGAAGAGGTCATACCTGGCCAAGGCCAAGTCTGAGGAGGTCATGTGGGAGGAAGATTCCCGACGCGGCACGGGCTCAAACGACCGGAAAAACCTCGCAGGCATTCCGGTCCTCTCGAGCCGGATCGAGAACTTCGGAGGCGACGATCTGGTGAGGATTCAAGGCGGTTCCATCAGCTACTCCCATTCCGGCAGCCCGTGGCTTGGCAGCCTGTTCCCCTATCTTCCGCCAGCGCCGAGGCCCGCGGCCACCGCGGCCCCCGTCCAGGCCGGCCCGGAGTGGCCCGAGGCCGCCAAGGCCCTGGCCAGAAGCCTGAGCCGCCGCGAGCGCCTGGCCGCTCTGCCCGGCGGGCTCGAAATCCGGCAGGACTCGGAGGGCTACGACGTGCGGCGGGGTCAGCTCGCCTACACCTCGACCGCCCTCGCCCTCATCTCCGGAAAATCCTGGGTCACCCGCACGAGCAGCGACGGCAGCCAGACCCTCGTGAACTGGTGCAACGACCGGGCGCGCGTCGTCGTCGCGCCCGTCTTCCAGCTCGGCCGGAATCGACCTTCAGAGCCAGAGGACATCGCCCAGGTCCCCTTCCACCTCAGCGATTACTCGCTCGGAGGGCTAGAAATATCTTTTAGCGCCTATGTTCCTGTCCTTGAAGACCAGGGCGATGGCCACATCCTGCTCAAACTGACCCACTCATCCAGCCCGGACAGCGAGACGCGCATTTTGATCGACGACCGCCGCCACGTCATTCTCCAGATCGAGTACCGAAGCCGGGGCAAGGTTGGCTCGACCGTCAACTTCTCCGAATTCATCGAGGTCGCCGGAAGCACGTGGGCTGCCCGCGTCGAGACGCTCGACGGCGAGGGGAAGCGGACCGGGCTTCAGAAGCTCCAGGTCGCCGAGTGTCCCGCGGATGCCTTTGCGAAGCGCGTGGCGGAGGAGCTCCGGGGGCTCGAACAGGCACTCCTTATCCGCGAGCCCCTCCCTGCCGTGGCGGAAGCCCGCCAGGCGCTCGCGGACGGAAAAGCGGATTTCGAGGCCCACCTCGTCCTCCTGCAGCATTTCACCGCCAGCCAGCAGTGGGAGCGCGTCCAGGAGCACCTCGAGCAGGCCGAGAAGGCCGCGGCAGGCAAGCCGGGCCTGCCCTGGCTGCGGCAGGCGGTCCTGCATGCGAGCCGCCGCCACGAGGAGCTGCGGCAAGCTCTTCAGGGAAAGGCCAATGAGATGGCTGCGGACCAGCGCCCTGATGAATACTTCCTCGCCCAGTACCTGTTCGGGCAGGTGGCCAGCTTTCTGCAGGCCAACGAGATGCTCGCCTGGCTCGATACCCTTCAGACGCTTTATGCCCGCCAGCCCGCCCATGTTCTGGCCCTGAAGACCTGGTCAACCTACCGCACCACCTACCTGGACCAGGCGGGGCAGCCCGACGCGGCCTTCCAGCTCCGGGAGGCCCTGGCCAAGGAGCACCGGCTCGACCTCAGTCTCCAGCAGCAATACCTTTGGGGCCTTCAGAACCGCGGGGACTACGAGGCCGTCTACCGCTGGATCGACGAGCTGCTGGCGCGGGGCGGTCCCTGGCTGCCCTACGAGGAGGACGCGCTGCACGGACACGCCACGCAGCTCCTCGAGCAAGAGGGCCGCCTGGGTGACCTGGCCGTCTACCTCGAGGGCTGGGTCGAGAGGAATCCCTCGAGCAGCACGGCCTATGCCCAGTACCTCTCCGTGCTCGTGCGCACGGAGCAGGCCGCGAAGGCCGAGGCGCAGATGGAGGCCTGGTTTCAGGAGGCCCTCAAGGCCGGCACGCCCGAGGGACCCGCCCGCGCCCGTCTCGAGGCCTCCGTCGCCCAGGCCCTCGGCCAGGGGCACAACCTCTACACGAACCGGCTCGACGAGCGCTGGTTGCAGCCCCTGAGCCAGGTCGTGCGGGCTTATGCACGCGACCCGGCCCTGAGCCACCTCACGGACCGCATCATGGGGCACTGGCCGTTCCAGAACAGCGATGCCTGCCGCACTCTCCGGAGGGACTTCGCCCGCGTCCTCGTCGAACAGATGCCCCAACTCGAGCCGGCCTCCATTCCGCGGCTCATCGAGTGGGTCTGGCGCGACGACCCGGCCGTCGAGCGCGAGGCCTGGAAACAAATGGCGGACGGATTGACCCGGCGCTGGGAAGCGGAGAAAAGCCCGGAGGTCCGCAACCAGCTTGCGCAGCCGCTCGTGCGCATCCTTTCCAGCCGGCTCGGCGCGACCGAGCTGCTGGCCTTCCTGCACCGGCAGGTCCGGGAGGGCCCGGAGGTCTATTGGGTCAGCTACCGGCAACAGCTTTTCAATACGCTTCTCGTCCAGCCCTGGTCCGGGGAATACGAGGACGAGGCCTCCGGGCTGCTCGGCCAGCTTTCGGACTCGGCTGACGCCGATGCCCGTCTGATGGCACAGGTCGACGCCCTTTACCATCTCTGCGACTGGTCCGTTTCGGCCCGGTATGCCGCCTCGATGGCCGCGGTCGAGCACCAGGAGAACCTGTCCCGCACCGAGTTGAAGGCCCTCCAGAGGGAAAACCTCTTGAAGGCCCGCGAGGCGCTCGCCGCACGCCTGGCTCAGGAAACCCCGAAGCAGGAGGCCGCGCTCGGCCCCTGGCTCGCCGCGGAACGCTTGTACTGGCAGGCGCTGGGCGCGGCGGCGGACCCGAAGGCCCTGGCCGCGGAGTGCTGGGAGACCATCGGGGCCGATCCTCCGGCGAAGGAGAATCCGCTCAAGCCCATACCCCAGGTGCTCCTCCAGCGGCATCTCGAGATGCTGAACTTCCTCGCCACGCGGCCCAAGGCCGGCGAGGAACTCCCGCAGAGCCTCCTCGCCTACTTCGACAAGGCCATCGCAGCCGACCCGGACAACCTCGCCTGGAAGCACTATCGATACCGCCTGCTCCTGGCACTGGATAGGCCGGATGAGATGGAGAAGAGCCTCAGGGCCTGGATTCAGCCGGGCAGGACGGACCCCACCTGGCGTCTCGCACTCGGCTACCTTCTGGCGGAGCTGAACCGCATCCCGGAGGCGATTCCGCAGTTCGAGGCGCTGCTGGCCGAGGGCCAGCTCGGGCCCGCCGAGTGCCGCACCCTGGCCGACTGGTATCTGGTCCTCGGGCTGAAGGCGAAGCAGGAAGAGGCGCTCGTTGCCGCTCTGATGGCCGAGTCCGAGAGCCAACTCGGCCAGAGGCTCTACCAGCACCTCAACCCCTGGCAGCGAGGCGGCGACGCCCTTCCCCCGGAACTCGACCCGGAGGTCATCCGTCTGTTCACCGCGCTCTTCCGCAAGTCCACCTATCCCGGCAATTACCTCTGGCAGTTGCAGCAGTTTTACCAGCATTCCCGGGACTTCCGGCTGCTCGAATGCCTGGCCGAAGGCGTCCTCGGCCACACCGCTGGGCTGGCCTATTCCTTTGTCCAGCAGATGCAGAGCGTCCTGAACGAGGTACGCGATGAAGCCACGGCCGATTCCATCCTCGCGCATCTCGAGAAGGTGCGGCCAAGGGCCAAGACGCCGGTGGACCGCCGTGCGCTCGATTTCCTCGTGGTGCAGGTCGAGCGCCGCGCCGCCGAGTTATTGAACCAGCCGGGCACCCACGCGGCGAAGGCTCTGGCCGCTCTCCAGCGGGCCTTCAAGGAAGAGTGGACCGGAGGCGAGCCGCGCCTCATGGCCGACTTCCTCAGCAGCATGGGCCGCATCAGCCACGAGGACCTCGCGAAGGAACAGGTGCGGCAGCTCGAAGCCCTTCACAAGGGCGAGAAATCTGGCTCATACGATCGTCTGCTGATCGCCCAGGGCCTCGGCAGCGTCCTCTGGTCCCACGAGCGGTGGAACGAAGCGCTGGATACCTTCGAGGCCGCGCTTCGCGAGTTCCAGGCCGCATCCGGAGGCGGCTTGCCTTCATCCGCCCAGGGCGTCTTTCAGACCTATACCAGCTACCTCCAGGGACGCAGCCATTACGGCCAGGCGGAGAAGATCATCCTGGCCGAGCTGCGCCGGCCTGCCAACGCGTCCCAGGGCCAGTGGCTCTCGCAGCTCCTCTTTCAACTCTACCATAATGCTTTGCAAAATGGGGCAGAAGTCTCCCTCGGCAGCGGGCCCACACTCTACAAGGCGGTCGAGCAGAAACTCATCCGGGCCATGCTGCAAGGCATGCCGGACCATCGTTATAACCTGGTCAACCAACTGTGCAGCTTATACCGCACGGCCAGGGACCGGCAGATACCCGGTGTGGCCAGCGATCTCAAGTCCTTTGGATGGGAGCACTTGCCGGAGGTCATTGACCGCATGGGCCGGTATTACCCCAACGCGGTCTCGACCGTGGCCGGCGCCATCCACGACCTGTCAGGCGCCCCCGAGGGCCTCTCGTTCCTCATTGAGCGCATCGACAGGGAGCCGAAGTGGCTGCGCTACAACAGCCAGGACGGCTGGAGTCAGCACTCCTGGAGTCTTGCGCAGTGGCGGCAGGAGGCGCAGAACCCGGCCCAGATTGAAGAGCGCCTGCTCAAGCTCGTCATTACCGAGCTGCGCCGCGACCTCGAAACCCAGCAGTCGCGCAACCGTAATATCTACCACCGGCAGTACAGCTACTTCTGGGAGGCCCAGGGCGCTACGTTCCTCAAGGCGGCCGAGGCCGTCTGGAACGAGCGCAGGAACTCCGGCTCGGCCGCGCAGTACATCGCCGATTACCTCTACCATGGACTCAACCAGCATGAGCGTTCCATCGATATTCTCTTCGATGCTTACCGGCGCGGCATCCTCGATGAACCCGGACAGAGTCAACTGGTCAACTATCTCCACTGGCAGGCCCGCTTCGCCGAATCCATCCCGGTCCTCCAGGCTCTCATGAAGTGGCGGCCCGACAACCTCACCTATCGCTGCCAGCTCATGCACGCTTACTTTCAGACCCAGAGGCGGCCCGACCTCCTGGCGCTCCTGAAGGAAACGGATAACTATTTACACGAAAGGGGGTTATGGCAGGAGGGGGCAGTGGCCCAGCTCGCCAATAGTTGCCTGGAGAACCGGCTCTTCGAGCAGTCCGCCGCCTACTACCAGGAAGTCATCCCGCTCCATCAGCGCACGGCCCCGAACCGGGGGATCGGGAACGGGACGCTCTCCGGCTACTACGGCGGCCTGTCGCAGGCTCTTGCCGGCCTGGGCCGGACGGCGGAGGCGGTGGAAGCGGCGGGCGGGGCGATCGTGAGCTGGGGATCGAACAGCAACCAGCGCCAATATGCGCTCGAGGCTCTGAGGAACGTTCTGCGGCAATCGGCCGACCTGGACGGATACGCAGCGGCGCTGGAGAAGCAGGTGGGCGAGACGGGCCTCGAGAACCCGATCGTGCGTAAATCCTTGGGTCAGATTTACTTGGAGCGAGGCGCCTATGGCACAGCCGCCGAACAGCTCCGGCTTGCGCTCATCGCTCAGCCCAACGATGCCGAAACGCACCAGGCGCTCGTGCAAGCGCTCGAGCGCAAGGGTGACGCGGAGGGCGTTGTCCAGCAACTGCTTGATTTCGCAGAGCTGGCCCGGAGGGACATGGAGCTCTACCGTGATCTGGCCCGCCGATTCGGTGAAATGGGCCGCAAGGAGGAGGCGGAGCGCGCCCTCACCTCCATCGTCGAAATGCTGCCCCAGGAGTCCGAGAGCCACGCCATGCTCGCCGAAATCCGGCAGGTGCAGAACCGCTGGCCCGACGCCATCGTCCAGTGGGAACAGGTCGCCCGCATCCGGTCCATCGAGCCGACGGGCCACCTGAAGCTCGCCGAGGCCTTGATCCACGAGAAGCGCTGGAAAGAAGCAAAGGAGACGGTGAAGACCCTGCTGGGCAAGACCTGGCCTCAGCGATTCGGCGACGTGCACGCCCAGGCGATGCAGCTCGGGGAACGGATTCCCGGCGCATCGGCTCTGGAAAAGTAGGCCGGCCTGGAAGAACCCAACCAGGGGGCAAAACCTGGAAAATTCCGCTCTCTTCCTCAATTCGCAAACGCTGAAAGAATCCGCCGCAAAAAAACTGCCCGCCACGTTCGTCCCCATGGGCCTACGTCACTGCTGAGTGATCGTCACCGGATGCCTGTTTCCGTGAGTCCCGTAGGGACGTCCGAAATTAGTTAGAACGTTTGAAGAAACGCTTGGAATCTAGCGAAGCTTCGCCTCAAACTGCTTACCTCGCTCAGGGCGTCCGGTAAAAGAACTCATCTCGTGTGAAGCACGGTGTCGGCAACGCATTCACTGGCGAATCTGGGAACAGGGATTCTGAAAGTTGTCCGGCGAGCCAGGGCGAAGCATTCGGGTAAGGCAAGATTTGACGTGAAAAATGGCCGTTCGACAGGTCCGGGAAACGGGATTCCTGTTCATCCGGGTTCGGGGTGAAGCCTCGCCGCTCGCCGCAATTTCTCCAGCTCCTTCTTCAATGGCCGCCAGTACTCGATGTCAGCCTCCCGCTCCTTGCGCTCCTCCTCCCGTAGCCCTTCGCGTAATGCGGCCAAATCTCCCGTCCGGGCATGTTCGAGCAGCACCCGGGTGGCCATGGCCCGTACACACTCGATCGAAAACCGGGACGCCACTTCGACCAGCAAGGACGGCGTCCGAAGCTCCCGAAGCCAGAATTCGGCGTGAGCCTTCGACGGGCGCGCCCGATTCTGAAAGTAGTTCGCCTCGACCAGCCTGGCGAGCATGGGCCAGTCTTTGTCCCGCTGAGTCTTCTTTGCCCGCACCAACGCGGCGAGGGGGATTAACTCGATGACCTCGCTCTCGACCTCGATGGTGGTCCGACTCCTCCAGAGGGCCTCAAATCCTTCAACGCTTCGCATCCTCGACAGGACGTCGATCCGGACGTTCCGCGCCTCGGCATGCTGGCAGCGAAAATGCACGGCAAGGCCCATGTCGAGGAACTTGCGCTCGAACGGAGGCACGGCAATGCACTCGGCCTGAAGTTCCTGGAGTGCCAATCTCAATCGCTCAAAGTTCGCTGTGGTGGACGAAATGGTGATATCCACGTCGCGGCTAAATTCCGCTCCGCCGTAAAACACGCACGCCTGGCCGCCCATCAAAAGGTATCGGACACGGCGCTTCCGGATCGAAGAAAGGGCTTTGAGTATCGGGCTCGGGGTCAAGAGTGCCTCCCAGGGAGAGATAGGTCTGCCAGAGTTTCTGACTCTCCGCCCAACGCCGCTGTGGCGTCATCAGATACCATTCCGCCCATTCTGACTCACAAAAGTCTTCGATGGGAATCATCTTCCTACGGCCTTCTGTCGGAGCCTGAACGGGCTGGACCATTGAGTTGTGGCCATCGGCCGCGTTAAGATAACCCGAGGCTCACGATCTGTAAAAATGGATTCCCAGCAAAAACGGGATCAGAAAATCCCTTGAAACGAATCGCCGTCATTCTCGGAACGTGTGCCGCGTCCGAAGAGGGCGGGCCCCGAATCCTTCCCCCTTCGGACCAGGCGGCCGTTGCCCTGGCCCTCCATCGATTGGGCGGGCGTGTCGAGGCCTACACTCCTCAACCGGATGAAACGGCCTGGCGGTATGCCCTGGCCGCCGGGGCGTCCACGGCCTCTTTGCTGGCCGACCTTGCCACGCCCGAGTTTGACGTTCTCCTGATCGGACGCGGCGGCACGGGTCCATGGGGCGATCTCCTGCCTGCCGACCTGGCCGAGCGAGCCCGATGCGCACTCGTCCTCGATGCGTTGGACGTAACGCCCATCGGCAACGAACTGCGAGTTGTCCGCAACCTGGGCCGCGGCAACCAAGAGGTCCTCCACGTCGCCGGACCCGCCGTGCTGGCCGTCTCCGATGACGCGCCCCGCCTCCTCTACGTCTCCCGCTTCCGCCGTCGGGCGGTGGAGGCCGCACGGCTGCGGACCCCGCCATCGGGCCTGGCGGACCCTGCGGCGGCCGACAGCGGTCCCTGGACCCCGGTCCGGCCGAGGGCCCGGACCGGAAATCTTGCGGCGCGGACGGCCGGACCCGCCGCGGACCGGATGAATGCGCTGTTCGGGCTCATGGACGCCGAGACCTCGAGCGGGAAGGAGCAGAACGTCGTCGTCGCGGATGCCCGCACCTGCGCCCAGCACCTGGCCCGCTACCTGAGCCATCACGGGCTGGTGCGCGGCGGCGGACCCGTTCAAACTCCGGGAACAGCCCCGGCGTCACCACCCGCGACACCACCAGCCGCATCAGAAGCACGGCCCGCAGGCGGCGGACCGGACTCCCTCAAAGTCAGTGCCGATCGCCGCCATCAGCGCGGCCCCCGCGGCCTCGAGTCGCCTGCCGGCCGCGACACACGCCGGCCCACCGCTCTGTCCGGACCGGCACGCCAGCCCGAAAGGTGCCCTGTCCCCGTGAAACCCGCGGGGGACACGACCCACACAGCGGCCGTCTCGCCCGCCAAGCTCTCGCGGGCGCCGAGGTCCCTGGGGCAGGCGGCCACCCATCGTGTCCGCGGACCGTTCCCCGTCCCGATTGTCCCGGAGAAGCGTCGATGAGCCGCAGCGAACGTCGCTTGTGGCGGGTCCAGGCCGTGCTCCTGCTCTGCACCGTCTGGAATCGCGTGGGCTTCAGCGACGGCCTGAACACCTACGTGCTGGACATGAAATTCCGGCAGCTCATGCTGGACGACGCTGTGCCGTTCGCCTCCAAGGGAGTGGAAAAAGTCTATTTCCAGCCCAAGGACCTCGACAAGCCGGTGCTGGAAGGCACTGCGATTTACGAGGTTCAGACGACCCAGCTCAGCGAGCCGCACGTGTATTATGACCGCGCAGAGAAGCTCTTCCGAATGTGGTACTGGTCCGATTACCGCGATGCCGACCGCAAGAAGGAGATCACGCCGCTGTGTTATGCCGAGTCGGCCGACGGCATCCGCTGGACCAAGCCCAGGCTTGGGCTGGTGGACTTCAAAGGCGACCAGGGCGACAACAATATCATCAGCGAGGACTTTTTCACGCCGACCCTGATGGTTCTGCCCGAGGGACACCCTTACCGGTTCCTGATCTTTGATCCCCACGGCGCGGGCAAGGCAGCCTTTTCCAGGGACGGGAAGAAGATCGATTCCATGGAGCCTATCCGCTTCATGGGGACGCTGCCGAACCAGGAGAACATGTACCGGCAGGTGGGGAAGTTCATTTCCGACGGATACCGGCTTCTGTACGACCCCGTGGACCTCCAGTATCACGCAGCGGTCAAGAGCTGGGCGCCCCTGGGCGGCTCGCTCGTGCCGGCCCAGTGGCGGCGTACGATTGCCTTTGGCGTCAGCGCGGACGGCGTCCAATGGACCTTCCGCGAGCGCATGCTCGAGTGCGACCTGGCAGACGACGCGTTCGTGCAGACCATATCGCCGCGCAAAGACAAGACACTCCCGGCCTGGGCGGAGATCGAGCAGATGACCCACTACCGATATGAGGGGCTGATCATCGGCCACATCAACGTCATCCACTTCTACGATCGATACCTGGGCGGCTACGAAACGTCGTCGCACCTGGTCTGGAGTCGGGGCGATTATGTCAACTGGGCACGCCAGGCCATGCGCAAACCCTTCTTGTTCAACGAGCCGGGCACGCCGTACTGGGGCTTCTCCAAGGGCGTCGGGCCCCTGGGTCCCCTTCGTGTGGGCAACGAGCTCTGGTTCTACCGCGACGTGTCCGAGGGCATGGGCAACGAGGGACCTGCAGCGCGCCGCGTCCAGTGGTTCACGTTGGCCAAGCTCCGGATCGATGGCTTTGCCGGATACCAGGCCGGCGAAACGGAAGGATACCTGGACACGCAGGAATTCGTCGCGGACGGCGCAGCGCTCAGGGTCAACGCCGATTGTTCCCATGGAGAGTTGCACATCGAGGTTCTTGAGGTTGAAGGCGAACGCGTCTGGCCGGCCCACCTGTTCAAGAATACGCTCGTCGCCGGCTTCACCAGGGACTCCTGCATCCCCATCCATGGCGACGTTGACGACCAGCCCGTCCAATGGACCGGCAACCCGTGGTCCGACCTGAAGGGACGGCGCGTGCGGTTGCGCTTCTATCTGAAAGGGGCGACGTTGTTTTCGTTCTGGACAAGGGCTGACCAGCAGATCGTCGGTATCCAGCAGGTTATACCTTAGCGAGTCGCCGCCCCGAACCGACCCGTGCCGATGGCGAGCGACCGGAATCGAGATGGGCTGCGGCAGACACGCACCACGTCGGACTCCTCGTATGCTCTCCCACGGGACGATACAATCCGAATAGGGCTGGTTCGAACGTTTCGCGTGGAGGCTGTCGCTGAAACGGCGACTCGCCGTTTTCATCCCGTCCCTGCCCTCGTTTCTCCCATGCACGCCGCCTTCACCCTGACCAACGAAATCCGTGTCCGAAGGGAGAAGGAATGGCTCTGCCGGGGCATTCCTTTCCCAAGGGGCGCCCTGAACGACGTCGGGTCGCTCCGCCTCCAGGACGAGTCCGGACACGATCTTCCCCTCGGCACGGAGAAGATCGCCTCGTGGCCCGATGGTTCGGTCAAGTGGGCCCTGCTCCAGTTCCCCGTGAGCTTCGCGGCCCAGGGCCACCAGGTCTGCCGCCTCTCCTGGGACGGCGGCGTCCAACGCCACGATGCCCCGGCCAGTCCCCTGCGACTGGATGCCTCCGGCCCGGATTGGGTGATCGACAACGGCCGACTCCGCCTCTCTCTTCCCCTCTCCGGTGAGGCGTTGCTGACCGGACTGGCCTGCGGCGATCGTCCCCTGGCCCGCCGGATTCTGGCGAAGATCACGGACGACCAGGGCTGCGAGTTTCACAGCGAGATGGCGGGGCCTCCGGTCGTCGAGCATCAGACGCCAGCGATGCTCGTCGTGAGCCGGCGCGGCGTGCACCGCGGCCCCGAGGCCAGGAAATTCTTCTCCTTCTCCTTCCGCCTGACCCTTTTCGCCGGGTCGGATGACCTCGAGATCGAATACCAGTTCATCCATGACGAGCCTCGCCTCGAGGACACCGTCCAGCACGCCAGGCCACAAGGCGTCGGCCACGTCCAGGTCCGGAAGGACAGTCCCGGCATGCGATCGCTCCGCAGCGTACGCCTGGTCGTGGAGCACGCGATCGACGGGGCACGGGAGTTCTGCACCTGCCCATTCTTCACCGTGGGCAACCGCGGCCTGCTGGCGAGCCCGCGCCCGCTTCGGGCCCTCCTCACGAATGCCCCGCAGACGGCCCTCTATGACGCGATGATCGACGCTGACGTTTACGACGGCGACCGTATCGTCGGCGGGTCTCACGGCCTTGCCTCGGTCGGCGACGGCCAGCGCGGCCTCGCCGTCTCCATCATCCGATTCGCCCAGCAGTGGCCCAAGGGGTGGTCGGCGGGGCCCGATCGACTGGTCCTGGACCTCTGGCCCGAGACTGCCGGGGCACTCCATCTCTTCCAGGGCCAGGCGAAGACGCACCAGGTACGGTTGCGGGCCTTCGAGGGCGCCGCCGCCGACGCGCACCTGCCCGATTGGCACTTCGCCGGCCAGTTCCCCGTCGTCCTTGCCGCGCCCGACTGGTTTCTGGACTCCGGCGCCCTCGGCCCCGTCCTTCGTTACCAGCCGAAGAAATATCCCGAGATCGAGAAGATGTTCCGCGTCGAATTCGAACAGTTCCTCGCCTATAACCGCGCCCTCGGCATGATGGACTACGGCGATTACGAGTCCCTCGGCGAGGCCTCCTGGGGCCGGCCCGACTGGATGTCCAACCTCGAACATGACTTCGGCCAGACGGTCTACCTCCAGGCCGTCCGCACCGGTTTGTATCGCTACTACGACTATTTCGAGGCCGCCATCCGGCACGTCATGGACGTGGATTGCGTGCACCACGACGACCGTTTCGACCTCAGCATCACCTGGCGTGAAATGCTGCGGTTTCTCGACTACCTGGACCGAGCGGGGATGCTGTCCGATTTCTGAGAGCCCGGGGACATTCGCACCCGATGTCGATGCGACGGTCACCGGCTTTCTGAGCAGCCTCGGCCCTGACGTTGTCGCCGTCGCCCAACGAGGGCTGGCACAGACAGGAGATACCGGAGTCCTTCGTTGTGCTCTGGAATATCGGGCCGAAGCCGGGCACAATACCTCACGAGGAAGGCCTGTCATCGCGATTCCATCCTCTCCGAGGCTCGTCCCCATGGAGGAGTCCGCCAAGGCCGGGACCGCCGAAGAGTTCCGAGCCCTCATCGAGAACGTCCGCCGGGAGGTTCATAAGGTCATCTCCGGCCAGCAGGAGCTGGTCAATCTCACCCTCCAGTGCATCTTCTGCCACAACCATGCGCTTCTCATGGGCGTTCCGGGCCTCGCCAAGACCCTGCTGGTGACCACCCTCTCCCAGGTCGTCGGCGTCAAGTCCGCCCGCATCCAGTTCACGCCGGACCTGATGCCTTCGGACATCACGGGCACGGAGATCATCCAGGAGAATCCGGAGACGGGTCGCAAGGAATTCAAGTTCATTCCGGGCCCCCTCTTTGCCAACATCGTTCTGGCGGACGAGATCAACCGGACGCCGCCGAAGACCCAAGCCGCGCTGCTCGAGGCCATGCAGGAGAAGCAGGTGACCGCTGGCAGCAAGCGATACCGCCTCGAGCTGCCTTTCTTCGTCCTGGCCACGCAGAATCCCATCGAGCAGGAGGGAACGTACAACCTCCCGGAGGCGCAGCTCGACCGTTTCATGTATCTCATCCTGGTCGATTACCCGGAGAAGGCCGACGAGATCGAGGTGATGAAGCGCACGACCACCAATTACCGCGACGATCCTGCGCAGGTGCTGGACGGGGAGCGCATCCTGCATTACCAGAAGGTGGTCCGGGAAATTCCGGTTCGGGACGACCTTTACGATTACGTCGTGCGACTGGTGCAATCGACGCGAGTGAGCAAGCCTTACTGTCTGCCTTATGCGAAGGAGTGGGTGGCCTGGGGCGCGGGCCCGCGGGCCTGCCAGAATATTCTTCTCGGGGCCAAGGCCAATGCCTTCTTCAGCGGACGGACCTACGTGACCACGTCGGACATCCGCGCCGTCGCCAAGCCGGTCCTGCGGCATCGCCTCATCGTCAATTACGCCGCTATCTCCGAGGGAATCACGTCCGACCAGGTCATCGAGAAAATCCTCGAGACCGTGCCCGCCCCGAAGGACCTTGCCTGAGGCAAGGCCTCGCACCGCGGAGATTTCCCATGGCCGACTCGAGGTCCGGCGTCGCTTCCCTGAACGAGGCCCTCTCTCCCCAGGCGAAGGATGCCCTCCAGCACCTCGAGCTCTTCGCCCGCCGCACCGTCCAGGGAGTCCTCCACGGTATCCACCGGAGCAAACGCAAAGGCGTCAGCACCGAGTTCGACCACCACAAGAACTACCAGCCGGGCGACCCCCTCAAGCACATGGACTGGAAAGTCAGCGCCCGGCTCGACCGCTATTACGTCAAGCGTTACCTCGAGGACACGGCGTTGTCGGTCCGCCTGGTCCTGGACCGCAGCGCCTCGATGCGGCAGGCTTCGTCTGGCGTCAGCAAGTACCTCCAGGCCGCCCGGATCGCCGCCAGCCTCGCGTACCTGGTCCTCAACCAGCGCGACGCCGTCAGCCTATTCCTCGTCTCCGGCAGCGAGACCCTGTGCATCCCCTCCAGTTCCTCCTCCAGCCAGCTCGTCCTCATCCTGCGCGCCCTCGTGTCACGCGAGGCGGAGACTGGCGACGCTCTTCAGCCCTGCCTCCGCACCCTTCTGGACCGGGCCGAGCGCCGGGGGCTCGTCGTCGCCGTATCGGACCTGATGTGCGATCCCATGCCGGTCCAGCGCGAGCTGGCCCGTCTCCATGCCCAGGGACACGAAATCCTCCTCTTCCAGCCCCGCGACCCGACCGAAGAGGACTTCCCGTTCAACCGCTGGGTCGAGTTCCGCGACCTGGAGAACGACTCCGTCCGATGCCGCGTCGATGCCGTCCCACTCAAGAAAATCTACCGCGAGGAGTACCAGACGCTGGTGGAAGACTGGCGCTCCTGGTGCAAGAAATATCACGTGCATTTCGTCAGTTTTCGGACCGAGCGGAGCGTGGAGACCGTTCTTTCGGAATATCTCGCGTTCCGTGCCAGGGTGATCTAGCCCACGCGTACGGAAGTGCATTTGCACTTCCGTACGCGTGGGCTAAAGGAAAGCCCTCCCATAGGGACAGGTCCCAACGGGATCTTGCGGAGGCAAGAGTGGTGGTGATCGTCTCGCCAGCATGCTCAGGGATCTGTGGATCGAGGCGGTGCGCCGGGCATGCTGGAAGCGCCTCCCAACGGGTTTCTAGGGAAGTGTCTCGCTGGAACGGTGGGAGCGTCAGCGACCCGCTGAAATTTTTCTTGACGCGGCAAAGTCCAGGTGATTGGATAACTTTTATCCGAATGAAGCAGGCGATGGGGTTGAGGTCAATACTGTTCAGTTAAGCGCCGGAGCCGTCTGCGGAGGGGTTGGAGTGGCGGCTTTAGCCGGTGCTTGAAAAGACCA
>JACPCR010000134.1 GCA_016179685.1 Planctomycetota bacterium | reverse complement strand
CGACGTGAGCGTAACCTCTACTGAACCGCCGTATACGAGGCCCGTACGTACGGTGGTGTGACAGGGAAAGCCCGCGAGGGCCTACCTATGTCGATGTAGGCGAAACCCGTAATCGAGAATCCCGTTGGGAGGGACGCCGGGAGGGAGGCGTGGCGCTATTCGGACAACGGCTAAAGCCGGCACTGCAACGACTTGCGCCACAATGGTGCGCTGTCGTACTGCTGTTACGGCGGGCTCAGCCAGACCAGGTCGCCCATCGGCGCGCTGAGGAGGATGGCGAAGAGCACGAGGGGAAAGACTGCGGCGACGTAGAAATAACGGTCGTACTTGCCGTCGTACTTCAAATGCATGAAGAAGAGGGCGACCAGGGTCGCCTTCGTGAAGGCGATCAAGAGACCGACGGCGACGTTGCCGACACCACCCAGGTGAACTCTAGAGATGCCGACGGTCAGAGCGGTCAGGACGACCAGGCCGGCGAAAATAGCCGTATACAGCTTCGTATGAGAACCTTCGCTCATGGTAATGACTCAAAGAAGGTAAAGGAGGGGAAACAGGAAAATCCAGACGATATCGACCAGATGCCAGTAAAGGCCCGTGCACTCGATGGCGCATGGATTGGCCATCGGCGTGTTTCCTCCGGAATGCATATCCCTCAACACGGCGCGCTCGTTGCCCACGGCGAGGATGAACAGGGCCAAGACCCCGATGAGCACGTGCAACCCGTGGAATCCGGTCAGAACGAAGTAACACCCATAGAAGACGTTGGTGCTGGGGAAGATATGGTGGGAGAACTTGGTTCCGTACTCGACCCCCTTGATCCCCAGGAAGAGCGTGCCCAGGAGGATGGTGCAGATGAGATACATCGAGGTCTTCGCCTTGTCGCCTCTCTGACCTGCGGCGACCGCGAGCGCCATGGTGAAGCTGCTGAGGATGAGCGCCATGGTGTTCACCGTGGCCAGGGGGACGCTGAGATGGCGATTCTCGATGTTGAACGGATTGTTTTGTCCAGCGGGCGTCGCGTTGCGCAACACGATGTAGGCCGCGATGAAGCCGCTGAAAAACATGACTTCCGAGGCGAGGAAGAGCCACATGGCCAACTTGGCCCGATGGGCATCCTCAGCGCCATGGGTAGGAGCGTGCACCGCTAGGGCTTCAGCCATTGGAGTGTATTCCTTCTAAACTAGAAAGGACGCCCGATGCCGTCCAGGACAAGGCTCAGGAACAGCAGCGGTAGATAAGCGAGAGAAGCCAGGAAGAGATTGCGGGCGCAGCGATCGGACCGGGCGATGGCGAACAGGATGCTGAAGAGCAGAAAGGCTGCGCCTAGGCCGAGGGCGCAAAAGAAGTAGGTCCCGCCGGAGAGGCCGAAGAGCGTCGGCGAGAGGCTGACGAGCACGAGTCCAAGGCTCTGGAGGACGACCTGCCGGGCGGTGCTGTGGCCTTGGGGGTCATCCACGGGCAGCATGGGGCATCCCGCGCGGGCATAGTCGCGACGCCAGCGCCAGGCGATGGCCAGGAAGTGGGGAAGCTGCCACAGGAACAGGATGGCGAACAGAATCCATGCCTCCAGGTCCAACCGGTCCCGGACTGCAGCCCAGCCCATGAGCGGGGGGATGGCCCCGGGCACGGCGCCGACGACCGTGCACAGGGACGTCTTGCGCTTGAGCGGGGTGTAGGCGAACAGGTAGGTCGTCATCGTCAGCAGGCCCAAGAAGCTGGTGAGGGCGTTGACCATGACCGCCAGTTGCAGGACTCCCGCCAGGCACATCAGGCTGCCCAGGACGAAAACCTCACCGGGCTGAAGTCTTCCCGCGGGCAGTGGACGCCGCCTCGTCCGTTGCATCAACGCGTCCACGTCCTGCTCGAGGAACATGTTCAGCGCGCTCGCTCCCCCGGCCGCCAACGCCGTCCCGAGCAGCACGCTCGCCAGGAGCGCCGGGTCGAACGCGCCCTTCGTGGCGAGAAAGAAGCCCATGGCCGTCGTCGCCACCACCAGGAGCGAGAGCCGCGGCTTGGTGAGCGCCAGATAATCGATAAGCACTTGCCGCGCACTGGCTGCCCGGCCGCGCACCGGAAGGGGCCCGCAGAATGATGGGGTCGACGCGAGTGCTTCAGTCGTCGGGCTCATGATAGGACTCGCGCCGGCATCGCCGGAAGAGGAAGAGCGCGGCCAGCGGCCGGCCCGGGCAAAAGGCTGTAGGCCTTCAGGGCAAGGACCACGGAAGCGCCCAGGAGCATCGCACCGGTCACCAGGTGACCGGTGATGACGCCGAGATGGAGCACCCGAGCGTGGACGGAGCGCTCGAAGCCCTGGCTCAGGATGGCATAGGTGGCGACCCCGAGAGCCACCTGAAGGAGGAGCAGGCCCACCAGAACGCTGGCGGGCCTGCTCAGCCCAGGGTCGTCGCCGTGGGCCGCATGGGCCCAGAGGGCAGTGGCGATGACGAGGACGGAGGCCAGGCCGGCCACCTGGACGTGCACGAACAGGCCTGACCCGGTATGCCTCATCAGGGCCCCGAGGATGAGTTGGATGAAGAGGACGGCTGCGGACGCCGCAGCCAGCCAGAAGAGGCGGGAGGGCCTGGCGGACGGGCCGGACCCGGCCGCCCAGGATTTCGAGGTGAACAGGGCGATGGCGACGGTCAAGCAGAAGAAGGCCTGAGCCACGCATGCGTGGACGATGGCCAATACGGGGCGCAGGGAGGGGTCGGACCCGCCCAGACGAACGCGGAGTCCGCCCAGAATGCCCTGAAGCACGATCGCGGCAAGCGCCAGCAGGCCCATTTGGCGCAACCAGGACCTGGGCTCGCACCGCCACAGCCAGACGGCGAGAACGATCGTGAAGATTCCGACTGTGGTAGCCGCCAGGCGGTGTCCGTGCTCGAACAGGATGCCTCCGACCATCGGCGGAAGTAGCGTTCCGTAGGAGATCGGCACGAACCACCAGTCCGGGACGGCGTCACCCGACGCGGTCGAGGTGACCAGCCCGCCCAGGAAAAGCAGGATGACCGTTGCGGCCGCGGTGGCGACGGCGAACCGATGAAGCCAGGCGCTGTGGAAGGATTTCATGATCGGTTATTTCGAGCCGTGTCCCGAGCTCCCGTTCCCGGCCACGGGCTCATTCTGCGGCAGCCAGTCTCCGCGGCCGTTGGCATGCTCCAAGCTATATTCGTAGGGCCCGTGATGCACGACGGGAATCTTGTCGTAGTTGTAATAAGGGATGGGGGAGGGCTGGGTCCATTCGAGCGTATTGGACTGCCAGGGGTTGCCCTCGGCCTTCTTGCCCCAGAACATGCTGTAGAAGAAGTTGGCCAGGAAAATGAGTTGGGCCGCCCCGAGCACGAACGCGGAATGCGAAATGAAAACGTTGATCGGCTGCAACGGCTGCAACCACTCGTACTCCGTCGGGGTGGCGATGCGCCTCATGTGGCCGCCCTCGCCCAGGATGTGCATCGGGAAAAAGACGCAGTTGAAGGCGACGAAGGTTATCGCCCAGTGCACCTTGGACCAGAATTCGTTCATCATCCGGCCGAACATCTTGGGAAACCAGAAGATGAGCCCGCCGAAAATGGCGAACAGGGTCCCGCCGAAGACCACGTAGTGGAAATGCGCCACGATGTAATAGGTGTCGTGGATGTGAATGTCCACCGGCGTCGCCGCCATGAACAGGCCGCTTAGCCCGCCGATGATGAACATCGATACGAAGCTCAGGGCGTGCAGCATCGGCGGCGCGAACCGGATATTAGCGCCCCAGAGCGTCCCCAGCCAGTTGAAGACCTTCACGCCGGACGGCAGGGCGATCAGCATCGTCGCCGTCATGAAGGTCATGCCCATGACCGGATTCATCCCGCTCACGAACATGTGGTGTCCCCAGACGATGAAGCCGAGCCCCATGATGCCCACCATGGACCACACCATGGCGCGGTAGCCGAAGATAGGCTTGCGGGCGAACGTCGAGATGAGGTCCGAGGCGATTCCCATGCCGGGTAGGACCAGGATATAGACGGCCGGGTGTGAATAGAACCAAAAGATGTGCTGCCAGAGGAGGACGGCCCCGCCGCCCGTCGGACTCATGTCCGTGTCCGCCAAGTGCACGTGCGCGGGCAGGAAGAAGGTGCTGCCGATCAGCTTGTCAGCCAGGAGCAGGCAGGTGGCCGAGGCGAGCACCGGCGTCGCCAGAAGCTGGAACACCGCCGTCACGGTCTGGGACCAAGTGACGAGCGGCAGGCGGCCCCAGGTCAGCCCCGGTGCCCGCAGCTTTACAATGGTCACCAGGAAATTCAGCCCGCCCAGGATCGAGGAAAAACCGAGGAGGAAGATCGCCATGAGCCAGAGGGTCTGGCCCCAGCCCGATCCGGGAGTCGCGCCGGACAGGTTGCTCAGAGGGGAATAGGAGGTCCAGCCCGCGGCTGCGGGCCCCTGCGGCACGAAAAAGGAGGCAAAAATGATGAGAGCCGCAGGCAGGTAGAGCCAGTAGGACAGAGCGTTCAGGAAGGGGAACGCCACGTCTCGCGCTCCCACGTGCAGCGGGATAAGAAAATTGCCGAAGGCGCCGACCAGGATCGGAATGATGACGAAGAAGATCATCAGCGTGCCGTGCATCGTCGTCAACTGGATGAAGCCCTCTGGCGCAATGCTTCCGTCCGGCGTGAAGACGAACCGGCCCTTCATCAGCTCGCCGATGACCGGCACCGGCTGGTTCGGATAGGCCATCTGCCACCGGATCAACATGGCCAGGCCCCCACCCACCAGCAAGAAGAAGAAGGCGGTGAAGAGATACTGCTTGCCGATGACCTTGTGGTCGTAGGTCAGGATGTACTTCCGGAAGAAGCCCGTGGCTTCGGCCGGCAGGTGCTCGCCACCCGATTCGTGGTGCTCGGAGTGTTTTTCAGCGCTCATAGGTTCCTATTTCCTGTTGTAGTCCGGATGAAACTTGTCCCAAATCGCTTGGAATCTCTCTCGCTCCTCCTTGCCTGGGCCATACTGGGCCTTCTCGTCTGCCTTGGACCTCAACCAGGCCTCGTACATCTCTGCCGTCTCTACGGTCATCTCCGCCCTCATCTTGTAGTGGCCGAGGCCACACAGCTCCGCACACGCAATCTCGAGAACGTGAAGCTTGAGTCCGAGGTCGCCCGCGTCCTCCCGGGCCACTTCCGCCATCGTTCCCTGGTCAATGACTTTGAACCTCTTGGACTTGGTGGGCGAATACGAATACTTTTTCATCCCGGGCCAGAGTTGGCCCTTCGCTACCGGATTTCCCTTCGAGTCCACAGGCTCGCCGGAGAAAGCGAACCCGCTCAAGGCCACCCTCGCCTTCCGGAACTCCTCCTCAGTCAACAACTTGAGCTTCTGGTCCTTCAAGTCCCAGCAGGGAATCCGGTCGATCTTGAACCATGCCTTCGTCAGCATCCCCGGGACCGCATCCTGCTTCACACGGGCGAAGGGGACAAAAAGGCTATGAATCACGTCCTTCCCCGTCATCCGGATGAGCACGAGGCGATTCACCGGAACGTGCAGCTCATTGACCGTCACGAAGTCGTCAGCCGTGGCGAACTGGCCGTCGGGGCCAGGATACCTGAAGTTCCATTGGAACTGCTCCGGAAAGGCCTGAACTTCGACAAGGTCCGGGTGGGTCTTCGCGTCCGGGAACTGCATCTTGGCCTTCCACCATGTGGATTTCTGGTGCAAGGCGAGCCAGACGAGAATGATGGCCGGGACAATGGACCACAGGATTTCGGCCTTCGTATTACCGTGTGAATAGCTCGCCCGCCGACCCGGCCGCGCGCGGAAAAGCACGATGGAAAGCAGCAGCATCCCTTCCGTCAGGAAGAATATGATGCCGACGAGGATCATGATGTGGTAGTAAAGCTGGTCCACCTCTCCGCCGTACTCCGGGTTCAGGTTCGGAGGCAGCCAGCCGAACTCGGCCTCGAAGGCCCAGGCGGCAGGAGCAAGAGTCGACAGGACGAGAGCTGTGAAAAAAGTGACGAGCAGGGTTTTCTTGTTCATGGGGATCGAGATTCAGGATAAGAAGAAAACAGGGTTGTGCCCTTGCACGAGAATCCAATCGGAGCAGGTACTGACCGTGGACCCGGGCTCATTTCGCACCAAAAGTGAAGTCGATTTCCTTGGCATCCTTGGCCCCAAGCTCCACCTCTTGCGTCAATTCCTCGGTCGGAGTCTTCGCATCCGGATTCCCGTAAAGTTCGTGCCAGGCCGACACCGTGTACTTGCCTGCTGGTAGCCCCTTGATCTCGAAGCTGCCGTCCTCGCCCGTGACCGCAAAGTACGGGTGTGAGAAGACCCCCGCGTAGGCGTTCATCCAGCCATGGACGTCGCACTTGAATTTCACAATCTCATCAAACTCGAAGGATTCCTTCCTCTCGTCTCCCTTATTCGGCTGGCCGAAATTGAAGCCCTTGTTCCCCTTGTCCGCATTCGGCAAGGAGTGAATATTGTGCAAGGTCGGATCGCTGTTCAGAATCCTCAGCGTCTGCTTCGCCATGATCCCAAAGACGTGAGGATGATACTGGCATCCCTCCTGGTTGATCGTCACCGGATCGGCCGGCGGGGCGAATTCCGTATCCGGGAGTCCGTCTGAAATGTAAATCAATACATTCTTCAGGGTCCCATTTGCGTTCACCACAACCGTCTCTTCCATCACAGGGTCTTCGTGCTGCTGCTTGCAAACCTTGTCCGCGCCCATGTTAATAGGTGCCATCTTCGGAGCACTGCCTTGAAACATGACTTTCCCTTTGACAGAGGCGTCCCCCAGGGCAGGTGCGGGTTTGGATGCCTCAGCCTTCGGCTTGGCCGCAACGGGTGTCTCCGTCTTTGCAATAGGTGCGGCCGTCTCCACCTTCGGCGTGGGCGCCGGAGCAGGCTTCGGCGGCTCCTTCTCGCCACCTCCGCATCCGCCCAGGAGCAAGAGTGACGCCAAGGTCACCGTTCCAGCCATCCGGCGGGCCCAGCACGGCATCGCTCCGTGAAATCCATGTGTGCCCAATTCATGAGATGCAACGTCACGGTGCGATTTGGGAGCGTCCATAATGAATCCTCCGGAGTATTCTGGCCAGGGATGGTGGGGTATCGATTTCAACCCAGAAAAACTTTGTGAAATATATTACGAAGTCTGGCCCAAGTTTGCAACAGAAACTTTTTTCAATTTCATTTCAACCCAGTTCGATCATTTCGATACCCGGTGTACTTCACAATTTTGAGGAAAGTTAATTCCTATAATGGCATCTAATAGCTTAAATACATATTAAAAACGATAATAGATATAATTATCCACACGGGGCTTACAGCCACTCTCATAAAGAAAAACGCGTCATAGCGACTTGATGGAGAATGGATTTCCGCTTGTTCTCAGGCTGGTGCACAGAAAAATCGGGCGAAGGGGCATCGATTCAGCGCTGATGAGATTTGAAAACGGCTCGGCCGGGTAAGGAAATGCCAGCGGAAGGGGTCTAAGAGCGTAAGGCCCTCCTCGTCCAGGCGGCGCTCCAGCTCATCGAGAAGCTGATCGGTTGAGGAGTGGCCATCTGCGAGGCAGGAGCTTAGATAGGCGACGGCTATTCCTGCGGCCGTGAGCTGGCCCGGATTCCAGACGCTGGGCAGTCGGCTCAGATCGATCTCATGGCGGCCGAGTCGGACCAGTCCGCGCGCCTCGGCCATGCAATCGACGAACCGCCGGCCTTGATAGAGGTCCTCATCCGCGGGCATGGGGATTCGGCGTGAGAAGCTCAAGGGAGAGCTGGGGCTGATGATTTCCGGATGATATTCGGCGGCGACGGCCTTGGCCTCGGCAGTGATATCTCGGCATCGGTAGTTCTCCAACTTGAGAACGACATCGGCGACGGCGAAGTATCGGCTTGACGATCCCGTTACGAGTATGCTGGAGATGCCCAGGGTCTCGTAGAGCTCCCGAGCGCGTTCAAGGAAGCTGGTCACGGTCACATCCTCACTCCCCATGAGTGCGCGCATGCCTTCGTCGGCGAACATGAGGTTCGTTGCAGCGCGATCCTCGTCGATCAGGAGGAGGCGGGCGCCCGAGCCGACGGCTTCGACAATATTAGCCGCCTGGGAGGTGCTTCCGCTGGCGAATGCGCTGGTGAAGTTGCTCACGTCGACGTGCGAGGGGAGGTGATGAAGAAACGGCGAGAGGTCCGCCTGGGAGACTCTTCGGCCCTCCTCGGCCTCCGTTCGCACGGCCCTGACGTGGGTGACCACGAGCTCGCGGCCGTCGCCGGCCACGTGATTCCTTACCCCTTCCTCGATGGCTCTGAGGAGCGTAGACTTGCCATGGTAGGGCCCGCCGGTGATCACCGTGACGCCGCGGGGGATGCCCAGTCCTCGATAGCGGCCAAGGGGGCCCAAATCCAGCTCGGCGTGCAGCGATGGGGGACTGGTGAACGCTTCAGCGCGGCCGGGGTCGGCGGGCAGATCGGACCCTCCACCGCGGCGCGGCAGGAGGGATCCATCGGCGACGAAGGCAATCAGGCCCCGGCGCAGTGCCTCGGCCCGCAGCGCATCCTGGACCTCGGCGGTCCGGATGTGGGCTGCCAGGGCCTCTCGGACCTGTGGCCGCGGCGTCAGGGCGGCCTCGATGGCACGCTCGAGCAGTCGCAGCATGGCCTGCAGCTCATCGACGAGGATGGTCATCCCCGCTGAGGGCAGGCCGGCCACCAGCCGCAGCTCGAGCGCGTCCGAGTCCACAAAGCAGGCGTTGCGCTCCTCGACCGCCTGGCCCGGCGCATCGGTCTCCAGCAGCCCGCTCATTCCGGACCCCCGGCTGCCGGCGGGCTGCGGCCCGATCGCCTCCCGGAACGCCCGGAGAAAGAAGTCCGCCGCAGCCACACGCTTCCACCGGCGGTCCCAGAACGATGGGTCGAACCCGAGGCTGGCCAGGGCGGTCCAGATCACGAAGTGGGCCGGGGGACCATGGTGGTCGGCCGGGACATGATTGATGAAGAGGTCCAAGCCTTCCAGCCGCCATCCGCCGTAGAGCTCCCTGTAAGCGCCGAAGGCGAGCCCGTCGATGGACTGGAGCGTGCGCAGCAGCTCCTGCCGGTTACGGAACTCGTCACGCCGGCCACGGGCCTGCTGGTAAAGGTTGAGAGCCCCGGGAAGGATGGGTGGCATGGGAGGCGGGCCATTCGGGACCCGCAGTGAGCGAAGCGCTGTCTCGGACGGGCGAGTATTTTCTCGCCCTCGTCCTCGTGCTCGAAATCAACGCCGTCATTCCCCAGGCCGAGGACGATAGCACACGTGTACGGAGGTGCGGATGCTCTTCCGTACGCGTGCGCTAGCGGTCGCCCTTGTCCGCATCCTCGGCAGGGATTGGAATTGGGATACGATGGGCCGATTGTAGCAGCTCCTCGGGCGGAATAGAATTCTTGGATATGACTGAAATCGAAGCGAAATTCCTCTTGCATGACGGGGCGCAGGTGTCGCAAGTCCTCGACCTGGTCCAGGCCGAGGGATTCGGGATCGAGGAGGCCGCGACGCTGGACATCCTGGACCGCTACTTCGACACCTCGGACTGGCGGCTTTACCGGGCCGGATGGGCCTACCGCTGGCAGAATTCTTCGGGCCGGCTCAAGCTCGCTTTGAAGAGCCTCAGCCGGAGCGATTCTGCCGTGCAGGTGCGTGAAGAGACCGAGCAGCTCGTGAACGAGTTCCCGGCCTCGCCTGGCGAGTATCCCGAGGGCCCCGTGTCGGACCTCCTCCAGCCCGTGCTGAAGACGCGGGTCCCCGAGGAGTTGTTTCGGGTCCACAAGGACCGGAAGCGCTATTTCTTGCGGAACGGCACGGGCACGGTGATCGAGCTGGCGCTGGACCGCACGCATATCCGGTCCGCGAGAATCCCGGAGCCGGGCGTCTCCGGCGAGATTCGATTCTGGGAACTGGAGCTCGAGATGATGGAGGGCGATCCGTCGCCCCTGCACCAGCTCGTCGATGCCCTGCAGGACCGCCTGGCCCTGCTTCGAGCGCGCCTAAACAAGTACGAGCGCGGCCTTCAAGCCTCCACACTCCTTCCGCCGAGAAAGCCTCTGGTTACCGCCCTCGCCGTAGTTCACGCCGGAGACCCTCTGGTTCGGCTGGCCTACCGGGCGCTTGCCGACCAACTCCAGGGGTTGCTCGAGAACGAGAGCGCGACATGGGAAGGCATCGATCCGGAATCGCTGCACCGCATGAGGGTGGCCGCGAGGCGTCTGCAGGAGGCCTTCCGGCTCTTCCGCCCGGTCTTACCTCCACGGGCGCTGGCCTCTTTTCGACGTGATTTTCAATGGCTGGCCCGTATCCTGGGTGCGGTTCGAGACTTGGACGTTTACCAGCAGAATTTCGAGCGCTATGCGGTCCTGATCCCGCCCGAGGACTCCGTCCATCTTCAGGTCTATCGTCAGGCCCTGGGCCGCCAGTGGGAGAAGGCGAGGCATCAGCTCGAGGCCACTCTGTCCAGCCGGCGTTACGAGCGCCTTCTTCGGCGCTTCGCCCGTTTCCTCGAGCGGGGCCCCTCCAAGCGGGCCCTCGAATCCGGCCGGCCCCAGCCCGTCTTCCTCACCGCGCCCCGGATGATCAATCGGCGGACGCGCCGGGTGCTGCGCCGGGGCCGCGCCGTCCAGAGAAACGCCACGCCGCAGGCCCTCCATCAGCTCCGTATTCGCTGCAAACGCCTGCGCTATGCCTGCGAATTCTTCCAGCCGGTCTATGGGGAACGCTTCGGCCCGTTCATTGTCCGGCTCAAGGTGATCCAGGACATTCTCGGGGAGCACCAGGATGCCTGTGTCGCCTCCGAACGACTCCGGGCGTATGCGGACCGTGTTCCATTCCGCATGAAGAACCGCGGCCTGCTGGTGGCTCTTGGCCAGCTCGTGAGCAGCCAGCAGCACTTGGCCGCTGCCAAGCGCGAGATGCTCCTGCGGGCGTGGAAACGCTTCGACAAGAAAAAAATCCGCCAAAAGCTCAAACAGGCCTTCTACGAGCTGGGATACCGCAAAGAGACCGAGGACGAGCCTCCGTCCGCGATACCGCGCCCGACGCCGAACGGCGGTCCGGGAGCTTCCTCGCCCCCTGTTCCACCACACGGCGGTGGGGCATGAAGCCGGGCGTCGGTCCAACTTCGAGCGGCGGACGTTGCCGGCAGGATGCTGGTGCTCCCAGCAGCGGCCATCGCTCGTTCACACGCTGGTGAGCGCCGCCACCCTGGCGGCATGTGCGCGTTCGCACTTGGGCTCTTGGTTTTCACCACCAACCACCAACCACCAACCGTTTCCCCAGGCGGTCATCGCTCGCTCTCACTCGGGTGCCTGGGTGCGCCGCGTTGTCGCCCAACGTGGCAGGCAGGCGTACCACCTCGAGCAGCTCACCACTCCCAGACCAGAGATACCGAATTCGGGGTGAACCTCAGGGCATGCAGTTTCTTGATCCCCCGGGTGAGTACCAGGGAGGTCGCCACTCCGGCCAGCGCGGCATAGACGTCCTCCTCTTCTTCGATGCGGCTGGCGGCGAACCCGACGGCTGCGGCGCGCAGGGCCATCCGGGCGGGTCCCTTCTCGACGTGCGAGGCCAACAGGTCTGCGAGGGTGTATGCCCCGAAGGCCTCGCCGTAGACGTCCGCGCTTTCATCGAAATCCACCCGGTCCTCGTCGTGCAGGGCCACGGCCTTGGCCGATGCGATCCCAATCCCCGCACCCACCAGGGTATCCGAGAGCCAGTGCCCGCCGTGATAAAGTCGCGAAAAGGCGGTCAGGGTCGCCACGGGATAGGTCACGTATCCCACGCCGTAGGTCTCATCCAGGGCGGTGGCCAGGGCGAAGGCGGCCGAGGTATGACCCGAGGGGAAGGAGTGCCCGCCGGTCCGGTACTCGTCGGGTCCGGAGGCGTTCCGCGGCCGCACCCGGCCCACGGTCCAGCGCAGCGACTCCGTGGCGACCCCGTTGATGGCCCCGGCCTTGATGGCCAGTTCGCCGAACTCATCTTCTCCCGCGGCGGTGAAAGCCGCGGTCACTCCGGCGTAGAGACGCCAGTCGCCGAACCACCGGGCCGCGTCAAAAAGGCTATCCGCGGCGTCCGACACGTGCTCCGAGGCCCACTCCTTCACTGCCTGGTCCGCCTTCTCGATGGGATTGAGCGGGGCGCGGTCTGACGGACCGTTTTCACCGATCGCCGCGGCCAGGACGAAGAAACCCAGCACGCCGTAGCGGAGGTGGGCTCGAAGCTTCATGACGACCTATGTTCCCTCGACGAGTCGGCGGGCCAGAGCCAGGAAGCCAGGAAACTGCGAGAGGCCTGCCTGCCTGCCTGCTTCCACGTCGAGACCGGGGAGGAACGGCAGCTCGGCCAGGATGGGCGTCCCCGAGCAGCGCGAGATGACATCCGCGTTGGTTGCGGCCGAAGCGTCCGAGGCTCTTTGAGCGGAGTTGAGCACCACGCCCCGGACCGGGATGCCTCGGCTGCGGATCGCTTCGAGGGTCAGCAGGGTGTGGTTGATGGTGCCCAGCCCGGCTCGAGCCACCACCAGGGCTGGAAGTCCGAAATCCTTCATCAGGTCGAGGACGAAATAGCGCTGCGTGATGGGCACAAGCACGCCTCCGATGCCTTCGACCAGCATGAAAGGATGCCGCGCGCGAAGGCGCTCCCACGCGGACCACACGGGCGAGAGGTCCACAACGCGACCCTCCTGCTCCGATGCCGCCAGGGGCGACAGCGGTTTCTCAAAGCAGAGCGGGTTGTGTTCCGGCCCCTCGCTCTGGAGACCCGCAGCCCGCGCCAGGAATCGAGCGTCGGCGGAGTAGCGGCCATGCTCGCCCACGGCCGTTCCGGAGGCGACGGGCTTCATGAACCCCGCCCTGACGCCCCGCCGCGCCAGCGCGTCCAGAATCCCGGCGCAAACAACGGTCTTGCCGACCCCGGTATCCGTGGCCGTGACGAAGATTCCGGCGCTTCGTAAGCTCATCAGGACTTCCGTTCGGGCCAACTCGTGAACGCGCAGGAAAGAACATCCGCGTTTCGTGCCGGGATACTCGTCAACGCATACGGAAGCACGCGTGCTCTTCCCTGCGCATTCACGAGTCCGGGTGCTCTTGAATGATGGTTAGTAATCGATCCTGAAATTCGCGGATGTCGCCCAGTTCCTCGGTGATGATCCGATAGAGGATCCGCGGGTCGATCCGATTGTAAAGATGCACCACTCGGTTTCTGAACTGAACCAGTCGGGCGTATGTTGCCACGCGCGCCTCGTCAATGAGGCCCGATTCTCCGAGAACGTGAATCACATCGAGCGTTGACGTAGGCGTGCGTAAACCCAGGCAGCCGACCACGTAAGCAGCGATGTCTGCAAGCGCTTGAATGGAGGTCTGCATTCGGTGGAGGGCAGAGTCGATATTGCGGAAGTCAGATGCGAAATCCTCGTAGGTTGCCGTGGGCAAGAGGGCCAGTTTCGCCAGGTTGTCTGAAAGGGTATCCATCCTGGTCTGAACGTCGGATTTCTTCACGCCTGGCCAGCCCTCTTTCTAAGTCCTTTGAGCTGATAGCGTTCCACCAGCCGCAGGGTCGGAAGGAAATCGCAGTACCATGAAATGACATAGGATTCGAAAAGAACCCGGGCCTGAAGGTCTCCCTCGTAGACCAATCGGCCGGACCTCAGCACCGTGTGCTGGAACGGGAGGCCCTGATCATTGAGGACGACAACATCGAGGGCATTCGCCTTGAGCGTACGTTGCAAACGCCACTGCAATTCTGCAAGGGCTTCAACCAGCTTCCTGTCCATCGGCCAATCTTTGTCCCTGGCTCTCAGGAGAAGGGCGAGATCGACGTCGCTGTCCGGCCTCGCGAGCCCCCGGGCGGAAGAACCGAAATGGTAGGCGGCAACCACGAACGGATAGTCCTGCCATATTCCGGCGGCAAGAGACCAGTCGATAGAGGGTGCACGGGCCTGAATCATACGAGGTGCTACCACCTAGCGTAAGAACTGAGTGAACCTTCCCTGTTCACTCTCTTCAAAGAGCCCCGAAGTGGGCGAAATGAAATAACCCAGGGCAAGCGAAGCGCCGCCCGGGGATCAAAGGCGAATGTCTCCATAAAACCCTGTATCGAAGATCCCTCCCGTAGGACAAGTTTGGGAAGGGCGGCAGGGAGATGTTCGCTAAGAAGTTGCCACAAAGCCCAGTCCGTGTTTTCCGAGGATTCCGGTGTGTGAGCCACTCTGCACATTCTACCCAACCGGAGTGACTTTTCAGCTTTCCCCGGGTTGCGGAAGGATTTTCCCTGTTTCCGGCTTCGGCTGTGCCCCGCCCTGAGGCTGGGGCATCTCCAGCAGCACGACCACCCAACCGGACAGGCAACCGCCCGGGCCTCCCAGGACCTTGAAGTCTCGGACGTGCCATCCCGCCTCCATGTAATCCTCGAGATGTTCGGTCACGCCGAAGAGCAGGTTGCTGCTCGGGTTACCGTAAGACCCCTTGAGTTTTTCATGCACGTCGTGCAGGAAAAAGGTCACCAACTTGTGTCGCACCGAAGCCACCTCCATGGCGTCTACCTCCTTTTTCAAATCCGCAGCGAAGCCGCCGGTAAGAACATGACTTGACTGACCTTTGTAACTTCTCAATTAGTTCGGGCAAATCGCTCACCCGTTTTCTCTAACCATTTTATTTATAGTAAATAAGAACTTGATATTTGACTCGGCAAGCGTCAGTCAACGTGAGTAAGAACTGAGCGGGCCTTCCCTATGAGGGCTCTCGTTTCCCTTTACGCCGGCCTTTCCGCTGCTCCGTCTGGGACCCGTGCGTCACGGTCCGGACGGACTGAAAGATTCCTTCAAGCAGCCGATCCATGTCCTCTTCCGAGATGCAGAGCGGCGGCAGGATCACGATGACGTTGCCGAGAGGCCGGATGAGGATTCCGTGACGGCGCGCCTCCCGGCACACGCGGTATCCCATTTGTTTCTCGAGCGGGTAGTCCGTCCAGGGTTCTCGTTTCTGAACCAGCTCGATGCCGGCCATGAAGCCGCACTGGCGTGTCTCGCCGACGTGGGGGAGGGGGGCGAACCGCGTCCGGAGCTGGTGATGCATCTGTTCGATCCGGTCCCGGAGCTTCTCCAGGACGCGGTCCTCCTCGAATACGTCCAGGCTGGCGAGTGCGGCCGCGCAAGCCAGAGCGTTTCCCGTGAAGGTATGGCCGTGGAAGAATGTCCGGAACTCGCCGTACTCGCCCAGGAAAGCCTCGTAGACCCTATCGGTGGCGAGGGTCGCCGCGAGCGGCAGGTAGCCTCCACTGAGCCCCTTGCCCAGGCAGAGGAGGTCCGGCGTCACGTCCTCGTGCTCGCAGGCGAACATCCGGCCCGTGCGACCGAATCCGACGGCCACCTCATCGGCGATGAGGAGCACCTGGTATCGATCGCAGAGCCGGCGCAAGGCGCTGAGGGCGCCGGGGGGCGACACGAGCATGCCCGCGGCGCCCTGGACGAGCGGCTCGACAATCAAGGCGGCCACCTCGCCCCCGCGGGAGCGGAGGAGCTTCTCGAGCTCCTCGAGGCAGCGGCCCAGATGCTGCTCGCGGGTCACGCCCCGGGCCGGCCGCTCACCGGGCGAAGGGATGAAATGGGCATCGAACAGCAGGGGCTGGAACAGGTGATGAAACAGCTCGATGCCGCCGACTCCCACCGCGCCGAGGGTGTCGCCGTGGTAGGAATGCCGCAGGGCGACGAACCGCGTCTTGCCGGGCCGCGGGCCGCGCCTCCGCTGCCGCCAGTACTGAAACGCCATTTTCAAGGCCACCTCGACCGCCGTGGCCCCGCTGTCGGAATAGAACACCCGAGTCAGGCCGCGGGGCGCCAGACGCACGAGCCGCTCCGCCAGGAGAGCGGACGGGGCCGACGCCAGCCCCAGAAGCGTCGAGTGGGCGATCCGGCCAAGCTGGTCGATGATCGCCTGGTCGATCTCACGCCGGCGGTGTCCGTGCACGTTGCACCAGAGGGACGAGACCCCGTCGAGGTATTCCCGGCCCTCCGTATCGCGAAGCATCACGCCGTGGCCCGACTCGATGACGATGGCGTCGCCGCGCACCCAATCCCTCATCTGGGTGAAGGGATGCCACACGTAGCGCTTGTCGATCTCGGCGATGTCGGGCATGGGCGGGTCCACCAGCCTCACGCCAGGGATTTGCCCGTCAGCAGCCGCAGGGCTTCCAGATACTTCTCCGAAGTCTTCCGCACAATCTCCGGCGGGAGCGCGGGGGCCGGAGGCCGCTTGTTCCAGTTCAAGGTCTCCAGGTAGTCCCGCACGAATTGCTTGTCGAAGGAAGGCTGTGACCGGCCCGGCTGGTAACCCGCCAGCGGCCAGAAGCGCGAGGAGTCCGGCGTCAGGACCTCGTCGATGAGAATCCACTCTCCCCTGTGGCGTCCGAACTCGAATTTCGTGTCGGCAATGAGGATGCCCCGGCCTCGGGCATACTCCGCCGCCTTCCGATAGATGCGGAGACTCCGAGCCCGGAGCTCCTCGGCAGCGGACGGCCCCACCCGCTCGACCATCCGAGCAAAGGAGATGTTTTCGTCGTGCCCGCTCTGGGCCTTCGTTGCGGGCGTGAAGATCGGCTCGGGAAGCTGCTCAGACTCCCTCAATCCTTCCGGGAGCGGGATGCCGCAGACCTGCCCGGACTGGCGGTATTCTTTCCAGCCCGAGCCGGCAAGGTAGCCGCGGACGACGCACTCGATCGGGGCCGGATCGGCCTTGACGACCAGCGTGGCCCGGCCGTCCAGCTCGGCCGCAAATCGGTCGTAGCCGGCCACCGCCGTCCGTAAAGGCTCATGAACAAGCTGGTTGGAGGTCTCCGACCTGAGAAAATCGAACCAGAAATAGGAAA
Source organism: Planctomycetota bacterium (assembly GCA_016179685.1). GTDB lineage: Bacteria > Planctomycetota > PUPC01 > JACPCR01 > JACPCR01 > JACPCR01. The sequence continues at coordinate 6,611 of JACPCR010000134.1, read as the reverse complement.
GCGCCGTCAGCACCTGCCCCTTGAAGGGGATCGGCGTCGGGTTCACCACGTCGAAGGCGGAGAGCCGGTCCGTCGCCACCAGCAGCAGCTTGTCGCCCAGGTCATAGATGTCCCTGACTTTTCCGCGATTGCGCAGATTGAGCCCGGGAAACTGCGTCTCGTAGACGAGCGTCGGGGTCATGGGGCGGCTCCCGGCGAGAAACGAAGCTGGGCGCAGACCTTCTGAGCGCCCTTGAGATTCGGATTGGCCTCGAATGCCCGGCGAAGGTAGCGCCGCGCCTCCTCATCCTCTCCCATGGCCGCAAGCGCTTCCGCCATCCTCTTGTCCAGATACGAACGGTTGCGGCCCGCGCTGTCCAGCGCAGCCGCCTTGTCATAATAGACGCGCGCCGAGCCCGCATCGCCGGCGCGCAGGATCAGCCCTCCGTAGAGAAGGCGCAGCCGATCCCGAAGCTCCTCAAAGTAATGGCGCACCCGCGGCTTCTCGCGTTCCCCTTCGAACACCTCCTCGTAAAGCCGGATGGCGCGCTCCATCTCCCCCCGATTCTCATACGCCTCGGCCAGGAGGAACTTGCAGTCCAGGTGGTCCCGCGTTTCGAGGCAGGCCAGGGGCTGTGGAAATTTCGATTCGGCGATCAGGGCCTCGTAGGCCTCGACGGCTTCACCCTCGCGGCCGTCCAGCAAGGCATCGAGGATGACCCGGCACTGCCGGACACGCTCGCTCTCCCACGGGCGGGGAACGCTCTGGGAAGCGTTTTTCTTTCGCTGGACAAGACAACGCGCATCGTAATGGTGGCGCGCAACGGGGTCCCCCAGCACCTCGTAGGCCTCCGCCACCGTCCGGAACTTGCGCAGCGCCCACTCCTGGTGCTTCGGATGCAGGTCCGGATGATACTTCTTGGCCAGACGCCGGTAGGCCCGCCGGATGTCCCGGTCCGTGGCCGATTCCTGCACCTCGAGCACTTGATAGTAGTCCAACAGCGGAGGCGTCGTCATGGCATCGAGCGAAGTGATGGGCGTGGCCGAGGTTGCGGGTGACCCGCCACCGGGCTGCATTCGGGCATTCTAGAGCGTTGCCGTCCCAAGGTCAATCTTGTAATAAAAGCTGCTTTGTACCAAAATCTCCGCAGATTTGAGTTTGACTTGGGGACTTCTGCTTGCCCGCCAGGGTCGGGCCGGCAAAACCGGGCCTATCCTGGCTCTGAAATCCGCGAGCCCGGAGGGCGCAGCGGATTTCATTAAGGATTCCATCATGCTGAATGCCCATCCGGACCGTTTGTGCGAGTTGAAAACAGCTCTGGCCCGCAGGCCGCGGGTCTCCTTGATTTATCTGCCGACCCCGCTCGAATTCTGCCCGGGCCTCACCCGGGAGTTGCGGGGCCCCGATATCTGGATCAAGCGCGATGACCTCACGGGCCTGGCCACGGGCGGGAACAAGAGCCGCATGTTCGAATACGTGCTCGGTGAGGCGAAGGCCGCCGGCGCCGAGACGGTCGTCGGAGGCGCCGCCGTCCAATCCAACTATTGCCGCCAACTCGCCGCTTCCTGCGCGAAGACCGGCCTCGAATGCCACCTGCTCCTGCGCCGCGTCCGCGGCAAGAAAGATGACGAAATCCAGGGCGGGCTGCTGCTCGACCTCCTCTGCGGGGCCAAGGTCCAGATCGTCGATGTCCCTGATTGGGTCGCCCAGGGCGAAAGCATCCGGCAATATGCCCGAAAGCTCCAGCAGCAGGGCAGAAGGGTCTACGTCGCCCGCGTGGGCGATGAGTCCCGCCTTGGCCTCTATGCCTGCGCCTACGCCCACGCCTTCGCTGAAATCATCGAGCAGGCCGAAGCCGCAAAACTCAAGATCGATGAGATGTGGGTCTGCTCATCCGATACCACCCAGGGCGGCCTCGCCATCGCCCTCAAACACATCCAGTCTTCCATCCGCCTCGTCGGAGTGCCCGCTCTCGCCAAGCCCATCACGCCCGGTTACACCTTCCCAGAGTGCATCTCTGCCATCGGAAACGAATGTGCCGAAATCCTGGCGCTGCCGACTCGCCTGCAGCCCGGCGACATCACCTCCGTCCTCGATTATGTGGGGCCTGGGTACGGCATCCTGACGGATGCAGCCCGTGAAGCCATGAGAATGGCCGGACGCTCAGACGCCATCATTCTGGACCCCGTCTACACCTCGAAGACCCTGGCCGGCCTCATAGACCATATCAGGCGCGGCCGCCTGAGAACCGGTCAGAAGGTCCTGTTCCTCCATACGGGCGGCCTGCCCGCTCTGTTTGCCTATGCGGACACTCTGGGTCTTCAAGACCTTTTGATTCAATGATTTGTAGCGTCATTTGGTCACTTCCCGATAAGTTCGGGGAGATGGACCTGGCTCGATTTCATAATCGATGAGGATTCAGTACTTCACGAGTTTTCGTAGCGAAGCGCGTCAGCGCTTCGGCGGAGCCAGCCCAAGTTTATCGCCTGGGAGGGATCCTCGATTCCAGGCTTCGCCTACGCTCATAACTCATGGACTTGACCTGCTCCTCCACCCCGAACTTGTTGAGAAGTTGCGTTATTTGAACTATTTCTTGCCTGGCCGGTGTATGATAAGAGAGGCGCTTCGCCTTCCCATTAAAGTCTTCGGTTGTAACTTCTTCGCGACCGCGCGGAGATGTTGAAAGGTGCCCCGCCAGACTTGTCCCAGCGGGAGGCGGGTCGGGTGTCAGTTGATTCCTGAACCCTGAACCCTGACACCTTTTGCACCCTTGTTGGGTTGCGGACTTCGCCCGCCTTAAGACGCATCCGTTTCATTCCTATGAGCCGCCAACTTGCTTTCTCCGTCTGCTCCCTGCTCTCCCTGCCCCTCCTCCTCTTCACGCTGCTCACGGGCTGCGGCGGATCAGGGAAGAAGTCGCAGGCCGCGCCCGTGACACCCGGCCCTGCCGAGGTGGTCCCGGCGGGCGGTAACCTTGCCGCCCAGGGCTCGGACGTCCGAGCCCTGCTGGCGTGTGCGGACTTCGACCGCGACGGCCGGCCGGACATCGCTTCGGTCAACGCCGGCGGAGAGGTCACACTCTTCCAGAATAACGGGACACCTTTCACGGCCGAGCTGGGCGTCAAGAACGTGGTCTCCACGGAAACGGGCGGGGCCAACGCCATCGTGGCGGCCGACCTGGACCGCGACGGCCGTGAAGACCTGATCGTTGGAACTGCGGCCGCCAACGTGGTCATCTTCAAGAATCCCGCGCCGGGCTCGAATCCCTTCACCTCCGCCTGGACCCGCCGGGCGATCAACAACCTCCCCTTGGACTCGGCCGTGAACACGCTGGCCGCGGGCGACCTGAACGGCGACGCCTTCCTGGATATCGTCGCTGGCCTCGGCGGCAACATCCGCCAGGAAATCGTCGCCTTCACCTCCCCTCGCAGCCTCCTCTTCACTACCGGAACATGGGCCGAAGGCCGCTCGGACATCGACGCCAATCCGGACGTCCGTTCCCTGGCGCTGGCCGACCTGGACGGCGACGGCGATCCGGACCTGGTGACGGGCGGCAGTGATCGTATCGTCCGCGTGTGGCGAAACACCAGCGGCTCGTTCCCGGCCGTCAGCTCGGCCGGCGGAGTGCTGACCATCGGCTCGGCCGGCGGGCAGGTCCTCGCCCTCGCCGCGGCCGACCTCGACGACGACGGCTTCGCCGACGTGGCCACGGCCGGAGCGGACGCGGGAAACCGGACCCTCCTCGTCTGGGAGAATCCGGGTGTCGGGTCCAATTTCACCCCCTTCACCGTCGCCGCTTGGTCCAACGGCATCGGCAACCCGGTCAGCCTCTTCGGCCTCACGGTGAACGCCCTGGCCGCGGCCGACCTCAACAACGACAGTTTCCCGGACCTGGTCGTCGGGGCATCGCTCTCCGAGCGCGCCGAGGTTGTCGCCTTCACCAATGACCGAAGCCCCTTCAGCGGCTCGTGGCTTCAGTCCGACCTCGGGGACACGCTGGATGACGTCCTGGCGGTGGCCGCGGCCGACCTCGATGCCGACGGCCAGGCGGACACGGTGGCCGGGACCCGGGCCGAGCGGGAGGACTTCGAGATCATCGGTCTTGAAAACGCCGCACAGCCCGGCCCCTTCGGCATCCTGTCACCCCGGGCCGACCTCGTCTCCTCGGGAGCGTTCAATGCCCGCGCCGTCTCCACGGCGGACCTCGACCGCGACGGCGATCCCGACGTCCTCTCCGGCGATGAGGCCAACCGCATCGTCCTGGTGGAGAACTCCGGCGACCCCTTCAGCCGGGCCGGGGCACAGCTCGTGCTGGATACGGCGAATGACGACGTGATCGGTCTTGCCACGGCAGACTACGACCTTGACGGCGACGTGGACGTCGTGGCACTCTTGAATCAGGACGGGGACCAGGCCATCGAGGACGACCGGCTCGTCCTCTACCGCAGCGATGCGACCATCCTGGCCGGCGGAGACGGCAATCCCTTCGACCAGGCCTCCGAATGGACGCCCAGGAATCTTTCCAACAGCAGCCTCAATTTCACCTCCCTGGCCAGCGCCGATTTCGACCGTGACGGCAGCCCCGACCTCGTCACCGCCGACGATGGCGGCGTCGCCATCGGATCGGTCCGCGTCTGGAAAAACCCATTCCCGGCCGCTGGCGCGGCCACCCAGTTCTGGACCGCCAACCGTGTCGAGACGGACGCCAACCCGTCCGAGCCTCTGCTGGTCATCGCTGGCGACTTCGACCTGGATGGCGACGCGGACGTTGCCGCGGCCTTGGCTGCAGGCGAGATCATCCTTTTCCAAAACGACGGCAGCCCGTTCGACGGAACCTGGCCAGCCCGCACCATCAGCGCCGGCGGATTCGGCGTCCCCCGTTCCCTCGCCTTGTCCGACGTGGACCGCGACGGAGACCCCGACCTCGCGGTCGGGACCTCCACGAGCCAGATTCGACTGTTCCAGAATCCCGGACCTGCCCTGGCCTTCGCCGCACTCTGGTCCCAGGGGTTGGGCATCGACCCCGTCCCCTCACCTTTCATCGATTCCATTAACGGGCTCGCCTTCATCGACGTGGACCGGAACGGCGTGATCGATCTTGCCGTAGCTACTGGCCGCCTCGAGAATTTTGAGGTCATCCTCCTCCAGAATCTGAATACTCCCTTCACGGCCGGGTCATGGGTAATATTCGACTTCGCTTTGCTCTTCGATTCGGCCCGCGCTCTCGCAACAGCCGATCTTAACAGTGATGGTAAGGACGATCTCATCCTGGCCACGAACGGGGAGGAGAGCTTCGAGGTCAACGCCTTCCGAAATTAGCGCGGATTTCTCTGCCCGAGGAAATAAGGAATCCGGGCCGAAGACGAAGACCCTACCTGAGGAACTTTGCATGAATCTTCATTCCCGTGACGTAATAGTTATATAATCCTTCGCTAAAGAATTCTGGCTGCCCCTTTCGTTCGCTTTGACTCTCCTATCTTGGCTTGCTATAATGGTTTCCGTTTCGGATGCCGGGAGATGCTCATGAACCATCGAGTCGCCGCACTTCTTTCCATTCTCCCATTCCTCTTCCTGGCCGGCTGCGACACCTTGTCGCTTTCCAGGCAGGGCAAGGAGACCGAGAAGCAGAAGGCCGTCCAGTACGACCAGGCCTGGGCCGCGTCGCAGGAAGTGCTCAAGAAGTATTTCACCGTCAAGAAGACCGATTACGCCACCGGCCAGGTTGTTGCCGTCACCCTGCCGAGCAGCGTCACGTTCCCCAAGACGCGACAAAAGGTCGTTGCCGAGATCGCCGACCATGGGGAGGGCTGGTACGAGGTCGAGGTCCGTGTGATGAACCAGATTGAGACCAGCACGGCTGACCCTTTCTCGCAGCAGCAGAGCCATTATGACTGGAAGACGATAGACTTTGACGAAGGGCTGGAGACGCAACTCGTTGATGAGATTTACAAGGAAATCGACGCTCGGGAAGGCAACAAGAACAAGGCCAGCCAGCCGGCCGCAGAAGAGAAGGGCAAGGAGGCGCGGCAGCCCAGGAAATCGAGTGAAGATGCGAGCAAGATATCCGAGCCTTCCGCCGTCAACAGCCGCATTGGCGCCCGCAGTCACCTGGCCTTCATGACCCGGAAGCCTTCGATCGGAGACCCGTTTGTGCAAGCGCTGGTGCTGGGCGACATGCACTTCAAGGAAGGCAACTATGAGGGTGCCGAGGAGCAGTATCTCATTGCCCAGAAAAAGGATATGGAGAATCCGATCACCTGGTTCGCCCTCGGACACGCACGATTTGCACGGGGTGACTTCGCCGGGGCATCCGGGGCGCTCCGAACGGGGCTTGCAGGCTACAAGGGTTGGCCGACGGTCAAGATGGACCGGCGCGACTTTTATGGCGAGCCCGAGGATTTCTATCGGCAGATAGCGGCTCTCGAGGACTGGATCAAGGCACACCCATTAGACGCTGAAGCCCACTTCGTGTTGGGCTATAATTACTACTTCTCAGGGCGGCCTTCGCTCGCGGCCGAGGCCTTCAAGCGCGCCAGTGAGTTGCAGCCAGACGACTCTCAGGTGAAGGAATTCCTCCGCTTGCTGAGTCCGGACCAGGTGATCTGACCCTTGTTGTGAGTTCCAGCGGGTC
>JACPCR010000069.1 GCA_016179685.1 Planctomycetota bacterium | reverse complement strand
GTAAGTCCTTTAGAACCGTGGGGTGAAAATCCGCCCCTCACGCCCGTCACCCACTCAAAAATGCCCATTTCTGGGGTGAACCAAATTTCGCCCGCCGCCTGCCTGCCGGTAGGCAGGCCCAACCCCCTCACCGCCAGGAACTTAGAGCGCGTGCGGCAGCCTCTCAATGACCCGCTCCCAGCGGAATCTCTTGGCGACTTGCTGTCTGCCGTTCGTCTCGTGCTCTCAGATTCTAAAGTGAGTAGAATGACCCGGTAAGCGTGGAGCTGGCAGAGAGTCCGGAGGCTTCATCCGGACTCTGCAGGCCTACTATCCGTACGATGCTTTGGGCCATGCTCGGCACACTTCTCGAAGTGTGCGGATCGGTCCTCGGCCCCTGCCTCCGGCCCGCCTCAGTGCCGACGCACACTTCTCGGAGTGTGCGGACGGTTCGGGCCTCCGGCCATAGGCCGGCGCTGACCCACCCGCACACCCCGGGAACGATGGACAGGCTCAGCGGGCCGCAAGGCGTTTGAGGTTCTCATACGCCGGGTACCCTTTTCAAAATATGCGCAGGCGCTTCTTCTGACGCCCACGCACTGACGCTGCTTCCAGCACCCGGCACGAACTTGTTGGAGTGAGTGGACGTGTGGATTTTTCGTCGCGGCAGGAACCGGTCTGTCTGATGCATTGACTCACCCTCGGCCGCCGTTTATGATTCTCGTTCGTTTCATGCGCCGGGCATTGCCTCGCCCGGCGTTTTTTCCTGTCGTCGCACAACGATGAGCGCCTCTCCTTTACACCAGCACGTCCTTGACCTTGTCGATACCGAAGCCATCGCCCGCGATACGCTCGAATTTGTCAGGGTCAAGAGCGAGACCGGGCAAGAGGGGCCCGGTAGCCTCTTCCTATTCGAGCTGATGAAGCGAGAAGGGCTCGATCCCGAGCTCCATGAGGTCGAACCGAACCGGCCGAACGTCTATGCCCGGCTGCCGGGCCGCGCCTCTCCGGGCCGCGCCCCGTCGCTTGTCATGAACGGCCATACGGATACGATTCCCATCGGCAACTCCAATCCGCCCGGGCGAGACGGCGATTGGATCATCGGGCGCGGGACGGAGGACATGAAGGGCGGGCTCGTCGCCATGGTCCACGCCACGTCGGCGCTCCGCAGGGCGGGCGTTCCGCTGGCGGGCGACCTCTGGCTCACCGGCGTGATTGGGCACGAGGCGCCCGCCGGGAAAAAAGAGGGCCCCGAGCGTCTCATCCGGGACCTCCGAAGCGGCCGGGTCCGGGCCGATGCTGTCCTGATCGTCGAGGGGCCTGCCGCCATATGGGCCGCCAGCCTCGGCCTCTCCGTCTTCACCGTCACGCTGACGGACTCCCGCGGGCCCGTCCACACCATCAAGGTCCCCTACGCGCAAAACCCCGCCTGCTGGGTCGGCCGCATTCTTCAGAAGTTCGAGGCCATGGAACAGGCGTTCGAGGCCGGCCCCCGCCATCCCCTCTGCGGCCGCGAACAGCTCAATGTCGGCGTCGTCCGCGGTGGCGATTACTTCAATCGCCTTCCCCACGTCTTCACCCTCGCCGGAACACGCCGCTGGAATCCGGGCAAGACCGTCGCCGATGTGCACGCCGAGTTCAAGGCCCTCTTCGACGACATCGCCAGGCGCTCGGGCCTCCAGTACACGATCGCCTACGACGGCGAGCGCGAGCCATTCGAGACCTCTCCGGACCACCCCATCGTCCGATCCCTGAAGTCCGCCGGAAATGCCCTTACGGGCAAAACTCCCGAGATCATCGGCATGGGCCTCGTCGGCGACGCGAACCTCTACGCCAACGAGGCGGGCGTTCCCGCGGTCTATTACGGGCCCGCCCACGAGACCGCGCACTCGGACCACGAACGCGTTTCCGCCTCCCAGCTCGCCCATTGCGCCCGCGTCTACGCCCTCGCCGCCATCGACTTCTGCGGCGTCGAGTAACTGTCCCGGATTCTCGCGTGATGGAAATTTCAAGGCCGTGACGTTGCGACGCCCAATCGGTACCCTACCCATGCATTCTTCAAACCGCAGCACTCTCAGGTCTTCCGCCTCGGAGCCTTCCGTAATGGGACCCGACCCTGAGGTTCTCAAAGACCTTGTTCGCCGCATCCTGGGAGTGGCCCATCCCGTGCGGACCATCCCCTTTGGATCTGCCGCACGAGGCGAAATGCACGAGAATAGCGACCTCGATGTTCTCGTGGTGGTCCCTGATGGGACATTATCCAGGAACCTATGAACCCGTGACCGAAGAAGACGACCAAAGAGCTTTGACCCTGGCTCGAAGCGTGCTGGAGTGGGCCGAGAGCGAAATCCGTCGATCCTGACCCTGTTCGGCTGGCAAACTTACTTGGCCCGCGAACCCTAAGCCGCCATGCCCGATAGAGCCGCCCTCAATCAAAAAAAGCTTGACCTGGTCATGGCCATGGACTTCATCCGGGATACGGCCAGCGAGCCGCAGGTCATGCTTGCCGCCCTCGTCAACCTCCTCGCCGAGCACCTGCACGCCGACGGGGCACTCCTCTACCTCCTCGATGAGGAGACCGGCAAGGCCGAACTGAAAGCCGCCAGCGAGAACGTCAAGGCCCTACCGCACCTGGAATCGAGGCTCACCCGGGACCTCGTCCAACTTGCCTGGAAACACGAATCCGTGACCGCCTGGGACAGGGAAGGGGTCGAGAAGGCCCTGGGCATCGACGTCAACCCGGCAAGCCTTCGGTTCGCCTCGATTCCGATCGCGCTCGGCCGAAAGACCCTCGGCGCCCTCCTCTTGGCCCGTTCCAGGGAGGGCTTCTCTCGCGAGGACCTCGAAATCCTCCAGGTCGTTGAGACCCAGCTCGATTCGGCCGTCGTCCAGGCCCACACCTTCCATGAGCTGCAGCAGCGCAACAAGGAACTCGAGACCCTCTACCGGATCGACTGCATCCGGGACAGGAATCTTCCGCTCGATGAGATGCTGACCGGGGTGCTGCACGAGATGAGCCGGACCATCGAGGCGGAGATGGGCTTTGTGATGCTCTACGATCGAGGCGGCAAGCAGCTCAAGCTCCAGTGCACGACCCGGGGCGATCTCGCCCGGCTCTCCCCCTATCAAGAGACGCTCAACCGCATTGCCGGCGAGGCCGTCCAGCGGGGGACGCTCATCCGCTACAACGCCCTGGGCGACGTCCTTCAGTCGGTCCTGTGTACTCCCCTGCTCCTCCATAACGAAATCATCGGCGTGCTCGGCCTGGCGAACCGATACCGGCCCGGCGGCTTCCACGTGGATGACGGCCGCCTCCTCGGCGCAATCGCCAGCCAGATCGATACCGCCATCTTCGAGAGCCTCGAACGCCGCCGGCTTCGCAAGGTGCTCGGCCGCTGCCTCGAGCCCCGCGTTCTCGATCGCGTCCTCGCCACCCCAGACGTCGAAATGCTCAAGGGCGAGCGTGCCGTCCTCACCGTGCTGTACTCGGACGTTCGAGGGTCCACCCGCTTGGCCGAGATATCCGATCCGGAGCTTCTGGTGGGCTTCATGAACGATTATCTGGGCCGGATGACCAGCGTCATCCTCTCCCACGAGGGCACGCTCGATAAGTTCGTCGGCGACGAGGTCATGGCGCTTTTCGGCGCCCCCATCCCCCACCCGGACCACGCCCTGTGCGCCGTGCGCGTCGGAATGGCCATGCAGGTAGCTCATCGGGAGGTCATGATGGATTGGGAACAACGCGGGCTCGACCCGGCCCCCATCGGCATCGGTATCGCCACCGGCGAGATGATCGTCGGCGAGATGGGATGTGCCCAGCGCACCGATTACACCGTCATTGGACGCGCGGCCAACCTCGGCGCCCGCATCTGCTCCGCCGCGGGGCCCGGCCAGGTCCTCATCAGCCAGGGCACTTTCGACCTCGTCCGCCAACGCGTCGAGGCCCAGCCCGTTCACGGCCTCCAGCTCAAGGGACTCGGCCAGGAAATCACCGCCTACCTCGTCCAGCGCGTCAACGCATAGCGGCGCGTGATGGGCTCAACCGTCATCAACCGTCAACCGTCAACCATCAACCATCCACCCTGCTCCTCATTTCCCGTCCATCCTCCTTCGTCTCGAGGTCAGTCCTCTTTCCTGACACCTGTCACCTGATATGAATCCCGCCCCTGCCTGCGACATGCAAGCCTTTCACGAGCAATGCCTCATCGCGGTGACTCATGACCACCGCCCCATCGGCGATGACCTCCCTCGAATGCTCGCCGGCGGCGTCACGGCTAAGGTCTATCAGGTCACCCTCGACGTCGATGTCGAGGCGGGCTACGAGGCCTCCCGCACCCGCACGGAAGGCTGGCTGCGACTTGCCGCATCGGGCATGGACGATGCCCTGAGGGACATCGAGGACCATCCGGACCGGTGCCTGCTCGCCCGTACGGTCACGGATATCGTTCGTGCCAAAGAGCATGGAATCGCCGCCATCCTTCTCGGCAGCGAGGGCACACGCTGGCTCGAAGGCAGCCTTGAGCCGCTGCGCCTCTTCCACCGCCTCGGCCTCCGCGAGCTGCAACTCACCTGGGCGTTTCCCAATGCCGTCGTGCCTGACGGACACCTCAGCGCCTTCGGAAAGGCCGTAGTCCAGGAGTGTGAACGCCTCGGCATCCTCGTGGACCTTACCCATTGCCCCTCGCAGGCCTTCTTCGAGGTCGTTCGCATCGCTCGCAAGCCCCTCATCGTCTCCCATGGCTCGGCTCGCGGCGTCACGACCGACCTCGCCGATGAGCACATCCGAGCCCTGGCCCAGAGCGGCGGGCTGCTGGGTATCCATTTCTACACCACCTATCTGGGCCCGAACGCTGCACCCGATGACGTCTTCCGTCAGGTGGATTACGTCGCCCAACTCGTCGGCATCGACCATGTCGCCCTCGGCGTCGATTTCTTCCCCACGGAAGGCCCTTGGTACGACCTCCAGGTCGCCCAGGGAACACGCAACCTCCGCTGGGCCGTCCCCGATTTCAGCCGGATGCCCGAAATGACCCAGTGCCTCTGCCTTCATGGCTACCATCAGGACGCCATCCGAAAAGTCCTTGGACTCAACTTTCTCCGGGTGTGCCGCGAAGTCTTCGGCTAGCCGGGATTTCTCACCAGTTGCAACCGCACGCTCGATATTCGACTGTGCAGCAATCCGTTGCAATGCAGGCTTCAACGCGGCCTTCCTGGCATCTCGATCCGGGTTAGCCCTGAGCGAGAACGACGCAAGTCGTTCGAGTCGAAGCCAGCAGGGCGCATTTCGAACACATCGTGTGGGAAATGCGGGCTCGTATCCCGGCATGGAAGTGCTCCCACACTCCATGCCGGGATACGAGATAGAAACCCCTCCCTCTGGGCGGGGTTGGCTTGAACCTTGAAGCCCATTAGACTCACGACTGTTCCCTTGCCTTTCTCCCCTATCCTCAGCGAGAGCCCAATGACGAGCACACGAACCTCCTCCGATTCCCTGAAGCCGGCGTCCGACCTTCAGCCGCTGTTCGATCCCGACCGCGCCCAGCGCCTCATGGCCGGGGACGGGCTCGACCTTCTGCTCGCTTCCCGCCGCCACAACGTGGCCTACCTGACCGACCGTTTCGGCATCCTGTACTGGGACTACCCGGAGGTCGCCCACTGCCTCGAGCGGGAGGACGACGGGTGCGAAGCCCCTTACTATTTCGCAGGCGTCGCTCGCAATTCGTCCATCCCGCCCTTTGTCGTTGCCCATCAGAACCGCGCCTACGTCTTCAAGGGTAAAGGCTGGATCACGGATGTCCGGCCCTGCTGCGATCTCCCGGGCCAGAAGCCGGCCATCGATTGCCTCGTGGATGCCTTGCGGGAACGCGGCCTCGAAGAAGCCCGCATCGGGGTCGAGATGAACCACCTGCCCGCCCGCGTCCTCATGGAACTTATGGAGCGCCTGCCCGAGGCCCATTTCACCGACGCCCGGTCCACCCTCTGGAAGATGCGAAGCGTCAAGACGCCGCGCGAGCTTGAACGCCAGCGCCAGGCCTACCGCATCGGCGAGGAGGTCTACCGCCAAGTCTTCCGGTTGGTCCGGGAAAGGCCCGGTCTCACCGTCAACGAAGTCCGTGGCGCCCAGATGGAGACCGCCACGCGCGCTGGATGCCCCCCGTTGCACTTCGGTTACGTGAAGCCCCAAAATGAACGCGGCAAACGAGCCTGGTCCCGGGACAATACGGGGGCTACCCTCATCGAACCTGGGGACATCCTCTTTCTTGACCTTGGCCTGATCTGGCAGGGCTACACCACCGACTTCGGCCGCGTTGCCGTCCTGGGCAGGGCATCCACCGAAGTTCGAGCGGCTTATGAAAAAATGAGGCGCTGCCGCGAGGCCATCGCCGCCGCTATCCGGCCCGGCGTGAAGGCCTCCGACGTCTTCGCCGCCGGCGCCCGATTTCGCAGCGAGAACGGCCTCCCCGCGCGGGAAGGCCTGGGCCACAGCCTCGGCATCGAGTGCCATGAGCCGCCCGTCCTGAGCCCCCATGACCACACGGTCATCGAGGAGGGCATGACCCTCGTCATCGAGCTGGTCGATGGCGTCGGCGGCATCGCCTTCCTCCTCGAGGACGCCGGGCTGGTCACTGCCGAGGGATGGAAGAGCCTGACCACTCTCAGCGCGGACCTCGTCGAAATTTGCTGATGCCGTGCCTGAAACGCACCTTGCTCATCTACTCCCACGTCCCGAGCCGAGCGCGCCACCGTGTAGCCAAGACTCCCAGGTCCGCCTCATCCGTCTTGTAATAGATTATATTAGTGTATTTAATTACACTTGTCCAGTGCGTCTCATTTTCTCGTAAAACAGCATAACGCGCTGCAAATAATCAAATTAGAGGCAGACGATTGTTACGAATTGTTAAACGCATCATTCTTTCGGGGGGACGGGCTCGGCGAAGCCGAGGCAGTTCCTTCTCTGAAATCCGCGTAGGCTGAAGGCCGGAGCGGATTTAACTTTGCATTGCAAAGGTTATATGATATAATACGAAATATATGGAACTCAATAAGGCGCTCAACCAGCTTGCCGAAATTCACCGACACCTCGCCAAGTCCGAGGTCTACCGCGGCTACCGCTCTTTCCCGGTCGCCCTGACGGGCGTCTTTGCCCTGTTCGGCGGCGCCTTGCAGGCCTATGCCCTAGACATCCAGTCACCTACCCAGTTCGTCCTCTTCTGGTCCACCATCGCTGTGGCAAGCCTGCTTCCCGTCGGGGTCGAGGTCCTCATCGACTACCTGCAAAGGTCAACCCCCGTTGCCCGACGCCTGACTCGCCGGGTCATCGGACAGCTTTTGCCGTCCATCACAGTCGGGGCCGTCGTTACTGCCTCAATCACGGTGCTGCATCCAGGGTTCATCCCCCTGCTTCCTGGCCTGTGGGCGCTCCTCATATCCCTGGGTATCTTCGCTTCGCGCCCCTATCTTCCCCGCGCTATAGGTTGGGTGGGCCTCTTTTACTTCTTCGCCGGGCTCGTTCTCTTGGTCCGGGACTCCGCCCAGCCCATTCCGGGACCCAGGGGAATGGCCATCGTATTCGGCATTGGACAGAATCTCGCCGCAGTCGTCCTGTACTGGAATCTGGAACGGAAAGACGAGGCATGATCCCATGGGAAAACCCGCAGAAAGCCACAGACCGACTTCAGGCCGTTATTCCTATGAGCGCCTCGACCGTGTTCTTCACGAGAAAGCGCGCCTGGGCATCCTCACCTCTCTCCTCACCCATCCCGACGGACTGGTCTTCAATGAGCTGAAGGAGCTTTGTGCTCTGACCGACGGAAACCTCAGCCGTCACCTCCAGGTGCTCCACGGCTCAGGCATCGTCGAGATATGGAAAGGTTTTCGCGATAACCGGCCCCAGACTCTCTGCCGGCTCTCACCTTTCGGACGTGAACGATTCCACGCTTACCTCGAGGAGCTGGAGAGGGTTCTGAGCGACGTTGCCCGCAGCACGGCCAAGATTCCCACGACTCCTTCAACAAACCCGGTCCCGGGACCGGACGTCTCGGAGGGGCTGGCCCCAGCGTGATGGCGCTGAGCCGTTGCGTCAGGTTTTATTCTGTATGCTAACTTTGTATTGCAAAGTGCTGTGCGCCTTAAACTTGGTTAAGAATTACGAGCCAGCGCGGGGTTCCATTCGGGCTGATGGTTGATGGCTGATAACACCGTTAACGGCCGATGACGCATGGTTGATGGTGAATCCTAAACCCTGAACCCGTCCCTCCGGCTTCGATCGCCTTCATTTTCCCCAGGAGAGCCCATGAAAGTCATTTTAGCATCCCATTACGGCATGTGCTTCGGCGTTCGTGACGCTCTGGCTATCGCCAGCAACGTTCCGACGCCACACCGATTCACCATCCACGGCCAGCTCGTCCATAATCCGCAGATCAACGAAGGTCTCGCTCGACGGGGCTTCTCGATCACCCCGGAAAACCGGCGTGACCCCGTCCCTTTAACCCCGGGAGTCCTCATCACGGCCCATGGGATCAGCTCCCGCGAGCGCAGCCGGCTGCTCCGGGCTAAGAAGACCTTGATCGACACCACTTGCCCCTTGGTGCGCCGCGTGCACAACGCCGCCCAGAGGCTGAATGCGCGGGGTTTCTTCGTCATCGTCATCGGCAAGCGAAGCCACGTCGAAGTCCAAGGCATCGTCGGCGACCTCGATCGCTATGCCGTGGTAGAGAAGCCGCACGACGTCCAGCCCTATGACGCCGAAGCTCTTGGGGTCGTTTGCCAGACCACTACCCCGCCCTTCCTGGCCGAAGAGGTCATTCACGCCATCCGGGCCTGCAACCCAGGCAAGTCCATCGAGGTCGTGGATACCATCTGCCTCCCCACGAGACAGCGCCAGGAGGCCGTCCTCGCCCTCCTCAACAGAGTGCAGGCTCTGGTCGTGGTAGGCGGGCGCAATTCCAACAACTCACGACAGCTCGCTCGCTTGGCCGAGGACCGGAACATCCCCTGCGTCCAGGTTGAAAGGGACGGCGATCTCGATCCCGAATGGTTCAAGCCTTTTTCCCTGGTCGGGCTTACCGCCGGCACCTCTACGCCGGACGCGGCCATTCGTGCGGTGCATAGGGCCCTCTTAAGATTGACCGGGGCACAGGGCACGACCGAAGTGCGGCCGCTCGATGTTCCAGACGCCAGCAGGGTATCTGATGGCGGAGGTTTACTTGCATGGATGTCCCCGAGCACTCATCGGCTGTAATACCATGGTAGAATGGACCGGCCGCAGCCACCTCCGCTTCCGCCGGCGTCTGGAAGGTGCTGCTTCCACCCGATCCCTTCCATCCCTGGTCGTGCCTGCCGGCGTCTATTTTTCCGGTTCGGAAGTGCGATCGCACTCCCGAACCGGAAAACTCGTGAAACTGAAACCGCGATCCGTGGTGTTTTCCCCTCCTTCTCGAAACGGTCATTGGTATCCCATCGCGAGGACGAGGACGATGGACAATCTCGTCCCTGAAGTCGGCCCGATTGCTCAATCCGGCTCTTGAAGAGACTGGACTGGAGGACCTTCGCATGAACCCCTTTCGCTTCGTGGATACGCTCCTGCGGGACCGCGAACGGCTCTACTCCGCGGCCTCCGGAGTTGAGGGTGTCCGAGGCCTGCTCCCCCGTCTTCTCGGTGTTTTTGTCCTTACCGCCGCTTTGTACGGGGCGGCCATGGGCAGCTTCCGATGCTTCCATCCTGAATTCTTCTTCAGCGACTTCGAACTCGTTTCTCCGGAGGGAAAGTCAGTCCCTTACAAGGTTGCCGGCTTCAACGCCGAGACCCGTAGGCTTTACACGAAACAAAAAGACCTTCCCCCGCTGCCCAATGCCTCTGTCCGATTCAACGTCGCCATGCCCTCTGAACCCTACAAGGTGGCGGCCGTCAGCGAACAGGACGGATACACGGTCGTCGAGCTGGAAGCCGCAGGTGGCTTTCAGGAACGAGACGCCTGGCGAATACCCCTCTTGATTGCAGTCAAGGTGCCTCTCCTCTTCACGGTCACGGTCGTCCTCTGCGCATTCGCCCTCTACATGCTGAACCTTGCCTTTGGCGTCGGCCTGCGGTTCGCCCCCTCGATGCTCGTCATGGCCGTTGGACTCGCCGCCACCGGTGTCATGCTCGGCGTCCTCGCCCCCATTGCCCTCCTCTTCTCTGCCGTCACCGAAAACTACCACTTCATGAAGGTCTTCCACGTTTTCGCCTTCACCGTCGCCGGTCTGTTCGGCGTCCAGGCTCTTTACGGCGGCCTTTGCTGGTTCTCCGCCCAGGTCTCCACGCCATCGTCGTCCCCTCGTGATGGTTCGGGTCAGGCCGACTCGCCCGGGAGAAGCACGAGCGCCCCCATCGCCAAGACGACTGGCCGTGTCCGGGTGCAGGCCGTCATGCTCTCCTGGCTGCTGCTTTATGCCCTCGTCGGCGCTCAGATCGCCTGGACACTCAAGCCCTTCCTCGGCACGCCTTACCTGCCCGCGACCCCGCCGTTCCGGATGACCTCCGGAAACATCTACGTTGCCTTCTTCGAAAGTTTTTCGAGGCTGGCGCGCTAAGTCCTTGCAGTATAGGGTGTCACGACTTCCTGGGTCCTGCTGGTCATCGTTCACCCTTCCTGGCCACCCCTGCCTTAAAGCGCCGGAACTTGCCAGCAGGATGCTTCCGCAGAATCTCTCCCAACGCCCCAAGTTTATCCTCCTGTTCTTCACCACCAACCACGAACCACGAGCCATCAACCGGCTCTGCGGCGGCCATCGCCCGTTCCCACTCGGCCTCTTGTTCTTCACCACGAACCACGAACCATCAACCGGCTCTGCGGCGGCCATCGCCCGTTCCCACTCGGCCTCCTGTTCTTCACCACCAACCACGAACCACCAACCGATTCGGCGCGCCGCACGACAAACGCGTGGGCGAAACCCGTGCCACTCTCTATTGCAACCCGGCGAGTCCGCGAGAAGGACAACTTGTCTGCCGCCCCCTGCGCACTTTATAATTTGCGGACTTGTAGCCGGAAGAACTCGCTTGTTCACGACCCGAGTCCTCGAGGAGTGCCAGGATGCGTGAAGTCCGCTGGGAGCGCATGTTCCGCGACGAGATGGAAAAGGCTTTCGAAGACTGTCCCCTGGTCTATTTCGCCTACGGCCTGTGCGAGCCTCACGGCCCGCAGAACACCCTGGGACTCGACGCGCTCAAGGCCCATGCCATCGCCTGCGCGGCCGCGCGAGCCCACGGGGGCATCGTTGCGCCTCCCGACTACTGGCACATCCATGAGCTCGGCGGGTTCGGCGCCTGGGCCCATAAGGCCGTCGGACAGGTGCCCAGGTCCTGGATGACCTGCATGCCGCCCTGGCAGCATTTCAAGAACATCCTCTATCACATCCGGATGGCCGACGTCATCGGCTTCAAGGCCGCTATCCTCATCACCGGTCACTATGGACCCAACTGGCAGGACCTCAAGACCCTCATCGAGCTTGTGCAGCCCCGCGTGGGCGTCCGGCTCTATGGACTGCCCGACTTCGAGGCCAATCAGCCTGGATTCCTCGGCGATGGCCGCAGTGGAGGCGACCACGCAGGCCGCGTCGAAACCTCCCTCCTCTGGGCCCTCGAGCCCGAGTGCGTCGATGTGTCCCGGATACCCACCGCGGGAGAACCCGGCCCGCATTTCGCCATGGGCGGTAACGCCCGGGAGTCCAGCCGCAAGGTCGGCGAGCGCATGGTGGCTGATGAGATTCGTTGGATTGGAAACAAGGCCAAAGAACTGTTCGCCGAATACGAACGCACAAAGCCGCAGCCGCGGCTGTTGACCTATGAGCAGGTGGAATCGCTATGGGACACGGTGGTTCTCCCCAAGTTCAAGGATTTCCATTCCATGATGAACCTCTGGCAGGGGCAGGAAGCCGTGCCGCCTGATTCCGTCTGGCATCGGAACTGGCACGTGCCGACGCGGCCATGATTCTCCAATGGACCTCTACCTCATCCGGCACGCCCAGTCGCTGAACAACCTGAATCCGCTCGAGGACCGGATCGCCGAGCCGCCTCTCACCGAGTTGGGACACCGGCAGGCCCAGTGCCTGGCGGTGTGGTTACGGCACATTCCCGTTACTCGCATCCTCGTCAGCCCGTTCCTCCGAAGCCTTCAGACTGCGGAGCACCTCCGGAAGACCACGGGTCTCTTTCCGCAGGTCTGGGTCGATCTCCACGAGCAGGGCGGATGTGTGAGCGGCATCGACCTCGACTCCTTCCGGGGCCAGCCGGGCATGACCCGCGCCGAGATCGAATCCGCTTTCCCCGGTTACCTGCTTCCGGCGGAGATCGACGGCCGGGGATGGTGGCAATCGATGCCCTACGAGACCCAGGAACGGGCACAGGAGCGCGCCGGACGAGTCGCCCGGCGACTCCGCCAGGAATTTGCCCACACCGAGGAGGTCGTCGCCTGCGTCTCCCACGGCGAGTTCCTCCTCTGCCTCATCGCTGCCTTCCTCGAATTTCCCATCCAGCCCAAGCGCTGGATCGCCCACCCTTTCAATACCGCCCTCGCCCGCCTCTCCCTCCAGCCCAACGCTATCCAGCTTTACTCCTACAATGCGACCGGGCATCTCCCAGCCGAACTGATCACGTAGAATGAGCATCGTTTCATCTGGCCGCCAGGCGGCGTCAGATCACTACTCCCGGTCCCAGGGGTGGCCGTCGGGGCCGGGAGGAGGAATCCGAGCCGGGTCGGCAATACTCCCGGTCCCAGGGGTGGCCGTTCTTTTCCTCTCCGAGCGCGGGCTTCCGGCTTTTTTTTCGCCCCTTACAACGGGTGCTCGCTCCACACCTGCCGAATCGGTGGTAAAGTGAGGTTGAGAGGGTTTTCAACCCGTCCCACCGATGCCAGGGGAGGCTGCCATGAGCCAGAACGTAGGAGAGGCCAGGAAAGAGGGCGCCCGCGAGGCGATGGAAATGGCCGAGGCCGCCCGCCAGAAACAGTGGGAGCATCCCAGCTTCCTTGCCGGGCTATTCATGGGACGCTTCCAGCCCGAGCTCTTCTTTCCGTTTCCCCAGCAGGATGACGAAGACCGGCGCGTCGGCGATGCCTTTCTCGCCCGCCTCGAAGCATTCCTGAAGGAAAAAGTCGACCCGGACCGGATTGACGAGACCCGTGATGTTCCGCCGGAAGTCATCCAGGGACTCATCGAGCTCGGCTGTTTTCGAATGAAAATCCCGGCAGAATACGGCGGGCTTGGCCTCTCCCAGACCAACTACAACCGGGCCATAGCGATGGTCGCCAGTTATTGCGGCTCGACCGCCGTATGGCTTTCCGCCCATCAGTCCATCGGCGTGCCGCAGCCGCTGAAGCTTTTCGGCACCGAAGAACAGAAGAAAAAGTTCATGCCACGACTCGCTCAGGGCGCCATCTCAGCCTTCGCGCTGACGGAGCCGGGCGTGGGCTCGGACCCCGCGACCATGCAGACCACGGCAACGCCGACCGAGGACGGCAAATTTTACATCCTTGAGGGTGAAAAATTGTGGTGCACCAACGGACCCGTGGCCGATATCCTCATCGTTATGGCACGCACGCCCTCCCTGTGGGTCGGCGGCCGGGAACGTAAGCAGATCACCGCCTTCATCGTCGAGTCCAGCATGCCGGGGTTCGAGGTCGCCCACCGCTGCGACTTCATGGGCATCCGCGGCATCCAGAATGGCCTGCTGCGCTTCCACGGCGTTCGCGTGCCCCGTGAAAATATCCTCTGGGGTGAAGGAAAAGGCCTCAAGGTCGCTTTGATAACCCTCAATACCGGCCGACTCACTCTCCCCGCCGCTTGCACCGGCATGGCCAAACGCTGCCTCAGCATCGTCCGGGACTGGGCGTCCGAACGGGTTCAGTGGGGCGCGCCCATCGGGCATCATGAGGCCGTCGCCGCCAAGATCGGGTCCATCGCCGCCACCACGTTCGCCATGGACTCTCTCACCTGGCTCACTTCCGCTCTTGCCGACCGTGGAGGCTTCGATATCCGGCTCGAGGCCGCCATGGCCAAGCTTTTCTGCTCCGAGGCCGCATGGTCCATAGCGGACCAGACAGTTCAAATCCGAGGCGGACGCGGCTATGAGACCGCTCCCTCACTGCGCGCTCGGGGTGAAAAACCTTACCCGGTCGAGCGCATCCTGCGCGAAGCCCGCATCAACCTGATCATCGAAGGCGCGAGCGAAATCATGCGACTCTTCATCGCTCGTGAGGCCCTCGACGGACACCTTCGCGTCGCGGGCGATCTCCTCAAGCCTGAACTGGTCTGGAAGCAGAAGGCGGCCTGCGCCACCAGGGCAGCGCTTTTCTATGCCCATTGGTATCCGCGACAGTGGCTGCCTTCGACGCCGTGGCGCCGCTTCGTTTCCCATGAACCCTTTGCCCATCAGCTCCGATACGTCGCCAGGACCTGTGCACGCCTCGCTCGTAGTACCTTTCACGCCATGATCCGACATCAGGCCCGGCTCGAAAAAAAACAGGCCCTCCTCGGACGCCTCGTCGATATCGGGGGCGACCTTTTCGCCATGACCGCCTGCCTGGCTCGTGCCGAAAGTCTCCTGCGACAGAATCCTGGCGACTCCACCCCCAGGGACCTGGCCGAAATCTTTTGCTGCCATGCCCGGAGGCGCATCGACGCCGCCTTCCGCTGCCTGTTCAACTCGGACGATGCAGGCACTTACCGCCTCGCCCGCCGCGTCCTCGGCGGTGAAATGACCTGGCTCGAAGAAGGCATCGTCCGCGCCGACTTCAGCGCACGGCCAGCCGCTCCTTCTGCCGAGCCCCACGCCGAGACCGCGCCCACCGCCCCAGAAGCCGCCGCCGCCGCCGTCCATTCATGACGGCCACTGGGTTGCCGACCTCCAGCAACGCCATCAGAGTGCGGCTTCTTATCATGGGTGTATGGGTTACAGCTTGGTCACCGGCTGTTCATTTCGGGCTGTGAGCACCGGCTTTGCCGGAGTCATGCCATGCAGAACCTGAATCGAGTCGGAGGATCGGCGTCGATTGGCGCTGGCCAGGCCGAAGTCATCGCTAAGGCCATCGCTCGGCTGCCCGCGTGAAGCTGGCGGACCTTCCCACGCCCCTGCACAAATGCCCTCGCTTCTCTAATGCCCTTGGCAGGGTCCGCATCCTCCTCAAGCGGGGGGACCCGACCAGCCTGGCCTTTGGCGGGAACAAGACCCGCACGTTTGAATTCACCTTTGGCCAGGCGCTGAAGCAGGGTGCGGATTCCATCATTGTGGACTATGTCCGGAGCGGCCGCATCCCGGCGGGCAGTACGGTCCCATTCTTCCACACCGGCGGGTTTCCGGCCCTTTTCGCCTATCATCGGGAATTGGTCGGGCTGGGTCGCTACCGCGAAAGTGTGATTCCGGTGTGGACGAGTGCGTGCAGCCGGTGTCAGATGTCAACGGCAGCAAGCCGTGAGTCGCTTGGGGCGTCAAACTCGAAAAAACTTTTAAGTTGGAGTTCCACTTTAAAGGCTTTCGTTCCCCCGCTAGGCCAGCTCCGCCATCAGATGCGCAGAGGTCGCTATGCCTCGGTGAAAGTCCGCCAGGCTGAATTTCTCGTTTGGAGAATGTGCACCATCGTCCGGAAGACCCCACCCAAGAAGCAGCACGTCCAGCCCCAGCTTCTCCTTCAATGCCGCGACAATCGGAAGGGTGCCCCCCTCCCGGATAAGGACCGGAGGCCGCCCGAACCCGAGTTCGATCGCCCGGCGAGCCGCCCTCATCCCGGGCGTATCGGTCGGGACCACCACCGGTTTTGCACCATGCATTTGTTGCAGCCTCAACTCGACGGTCGGGGGACAAATCTGCTGGACGTAGGTCTCGAATAGGCGGGCGATCTTCTCCGGGTCCTGGTCGGGCACGAGCCGCATGCTGATCTTGGCGCCGGCCTCGGCCCCGATGACCGTCTTCGCACCCTCGCCGCTGTAGCCGCCCCACAGGCCGTTGACGTCGAGCGTCGGGCGCGCCCATCTCCGTTCGAGCGTGGTGTAGCCCGGCTCGCCGGCCAGCCGCGCCGCGCCGATATAGGCCCGGTATCGCTCCTCATCGAAGGGCAGGCTGGCGAATTCCTTCCGCTCCCACTCCGCCAGCGGCGCGACATCGTCATAGAAGCCCGGGACACTTACCCGACCCGATTCATCCCGGAGTCGGGCAATGAGATGCGCCAGCACGTTCGCCGGATTCGACACCGTGCCCCCGAAGCCACCGGAGTGCAGGTCCTGCGAGGAGCCCTTCACGTCCACCTGGAAATAAACCAGGCCCTTCAATCCATAGGTGATCGCTGGAACACCGGCCGCGAACTGCGAGGTGTCCGAGATCACCGCATAGTCGGCCGCAAGACGCCCGCGGTTCGCATCGAGGAATTGGTCGAGGTGGTCGCTGCCCACCTCCTCCTCTCCCTCGATGATGAATTTCAAGTTGATGGGCGGCCCGCCGCCCGCCTCGACAAACGCCTCCGCACTCTTCAAGTGGGTGAGCACCTGGCCCTTGTCGTCCGATGCGCCCCGCGCCACCACGTCCTCCCCCTCAAGCTGTGGCTCGAAGGGCGGCTTCCGCCAGAGATGCAGCGGGTCCACCGGCTGCACGTCGTAGTGCCCATAGACCAGCACCGTGGGCGATCCGCTCCGCCCCAGATGCTCCGCATAAACGATCGGGTGACCGGGCGTCTCGTGCAGCTCGACACGAAAGTCCATCCGGCGAAACTGGTTGCTCACGAAATCCGCTGCCCGGAGAATGTCTTTCTTGTGCGCCGAGACCGCGCTCACGCTGGGGATGCGCAGGAATTCGAGAAGCTCCTGAACGTAACGCTCCCTGTTCCGATGGATGAACGCAATCACCTTCTCTCGGGTTGTCATGAAGACCACCTCGCTGATGTCAGGCTTCGCAGAGGATGAGAGCCGGCAACTGTCCGGTAAGTGGACCGGTCGACCGCCTCACCGGCTACTATATATCCTTTACCGTAAGAAATCCGCTGGGCCCGGGATGATTCGAGCTTGATTCCAGTTGGCCAAACTGGTTTAATAACCGCCCTTATAAGCCCCGGACACCGGTGCGGGGCCGTACATTCTGCTTCGTCGCGTTCACGGCTCAATCACCCGGAGGAGCGATGGTCCAGGCGATCCTTGGCAAGAAGGTCGGCATGTCCCAGATTTTCTCAGAGAAGGGCGAAGTTCTCCCCGTCACGCTCCTCGAGGTCGGCCCCTGCCCCATCCTCCAGATCAAGACGAAGGAAACGGACGGCTACACGGCCATTCAGCTCGGCTTCGATGAAAAGAAGATCAAGGGCGGGAAGAAGAGGAAGTTCCGCCGGGCGCTGAAGCCGGAGATCGGCCACGCGAAAAAGGCCGAAACCACCCCGAAACGGTTCGTGCGGGAAGTGCCCTGGGACGGCACGGGCGATTACAAGCTCGGACAGGTCCTGACGGCCGAGGTCCTCAAGGACATCCGGTACGTGGACGTGGTGGGGACCAGCAAGGGCCGGGGCTTTGCCGGCGTGGTGAAACGTTACCATTTTGCGGGCGGACCCCACACCCACGGGCAGCATAACCGCGAACGACACCGCGGGTCCCTGGGCCAGGCCACTCACCCGGGACGTGTCTTCAAAGGAATTCGCATGGCCGGCCACATGGGAGTCGCCCGCGTCACCTTGCAGAACGTCAAGCTGGTCACCGTCGATGCGGCGAAGAACCTGATTGCCGTCAAGGGGGCCGTTCCCGGCCATAACGGCAGCTACGTTCTCGTCAAGAAGGCCCTCAAGCGGGCTTAAGGCGGGCGAAGTCCGCAACCCAACAGGTCTGGCGGGCCACCTTTCAACATCTCCTTACAGTTCCACCTTCTCGATCTGGACGCGGTTCATCACGACCCGTTCCTTCGGATTGTCCCGCGCGTCCCTCGGCACACCCACGATCTGGTCCACCACCTCCATCCCTTCAAGCACCCGGCCAAAAACGCTATACTGACCATTAAGCTGCGGACAATCCTTCACGACGATGAAAAACTGCGAGCCCGCTGAGTCCGGGTCCTTCGCTCGGGCCATGGAGAGAATCCCTCGTTCGTGCCGTGTCTTGCTGAATTCAGCCTTCAAATGGTAGCCGGGCCCGCCCGTGCCGTGCCGGCTGCGGTCACCGCTCTTCGTGTGGGGACAGCCGCCCTGGATCATGAAGCCCGGAATCACCCGGTGGAAGGTCGTCCCGTCATAGAATCCGGACGCGGCCAGTTTTTTGAAATTAGTCACATGGCCCGGCGCCACGTCGTCGAAGAACGTCACTTTGATCGTCCCCTTCGTCGTCTCGATCATCCCGACCTCGGCCGTCGCCATGGCATATCCCCCTTGAAACTTGAACCCTGAATCCTTAGTAATGGTTGTAACTTCCCAATAAGTTCGGGAAGACGCACCCGCCCGATTTCATAACCGATGATGCTTCAGCGCTTCGCGGATTTTCGTAGGGAAGCGCTTGGGCGCTTCGGCGAAGCCCGCAAGGGCTTCGCTTACGTTCGCCGAGTGTCAGCCCTGAGCTTCGTAGGGAAGCGCTTGGGCGCTTCGGCGAAGCCCGCAAGGGCTTCGCCTGCGTTCATAACTCATAGAATTGACTCGTTCGTCTTACCCGAACTTACTGAAAAGTTACTAATGGTTTCCATAAGTAATTACGCTCGCAGAAGTTACGACTTTAGACCCTGACGCGCCGCCAAGGGACGAGCGTCAGGCCAGCGCCTTCTTCAGCGCCTCAATGAGCCCGTCCGGAGGATCGAGCGGAAGCTCGACGGGCAGACGGCGCAGAGAGCTGACATACATGCCCAGAAGAAGATTGAATTCTGCCAGCGATTGCGACAAGTTCGTCGGATGAATCCGGCGGTCGTCTTCCAGCCAGTCGAACATGGCCTCCGTCAGGCCAGCCTGCCCCAGCACGTCTTCCGCGCCATACTCGTGGACGCCTTGCTCGAGCCCGCGGGCGGCGGTGTAACATTCCCAGCCCGCCATGTGCCAGTGCACGAACCCGCGGCTGCCGTAGGCCGCCACGCGCTTGTGCATGTAGACCGACTCGTGCGGATTGCTCTTCGGAGCCCCTTCCGTGCCGAACGTGACCTGTGCCCGAACCCCGTTCGCGTAGAGGACAGAGGCGGTCGCGTGGGCCGGCGAGGGCTCGCCGGAGTTCAGATGCTCCACTCCTGAGACCTGCCCGAAGACCTTCATGGGCCGGGCGAAGTTGACATATGAAGAGACCAGCTGCAGCACGTGGGGCCCCTGATTCACCGGTGTCGAGCGCGCACTGGCGTCGATGAAACGCACCTCCCCGATGGCACCGGAGGCAACCAGCTTCTTCAGCTCGAGATTCCGGGGATGGAAATGAAGCTGCGTATTCACGGCGATGCGGGACCCCGTGGACTTTGCAAGCCCCTGGATGTCCCGCCAATCCTCTCCCTGGATGGCAATCGGCTTCTCAATGATCACCGCCGGGACCCGGTATTCTGAGGCGATCTTGAGCAGGGAGTAGCGGATGGTTGGAGGCGTGACGATGTGCAGGAGGTCCGGCTTCTCCTTCTCGAGCATCTCCTCGAACCGCGTATACCGTACCGAAATGCCGAAATCGTCCCCAAACTTCTGAAGCCGCTCCGCATTCATGTCACATAGGGCCACCAGACGCCCCCGTCTCACGTGCTTGTAAGCATGTGCGTGCCCGCGAGCACGGCCGCCGCAACCGAGAAAGGCGCATCGAAACATCGCAGTCTCCTGTACAGGCGTGGAGGAACCAGTCCGGGTATCGGGGACTATAAACCGTGATTATACTGCCAGGACACGGCAGCGCATCTTCACAGGGCGACCGGGAAACAGCCCAGCACGTAGGAATTCCCTCAACGGGCATGTCCGGGAGGGATTTCAAGAACAGATCAGTTCCGAAAGAGTGCGGCACGATTTCGTGATTTGCTGGATTGACAAGGTTCATCGGGAAGTTAAGTTGACCCCTCCCCGTCACGTCTTTGGGGGGCGACCGCGCCGGACGCGCACGCGCCTGTAGTGTTCTCGCGAGAACCGAACCCACGCGGAAATTCTTCGCTGGCGGCTGGGACTGGAGCTCCTCATGGCCATCACGTACAAGGATGCCGGTGTGGACATCGATCGCAAGGCTGCCGCCATCGAGCGAGCGAGCCACGTCATCGCGACCACTCACAATGCCGGCGTCCTGACGGGCATCGGCCATTTCGGCGGGCTTTTCGCCCTTCGGCTCGAGGGCTGTCGAGAACCGGTGGCGGTCTCCAGCACCGATGGAGTCGGCACAAAGGTCGAGGTCGCCTCGGCCGTCGGCGACTTCACCACCATCGGCGAGGACATCGTCAACCACTGCGTCAACGACATCCTTTGCTGTGGCGCAAGACCTCTTTTCTTCCTCGATTATATTGGCACCAGCCGGCTCGTACCCGAGCACTTCGAGCAGGTGATCCGCGGGCTGGCCCGCGCGTGCCGCGCCCACGATTGCCCACTGGTCGGCGGCGAAACAGCCGAGATGCCCGGCGTCTATCACGAGGGCCGCATCGACCTCGTCGGCACCATCGTGGGCGTCGCTGAACGCGCCCAGATTCTCGACGGCAGCCGCATCCGGCCAGGCGACGCCCTGCTCGGACTGGCCAGCAACGGCCTCCATACCAACGGGTACACCCTCGCCCGAAAAGTCCTCCTCGGTCGGCACTCGGTCAGTGATACCGTCCACCCGCTCACCGAGCCCCTGGGCCGCGAGCTCCTCAGGGTGCACCGCAGCTATTTCGATCTGGTCTTCCCGCTCTTGGGATGCCCCGCGATTGCCGGCCTCGCCCATGTCACGGGCGGCGGCATCGTGGATAACGTCGAGCGGCTGCTTCCGCCCGGCCTGCGCCTCGAAGTGGATTGGTCGAGCTGGGAGCGGCCGGCGCTCTTCTCGCTGATCCAGCAGCTCGGCCCCGTGCCGGAGGCGGACATGCGTCATGCCTTCAACCTCGGCATCGGATTCGTGCTCATCCTGCACCCGGACGGGCTCGAGGACATCAGAGCCAGGCTGACGGCCGCTGGAGAGACCCCGCAGATCATCGGCCGAATCGCCGGTTAGCGAAGCGCATCAGCCCTTCGGCGAAGACCGGAATCGGGAATCCCGGTGTGGAGGGCGCGCCCGGCGGGTCACAGAGGCCCGAACGTCAGTGAGGGGCTCTGTGATTTCAGCGCCGGTCGCTTGCGCTCCCGGCTCTGCTGAAAAGGAAGCGAGGACTTGTCCTCGTGTGTCTCCCCGCTAAATGGCTGAATTGTAGTGGAAGGCGTCAGCGTTCCGCCCGGGCCTCCGAGTCTCAGAGATCGGACAAGGCTCTGACTCGAAGTTCCTTTTGGAAGGTATTTTCTACGCAGCGGAAATCTACGGGTTAACGTCTTGCCCTTCGTCCTCCCAACGGGATTCCTCCCAGTGGGACAGCTCCGGCCGGACAAGTTCGGGATTCTGATTCAGCTTGGGGATTCAGCCTACACCCTCCGCTGTCACCTTGGAGGCCATCCGGGCCGCTTCCAGGACCACCCGTGTCGCCGCCACGAGATCGTCCATCGTGGCCTCCAGCGGCGTCGAGGGCGACTCGAGATACGACAGGAAGTTCCGAAACATCCGGTCAAAGTCCGCCGAGTAGTCGGTCGGTGGACAGGAGAGCTTCCAGACGCCGGGTGACAGGGTTTCGATCGTCCACGGCCTCGATTTCTCGCCCGATTCGCACGCCAGCCGCCGCAGCAGCGAGTCCGCCTCCTCGAGCCGGCTCTCCACCCACAGGCCACGGTCCGCGCCGTCCGTGACGAGCTTCACCTGTCCGAGGCTGCCCGTGGCCTGAAAAACGCTGTCGCCGTGATATGACGCCGCCGGTGAAGTCAGCCAGTCCGCGCTCACCTGCGCCGGGACCCCGCCCCGCAGCTCCAGGCCGAAATGGCCCAGACCGGGCAGACTCCGGTCCGCCGACCGGATATCCGTCTCATAAGCGCCCAGGACACGCTGCACGTCAAGCCCCGTCACGAAGCAAAGCATATCCACGTCATGAACGCTGAGGTCGGCCAAGAGGCTGGGATACTCGGCGCGATCGAAGTACCACGCGGGCCTCTGGCCCAGCTTGTGGGGCCGTGATGCGACAACCTTGGCCGTCTCGCCGATGAGGCCTGCCCGGCACAGGGCGCGCACGAGCCGGTATCGGCCGTCATACCGCAGGCTGAGGAGGGGCAGGCACACGGGCGCCTGGCCCGACTGCCGAGCCTCTTCCAGCCGCTCGAGGTCAGCCCTCCGCATCGCTATCGGCTTGTCCACCAGCAGGACCTTGAGCCGGGAGTCCCGCACGAGCCGGAGCAGCTCCGTCCCCCGGGAGCCGTAAGGCCCCAGATGCGCCGCCGAGTCCGCCACGCACAGACCTTCCCTGAAATCCTCGTAGAACGGCACGCCCAGCTCGCCTGCCGCGCGTTCGAGCGCCGCCCTTTCCGCACGGTCCTCATGACTGAGCGCAAGGCCAGCCAGCCGGATCGAAACGTGTCGCTGCGGCAATTCCCGCATCAGCTTGAAATGGATGGCTGGGGACGACCCGATCAGGAGCAGTTTCATGGCCCGAGGCGAAGCGGTGCTAACGGACAAACTGGGCGAGATGCTTGCGGGCGGCGATGAGTCCCTGCTTCTGGGCCTCGCCGTCCTTCCAGTAACGGTGGTCTTCCAGCTCGACGCTGAAGACCCCGTTGAAGCCGATGTGCTCGAGACGCGCAGCCACCTTCTGCCAGTTCACCACGCCGTCTCCGGGTATGCAGTAGCGCCACCAGCCCTCGCTGAAGCCCATGTCGACGCCGAAGCTCGCCCCGATGTTTCCCATCTCGTAGAGCTTCTCTGGCAGGATTTCCGTGTCCTTCGCATGCACGTGCACGATCCGATCGCCCAGCTCGTGAAGCGACCGCATCCAGTCGATCTGAATGCGTGCGAGGTGCGATGGGTCGTAGCACATGCGGAGCGCCTTGGAGGAGGTGACGCGGTACATCGCCCGCCACATCTCCGGCGTGCAGCCCAGCGCCGGGTAGGCAGGCCCCGGGCCCGGCCACCACTCGATGGCGAAGCATACGCCCGCCGCTTCGGCGTGCGCCAACACCTCCGGCCACGTCTCCTTCCAGATGTCAAAGTTCGCCTTGCGGCCTCGGGCGGGGTCGGCAGGCAACAGCACGGTAAAGAGAATTTTGCCGCCCAGGGCGGCAGTCTGTGTGATTTGCGTCTTCAAATTCTTCACGCCCTCGGCCCTCACCTTCTCGTCCGGGCTGAGCGTTTCACGCACATGCTGGGCATCTACCGTGCCGATCTGAAGGCCCGCAGCATCGACCGCAGACCGGACTTCTGGCGTCAGCGGAGGCGTATCGATCGCCCCGAATCCCTGCTGCGACAGCCATTTGGCAAACGAGCCGATCCCCATCTCCCGGCCCACGGGTGGAATGCGCACGCCGATCTTCATGCTGGTATCTCCCTTAAAATGATGGCAAACGCGGGCACTACCTGCCTAAATCTGGACCACACCCATCCCTTCTCATTATGCCGCACCCGGCCTGGGACTCAAGGCCTCACACGGATATTGCCGCCAAGTTCAGCTCCTCTTATACTGCTGTGGATGCCTGACCCCGGACGAAACAATCAACCAACCCGGGCACGTGTCCAGAGGCACTCATGAACGTGCTCGTATTTCTCATTCCCGGCATGGCGCTGTACGCCTTCGGTTTCCTCGTTTATTCACGATGGATCGAGCGCGTGTGGGGAGTGGACCCTGACCGCCGGACTCCTGCGGTGGAGATGGAGGACGGGAAGGACTACGTGCCGACTCGTCCACAAGTGCTTTTCGCGCACCACTTTGCCACCATCGCCGGCGCGGGGCCCATCGTCGGACCCGCCACGGCCCTCATCTACGGCGCACTCCCCGCCTGGCTCTGGGTCGTCTTCGGCGGCGTCTTCATCGGGGCCGTCCATGACTTCGCCTGCCTCTTCGCCTCCATTCGCAACAAGGGGCGTAGCATGGCCGAGATCGCTCGCGCCTACCTCGGCATCCATGCCTTCATCCTTTTCATCCTCTTCCTGATCGTCCTCATCATCGTCGTCAACGCGGTCTTCCTCCAGCTCACCGCCAAGTCCCTCACCTCCGTCTGGTCCGTGGAAAAACTCGGGCTCAAGCCGGACCAAGATGTTTTTAACACCGTCATGGTTCAGGACGTGCCCAACGCCCGGATCGGCGGCATCGCCTCCACCTCCGTCGTCATCATCACCCTGGTAGCCCCCCTCATCGGCTACGCGGTCTACAAGCGAAACGCACCAATGAAGGCAATCTACCCGGCCGCCACGGCTGCCGTCATCCTTTCCGTGATCGCCGGCTTTCAGCTTCCCATCACCCTGAGCGCCGAGGCCTGGCAGACCGTCTTTTCCATCTACGTCCTCTTCGCCGCCGGCCTGCCTGTCTGGCTGCTTCTGCAGCCGAGGGATTTCGTCAACGTCCAGATTCTTTACGGCGGCCTCGCACTTCTCGTCGCCTCTATCTTCGCCGCGGGAATCCAGGGCGCCACCATCGCCGCCCCGCTCGACAATATCGAAACCGGATCGGCCACGACCCTCGGCTCGCTCTGGCCCGGCCTCTTCATCACCATCGCCTGCGGGGCCATCTCCGGCTTCCATGGCATCGTCGGCAGCGGGACGACCTCCAAACAGCTCTCCAACGAACGCTACGCCCGCAAGATTGGCTATCTCGCTATGCTCGGCGAATCCACCCTCGGACTCTGCGTCACCCTTTCCATCTCCGCCGGCATCGCTTACTCCGATTACCTCAAGGCCGTGTGGCCCGATAACCCCAAGGACTCGAACCCCGTCCTCGGCTTCGCACTCGGCGCAGCAGGCATCTTCGAGAAAGGCTTCGGAATCCCTTCCTGGCTCGGCGTCGTCTTCGGCATCCTCCTCGTCGAAGGCTTCGTCATCACTACGCTCGATACCTCCGTGCGGTTGAACCGCTACCTCTTCGAAGAGCTTTGGAGGGTCATCTTCCGAGACCGGCCGCCCCGGTTGCTGATGAATGCCTGGTTCAACGCGGGCCTCGCCGTCGCCTGCATGCTGGCCGTGGCCAAGACCGGCGCCTGGGTTAAAATCTGGGCCCTGTTCGGCTCCGCCAATCAGCTTCTCGGGGCCATCTCCCTCGTCGTCGTCAGCGTCTGGCTCAAGGCCATGAAACGCCCCACCCTCTATACCCTCATCCCGTGCGTTGCCCTCTGCATCACCACGGTCTGGTCGCTCCTCAGACTTATTCCGGTGTACGTAAAGAACGGGAACACGACCCTGGCCATTTTCGACGTCTTCCTGCTCACCGTCGCCCTGGCCCTCATTGCCCTGGGCATCTTGCGGGCGCTCCCCAAACAGCCTGCGCCAGTTTGAGCCCCGAGGATTCGCTGCCAGGATACGAGTAGACGCGTTCGCAAGTCCGGGTGCACTTGCGAACGCGTCACCTAGGAAAAAGAGACGGTGCGCTTCCCCTTCCCTCGTGAATCATTCTGAAGGAGAAACCCACTATGCAGATGTCCACCGGTCCCCGTATCGACGTCCCCAAGATCGCCTCCCGTGACCAGATCCGGTCCTACATTGATACCGGATATCTAGTCCTTCCGGACCTCATCACGCCCGCGGAGATCGAGGAATTACGCCACGACGCGGCGGACCTTGCCCGCGGGAAATATCCCTGCGAGAGCCTCAAGCCCCTGCCCGCCGACATGCACGATGAGGAGGTGCTCCAGAACATCCTCTGCATCCATCAGCCTCACTTCATCAGCCCCGTGATGGAAAAATACGTCCGTCACCCCAAAATCTGTGGCGTGCTCTCCCAGATCACCGCCGCCCATCTCCCCTTCTGGGACGGCAGCGTCAAGTGCATGCAGTCCATGCTCTTCTTCAAGCCGCCGGGCTTCCAGGGCCAGGCCTGGCATCAGGACGAAATCTACATCCCCACCCGTGATCGCTCCCTCATCGGCGCCTGGATCGCCATGGATGACGCCACCATCCAGAATGGATGCCTGTACGTGATCCCGGGTTCGCACCGGCCCGGCTACCTCTACATGCAGCGGCCGCACGGCAACCCGGACGAGTTCGACTTCGCCCAGGAAAGCTATGGGTTCGACGAGTCACCCGAGAGTCCCGTCGAGGTCAAGACCGGCACCGTGGTGTTCTTCAACGGCTACCTGCTCCACCGATCGAGAAGGAACCGCAGCCCCATCTACCGCCGCGTGCTGGTCAACCATTATTGCAATGCCTGGTCGTTCCTGCCCTGGTCTCTGCGCGAGGGCGAAACGCCTTCGAGAGCTGACCGGCGGTGCGTCGTGCCGGTGGCCGGCCTCGACCCCTACGCCTGGAAGGGGTACGAGACCCCGCCGAAGAACGTTTGGCTGCGCATGTGCAAGGCCCGGGAGGAGAAACTTGCCCAAGCAGCCGCCCCGGCTTCATCAAGCGCGGCGGCCGCTGCCGCGGCCGCCGCCAAGACCTGAACGCTGAGTCAGTTGGTGGTGGCTATCAGGGGGCCGAGTGAAAGGGAGCGAGGTCCGCTACGGAGAGCGCCAGCATCTCCCGGCCCCCTCCTCCCGTAAAGGATTCCGTTTGGGAACGCCAGCCTGCCTGCCGAAGCGGCCTGTCTGCGCCTGCCTTATACTACCCTCAGCCTTCTATGCCGAGCGCGGCAGACAGGTGCAGGGACGCACAGGCAGGTGCAGGTAGGCATTCTGCTGGCAAGGTGACCTTGTGCCCCACACCTGTGCAAGTGCCGGGTGCGCTGCGAGCGAGCCACTCCCCCACACCTGTGCAAGTGTGGGGTTCGCACGATGGGTACGCTGTTCAGCGGTACGACACGGAACGCTGGGCCAAGAACTCCGCTGCTCGTGGGCACAGGGATCACCTCCCCGCCAGCGTGCACTTGTTCAAGCGTGCGTCGCCGCGGGGCACAAGCTGCCGCCCCACACGTGTGCACGTGTGGGGCGCGCTGCGAGTCAGCCGCTCCCCCGCGCCTGTGCAAGTTTGGGGCGCGCCCCAGGTACGGCAGAACGGGTCCCGCACTCCCGCCGATGGATAGCCGGCGATCACGGGATCGAAGCCGCTCGCAGCCGGTGAATGCTGGCGAACACGACCTCGTTTTCCAAGATCGGACCCGGCACGGTGAACGAGCCAGGCGACCGCACCAGTTCCTCGATGGCCAGTGTGCGCGGGTCCAGCCGGTAAACGCAGGCGCCGGTGAACCCGTAAATCTGGCCATCGCCTCCCATCTGAAGGCCGAGGTCCAGCGCCGCTCCGGGCAGAGGGATGCGCCGCAGCCACGTCCGTGCCACCGGGTCGAAAACGAACAGCTCGCTGCCAGGGTCGGAACCCCGCACCGTCCCGTACAACCGTCCACCGGGTCCCAGGAGCAGGGCGTTGAACGTCCCTACCGGGCGGTCCAGCGTCCCCTCCCAGGCTTTCTTCTCCGCCCGATAGTCCCACAGGAAGAGGGTGGCCTGGTCCACCTTGGGCATCGTGCCGGAGCCGCCGTGGATGGTCGTGCCTACCGCCAGGAGACCCAGGTCCTTCAGCCACGCCAGGGTATAGCAGCTCCCGTCCCCGCAAATCCGATAATATGCCCTTTTCTCGGCCGTGGCGGGGTCGTACCAGGAAAGGGGGCCGCCCCACAACCCGTAATCGGGCACCGAAGCCACCCAGACGCGGCCGAGGGGGCCCGCCAGCGTGGAGCGCGGCCGATACGACACCTCGTCGATCCGGCCGAGATCACGCGGGTTGTCTTCCGGCCCGTCTCCGAAATGATACGGCCGCGCGGGATCATACACGGACAAGACGGCCCCCGGATAGGACGAGATGTAAATCTTGCCCTCCCAGTTCGCCATCGAGTAGGCCTCGCCCGTCGCCTTCGAGCACCGGCCCAGGTCCACCACGGACCCGCTCGCCGGATCGTAGCGAAACAGGTGCAGCGGCAGAATGCTCGAACCATAAATGAGTCCGTCGGGCCCGGCGTGCACGCAGAAAATCTCGCTCCCACTGGCCTCATAACCCAGGTCGATGCAGCGCGTTTCACCGCCGGGACTCCGGATTTCCAGCCTCCGGCAGACCTGTTCGACCGCATCCGCAAAACGGAAGGTGCTGCCGTCCGGCAGCGTCGGCGCTGGCTTTGCCGGCGGCACGCCCTTCACCGTAATGGCTTGGTCACCCTCGATCCTGTAGTTTCCCAGGCTGGACTCGATATAGAGTCGGCCGTCACCTGCCCGGCTGAGGGATAAGGTGTCCTTTCCTTTCTCCGTTACAGGCCCTACGGTCTTTCGAACTCTCGTCGCCGGATCGAAGACCACCACGTGCGGGCGCGTCATCCGGATGAGACACGCCAGCCTGCCGCCCTCCCCCACGAAGGCATAGTTGTACATGTCCACGTCGTCCATGCGACCGTAACGGATGAATTCGCCACGATCCGGGTCGTAGCACGTCAGGTCCGCCGTCCCGTAACTCCCGATCCAGATTCGACCCGATTCATCCTCTTCCATCCGGCACGGAAAGGTCGCGGCGCCCGCATGGATCGCCCCCAGGTCCTCGAGCTGCTCACCCTCCGGGTCCAGGGCCAGGAGATGCCCGGCATACGCCGCCCCCACGTACAGTCGGCCCGATCGGCTCATCCAGACCGCGGTGGGAAAATTCGACTTCGGGACGGGCGATACGAACTGGCGGAGCTCACCCGTCTCCGGATCGATCCGAAGGACGAAAAGGTTGTCCCCCTGCTGCCCCATCGTGGCCAGTAAGCACGGCTTCCCGGCCGCCGTCCGGCCCGCATGAAGATGAACCCAGTTAACCGATCGGACGGGGATGCCGAGATCGCGAATAGAGTCATGGGTCTGCATGGTGGCCTCCTGGATGGAATTCCGGCATGCCGGGGTCCGTCACGGGCCCTGGTAGCCTCTTTTTTTCAACTCGGGGGCGATCTGTGTGCCCCGGGCGATCCGCGGCAGGGTCTGCACCTCGACGACGACCAGCGCCTCCGCGTTATCTCCATAGGGGCCCTCGGCCAACACGCGCCCGCCTGGCCCAATGGCCAGGGAGCAGCCGATCACCTTGCGGCCCCTCCAAGGCCCCTCCGTGAGCCAGCCAACATTGCTGACTCCCACAACGGTCACGTCATAAAGCCTGGCCAGCTCGGTGTAGGCGTCGCGCCAGAGCTTTCCATAAGGCTGGTGCGTGTTGTCGTGGTCTGCGTCCACGGCCCAGGCAGACGGCGAGAGCAGCACCTGCGCGCCCATCCGCACCAGCACGTGTCCGATGGCCAGCGAGCTGCTGAAGTTGTCCGCACAAATGTCAATCCCCAAGGTCCCCAACTCAGTCTCCGTTACCCCTAATCGGTCTCCCACGCTGTAAAGCCCCAGGGCAATGTCCAGCTCGTTGATCTTGCGGTGATGCAGCAGAAGCCGGCCGTCGGGACTGATGAGCACCGCAGCGTTGAATCGGCGGTCGCCAGCGCGCTCGACGAGTCCCGCAACCACGTAAACCCTGCATTGCCTCGCAGCCGCCGCCAAGACGTCCGAATGCGGCCCGGGAATCGGCTCGGCCAGCCAGCCCGCGCTCGGGTGTGTCCACCCGAGGTTCAGGCACTCGGGCAAGACGACCAGCCTGCATCCGGCCGCAGCGGCCTCGGACACCCGGCCAGCGGCTCGCGCCAGATTGGACCCGGGCTGGCCGCCCTCGACCAGGATTTGCGCCATGCCGAGCTTGAATGGAGCCTCGCTCATCGTTCTTCTTCATTAATCCGCATGCTGAACCGTACGAAATCCGTTCCACAACTCACGGGTCTGGGGCTCCCAGGCCACCTTGTCCGTGCAGCTCAGAATCTCCAGAAATTTCTCGTCCGTCGCGAACCCGCCCCCGCGATCGCATTTCAGCGCCGCCTCCAGTCCCAGCTTGGCCTTCAACCCGTCGTTCAGCACAGGGTCGAGGTCAAGCCCATGCTTCGCGGCGTAGGCATAAAATTCCGGCCAGTACCAGTCCAGACACCAGTTGTTTACGTTGCCCGCCATGTCGTGACAGCCGCTCGGACTCACCCCCTCCGGGTAGCTCCCGACGGGCGTCACTCTGCCGACCTGGTTGTTGAAATTCGCCAACTCGCGGCGGGGGAACGTCTCACCCCACGGAAACCTTCGGCCGTCCGTCCCCCGCGCCGCACGTTCCCACTGCGCATCCGTCGGCAGCGCCTTGCCCGCCCAACGGCCATACGCATCCGCCTCGTACCAGCTCACGCCCGACACCGGCTGCTCCGCCGCGTCCCATCCCGGCTTGTTCCATGCTAACGCCGCCGTCACGCCTGATTCCCTCCGCCATTCCCAGCCTGCCGGCGTCCACCAGTCCCGGTTCTCGTAGCCTCCGTCCTCGATGAATCGCTTGTAGCGGGCGTTCGTCACCGGAAACACGTCCATCCAATAGGCCGAAAGCCATACCATCCGCTGCGGTTGCTCGTGCGGCTTCGCGAATATGTCATCCGCCGGGCATCCCATGATGAAGGCGCCTGCCGGAATCAGCACCATCTTGCCACCATCAACGGGGTGGGT
This sequence comes from Planctomycetota bacterium, assembly GCA_016179685.1. Classification (GTDB taxonomy): domain Bacteria; phylum Planctomycetota; class PUPC01; order JACPCR01; family JACPCR01; genus JACPCR01. The sequence goes on along the minus strand of JACPCR010000069.1, from coordinate 41,312 downwards.
ACGATAGGTGTGATCCATGGCTGGGAAGTATATCCTCTTAATTTCTTTCGGAAACAGCGCGGCCGCTCCTTCCGAAACCATCTACCCTTGACCTTTCTTCCTTTAGCATCCGGGGACAGGGAATGGCTTTGACCCGTGACGACTTAGTGCGCGGCCTCCGCGGTCTGGGACTCCGGAACGGCGACCTGGTTCTCGCCCACAGCTCCTTGTCGAGCCTGGGCGAGGTCGAAGGCGGCGTCGAAACCCTCGCCGAAGCCCTCATCGAGGCCTGCGGACCCGATGGGACCGTTGCCGTGCCGACGCATGGCGGCAAACGGCCCTGGCACGTCCACGAATCCCGATCCTACCTCGGCGCCCTTCCGGAAGCCTTCCGGCAGCGGCCCGATGCCGTCCGCAGCATCCACCCGACTCATTCGGTCGCGGCCCGAGGCCCGCGGGCCGTTGAATTCACCCGCGACCATGAAAAGGCGCCCACCGCTTGCGGGCGCGGCACACCCTACGCCCGCCTCATCGACTGGGATGGGAAAATTCTGTTGATCGGGTGCGACCAGGACCGCAATACCACGCTTCACACCATTGAGGATTACGCGGACCTTCCTTATCTGTCACCGCTCGAAGCCACCTATTACGATGAAAAGGGCGAAGTCAGGACCCTCCGCATGACACGCTTCCCGGGTCCACACCGTGATTTTATCGGGCTGGACCGCTTGTTGCGCCGGGCTGGCGTCATGTGCACTGGGAAGATCGGAAAGGCCGTCTGCCGCCTCATCTCCGCCCGCGGCATGCAGGATGTTGTCCTCGAGGCCCTGCGACGTGACCCGGCGGCCGTCCTCTGCGACAACCCGAGCTGCGAAGACTGCCTCTGGCAACGGGGCAAGACCAAGCAGGCCAGGCTCCAGCGCGAGGAATCCTTCATCCTTTCCGCCTCCACCGACATCCTGGGCCGCACCATCCCGGAAATCGTCCTTGCCTGCCGCGCCCAAGGCATCCTTCACGTCGAAGCCTCCACCTTGGAAGAAAAGGACGTGCTCGACCTCCCGCCCCAGAAGACCCAGGAACTTTCTCAAGCGCTCGCCCGGCACGGCATCCGGGTGCGCGCGGTGCGGTCGAACGCACGGCCGCACGACCTTCCGGCCCTGGTCGACGCAGCCGGGCGTTTCAACGCCAGCGTCATCATCCTTCCCATGTCCGCGGACTGCGCCGGTCAGATCGGACGCCTTCAAGATTCGGAGACCACCGTCCTCCTGGAAAACGTGGGACAGGCCCCTGAGGAATGCCTCAGCCTCATGCAGGCCGTTCCCTTCCCCAACGTCGGGATGAGCTTCAACCCCGCGAACTTCGCCCGCCAGCGCCTTCACCCCTTTCTGGGCGTTTATTACAAGCCCAGGAATCGTTTCCGCATCCGACAACTCGTCCTCTCCGACGCGACATGGGCCGGCGCGCCGGCCCTGCTGGGCCAGGGGAACGCCGAAGTCAAAGAGTTGATTTCCATTCTCCGATGCCGCAGCTTCGACGGCATCCTTTCACTCCGCGGCCCCCTGCCGCCTGGATCGGCCTTCCGGGACCTCGCGGCCGCCTTCTGGCGATTGCTGGATACCCTGTAGTCTTGAGCAGCGGAAATGCGTGTCCGCTGAGCGAAGCGCTTGCAGCATCCTCTTTCGGTTCAGGTCGCACGAGCCACAAGAGCCGGTCTGAAGCAGCGCTTCGCTAAAGAGGAGCCAACTGCTCCTCCGTGGGCTCCGCTCAACAGTACCAGGGCTCGGTCAGATACGGCATCGCCGCTCGGGAAAGCCTGGGCGTCGGCCGTGGCATCGAGCCACACGCCATGCCCGCCTTCCGGCGCGCCAGACTCCAGATGCCCTGGAAAGCCTCCTCGCGATTGGTCGCGCCGAGCCCGCGTACCCATTCCTGCACCTCTCTCTGCAGTTCATCCATCAACGGGTCAGGATGCCGCCAGGGATAACATAACGACCGCTCGTCGAACTCCCCCACCAGCCCCTTCACCTCCGGCAATTCCAGAAGTCTGGAACCCGCCGGAATCAGAAGGCGGATGGCCAACTGGATCGGAGGCACCGCTGGCGGCAGGTCCAGCTCCGCCAGCCGTTCCAGCAGTCGCAGGTAACTGCCTATGGTGGTCCACGGGGTGAAGGGCACAAAGGTCGGCGCCAGGTTGAGCCCCACCTGCCGGAACAGCTCCACGACGCGGTAGAAATCCGATTCCGTATGCCCCTTGTCGAGCCGCGCCAGAATCGCGTCGTCCAGGGATTCCACCGCCGTGGTCACAAAGGCGCATCCGCTGTCGCGCAGCAGGGGAAGATACCGATGGTGCTGCAACAGATGCTCCACCTTGATCGTCACGTCGTAGGTCAACGCGGGGAACTCGTCGTGCAGGCCACGAACCAACCGGACGGCATGCGAGACGCCGTTGAAAAAGTCCGGGTCACCGAACGTGATATGCTCCGCACCCGCAGCCACCTGACGCCGGACGTCCTCCAGAACCACCTCGCGCTGCACGATGCGGAACTGGCCCCTGTAGACCGGCACGATGGGGCAGTGGCGGCAGAGATGCTTGCAGCCGCGGCTCGCCTCGGTGTAACCGACCACCCTCGACGCGCCACCGGGCAGTTCCAGGCGCGCGTAGGCCCGCAATGAAGGCAAACCCGCCCGGTCCGGGACGAGGAACGCCAGCTTCTTGAGCGATACCAGCGGCCGGCCTGCGGCTTCAACGGCCTCTTCAGGCGCCGCGGTCCGGCAGACCTGGACGAGTTCCTCCTCGAATTCGCCTCCGATGATGAAGTTAGCCCCAAGACTCCGCAGGTAGGCCTCGTTCATGGACGCATAGAGACCATAGAATCCCAGGCGTACCCCTGGATGAATCGCCCGGACGCGCTTCGCAGCCCGAGCAGCGATCCGCGTCGCCGTGTGCATGGGAACATAAAGAGCTACCACGTCCGCGGCTTGGACCGACCCGGGCTCGAGCGCCTCGACGGCAAGGTCCAGGCACGTCACCTCCATGCCCGCTGCTCTCAGCCACGCCGCAGGTGAAGCCAGTCCGAACGGCTGCCGGCCCAGCTCATACGTCGAAATCAGCAGCACTTTCACTGACACGGTGCGAGTTCATCAACCAGACTGAATATCCCCTCCGCCATCCATTAGCATAATGCTTTTCCAAACTCCGGCTACCGGCGAACTTTACTCAAGTTGACTGACTTTTCAGGCCGCCGGCAGCAGGGAGAGTCAGCGCTGAGGAATAGGATTTTGTCAAACCTGGGGGGCGGCGCAACCGGGCGCGGCGGGCGATCTAAGAAGGGGTGTCCGTCTGGCCTGCTGAACGGTGAGAAGAATTTCTTCGCACCGTTATTTTCCCAGCCCTGACGAATGAAATTCGGCGCGTATTCGGGGGCGGAGCGGCGAGCGCCCATGCCTGTCCGGGCTCCCAGCGCCAGCAAGGTCCCGGACCGATCCCCTCCGGAATCGAGCCCGCAAATCGGCCGTCCAGACCGAACCGGACCCCCGAAGTCTTGACCAGAATCGAGAAGTCCCGACCGCCGAGCTGGCCCCTTTCTACCGGCTCGGCCCATGCGACTCGCGTGTTCGGGCCTGCGACCTCGACGAGGCGGATCTCGTTTTCAGCCAACTCGAAAGCCATGGCACGCGTCAGGTCATGGCCTCAAAGGATCAGGCGGCACACTCCTGTTCCGACCTGCTGTCTTTCCGCCGAGAATCGAATGAGGAACTCGGGGTGGCCGACAGGATGCCAGTCCTCGTCCGCAATCAGAGTCGGGGATGGCCGTCCCCACAGAAGCAGGATGATTGTGAAAAACCGTGACAACCTGCTTACCATGGGCTAGTCGTCCTTTCCCGGAACGCGCCGCAAAGTCGGGTCCTGCCGCCGCCGCTGAAGCGAGGCGCTTCCGCAGATCCGGCACTCACTGCGTTGAATTCCTGACGGCGAGGCGTGCTGCATGGCGGCTCTCGGGCAGGCTCTCGAATCGGCGCAAGACCCGGCACGAATTTAGGTCTCATGCGAAAAACCCATTGTCCACTATCCGGTATAAACTCCGGGAATTTTTCCGAGAAGTCCACCGCACCTTAGGCCAGCCTGCGGGAGAACTCAAATCCATCCAGTTCTCGTTAACAATCTCTTATGAGAAGGCTTGTCAAGAGCCGACGTGGCGGCTCAGCGGCTGTTCCGACGCCGACGGCTGTCAACGCCTGTCGAGATTCGAAACGTCCCCGGTCCCTTCAGTGTCACGCTCTTACCCCCGCATACACAGGGTTAATCCGACTCGCCCGCGCCTGGACGAGGGCTTCGCGGGACTTCAGGATTTGAAGATGCGCCTGCGCCTCCGGGCCCCGGTGCACCACGGGACTCAGCAGCGACGGGTCAAACCGCGCGGTCCGCGCCAGCATCTCCGCGTCCCGTGCGTCACACTTCCGCGAACTGTCCCAGACCTCACGAATACGCCTCGAATTACCGATCAGTACCCGATGGCCCAACTCCGCCAACACACGGCTGACCCACGCCGAGTGTATCCCCGCCTCCATCGCCACCGTCCACCCGCGGAAACCGCTGAAGTGTTTCACCAAACTCTCCTTCGTGTTCATTATGGACTCCATCCTTATCACCTCTCCTGCGGCATCCAAGAGGCATACTTCGTTAACTCGGTCGGCCAAATCTATGCCCATCACGCCATTCTCGATATACTGGGCCATGGCTGGCCTCCTATCGGTGATGCACCCTTCGGGAGTACGTAATAAAAAACTGGGCCATCACGCACGAGCCCGTTGTCAGGCGGTATCCTAACCGCCATCGATCAGGGGGTCAGCCTTCTCATCCTATCTCGGGATTTCAATCGCGAGCGAAGGATGACCCATTTTGAAAGGGGTTCCGAGACTGTTAGTCGTTTTTCAGAGGCGCTTCGCGCCTCCAAAAACGGGTATCTAAGTGGGCCATAGGGTGCAGAAAAACACGCAGCACACACTTTACCCGCCTCCCGCAGGGTTCCCGTTTCCCACCGGGATCCCTGCGGGAGGGAGAAGGCGGGTCGACACGCTCGGCGTGCCTATGTTCGTGCCAGAATTTTCCGTCAGAACCCATGAAAAAGTGTAAACTCCCGCTCCGATTTTTAGCCATCAGCTTGAACAAGTACAGATAAGCTCCGGGAAGTCTACGCGGGTCCGAAATTCAGCAGCGATAAGTTCACCGTCTTCACGGAGCACCGCGACACCCTGGACTTCCTCGTAAGACGCTTGGGAGGCATGGGATACACGGACCAGACTGCCCAGATTCAATGGATGACGAAAAGCTGCGCGAACGACTCTCCGTCTTCAGGCCTGCCCGCCCCAGCCCAACGGCTCGCCCTGGCGGCCGATGAGTGGGCCAAAGCCTGCACCATGCGCCAGGCCTACTGGCTCTACGCGGTTAACGACTGCGCCGCGCCAGCCCCAAGGCTCATCCGCGTGCAAGGCCCCATCGGAAGTCTTCTGGCCAAGGCCAAGGGAAGTGTGCTAATCTCTGAAAAGGAAATAGCAAGTGCTGCGATACAATGAAGCCCCGGCAAAGAAGAGACAGGCCGATTGGAAGGAGAAATTATGACAGACCACGAACTTGAGGCGTTGCTCAATGATTTGGAGTCTGACAGAGTGGAGCGAAAGGAATCCATTTTTGACGGGGATAGAATTCGCCAAGCGATCTGCGCTTTTGCGAACGATCTGCCGAACCACCAACAACCGGGCGTGCTGTTCGTCGGCGTGGATGATGATGGCAAACCGACAGGGTTTTCGGTTACGGACCGGCTGCTTCAGACCCTCGCATCCATGCGTGGCGACGGAAACATCCTGCCCTTCCCCTCGCTTGACGTCCAGAAGCGAATCCTCAAGGGGAATGATGTTGCCGTTGTATTCGTGCACCCGTCGGCGGCTCCACCCGTGAGGTTCAAAGGAACTATCTGGATTCGATCTGGACCACGCCGCGGTATCGCAAATCTCGATGATGAACGGAGGCTCAATGAGAAGCGGCGCTTTCGCGATCTCCCCGCGGAGATCCGTCCCATCGTCTCAGCAGGTCTTGAATCTCTTGACGAACTCTTGTTTCGCCGCACTTATCTGCCGTCCGCAGTCTCTGGCGAGGTGCTGGAACAGAATCAACGCACTCTGGAGCATCAACTGATCGCCTCCAAGTTGGCCCATCCCGGTCCCCCAGTCTGTCTGACGTTTCTCGGCGTGCTCGCCATGGGCAAGATGCCTACCGACTGGGTCCCGGGCGCCCACGTGCAGCTCATCCGATTCGATGGGACGGCCCTAAGCGACCCCATTGTCGCGGCGCAAGAATTTCGTGGCCCGTTGCCTGACCTTATCGCACACGCTGAAGATGCCATGAAGATCAACGTCCGCACAGCGATTGACATGACCTCGCAAGACAAGGAAATAAGGACACCCGATTATCCGCTCGAGGCGCTTCAGCAGATATTCAGAAACGCCGTCCTTCATCGTACCTACGAGAACACCCATGCCCCCGTGAACATCTACTGGTTCAACGATCGGGTTGAAATTCATAACCCAGGCGGCCCATACGGAACGGTCACCAAACAGAATTTCGGGACCCCAGGCGCCTACGACTACCGGAATCCCAATCTGGCAGGGATCATGAAGGACCTGGCGTACGTGCAGCAATTTGGAGTTGGAATCGACATGGCACGCCGAGCGATGGAGCGAAATGGCAACCCCCTCCCCGAATTCCAGGTCGAGGACGCCCACGTCGCAGTCATCCTCAGGAGGCATCCATGAGCATCGCCGTCATTGCATTCTTCAACAACAAAGGTGGCGTCGGCAAGTCCACGATGGTCTATCACCTCGCGTGGATGTTCTCCGACCGAGGCCTTCGCGTCATTGCCGCCGATCTCGACCCTCAGGGCAACCTCACCGCCGCCTTTCTCGATGAGGATCGGCTCGAACAGGTGATGCCCGGCAACACCCACCCGCTCACGATCTTCGGGGCAATCCAGCCGCTCAAACGCGGTACGGGCGACATCGCGGACCCGCATGTGGAGATCGTGTCGGACCGGCTTGGCCTTATCGTTGGCGACATGGCCATGTCCACCTTCGAGGATCAACTGTCCGAAGTTTGGCCCAAGTGCATGGATCGCGATGAACGCGCCTTCCGCGTGATCTCCTCCTTTTGGCGGGTACTCCAAAGGGCTGGTGAACAGCACGGAGCGGATGTCATCCTCATAGACCTGGGCCCTAACCTCGGCGCGATCAACCGTGCGGCACTCATTGCCACCGACTTTGTCGTCATCCCGCTGGGACCCGATCTATTCTCCCTCCAGGGTCTTCAGAACCTTGGTCCTGCGCTGCGCCGCTGGCGCGATGAATGGAAGGAGCGATTGACGAAAAATCCGGTTGCCGACCTCGCACTTCCTCCCGGTAGCATTCAGCCACTCGGTTACATTGTCCTCCGCCACACTGTCCGGCTTGACCGCCCCGTGAAGGCCTTCGAGCGTTGGACCGCCAAGATGCCGACCACCTACTCAAAAGCCGTACTTGAGCAAGAGGTTGATCCGTCTCTCAGCATTGACACCGACCCTTCCTGCATCGCCAAACTGAAGGACTATCGCAGTCTCATGCCCTTGGCGCAGGAGGCCCGCAAACCCGTGTTCTTCCTCAAGCCCGCCGATGGCGCGCTCGGCGCTCACATCTACTCCGTCACTGAGGCGTACAAGGACTTCAAGAATGTGGCTAAGAAGATTGCCGCCAACGCCGGACTTAAGGCCCTCTCATGACCGACACTCCTCGCCTCATCGAACACGCCTTTCCCCGAAGTAGACTTCGCTGGACTCGGTCCATGAGAAGAATGTCCGGCATGGGCACATCTCGACGCTTCACATCTGGCCGACGCGGCGGCCCTTGGCGGCTTGCCGGGCCGGTCTTGTCGCTATCTTCCTCCCAGACCCCTCGGCCCAGCCGAAGCCGGCAGGGATGGCGCGATGACGAATGGCACAGGGAAATCATTCGCCGCCGACAGGATCTCTGCGAGAAAATGGGCGGAAAGGTCGTCAAAAAATCGAGAAGAGGAGGAGGAGTAAGCCGACTCTCGGTTGAAAGTTCACGCGGCATGGCTAATATACTTGACCTGTGCGAAAGAGAGGAATGAATTTCTACCCAATGCAAAATGCTTGGCGAACAGCACTGACTGTGCTGTCGAGCCTGCTCAGCGTCTGCTGCTGCTGCTGCCTTGATCTCTGCGGCGATCATGCCGAGCCGGTCGGTCATGACGAAGCGCAGCATGCCTTCTGCCATTGTCATCTGCCCGCGGCCCAGACAGGCCAAGCTGCTGCCGGAGGCGAATTATCCTCCCCAACAGCAATGGCTGCCGCGGCGGTCCCCTTTCCCAAGATTCTCGCCGACTTCATTTCCATCACCCGGAATCCCGCCTTCTCCGTCCCGGGCGCCCTTCGCTCCATGGACCTGCTTCTCAGGTCATCCCGCCTCCAAGTCTAACAGACAGTCTGCCGGACAGCCGCTTTGGGCTGAAAGACGCCGCGCGAATTCGCTGCCGCGGCGTATCTGTCTTTCCATCCTTCCTGTTCATCTTCGGCAGACTGAGGCAAAAACATGAAAAAGGGAATCATCTTTCTTGCAGGCATTTTGCTCGGTGCAGCCGGGCTGTTCCTGGTCGTTAAACTCTGGAGTGGGCAAGGCCCCAGTGCGAATCCCGCCAAGGGGGTCGGGCAGAGCACTCATGCGCATGAAGAACACGGCGATGACGAGCATGCGGAAGGCGCGGGGCATGAGGTCGAAAATCAAGACGCCGAGCACGAGGTCCATGGAAAACGTGAAGGCCACGACGAACACGAAGGCGAGGATGGCGTTGTCGAGCTTAACCAAGAGCAGGTGAGCGCTGCCGGAATCAAGGTCGAGCCGGTTCAGAAACGCAAGCTCGCGGACGTGCTTCAATTCACGGGGGAGGTCCGGCCCAACGAGGATCGCCTCGTTCACGTTTCGCCCAGGGCCGGTGGAATTGTCGCGCAAGTGCTCAAGACGCTCGGGGATGACGTGAAGGAGGGCGAAACCCTGGCAGTCCTCGACAGCGCGGAGGTCGGCGAAGCGGCCTTGGAGTACCTGAGCGCCCGTAACGGCCACGAACTGGCGCAAGCGGACCTGGAGCGGCAGAAGCTCATCACCACGAATATCCACCAGATGCTGGCCATCCTGGCACAGAACCAGAGTTCGGCGAAGGCTCAGGAACTGATGAAAGACCTGAAAGTTGGCCAGGCCAAAGCAGAGGTCTTGGGGGCGCTGACCCAGCGAGAATTGGCGCAAGTCAAACTGACCAATGCTCAGCGGTTGCTCGAGTACCGTGACCCCATTTATAAGGGCACTCTCCGCATGCTGGAAATTCTTAAAGATGGCCTGACTGCCGAAGAGGCCCGGGCCAAGCTGCAAGACCTAAGCGTCGGCGAAGTCAAGAAGGATATCCTTGGGGCTTTGGCGGAACTGGAGCTCGCCACCGCCAGCATCAAGCGGGAGGAGGAGCTGCTCAAGCAGCAGGTTGGAACTCCCAAGGCTTTTCAGGAAGCCCAGCGCGACCTCTTCGCTGCGGCCTCAACCTACAAAGCGCTTCTGGAGCAGGTCGGGCTTACCGCAGAACAAGAATATCTCCAGGCGCAGCAGGAGTCTCTCGCCGCCAGGCAGGAGTTCCTTGCGGCGGAGACCCTGTATCCGGCGCTGCTGGAGCAGGCGACGTTTAGCGCGGACATTGAGCTTCTCGGCAGGGAAAAAGCCTTCAAACTGGCGGAGCATCAACTCAAGATCGCGGAGGATAAACTCCACGTCCTCGGCCTCTCCCACGAGGAAATCGACCGCCTCGTTGCGGGCGCAGAGGAACGCATCACGCAGCTTCCCATCACTGCACCCTTTAACGGCCGCATCATCGAGCGCCATATCGTCCTGGGGGAGAAAGTCGAGCCGGGCGGAGAGCCGCTTTACGCCATCGCCGACCTTTCAGAAGTCTGGGTCCTGGTGGACATCTATGAAAAGGACCTCGGCGTGGTCCAGCCCGGCGCCGCGGCAGAAGTCTTCACGAAGGCACATCCCGAAAAACCATTCCCCGGAACTCTGAAGTATCTCAGCGATCAGCTCATTCCGGAAACCCGGACCGCCAAGGGCCGAGTGGTCGTGTCCAATTCGGACCGGCGTCTCAAGCCGGGCATGTTTGCCCGCGGCACTCTGGCCTTGGAGAGCGGGACGGAAGCCTTGAGCGTGCCCGTCTCTGCGCTTCAGACCGAAGGCAACACTTCTGTGGTTTTTGCCCAGGAGGGCGAAGAGGGCCGCTTCGTTCGCCGACCGGTTCGGCTCGGACGCCAAGTCGGCGGTTATGCGGAGATTGTCGCTGGTTTGAAGGAGGGCGAATCAGTCGTCACAGAGGGCGCTTTCTCCCTTAAGTCCGAAATGATGAAGGGCGCCTTCGGCCACGCAGGACATGGGCACTGAGGGAGGAGCATGGGAGTTTGGGAGTTTGGGGGAATGGGAGAACGGGGGCAGAGTCGCTTCCAGACTCTCGGACTCGCCCGGAATTCCTGACTGAAAGGTTCACGCCATGATCGAACGCATCGTTGAAATTGCCATTCGAAATCGTTTTCTGGTCATCGTCCTGGGGCTTCTGGTCGTCGCTTACGGCGTCTATGCCACCCTCCAACTTCCCGTGGACGCGTTTCCAGACGTGACCAATATCCAAGTTGTCATCGGGACCGAAGCACCGGGATTGGCTGCCGAGGAGGTGGAGAAACTCATCACCTTCCCCATTGAATCGGTCATGAACGGACTGCCTGACGTGACTGAGGTCCGCTCGATCTCCAAGACCGGGCTTTCCATTATCACCGTCGTCTTCAAGGACGAGGTGGACATCTATTTTGCCCGGCAGTTGGTTCTGGAACGCCTTCAGTTGGCCAAGGAACGCATCCCCGAGGGGCTTGGAGACCCCGAGATGGGACCGATCACCACCGGGCTTGGCCAGATTTATCAATACATCCTTGAAGGAGAAGGCTACTCGGCCACGGAACTCCGGACCCTCAACGACTGGCTGGTGAAGTTCCAGTTGCGGACCGTGCCGGGGGTAACGGACGTCCTGAGCTTCGGCGGCGACGTCCTGCAGTATCACGTGAACGTGGACCCAGCGAACCTGAAGAAATACCACGTCACGCTGGATGAAATCGCCGAGCGCATCGAGGAGAGCAACGGCAACGCGGGCGGGTGGTATATCGACAAGCAGTCCGAGCAACTCGTGGTTCGGGGAGAAGGGCTTCTGCGTGGCGGAGAGGCCGGGCTGCGGGACCTGGAGAATATCCCCATCCTTACCGAGAGCGGCACGCCGGTATTCCTCAAGGACATCGCCACGGTCAGCTTTGGCAGCGAGATTCGCCAGGGCGCAGTCACGAAGGACGGCAAAGGAGAAGTGGTTTCCGGCATCGTGCTTCAACTCAAAGGGGCCAATTCCCGGGAGGTCATCCAGCGAGTCAAAGAAAAAATCAAGGAGATTCAAATGGGTCTCCCCGCGGGCGTGAAAATCACCGCTTACTACGACCAGGCGGAATTGGTGGACAAAGCCATCGCCACGGTCACCAAGGCGCTCAAAGAATCCGCTGTCCTGATTGTCATAGTGCTGGCGCTGTTTCTGGGCAACATCCGGTCTTCTTTCATCGTTGTTCTCTCCATTCCCCTGTCCGTCCTGATGGCCTTCATCATGATGCGCCGCGCCGGGCTATCGGCCAACCTGCAGTCGCTCGGCGGGCTGGCCATCGGCATCGGGATGATGGTTGATGGGTCCGTGGTGATGGTCGAGAATATCTATCGTCACCTTTGCGAGCGCCGGACAAGCGGCGACTTGGGCAAGATCATGTTTGAGGCCGCGCAAGAAGTGGCCCGGCCGGTCTTTTTTGCCGTGCTCATCATCGTCGTGGTCTTCCTGCCGTTATTCACGCTTCAGGGCGTAGAAGGCAAGCTGTTCAGCCCGATGGCCTTCACCATCAGTTACGCCATGCTCGGATCGCTTATCGTCGCTCTGACGCTGGTCCCCGTGCTCGCCACTCTTCTGCTGCGAGGAAAGATGTCGGAGAAGGATTTCATTGTGATACGACTGCTCAAGAAGGCGTACACGCCCGTGCTCAAGGCCGCTCTGCGCTTCCGGCCTTGGGTGGTTGGCTCGGCAGTCGTGCTTCTGATCGCCAGCCTTTTCACGCTCACACGCCTGGGCACGGAATTCGTCCCGGAACTCGAAGAAGGCACGTTGAACATCCGCGTCACCATGAATCCCAGCATCTCCATGGAGGAGAGCAAGCGGATTGCCGCCACCCTCGAAACGAAGTTGTTGAAGTATCCCGAGGTGCTCTATGCCCTCTCCCGCATCGGGCGGGCGGAGCTCGGCGGGGACCCGGAGCCGGTGTCCAACAACGAGATTTATCTTGGCCTCAAGCCGGTGGAGGAATGGACGACTGCAAAATCCCGGTTGGAGTTGATTTCGATCCTGGAAAAGGATCTGATGGAAGTTCCCGGCATCCAGCTCAATTTCAGCCAGCCCATCGCCACCCGCGTGGACGAGCTGCTTTCCGGCGTCAAGGCGCAGATCGCCATCAAGCTCTTCGGCGAGGACCTGGCGGTCTTGGAAAAGAAAGGCAAAGAGATCGAAGCCGTCATCAACACGGTTCCAGGCGCCCGGGACGTCCAGATGGAGCAAATCAGCGGGGAGAGCCAGCTTGTAGTGCGCGTGGACCGGGATGCCCTTCCCCAGTACGGCCTTCGGTCCGGCGACGTCATGGATGTCGTGTCCCACGCTATCGGTGGTGATGCTGTGACGCAGATCATTGACGGGCAGAAGCGTTTCGACGTGTATTTGCGGCTGGCCAAAGAGTATCGCAGCGACGTCCGGACCATCGAAAACCTCCTGGCGCACCACGAGGATGGCCGGGGCGTTCCGCTCGCACAGGTCGCCAGCGTCAAAATCGAACAAGGCCCGCCGACCGTAAGCCGAGAGAACAGCCAGCGCCGCGTGGTCATCCAGTGCAACGTTCGTGGCCGAGACCTGGGCGGCTTCGTTGCCGAGGGCAAGGCAGGAATCGTGCAAAAGGTGAAGCTCCCGCCAGGCTACTTCGTCGTCTGGGGCGGCCAGTTCGAAAACCAGCAGCGGGCGCAACGAACACTGATGATTGTGGTTCCCCTTTGCATTCTGCTGATCTTCATGCTGCTCTATATGTCCTTCCATTCCGTGCTTGACGCCTTCCTGATCATCCTGAACGTCCCCTTTGCCCTCATCGGTGGGGTGTTCGCCCTTTACGTCAGCGGGCTTTATCTCAGCGTGCCGTCCTCTATCGGCTTTATTGCCCTCTTTGGCGTGGCCGTGTTAAACGGTGTCGTGATGGTCTCCTACATCAACCAGGTTCGGGATGAGGGGCTTTCGACACAGGAGGCCATTGTCAAAGGAGCAACGCTGAGGTTACGGCCCGTCTTGATGACTGCCACCGTTGCGAGTCTGGGCTTGATCCCTCTGCTCCTTTCTCAAGGCATCGCCTCGGAAGTTCAGCGGCCCCTCGCGGCCGTGGTGGTCGGCGGGCTGATTTCTTCCACCTTGCTGACCCTGCTCGTGTTGCCTTGCCTTTATAGCTGGTTGAAGAAGGAATTGGAGAAAGGCTAGCTGTCGGTGCTTGCTTTTTGAGGGCCCATCAGAGGAAATCGCATGAAAGAAATCAAAGCCTATATCAAGCCCCACAAGCTCTCGCAGGTGGTCGCCGCGCTCCATAGCGTCGAAGGACTCACCGGCATGAGCGTTCTCGACGTGCGCGGCTTCGGCCGCACCCGAAGAGAAGACTCCCACCGCGGGATTGTCGAAGACGGGATTGAATACGTGCCGCACGTGAAGATGGAGATCGTCTGCCGGGACGAGTTGGTGGATCAGGTGGTTTCTGTCATCCAAACGAACGCTCACACCAGTCTGCGGGGGGACGGGAAGATTTACGTTTCCAACGTCGAAGAAGCCGTGCGCATCAGCACTGGCGAGAGAGGGGAAGTTGCCGTCTGATGGCCCCAATCCGAATTTCTTTGCGAAGCTCTCGCCGAGTCACACGCCGGGCGGGATGATCACGAACTTTCACACGGCTTGGACTGTGGCCGAATGCTTCTCTTTGACTGCATTTCATTCGTCTATCAACACCCCGTCTCCACCTTTCTTTCTCTGCGAATCCTATGAAGCGACCTCATTTTTGTTTGTTTTCCATGCTGGTTGCCTGGAGCCTTACTCCAGTCCGAGCCGAAGAATCGCCTCCTTGGCCCGCCATCAGGCCAGAGGGGATGGCGCTTGAAGAAGTCTTGACCTTGATTCGGTCAAATAATCCGGCGCTCAAAGCGAAGCAGGCGGCCAGCCTCGCTGCCGGAGGACGATTTCGGCAAGCCCGGCTGCTGCCGAATCCGGAGCTGGAGTTCGTTAGCGAAAAAATGCCGCCCGAGAAGGTCGGCAGCCTGGCCAAGGCGGAGAACACCCTTTGGCTCAAGCAGGAAATCATTACGGGTGGGAAACGAAAGGCCGGCGTCGCCTCGGCCAGGAAGGAAGTCGAGATCGCGGAGCAGGAATATGCCCTCGCCGAACGGGAAATTCTGACCGAAGGGAAGAAGGCTTATTTCGCCCTTTTGGCCGCGCAGGAGCGCGTCGCGGCCACAAGCCGGATTCGTGATATTGTTCAACGCAACGCGGACGCCACGCGGAAGCGGGTGGAGGCCGGCGACGCTTCACCGGTCGAATCGGTCCGGGCCCAGGTGACGGTCGCCCGAGCCGAGGTGGCGCTGCGGGAAGCCGAGCGGGAACGGGAAAACACCAAGAAAGACCTCCTTCGGCTCCTGGGGATGCCGGACGCTTCGCTCAACCGGATTGGTCAAGAAGGCGATCTTCTTCAGATAGCTCCTGCACTGAGTCATGAAACGGACTACCTTCCGGCTCTGGAAAGCCATCCGGCTCGAAGGACGCTTCAATTGGCTGAGGAACTTGCCGGGCGCCAACTGGACCAAGCCAGGAGAGAGCGATGGCCGAACCTGGAAGTGGGCTTGGCGATTGGAAGCGATCCGGGCGAAGAGACCGACAACCGGGTAGAGACTGCTGGCCTTGCCGTGGGGCTGCCTCTGCCGGTATTCGACCGCAACCAGGGCGCTATAGCGGAGGCCTCGGCCAACCGAACGCGAGCGCAACAGGAGGCCCGCGCCGGACTTGACCAGCTTGTGACTCAGCTTCGTCAGGCGCTTCAGTCTTACGCCACGGCACAGCAACAAGCGTCGGACTACTCTGTTCGAATCGTCCCTCGCGCCCGTCAGGCGCTTGAGCTTGTGACAAAGGCCTATCAGTCGGGCGCGGTGAGCCAGCTTGAAGTGCTCGAAGCCCAGCAAACCCTGGCGGAGGCGGAGTTAGAATACGTGGATGTGCTCGGAACGCTCTGGGAAGGGATGGCTGAGGTTGAAGGCCTGACGGGTGAAAAGCTGAGGAAATGACAGGAAATGCGGGACAGGAAACGGCGGATAAGAAAAAGGCTTGGCAGCAAGACCACGGTCACCGGAGAACCGCGTTGAACCCGTCAAGGATTGATGGTATAACGCGTCTTATCGAGTACCCACGGGCGAGAAGCCCGCAGGCGTCCCCATGCTGACCGTCCCATGCCCCATACTGTTTCTTCCCTTGGCTCGCTCGATGAAATGCTGAGCCAACGGGGGACACTTTCGGTCCTGGAAGCGCTCGAAATTGTCCGCCAGTGCCTCGAGGCATCGCGGCCTCGACCCGGCGTTTCGGACCCGCCGGACCCCTGGCCGGGCAATTTCCGACTGCGTGCTGATGGACACGCCGAGCTGGTCGCTGGGCCGCCCGCCCCGCCGGAATATTGCCCCCCCGAGGAGAAGGCTTTAGCCTGCCCCGACACCCGGGCAGGCTTCTATCGCATCGGCCTGACGCTTTATCGCGCGGTAACCGGCAAGGCCTGCCTCCCGGGCCTGACCGGCCGACCGGCCGACCCCCAGGAGCTTTATCTGGCCATCCAGCGTCTTCCTGGCGAGTTCCCGCATTTTTCTTTTGGACTCGTCCATCTTCTGCAGCGGGCGCTCGCGGCTCAACCCTGGCAGCGCTATCAGAGCACGGAAGAGTTCCTGGCCGACATCGAGAGCGTGCGGATCAGCCTGATGCCCAGGGCCAAGCCCGTCCCCCGAGGGACCCCCGTCGCCATGGCCGCCAGGCCGCGGATGCCCGCAGACACTCTCGCCCTGCTCCTCGGCGGCGCGCTCTCCCTGGCCCTTCTCGGCTTCTGGGGACTTGGACGCCATCCGGAACGGGCCGGGAAGCCCACGGCAGCGCCATCAGTCACAAATGCAGCGCAAAGCCGGACGTCAACGTCTGCGCTCGAAGCGCCTGGCAACGGCGAGAAGAATACACCGCCAGCGCCAGTTCAGACCGCATTGGCCACCGCCACGGTATCCGTGTCGGTGGCCCAGTCCGGAGGAGGCGGTCCGGAATCTGCTGAGACCCCTGCTCCTCCCTTCACGAGCAAGGTGGAGCGCGCTTGGCCAAAGGCCTCCGGGCAAATTTTGGCCTTTTTCACTGATCTTTCCGGCCCCCTCGAGGACGAGCATGCGCGAATCCTGGCCCATCACTGGGCCGGGGGCATCGAGCTGCCCGCCAGCCTCGTCCAGCGGCTGCGACGGATTCATCCGGGCTTCCTTGCCTTGCACCGCGAGCTTGCCCTCGGGGTGTGGAAGGGCCCCAGCGTGCTCGTCGGCGACGAACGCGTACCCGTCGATGCCATCCTCGCGGAGTCCCCGGACCTCTTCCTCGGCCTCGAGCTCACCACCCGCCGGCAGACCTGGAGACTCGCCAACCTGGATTCGCGATGGGGCCGGGCCTGGCCCGAGCAGGTCTACCCGAGGGTCCTGAAAAACGACGCCGATGGCGTGCTCGTCGACCATTGCCACCCCCCGCCCACCTCCGCCGGCCTGCTCGACGCGCCAGCCAACCAGCCCGGCTGGTGGCGCAAGCACGTGCCCCAGTTCCTCGAGGCCGTGAGCCGGCGGCTCGGGCCCGGCTGCCCCGTGCTCGTCCACCTGCCGGACCAGGTCGAGGTCAAGGACCCGACGCTCTATGCCTCTGCCGGCGGCGTCCGCCTCGCCAACGCCTTGGCTGCGGACCTCGATTCCCAGGCCTGGCTTGCCCTTGTCGGCCGTGCCCTCGCTTTCTCTCACCGGGGCCAGACCCTGCTCCTGGACCTCCAGGTCACGTCGAATATGACGCCCGCCGAGCGTGTTTTCCTCGTCGCCACCTACCTCCTGGTGCAGAATTCCCGAACCTATGTTTGTCTGAGCCTGGCCAATCCCGAGGAGCGCCTGTGGCTGCCCGAGATGGATATCGATCTCGGCGAGCCCGAGTTCAGGCCGCCCGCGCGGCCTGAAGGCCTCCTCCATCCGGAATGGCAGGTGTACGCCCGCAAGTTTCAGGACGGCCTCGTGCTCGTCAACCCGGGCGAGGCCAGGCTCATCGCGCTCCCCGAACCTATGGACCGCATTACACCCGAAGGCGTGGGGCGTCTCTCGCCCTCCGGAGGCACGACGCCCAGGAAACTCCAGCACGAATTCGTCCGCCGGATCACCCTCCAGTACCAAGAGGCCGCGATTCTGGCGAAACCGAGGGAACTGCCGCCCGAAACGCCCGAGGGCGGCATCGTATCGCCCGAGGACTCCATCGACTTGTTGCCTGAATAGCGATAGCCGCTAGGACTTTGCACCACCCATGCCTGTCGAACGCAAGCCCTTCAGCGGTTTCACTCCCTCGGATTTTTCCGCCTATCTCCCGGAAAAACGGCGTGACAGCCTGTACAACGAGGAGCGGCTCGAGATCAAACACAAGCTCCATTCGCTGGGCGAGATGGCCGCCGAGCCCCTGACCACCGCCGGTCTGGACCTCGACTTCAAGACCAGCCTGAGCCATCCTTATACTTACAACAAGTACTCGGTCGACTCTCAGTGGGTCTACTTTGCCCGCAAGGAGCGGGCGCGCCGGGCCCTCAAGGCCGTTCTTGGAATGGAGATTGGCGAGGACCTCGGCATGCATTACTCCCATGTCATTCTCTTGATCGAGATCAACCTCGAGGGCCTGGAGCTGGGCCTCAAAATACACCAGCAGGCGTGGTGGGACGGGCAGAACATCCGGAATCGTTGCCAGAACACCGGGGACCGCAAGGCCTTCACGGCGGAGCTGAATCGCCTGGGCGGCTTTGTCCTCAACATCCACGACTGGCGGCGCGAGTACGTCTGCGGACGCCTCCTCGAAGGCGACGTCCAGAATTTCTTCAATTACTACACCCCGGGCAACCACTGGCTGCACCTCAAGCTCAAGCTCAAGAAGGATACGGTCGTCCCCATGGGCCGCGAGTTTGGACTCTTCGCCGGCCAGGCCATGGGCCAGCTCGCCCCCGTCTACCGCTTCATCGAGTGGCGTCCGGACAACGATCACGTGTTTCGAAACAAATAGCGCGTGCCCAGCGCCATCAGCCATGCCGAGTCACAAGATCGTGATGCGGCCACGGTTGCCGTCGAGCCTTATCTTCTGCCCGGTCCGAAGTCGCCGTGTGGCGTCATGCACGCCGACCACCGCAGGGATGCCGGGTTCCATGGCCACTACCGAGCCGTGGGTGAGAAGGCCTCCAAGCTCCGTCTCCAGGCCGCCCCCGGCCAGGAAGAGCGGCGTCCAGCCTGGGTCCGTGGCGGGGCAAACGAAGGTCTCCCCAGGCTCGATCCTCGCCCTTTCCGGGTGTGCGACCACGCGGACCGCGCCTTCTGCAACACCCGGGGACACGCCCTCGCCGGCCAGGTCGCCGCCATCCTTTTCATGAATTCCTTCGTAGAGGACCTCGCCGGTGCTCAGAAGAATTCGAGGAATCCGCTGCCGGCGCAGTTGGTGCTGGTAGGTCTCGCGTTCCCTCGCAACGATGCCCTTCAGGTCAACTTTGTCACCTGGAGCAAACTGCCGGAGGGTTTCCATCGGCACGTAGAAAATATCGTCCGCCCTTTCCAGATCACCTTGCTTGGCCAATCGTGCTCCGCTGTCCAGCAGCGCGGACCGATAAATGCCGAAGAGATGAATGACAAAAAATTTCGGAGACTCGCGCAGACCGGCAAGCTGCCGCATGCGCCGAATGGCCCATGCAAGGAGAGGAGCGCGAACGGCGCCCCAAGGCGTCTGCCGCACGCGCTCGATGAGATGGGTGGCCGCGGCATGCACTCGCGCCATTCCAAGCTCGACGCATCGTCCGCTGCCGCACGACGGGCCAGCTCCATGACCTGGGAGTCCAGTCCGTGGGCGCGAAGGAACTGGCGGTATGCGTCCGTTGTGACGACGAAGCCTGGCGGAACGGGGAAGCCGGCGCGGCCTAACCCGGCCAGGCTTGCGGCCTTCCCACCTGCCCGCGTGAGATTCACTTCCGAGGAAAAAAGGGGAATAGTTATCATGGGGAGGCGTCTGGGTCACCCATTGGAGTTTTAGGGTGTCACATCTCCGCTGGATGCCCGAGCAGCGGGCGCGGAGCTGTTCAAAGGTCTCAGGTTTCGGGTCTCAGTTGGTTTCTGACCCGCCTCCCACTGGGACAAGTCTGGCGGGACACCAGACTCCTTTCCGGACCTTGTTGGGTTGCGGGTATCACCCGCCTTAAGCGTTTGGGGCGTCAAACTCGAAAAAACGTTTTAAGTTTGAGTTGCAGTTTCAAGGCATTAGAACCTTTTCGTTCACTATCCTCCTAAGTGATTTTTACACAAATCGTTAAGAAAGAGAAGATGCAAAGTAAGAGGCCAATCAGCCCATTTTCTTCCTTAATTTGGCATCTACGGGCATGGGCCCCATCGGCGATGCCACTTCGAACCTGTTAGAGTATGAGAAATTTTTCGAGGTCGTAGGCACTGACCCCGATACCCCGTTAATTATGGGCCACTGGCTATGCCCAAACGACTCTTTGATCAACACAAAGCTTTCTGGGATATGAAGCCGACGGAGCGACCCTTGATGGATGTCGGGCGTTTCGACCCGCTTCAGCCCCGGAGACCCTTTCTGCTGGCGGATGGCTCGCTGGTGACGGAAGGGCGACTTCTGACTCCCGAATTGCTGGACACGCAGGGGCTGGCTGACCTCTCCGGGCAGCCCAAAGAAACTGTCCGCGGTAATTTTTTCTGCGGCGTTGCGCCTTACGACCTGTGCTGGGCTGAGGCCATCGTGGGCTGCCCGATTCGCTGGAAGTCGGGCCATGTCTGGTCCGAGCCGATTCCGGAGAGTCCCAACCATCTCGAAAACCTGATCGTCTCGCCTGCCAACCCTTGGCTCTTGAAATTGCTGGAGGTGACCCGGGAGCTTGTTCGCCGGGCCCAGGGCCGCTATCCCGTCTGTCAGCCGCTCCTTCGAGGCCCGATAGATATTCTCTCGGCCGCCGCCGGCGACGAGCCTTCCCTCTGGGCCATGGTCGACGAGCCGCGCCGTTTCCGCAAGTGGCTCGATGCCTGCACCGACGCATTCCTCACCGTGGCCCAGAGTTGGCTGAAGGCTTCAGCTCCATTCCATGGCGGCGCCATCGAATACGGCCTCTTCGCCACCGGATCGGTGGTCCGCACGCAAGCGGACAATGCGGCCCTGCTCTCTCCACGGGCCTATCGAGAGTTCCTTCTGCCCTGTGACAAACGCCTATGCCAGTGCTTCGACTATCCGCTCATCCACACCCATTCGGGCGGCCTCCATATCATGCTCGACGCCCTGCTGGAGCTTGACCGACTGCGAGCCATTCAGGTGAGCCTGGATTACCCGGCCGGACCGTCGGTCGCCCAGCTTCTGCCGCTGCTCAAACAGGCCAATGCGGAAAAGCCGCTCATCATCACCGGCGGGCTGAGCCAGGCTGAGTTGGACCTCCTGCTGGAGACGCTTTCGCCGAGCGGGTTGTGCCTTCAAGTTGCCCTGCATGAGCAGTGGCCCCTACGAAAAGACCTTGAGA
This sequence comes from Planctomycetota bacterium, assembly GCA_016179685.1. Taxonomy (GTDB): domain Bacteria; phylum Planctomycetota; class PUPC01; order JACPCR01; family JACPCR01; genus JACPCR01. The sequence continues at coordinate 20,274 of JACPCR010000069.1, read as the reverse complement.
AGTGACGTATGCCATTAGCGGCAGGAGCCCGATTCGTGGCCGCCTCAGGCTCGTTCGCCTCGGCGGCCCTGTGCTGGCTCGTGACCTCGACCCTCCTCGCGGCGGATGTGACGATTGAGAAGGCCGATCCCGCGGACCTGGACCTCGCCGAGAAAGCGCCGCCCCTCTACACGGTGACCGCCACGACCTATACGGTCAAGGTCTATGCACCGGGCCGGGTGAGCCTGTCCTGCGGAAACGTCGAAGTACTCAAGAACATCGTCTTCGGCCTCGCAGGTCAGGAAAAGGTCACCGGTGATATCCGGCTCGAGGACGGCCCGCGCCTGGTCCTGCGCGAGGGCGAAGCGAGGAAGGCATCGAGCGAAGCATCGGGCCCTGATGCTGAGGACGACGCCCTCGGCGAACCGGTCGAACAGGAAGACATGAAGCCGCCGGTGGACCTTCCGGGCTACGGGCTCAAGTTCCTTGCGGACCGGATCGAGGTGTCCCTGGCCGATTTGCGAAAGCCCCCGGGCCGGAAGCGGCAGGACGGCGGGCGCGATCCGCCTCCGCCTTTCTGTCTCTACGGCGTCTTTGGCGACCGTGTCCTGGCCGTGAAGAATCTCCGCAGCGGCGAGGAGGACGCGTTGCCCGCCTGGCGACTCCACAGCCCCCACCCCTTTTCGTTTTACGGCCAGTTGGGCCACTCCTGGCCCCACGTGGAGGTGACCTGCGCCGATGGCCTTCGGGTGGAGATCAGCGGGATCAGCGGCCTGGGCCATGCCCTCGGCAGCCGGCGTCATCACGTCCCTTACCCCAGCCTGCGCCCGGAGGAGTGTCCCCGGGGCTTTTGGGCCCTCATCGACGCCCAGCCGGACAGCAAGCCCACGCTCACCGTCAAGCCGCCTGACACGGCAAAGGACCTCGCACCAGCCCCTTACTATGACGTCCGGCCCGACCAGCCCCGGGGCATGTTCAACGCGGGCGAGCCGGTCCTCTATCATTTGGATTTTGCGGCAGAACACGCCGAGCCGGGCCGTTACCGGGTCTCGTGGGTCCTCGAGGACCATCGGCAGCGTGTCCTCCAGGAAGGCGAGCAGCCGCTTGAACTCGGGCCCGGGGCGACGCCACCGTTTTCCGTGGACATCCAGCCCCGGACGATGGGATACTACCGTGTGCGCCTGAGCACGACCCGGGCCGACGCCGCCGGCGCCAAGAGGACACACGAGTTCTCCTGCGCCCGTATGCGCCTCGAGAGGCCCGAATTTCGGGCCCTCGACCAGCAGCACGGGATCGACAGCGAAATGGTCTGGGCCAACGTTCTCGGCCTGCGGGGTCTGCGGCTGACGCCGTCGCTCGTGGACATCTGGGCCGCGAGCCACGATGAGCAAACGGGTGAGATCGACTGGGAGAGGCACGCCAGCACCCGGGAGACTTTTATCAAGGTCCGGCAGCAGGGAACGGTAAGAACCTTTGTCAACCTGATGAGTGGCAGCGCTTCCGACCGAGCCCTCGAGGAATGGTTCAAGAAGCGGTACGCCGAGCCGTCAGAGGCTCCTGATCTGGACGGCGATCCGACTTCTGCGCCCGCCGAGGAGGATGAGGAGCTGCCGCGTGAGAAGGAGATGGAGCGGAAAGAGGCTGAACCTGAAAAGGGTAAGAAGGACTGGCGCGCCCTCATGGAAGAGGCCAAGCAGCGCTGGCTTGGCCAGTGGGTGCGGTATGCGAAGGAAAAGGAGGGGATCGACGCGTGGGAGCCGTTCAACGAACCCAACCTGGGCATGTCGCCAGAGGCTTACCTCGAGAACCTGTTGATGGTGCAGTACCCGATCGTGAAGCAGGCCAATCCCCAGGCCAACTACCTGGGGGGCAGTATCTGCGGCCTGGAAAACCATGGCTGGGTCCGCCGGCTGTACGAACTGGGCGGCCAGAAATATTTCGATGGAATTTCGTTCCATCCCTACACCGGCCTCGGCTTCCAGGAAGGCTACCGGGCCGAAATGGACCAATGGTGGCAGGTTGTGCGCGACTTCGGTGATGATCCGAAGCAGGGGCTTTGGATGACCGAATCGGCCTGGCATCGGGGTTGGGGCTTCAACGACTATGTCTACGACCGGTTCAACGCCCAGCGCGAGAGCCAGGCCCGCAACGCGGTCCACATGCTCCTCCATGCCGAGGGCATGGGCATCCCCCGCGACCGCGTCTACGTCTTCTACATGACCGAGCACGGTTACAACGACTTCTACCTGATGCGCTACACGGAACCGACAGCCCCCGCCATCGCCTTGCAGGTGCTTCATGAATGCCTCGGCGATGCCCCGTTTGTCCGCGAGCTCCCGCTGCCCGGCAAGGGCCATTATTTCCAGCTCTATGCCGATACCACGCGCACGGTCGCAGCCGCTTTTACCAGTTCGGAGCCCGTTCCACTGACCGTTACCACGGACGCCGATACGGTTGCCGTGACCGATCTGATGGGCAACCGAGAAACGGTGCGGACCGTCGATGGCCGGTTGCAGGTGACCCTCCGCGGCGAACCCACCTATTTCCGGGTGCCGCCGGGCAAGAAGCTCGCGCCCGCCTACGACGAGGTCCCCGTGCAGCCCAACCTCGCCCTCGCCGTCCTGGGGACCACGGCTTCTGGCTCGAACGCGCCGGACGTGCCCAACGCGCTGCCCATCACCGGCGATTGGACCGGCATGGCTACGAGCCGTTACGCGTGGTGCGAGCCTCCGGAGGGCGCGGACCATTGGCCGGACTGGTTTGAGGTCAGGCTGCCTCGGCCCGTCCCGCTGGCCCGGGTCCGCACCGCGCTCGACTACGGCGCATGGGAACGCACATTGCGGGATTACGACCTCCAGGTTTTCGCCGGCGACCAATGGAAGACCGTCGGCGAGGTCCGTGCAAATTTCTACCAGAACGTGATCGAGCATCACTTCGAACCGGTGACGACCGACCGCTTGCGGCTGCTCATCACCATGGTCAATTCTTGCCTCTTCGAAAAGATCGACTGGATTCCCAAGCAATCGTGCCTGCGATCGGTCGAGGTCTACGGGCCGCCGGCGGGCCGTGCCAAGGCATTCATCATCCATGAGCTGCCGCGGCGCGTAACGCTCGCGCCGGGTCAGACCGCCCGACTGTCCTTCCGGATGCAGAATGCAACTCCGGGTCCGTTGGACGCCTCCCTGCGCCTGATCGTGCCTGAAGGCATGACTGCGCGTCCCTTCGAGCAGGCCGTGTCCTTGCCCCCCGGAAGCGAGACCTCCTGCACGGCGACCGTTCACGCCGGCCTCGGGACTGCCGCAGGCATTCACGCCGTGCTGGCCGGGCTCTACCATGGCGACGAGTTGGTCTGTCCCGATTACGCCACGCGCATCATCGAGTGCAAGTAGATGGCGTCGGACCCCTGGGGTCCGACGCCATTCATCCAAGACCGGCCAGCAGCGGATGGCATCGGTCCGACAAGGGAATCCGCAGCCTGACCCCATCCGCGAAGTGAGACGCGTAAACGCCCTGGATCATTTCTGTGACGAATACCCCATCCCGCACACTGGACGGAGGCTCCGTGTCCCCTTCGATCGCTCGGATGAGGTCCTGGACCAGGGCCTGGTTGCCGAGTTCCAGCCAGTCTTGAAGGGAGCGCGGCTTGCCGTCCGGGCCGATATGCCATTCCGGAAGGACCATCCGCTGCCAGGTGAGACCGGCCTCCTCGGGAATCGTCATCGGCGCCGGATAGAGGTAGACGTCGCCCAGGCGTCGAACATGAAGGAGTGCCCGCTCACACTCGAAAAGAACGCCGTAGAGCATCTTCCCCGGCTGGTGCTGATTCGAGCTGGAGTCGAAGTACGCTCGGACCCCGTGCTCAAACCCGAACAACGCAGTGATCGAGTCACCCGCCAGGGGCCCCGCCGGCTCGGTCCCCTCGCGTGCGTCTTTTCGAGTGACGTCTCGACCGTCCTGGACCACGTGCCCGCTCACCCACCGGGGCGGACCCGCAAAGGCGATCATCAGGTCGAACAGGTGTGTCCCATGAACGACCAACTCTTCGCCCCCGCCCCGGTGGTCGTCCTTGGGCCTGGCCCGCATCCGCAGCAGCTTCCCATACCGCCCGGACTGAACCTCCTGGATGGCCAGTCGCACCGGCGGCAGGCCACGGAACTGGTGGGCCAGCGACATCTTGACCCTGGCGCTCCGGCAGGCCTCCACCATCTCGTCCGCCTCTTCGAGAGTGCCTGCGAGCGGTTTTTCACAGAAAATATGACATCCCGCGCCCGCTGCCGCACGCACCATCGCCACCCGGTCCGTCACCCACCGGGGTCCGATGCTTACGACGTCCAGCTTCTCCCGGGCCAGCATCTCACGGTAGTCGGTGTACGTGCGGCTGACCCCCAGCCTTGCCGCCGTCCGGGCGAGACCCCGAGCATCCGGGTCCGATACGGCGACGATCTTCGCCCCGTCGATGCCCTGGAAGGCCGTATCCAGGCCGTGCCCATAATCGCCTCGCCCGGTCGCTCCGATCACCCCCACCCGGTAGGTTTCCTTCATGGCTGCCGCCATCGTTCGAGCGGATGTTGCCGGTCCGCCAGGGGCAATGGGATTCGGCGTCCATCCTGCCGGTGGGATTCGTAGATGCCCAGCATCATCTCGAGCGCCCAGCGGCCTTCGATACCGCTGCTCGGCGGCTCGTTACCCGATTTGATCGCCTCCGACATCCGCCGGTACATGGTCACGATCGGATTCTCGACACCCATGTCGGATAAGTCCACGCTCCTCCAGTCGGACGCCTGTGATGGAGTCCCTTCCATGGGCCGGGGGAGATGCCAGAGATTCGAGCCCTCGACGACGCCAGCGGCGGCCCGGACGGCCAACTGCCCCTCGGTGCCCAGGACATCGACGCCATAGTTGGGCCGCATCATCTGGGCGTATCCCAAGAAATGCACCTCGCCCAGGATGCCTCGATCGAAACCATAAGCGGCCACCGCCCTCGTCCCCATCACCCATCCGGAGTCATGGTCCTTGGGCGACATCTCGAGCGCATCCATGACGTCTGCCCGCGTTCCGAAACGACCCTCTGATAGAACCGTCGCAGCGACCCAGCGGGGAATGCCTCCGAAGCACATCATCATGTCGGCCACGTGCGTCCCCATTTCCACCACTTCGTTCCCGCTTCGGCGACCCGCCTTGTTGCGGCCGCGCACCAGGAGGACCTCGCCGATCCTTCCCTCGGCCACCATGGCCTGGGCCTTGCGAATGCCCGGGTTGACGTGGTTTTGCTGGTGGATGGCGAGCCGGACGCCGGACTCCCGTGCGGCCTCGACCATCTCGTCGGCCTCGGCCAGGTCCAGGGCCATGGGCTTTTCGCAGAGCACGTGGATGCGCCGGCGGGCCGCTGCCACCGTCGGCGCCCGATGCCACCGCGGATGCGTCGCCACCACCACCAGGTCCAGTTCGACCGCGTCCAGCATCTTTTCGAAGTCGGTGAAGCGGGCCGACACGCCGAAGTCCTGGCCCGCCCTATCCGCCGCCGCCTGGGCGATGTCGCAGAGGCCCACCACTTTGAAACCGCGCAGCCCCTGCAGGGTTCTGATGTGGGTACGCCCCATGCCGCCGCAGCCGACGAGCCCGACACGCAAAACTCCAGACCCGGACATCGAAGACGCCCTCCCGCGTTCGTGATTCGTACTCCCTACCACGGCACGGGCCGCAACCCCAGTTGGAGTAACGGATTCAGCCGTTGTCCGAGCCGCTCTACGCCTGCCTGCTGTCGCCCATCGGCGGACACGCGGCGCGTCATTGAGACGCCCCAAAAATTCCTCGCTCCCGCCCGGCCAAAGCTAACGCCTCAGCACCCTGGGGTCAAGTCCTGCTTTCGAGTGGCGTTTGCACGTTCCGGCTGGCCGCTTATAGTCTCATTCCTAAGACACGGAAACATGCATTGGCGTCTTCGCAGCCGATGATCTGGAGTGACCGAAACGGCGGGTCACCGCCCGCCCGAACAGGGGTGGCGTAGCCTCACATGAAACGACCACACATCATCCTGTTGATGGCCGATCACCTGCGCCGGGACTGTCTTTCCTGCTAGGCAGCGCTTCCGGTCCGCACGCCGCACCTCGACGCGTTCATGCAAGAAACCGAAGATTTCCTCTCGCTGGAGGTCCATCCATGACTACGCCTCTTTCACCCACGGACGTGGCTGGTTTCTTTCAGAACGGCTACACCATCCTGCGGGGTATCCTGCCCGCGAGCCTGATCACGGACCTGCGTCGGGAATCCGACAAGGCCGCAGCGCTCGTCCGCCAGGCCCATGGCGGACAGCCCCAACGCTTCCAGCCCATCAGTGCCTACGCGGAATCGATCGATACCCTGCCCTTCCGCCATTACGCCGACCTGCCCGCACTCCACCATGCCTTCCGGCAAGTCCTGGGTCCCGACGCCTTCTACGGACGACTCGACGTCATGGGCGTCTTCATCGAGCCCCCGGTCCATCCTTGGTCCATTACTTGGCATCGGGACATCAACCGGCAGAATTGCCGGTTCGAAACGGAAGCGGAGTACGCCGACTTTGTCCTCGATTGGGACTCCCTGAACCAGATCAACGCAGCGCTCTATGACGACCACTGCACCTGGTACGTTCCGGGCAGCCACCTGCGTACTCAGGACAGCCCGGCCGAGCTGGCCGCCAGCCGGGGCCCCGACCCGGACCGGGAGAAGCGGCTTCGTGAGGGCGGAGACCTCGTGGCCCTCGAGCAGATGCATCTCGAGCATACCCGCAGCATGCCCGCCGCCGTGCAGGTCCATCTGCACGCCGGCGACCTTCTGCTTTACCGTGCCTACGGCTGGCACTGCGGCAACTACCTTCCCTACCAGAAGCGAGCCACGATCCTCGATGTGCTCTACAGTCCCGCCTATTTCGAGTGGCGGCACGCCTGGCTGGCCGGCCATTCCCCCAAGTGGAAGCCCAACCGCTCGCGCCGCCTGTCCGTGGCCGGCGCTTAGGCAATGGGGGTTCGGTGGCCGCCAGCCCCCGCACCTCCCATTTCCGACACCACCCCGGGCAGCGCAATAGAGTCTAAGGGTGTAACTTCACCGCGCCCGCTGGCGCGGGCACCCGGCGGAGAAGTTGAAAGGTGTCAGGTGTCAGTTGATTCCTGAACCCTGAACCCTGACACCTTTTCCAGCCTTGTCCGGTTGCGGGCTTCGTTCACCTTAAGAAAGGAAACGCCCCACTGGGCGTCTCCCCGGATTTCTCACAAGCCGCAACGGCACGCTCGATATCCGCGTGTGCAGCAATCCGTTGCAGTGCGGGCTACAACGCGGCGTTCCTGGCACACCGACCCGGGCTAGCCCTGAGCGAGAACGAAACCAGTCGTGCGAGTCGAAGCCCGCAGGGCGCAATTCGAACACGCCGTGTGAAAAATGCGGGCTAAGACCCTGCAGGAACACGGTCAGGGAGTCGCACGGGGTATGCGCCCCATTCCTCCACCATCTCGGTGATGCGCGCCAGGCGCTCGATTTTTGCATCCGGCATCACGTTATCGGCTACCCCGAGCATGAACGCGTCGCCCGGAGCGATCGTCCGGAACACTTTTTCCATGTACGACTCGAAATACTCGTCTGAATAGGCATTTTCAAGAATCACGGACGGGACCCCGCCCCAGACCACCACCCGCCGACCGAAAACCTTCCGGGCCTCCGCCAGCGTGCACGTCACCATCGGCTCGGTCGTGAAAGTCTCCGCCATGTCGAAGCCGGAGTCCCGGATTTGCGCAAGAATTCGGCGGCTGTCCGCGTCGGCGTGCATGCACAAATACTTGCCGTGCCGGTGGAGCAGATCGGTGAACTCCTGGTAGTAGGGGCGGATGTAGCGCTCGTAAATCGGCGGCGGCGTCATGTCCGAATCGAAATGTAGGCCGTGCAGGAAGAGCTTGGCCGGCGACTTCGCCACTATTGGCCAAAGCACCTCCCGATCCTTCTGCGTCATCAGATTCAGAAGCCGCTCCACCTTCTCTGAAGTGTCGTTCAGATGATAGTAGCCCTGGTTATAGCCCACGAGGTTCTTCAACCAGTGATGGAAAGGGCAGTCTCCGACGGCCACCAAAGGGTAGCCGTCATCGCCGATCTCCCCCTCATAGGCCAGGTACTCGTCATAACATGGCGTGTATTCCGTATGTTCCACCAAGTACTCGGCCACGGCGTAGTCTTCCGGGCGCTTGATGATGTGCTCCACCTCCAGGTCCATGATGCCTTTCGACCTGAGAAGCTGGCTGCCCCGTGTCAAGGTCTGAACCGTCCCGGCAGGGGTACGGTATTCCGTCGCCGCTTCCATCCCATTGCGGCTCTTTGTCGTCACTTCGACTCCCCGCACCGCCGTCCTGAAGACCCTGCCGTCCCGGGCCGGAGTGCCCATGCCCAGGTCCTTTTCTATATCTCGAAGCTTCCAGTTCCGATAACGCGGCGGAAGGGTCCCCTCCAGTTGCCGCGCGTTGTACCAGAGCAGCAAGCGGGGAATCCACGGTAGCCGGTCCGGAATCTTGCCTGAAAGCAAGGCCAATATGCGCTCGCGGTTCGTCATCATTTCTCACCTCGGTAATGGATGAAGCGTGCGGAAAACCTTTTGCAAACGTTTGACCAACGGGGATGCAGAGTGCGAAATCCGGCAATAATTTCGGAGTCTACGCAGGCCCGATGCAGTTCTTGCACCGGTAACACTGGGAACAGCTTGGACGCGGCTTATGCCGCAGGTCCCGCGTACCCGATGATCCCATTCAAGTAGCACCGGGCGGCTCGCCTGGACGCGCGCATGTCCCGCGTACCCGAGGGTCCCATGCCGCAGAAGTCCTATGACACGGTCATTATCGGTGGAGGGGTAATCGGGCTCGCCACGGCTTACTACCTGGCCGAGGCAGGCGTGGGTCCGATCGCGCTCCTCGAGCGCGGTGACTTGGCCGGAGAGGCGTCCTCGGCCAACCTCGGCGGCGTCTGGGCAGAATTCGAGGGACTGACTCTGGGCGGCAGTTTCCGCAGACTCGCTCATGCCAGCCGTGAACTTTACGCCGAGTTGAGCGCCCAACCGGGCATGGAGTTCGAATTCAGGCGAAATGGGGTCATCGCTCTGGCCTTTTCCGCGGAGGAGATGGACATCCTTCGGGCCCAGGTCCGTGCGTGCGTGGACGATCCGCCCGCCTGTTCGATCCTCGATGGGCGGGCCGTGCGTGAATTGCAGCCGGGGTTGTCCGAGGAGATTACGGGCGGCCTCCACTTTCCCCGCGAGTGTCACGTCAACCCGCTCATGGTCTGCTGGAGCCTCATCCGAGCCCTGCACCGCCGCCGGGTAGAGCTGTTGCCCCGTTGCGAGGTGGTCGGGGCCGATGTCGCCTCGGGCCGATTGCTGGCGCTCCGAACGCCTTCCGGCACGGTCCGCGCAGGCCGATTTGTCAACTGTGCGGGGCCATGGGCGGCACGCCTTCCGGAGCTGGCCCTGCCCCTCCCCATTCAGCCTGGCCGTGGGCAGGCCATTGTCACCGAGCGCGTCCCCTGGCAGCTTCATACGCCGGTTTTCTGCGGCATCAGCCTGATACAGACCGCGGGAGGCAACGTGATCGCTGGCGGGACCCTCGCCTTTACGGGATACGACACCACCGCTCCCTGGGATAATTTTCGCCATATTTGTTCGCTTGCCGCCCGCGCTCTCCCGCGGCTTCAAGACGTCCTCGTCCTGCGCACCTGGGCGCGCTTGCGGCCCCACACTCCCGACGAGTTGCCGATCGTGGGCGGCATGCCCGGCTTTGAGAACGTCTACATGAATGCGGGACACTTTCGCAATGGGCTTCTTCTGGCTCCGATCACCGCCCGGTTGCTGGCGGATTGGATCGCCCGCGGCAGCCTCGGCCCGGGCCTGACGGACCTGAGACCCATGCGATTTCTCTCGGCGATCCCCTCCGTGCCGGAGCATTTCCATGTTGCCTGAGATGGACCGACGGCGCTCGGACATGGACCGAGCCCCGGGATTCGAGATCGAGGTCAACGGCCGGCCCATCCGGGCCTTTCCGGGCGAGACCCTGGTTGCCACACTGGTGGCCGCGGGCATCCTCGCGTTCGGCCGCGGGCCGCGAGGCGCACTCCGAGGCCCCTGCTGCGGCATGGGCGCTTGCTTCGGCTGCCTCGTCAACGTGGAGGGGCTCGGCCGCGTCCAGGCCTGCCTCGTCCGGTGCCGGCCCCACATGAAGGTGAGACTCGAGATATGAGCCGAACCGAACTGGCCATCATCGGCGCGGGTCCCGCCGGCATCGCCGCGGCCGTCACCGCCGCCGAGCTCGGTGTCCAGGTCGCCCTCCTCGACGAATACGCGCAGCCGGGCGGACAGTTCCTCCGCCGGCCGCCGCCGACCCTGTCCCCGCGGACGCCGCCGCCGCCGGACCGGACACGGGCCGAGGGGAGGGACCTCCTTCGCCGGCTCGGCCTTCTCCCGATCGAACAGCGTCCCGAGACCCAGGTCTGGGGCCTCGCGGGGGATATGGCCCTGGCGCTTCGGGGGCCGGACGGCATGGAAACACTGCACGCCGATCGCATCCTGGTCGCTACCGGAGCCTACCAGCGCCTGATCCCCTTTCCCGGCTGGACCCTGCCCGGCGTCTTCACCCTGGGAGGCGCCCAGTGCCTGGTCCAGGCCCAGGGAGTTCGGCCCGGCCATCGTGCGCTTGTGGCCGGCACGGGTTTCCTGTCCTGGATCGTCGCCGCTCAGCTCCTGGAGGCCGGCGTGCAGGTCGCCGCCGTCCTCGAGGCTACCCAACCCCGCGACTGGCTTCCCCTGGCCCAGAATCCACGGGCCGTCCTCAGCCGGGTGGGACAGGCCCTTCGCGCCCGGCGGGTGCTCCGGGCCGCCGGGGTGCCTCAGGTGTTCCGCCGCGCCGTCACTCGCGCCCTCGGCCGACAGGCCGTCGAAGCCGTCGAAACCGCCGAGATCGACGGCCGCGGGGTCGTTCGGCCCCGCTCAACCGCCCGGTACGAGGTCGATTGCCTCGCCTTGGGATACGGCTTCCTGCCCGGCAACGATCTGACCCGACTCTTCGGATGCCGCCATGCCTATCAATTCGACCGCGGGGGTTGGTCCGTCACGGTGGACCCTCGGCAGGAAACGTCGGTCCGCGCGGTCTATGCCGCGGGGGAGGTCACCGGCATCGGCGGGGCCGAGAAAGCCATTACCGAGGGAAAGATTGCCGGGCTCGCCATCGCCGAATCCCTCAACGCTTGCGCACCCTCCCAGAGCGAACCGCGCCTCGCCCTCGCCCATGAGCGCCTCGATCGCCTCCTGCCGCTCTCCTCGTCGATGAACCGCATCTTCCAGCCCAAGCCCGGGCTCTGGCAGCTCGCCCTCGATGACACTCCCGTCTGCCGTTGCGAGGAGGTCACCGTGGGCGATATCCGGGCCGCCGTCCGCGACGGATGCCGCACCTGCAACGAGGTCAAGCGCTGCACCCGCGGCGGGATGGGCTACTGCCAGGGCCGCATCTGCGGCCCGATCATGGCCGAGTTGATCGCGCAGGAAAGCGGCCAGCCCGTCGAGGCATCGGGCATTCTCACGCCGCGCCCGCCCCTCAAGCCCATCCCCATGGCCGCGCTTACCGCCTCATTTTCAACGGCGGAAACGCGTGTCCGCTCCTCTGCCGCTGATATCGAGTAGACGAGCTCGCCAGTGCGGGTGCACTGGCGAGCTCGTCTACTCGCCTGCACCCGGCGGACCGATCTGGATGGTCAACTCGGCTGCCATCCGGGAAGTTGCTCCATCACCTCGGAATATGCCGGATACGGGGGCGGCCCCGTGCGATGCGGCGCTCGCCGCCACGGCCACGTGCCGGTCCGATACAGCCAGGCCCCAGGACGGGTCATACCCGCGCCATCCTCCCCCGGGCACGTACACCTCCGCCCAGGCATGCATGAAACGGCGGTCCCGAGTCTCCCTGCTGGCGTGGTAACCGCTGACGAATCGCGCGGCCAACCCCATGGCCCGGCACGACTCCACGTAAAGCACCGCGAGGTCCCGGCAGGCCCCCTGCCGTGTCCGCAAGGTCTCCTCGGCCGGCAGCGGGCCGCCATCCTCACGGACCACGCGCTCCGTCGTCTCGAAAATCCGGCGGGCGAGAAGCGACAAAAAGGCCAGAGTTTCGCCGCCTGACTCCCGGGCCAGCGTACGCGCCAACTCGGCGACTGCACCGCAGGCCGGGGCCACGGCACAGTAGGGAGACAACAAGGCGCTGAGTCCTCGGCTATATTCCGCTGGAACACGGCACGCCGATGCCTCCGTCACGATGTAATCGAATGGATTGACCCGGAGGGTCTCCACCTCGAACTCGGACCGGACCCCCAGCCGGGTTGTCTTGCCGTCGAACCAGGCATGGAAAACCTGATTCCCTTCTGCGTCCAGGCAGGCCGTGCAGACCCCAGGTCGAGGATCGACTTGAAGATGGGCACGGACGGGCCGCTGGTAGCCATCGGACCGGGGATGAAGCCGAAAGCTATGCGGTTCAAGAAAGACCGGAGCACTATAAGTGTAACTCGTTGTATGAACGACACGGAGGATCATGAGGTGTCCGGACGCTTCCCGGGGCTCGGAAGAGGCAGTTCGGAGAAGATGCGGTCCATCCATTGGGAAGGCAGCTCGTGAACCGACTGCCGGAGCTGCTCCTGCCACCAGTTCGAGATGTCCTTGAAGTCATCCTTGTCGTAGCGATGTTCGAGAATCCGGTAAGAGTCCCGAGCGTAAAGGACCACGTCGATGGGAAAATCGACGTCCGCAGCGCTGATCCGTGTCGAGTCGAAGGCCAGGTAGCCGACCTTGAGGGCGTGGCGCATGGAATCCTGGTACTTCAGCGTGCGGACCAGGATAGGCTTGCCGTATCCGGACTCGCCCATAATGTGGTAGGGCGTCCCCTGGCCGATCTCGACCCAATTCCCTTCGGGGTAGAGGAGATAGAGCTTGTGCTCGGGGTCCTTCTCCAACTGGCCACCGGCCAGACATCGGATATCGAACTGGAGGCCGCTCTCGGTGAGCGCGGCACGGTCTTCCTGGGCGACGCGGCGAATCTGTTCCGCAAAGGCGTTGACCGCCTTGTAGAGCCGGTCGAACGGCTGCGGGCGCTCCGCAATGACCTCTTCGAAGTAGGTCAGGGCCTTGTCGCGGGCGGCGCGAAGCCCGGACGTCATCAAGAACATCGGATGCCGCTGCTTCTCGTAGATGGTCACCTTCCGGGCCGTGATGTACTCGGTGCCGCTCGTCACCCGTGTGTCGGCAATCCCGATCAACCCGTCGTGAATCTTCATCCCCAGGCAGAACGTCATGGGCGGGACTCCTTCTTGGGTCGCAAGGCGATGAAGGTCTCGAAAATCGCTTCCCCGGTCAGATTGAGCTTGGTCTGGAAGGCGTCCAGGAACTCTTCCAGGCCCTCGCGGATGATCTCGTCCGCGTGGGCATAAGCCAGCTCGGATTGAAGCTGCCCCAGCCGCTGCTCCGCCAGATTCCCAAACGTGCCGAGGGGCGTGCCGGAAATGGCATGAAGCGATTCCTGGGCCAGGTTCAGGCAATATCGCACGGAGCGGGGGAACTCCCGGTCCAGGAGCAGAAAATCCACCACGCGGTTCGGGGAAATCGGGCCATGCCGCTTCCGGTACATCTCAAGAGCGCTCGCCGAACGGAGGAGGGCCGACCAGTGCATGTCGTCGTACGGCGTTCCGACGTCCGCAACCGAGGGAAGGAGAATGAAGTATTTCACCTCGAGGAGACGGGAAGTCTTGTCCGCCCGCTCCAGGAAGCGGCCGAGGAGGCCGAAGTGCCAGCCTTCCCCGTGTGACATGGTGGTCTCCGTGACGCCGACGAACAGGTGGCTGGCCGTCTTGACGGAGGAGAAAAAATCATGGGGCGACTCCAGGGCGCGGTCGGAAGATGCCGCATCATGGACCATAAGGTAGAAGGTGTTCACCTGCTCCCACATTTCGGAGGAAATGGTCTCGCGGACCATGCGGGCGTTTTCACGCGCGGCCCTCAGACAGGAAAAGATCGAATTCGAATACTCCTTGTCGAACGTCAGGAAACGGATCACCTTCTCCCGGGACGCGGCCCCATAGCGCTCGGCAAACCACTCCCGGTCGCCCGTAATGTCCACCAGCGGCTGCCACTGGTCCTCCGATCCGCCCGGCAGGTCCAGCATGAGCCGGAGATTCACATCGACAAAACGGGCGATATTCTCTGCCCGTTCGATGTATCTGGCCATCCAGTAAATAGAATCGGCAACTCGGCTGAGCATCGATTTAGAGTCCTGGGGTGTAACTTCCTCGCGCCCGATGAACGGCCACCCGGCGGAGAAGTTGAAAGGTGTCCCGCCAGACTTGCTCCAGTTGGAGGCGGGTATCACCCGCGTTTGGAGGACGGGGCCGGGAGAAGCGACGCCCTTGGATGGCCGGCGCGTCACGTCGCCCCTCGGAGAGCCAGGACCCAGGTATCCTTGTAACCCCCGCCCTGGGATGAATTGACGACCAGCGAGCCCGGGCGCAGCGCCACTCGAGTCAGGCCGCCGGGCAACACGTAGATGTCCTTTCCGTACAGAATATAGGGCCTCAAGTCCACGTGGCGGCCCTCGAAATGGTCGCCGGCGATGGTCGGGACCCTCGACAGGGCCAGAGTGGGCTGCGCGATGAAATTGCGTGGATTGGCCCGGATTTTGTCCGCAAACCCCGCTTGCTGCTTCGCCGTCGAGTGGGGCCCCACCAGCATCCCGTATCCCCCGGACTCGTTGGCGGACTTGACCACGAGCTGCGCCAGGTGGCTCAACACATACTCCTGCTCCGAATCGTTCCAGCAGACGTATGTCGGGACATTGGGGATGATTGCATCCTGGTCCAAATAATAACGGATGATCTTCGGAACGTAGGCATAGATGACCTTGTCATCGGCGATGCCCGTCCCGGGCGCGTTCGCCAGGGCCACCCGGCCGTTCCGGTAGACCTCGAAGAGCCCGGGCACACCGAGCAAGGAATCGGCCCGAAAGACGGTAGGGTCCAGGAAATCATCGTCGATGCGGCGGTAGATCACATCGACGCGTTCGAATCCCTTGGTGGTCCGCATGAACAGCAATCCGTCATGGACGACCAGGTCACGGCCCTCCACCATCTCGATGCCCATCTGCTGGGCAAGAAATGAATGCTCGAAATAGGCCGAGTTGTAAAGCCCGGGGGTCAGCAGAACCACCCGGGGCCTGGAAACATCCTGGGGCGACAAGGACTGCAACATCTCCAGGAGGCGACTGGGATACTCGCCGACAGGGTGCACGCAAGATGCCCCGAAAACCTGTGGAAAGGTCCGTTTCAAAATCTCCCGGCTCTCCAGAACATACGAGACGCCCGAGGGACATCGGAGGTTGTCCTCCAGCACATACATCTGGCCATCCCGGTCCCGAACAAGGTCCGTGCCGGTGATGTGACACCATACACCGCGGGGCGGCCGGAGGTGGAGGCATGGCGGACGAAACGAACGGGCCGATCGGACGATTTCTTCAGGGACCACCCCATCCCGCAGAATCTTCCGCTCCTGGTAAATGTCGTCTATGAAAAGGTTCAGCGCCTGCACTCGCTGCTTCAACCCTCGCTCTAACCAGTCCCAGTCCCCTGCTTCGACGATCCGAGGAATCAGGTCAAACGGGAAAATCCGCTCGGTGCCCGCACTGTCCCCGTAGACCGTGAAAGTAATACCTAAGCGGAGGAGCGCACGTTCGGCCGCCTTTTGCCTGCGCATCAACTCGCCGTCGACCAGAGACTCGATCCGCTCGGTCAGGAGGCGCGACCCAGCCCTCGGACGACCGTCCTGGAAGAACATCTCATCGTAGAAACCACCCGTCTCGTACGAATCGAATTTCACATTGGGTGACCCGACAAGTTACAAGGCGTCGAATTTCGGCGCTTCACCATGTTCCTCGCCGCGTAGGCTCCACCGGCGGCAACGGAGGGCCTCCCAGTACGACGCATAGAGGTCCATGATATGCCCCGCAGCCCAAATGGCAAATGATCTTTCGTCGGGAGAAGGCCGAGGTGGAATTCCTCTATGCCATTTCGCCCTGGCTGCCGCCCGTCATTTACCACACACCAGGAAACCGGCGGCCCGTCAATCTGCCTGCCCCCCAGAATGACAGCCTGGTCTTCGAGTCAGGCGAGTTGGTGCTCCTCTTGATGAGCCTGGGGCCAGTCGCAAAGGGGAGCGGCTCGCCTCCCGCCTTTCTCAGGCTGATTGATCATGCCGCCTGACGGCCTCCCTGGCGCCTTTTGCCATCGCCGCCGCGTCTTACTATAATTCTGTGCAGGGAGGGTCTTTCAGAGTACACGAGTTTGGAAGTGCATCTGCAATCCCAAACTCGTGTACTCGCCACTTGACCCCGGTCCACACGATTACTGAATTCCTCCTCTGGAGTCATCCTCCCAGCGGCAACCGCTGCCGTAGCCGACGCTCTCCCAACGAGACGCATTGCGGGCGTCGGGAGGGTCGCGATCCTCACCGAGCGCTCACGTGCTTCGGTTACGGGCTGGGCCTGCCCCTTCGGGGCCTGCCCCATTGGGGAGCGCCTCTCGGATTTGTCCCGATGGGAGGGTTTCCGTTTCTGCACCTGGCCTTAGGGGAGGATTCCGTTTCCCTTCCGCAGGAATCCCGTTGAGAGGCGGGTCCCTCCCATAGGGGCAGGGCCTGGAGGGGGCGTGATTTGCGAAGCTTGCGGACTCGCTTCGTTGTGAAAGAAGGAAACAAGAGGTTCCAGTTATCGAGGAATGGCCAAGAATTTGGGCTCTTCGCAGGTGCGCGCGTGCTGGTGTCAAGATCGGGATCGCGATCGAAGGAGCTCTCATGTCCTGGGGCCATGAACCGTTGAATGTGTCTTGGGTGGCCATCGAGGAGGCGGGAATCTCCGCCCTGAGAAGTCTCGATCCCGAGCCCGTCCCGGGGACCAGAAAGAAGAGTAGCTGCTTAGTGATCGTCACCGGAGGCCTGTTTCTGTGAGTCCCGTAGGGACGACGGAAGTTTTCGCTAAGGAGTTACAAAGGAGATGAACCACCCGTGGGCCGATGACTGGCGCGAGCAGGATCGCGATGGCCAAGAATAGACAATTGTTAACTTGATGTACCAAAACGGGTTGCCGAGTTGTTTTTCAACTTCTCAATAAGTTCGGGTAAGTTGAGACAGTCGTATATATAAGTTACTGTAAAACAAATGGTTAGAGAAAAGGGGCGAGCGATTTGCCCGAACTTATTGAGAACTTGCGTTGTTTCTTAGAGTCTTCTGATGCCGCCTCTCCGCGCCCGCTGCGCGGGCATCCGGTGGAGAAGTTGAAAGGTGTCCCGCCAGACTTGTTCCAGTGGGAGGCGGGTCGGGTGTCAGTTGATTCCTGGACCCTGACCCGCTTCCGGCGGGACGCCTTTTGCACCCTTGTCGGGTTGCGGGCTTCGCCCGCGTTAGAGTCTTAGGGTGTCACTTCCCCGCGCCCGCTGCGCGGGCACCCGGCAGAGAAGTTGAATGGAGTCAGGTGTCAGTTGACTCCTGACTCCCGAACCCTGAACCCTGACACCTTTCCGAGCCGTGTTGGGTTGCGGGCTTCGCCCGCCTTAAGAAGGAGTAGGTTTCCGGTGTCAGCCTTCGGGCGTGAAATGTCCCGTGACCCGTCATCGGTCACCTGAACCCTGAACCCCGAGCCATCCCCATGGGGAAAGCACGCATCCTAATCGTTGACGACGAATTGAATGCCCGGCAGGGCCTCGCGACCCTTCTCGGCGAGGAAGGCTACGAGGTAGCCACCGCGGCTCACGGGGCCGATGGCCTGGAACGGACGGCCGAGATCGGCCCGGACATCATCCTGTGCGACCTCAAGATGCCCGTCATGGATGGCATGAGCATGCTCCAGCGTCTCCAGGAGCGGAAGTCGACAGCGTCCTTTGTCATTCTGACGGCCTTCGGCACGGTGAAGACCGCAGTCGAGGCCATCAAGATGGGGGCGGAAGACTACCTGACCAAGCCGGTAGACTTCGATGAGCTGCTCGTCATCGTCCGACGCATCCTCGAGACCCGCGCCTTGAGGCAGGAGGCCTCCGAGCTGCGAAGCCGGCTGCGCGAAAAATACCGCTTTGACAGGCTCATCGGCAATTCCCCCGAGATGCAGCAGGTCTTCAAACTGCTCGAACAGGTTGCCCCCACCACCGCTACCATCCTCATTCTCGGGGAGACCGGCACCGGCAAGGAGCTGATTGCCGAGGCCATTCATGAAAACAGCGATCGGGCGTCTGGCCCCTTCATCAAGGTCAATTGCTCCGCCCTGGCGGAGACTCTTCTCGAAAGCGAGCTTTTTGGACACGAGAAAGGATCGTTCACGGGCGCCCATGCCGCCCGGAAAGGAAAGCTGGAGCTTGCTGACCGCGGCACCCTCTTTCTTGATGAAATCGGCGAGATCAGTCCCGGCACGCAGGTCAAGCTCCTCCGGTTTCTCCAGGAACGCGAGATCGAACGCGTCGGCGGCAACGAGGTGATCCGGGTCGATGTCCGCATCGTTGCAGCGACCAACCGAGACCTGAAGGCCGCCGTCGAGGACAAGAAGTTCCGCGAAGACCTCTACTTCCGTATCAACGTCATCAGCGTCGAGGTGCCGCCCCTGCGCCGTCGGCGAGGTGATATCCAGGCCCTCGCCTCTCACTTCATCCAAAAATATACCAAACGGCATAACAAGACCATGGTGGGCCTCGCCCCTGAAGCCCTCCAGCGCTTCCTGGCCTATCCCTGGCCCGGCAATGTCCGTGAGCTGGAAAATGTCATCGAACGATGCATCGTCCTCTCGCGTGGGGACACCGTCCGCCCGGAGGACCTCCCGGGCTTCTTCCCGGAGCCGGGGCCGCAGACTGAGGGACTCGCTCCACTGGTGCCCGGATGCTCGATGAAGGAGCTGGAGCGCTTCGCCATCGTCAAGACCCTCGAGAGGTTTGATGGACACCGGGCGAAGACCGCGGCGATCCTCGGCCTCAGCGTCCGCGCCCTCCAATATAAATTGAAAGAGTACGGCCTGATCGGCCAGAACGAGCCCGAGCCGCCGGCCGGAGAAGACCCGTAATGAAAACGAATCTCGCCGAGTGGAAAGGCCGAACCGTGCGCATCTGCTTCTCACTGCTCACGGCGGAGCTGTATGCCTTCTGGTTCGCAGACTGAGCGCAGGCGGGCATGGCTCGATCGTAAAGATTCGCGTGACGTCAAAATGATCATGGGAAAAGCCGTTCGGCATCCTTACCGAACGGCCATTCTTGAAGATTGGTCGGGGTGACTGGCGCTCGTTTGAACCGCACCCCCAGATTCTTGTCCCGTTTACGGCCATCTTTCTGGGACCCTGGGGCCGCACATTTATGCCCTGGACCGCCTTGCGCGATTATGAGCACGGACACTACTTGCAGGGCTTGTTTGAGATACGTATAATTCAAATAAGGAATACGTATCGGAGGCCAGACTATGCGCACGACCAAGCTGACCCTGAGCGCAGACAAGGAACTGATCGAGGCGGCCAAGGAACTGGCTGAGAATGAAGGCACTTCGTTGTCATCGATGTTTTCCCGCTTCCTGCGGGCCGTCCTCGCGGGGCGTCGAAATCAGAAACAGCCGGGTCCCCTCACCCGCAAGGCGACGGGGCTCGTAAAGCTGCCGCCAAGTAAGAGTGACCGCGAGCTGCTCGAAGAGGCGCTTGCCGACAAATACGCGCGGTGACAATGAAGGTCTTTATCGACACCAACGTCCTTCTGGACGTCCTGGCCGAGCGCAAGGATTTCTACACTGATGCCATGCGCGTCTGGACCCTCGCAGAAGCGGGCCGGATTGACGCGCACGTTTCGGCGATCAGCTTCAGTAACTGCTACTACATCGTACACAAGCACGCGGGACGGCGCAGCGCGGAGAAGGCCCTCCGCCTGCTGCGCGACGTCTTCAAGCCCGCCGCTCTGACGGCGCAGATTCTGAACCAGGCCATCGACGCGGGCTTCGCTGACTTTGAAGACGCCGTCCAGTTTCACTCAGCCGTGCACGCGCAGTCCGAATGCATCATCACGCGCAATCCCGATCATTTCCCCCGTACTCCGTTGTCCGTGCTCTCCCCCGCAGAGTTCCTGGCTGTTCATTCCTTCGAATAGCCTGCTGGGAGTCGAGCGAAAGGTACTCCAGGGTACTCGTTGGCTTCTTCTCAAGAACCCCGTCCATCTCGATCCTCGTCGCGATGAGCACTCTCGCCTGGCTGAGGTTCTTCGCCT
>JACPCR010000001.1 GCA_016179685.1 Planctomycetota bacterium | reverse complement strand
GCTAACCTTCTCCTGCACCAGGATGGTAGAGGACTTGAATGTGGGGCTGTTCTCCCACATTCTCACCTCCAGAACGCCGAGCATGCCCGGCACACGTAGTGCGGTCGCTGTGCGACCGCTCCCCTTACGCGTTACGTGCGCGTGAGCGCGTGGTGAGCGTAAGCCGAAGCGCTCCTGCGCTTCGGCAGGCAGGCTGCCGCTCCCAAGCTCGTCACGACGCTTGACAGCCCTTCGGGCGGCCACTACCATCCGGTTTTAGATTCTGCGGTTTTACGGGAACGTTCATCGAGGAGGACACACCATGGGGAGGCCTGTGACCCTTTTCACCGGACAATGGGCGGACCTGACGTTGGACACCATGTGCCAGAAGGCGAAGCAGTTCGGGTACGACGGCGTGGAACTGGCCTGCTGGGGCGACCATTTTGACGTGTCCAAGGCGGTCCAAAGCAAGGATTACTGCCAGGAGCGGCGGGCGCTGCTCGAGAAGCACGGGCTGCGGGTCTTCGCGGTCAGCAATCACCTCGTGGGCCAGGCCGTCTGCGATAACATCGACTCACGCCACAAGTCCATCCTCCATCCGGACGTCTGGGGCGACGGCGACCCCGAGGGAGTGCGCCGCAGGGCATCCAAAGCGATGATCGACACCGCGAAGGCCGCAGCCAACCTCGGAATCAAGGTCGTCAATGGGTTCACCGGCTCGTCCATCTGGCATCTCCTTTATTCCTTCCCGCCGGTGGGAGCTGACGACATCGCCAACGGTTACAAGGATTTCGCCAGGCGCTGGAAGCCCATCCTCGACAAGTTTCAGGAATTCGGCGTCCGGTTCGCCCTCGAGGTTCATCCGACCGAGATCGCGTTCGACATTGCCTCGACGGACCGGGCGATCGACGCCCTGGACGGGCATCCGGCCTTCGGGTTCAACTACGATCCGAGCCATCTGGGCTACCAGGGCGTGGACTACGTGAAGTTCATCCGGAAGTTCGGCGATCGCATTTTTCACGTGCACATGAAGGACGTCTACTGGTCATCGACGCCGACGGAGGCCGGGGTGTTCGGCGGCCACGTCTCGTTCGGCGATGCGAGGCGTTACTGGGACTTCCGGTCCCTGGGCCGCGGCCGCGTCAACTTCGAGGAGATCATCCGCGCGCTGAACAGCATCAACTACCAGGGCCCGCTTTCCGTCGAGTGGGAGGACAGCGGGATGGACCGCGAGCACGGCGCGGCCGAGGCGTGCGCCTTCGTAAAGAAGGTGGACTTCAAGCCTTCGGGCCGGGCCTTCGACGCCGCCTTCTCCGAAAAATGAAGGGTGAAGCCGGATCGAGGAGTGCCGAATGTCGTTCAGCCCGCTTCAGAAGTTTGGCTTCGGCGTCCTCATCGTCCTGGTCCTGGGATACCTGCTGGGGCAGGGCGGCCTCATCCTGCTCATTCCGCTGCTCCTCGTCCTGGCGCTCTTGATCCTGGGGGCGGAATTCTTTCGGAATCCCGGCGCCCGAAAGCATCCCTTGCGGGTCCTCGGGGGCCGCAGCGAGTTCCTCTGTGACGACTGCAAGTGGAATTACGGAAACGCGTGCGTTCGGCCGGAGCGGCCGAACGCGAGGGAGTGTCCGGAATACAAACCGAAGTAGGGCATGAATCATGAAGAGCGAACCGATGAGGGCCGCCGTGGTCGGCTGCGGCGCCCAGGGACAGACTCATTTGACCGGATTCAAGGAACTGGAGGGGACGGCGCACCTCGTAGGCGTATGCGATTCGAGCGCGGACCGTGCCGGTCAGGCGAAGGAGAAGTTCGGGGCCGACGGGGCCTATACGGACCTGGCGGACATGCTGGGGAAAGCGCACCCGGAGCTGGTGACCATCGCCACGCCGGTGGCCTTTCACAAGCCTCAGACACTGGCGGCCTTCGAGGCCGGCGCCCACGTCGTCTGCGAAAAACCTTTGGCCATGAACACCGCGGAGGCGGACACGATGTTTGCGGCCGCGCGGCGGCTCGGAAAAAAACTCAGCATGGGGCTGCAAAATCGATACAACGCCTCCGGCGTGTTCCTCAAACAGTTCATCGAGCAGGGCGGCCTGGGCGACGTCTTCCACGCCCGAATCTATTGCGGCCATTCCATGAACATCCCGGGCTGGAGCGTCTTCCACCGCCGGGACCTCTCGGGCGGCGGCGTGCTCTTCGCCACCGCCGTCCACCCGCTCGACCTCGTCGTCTGGCTCATGGGGAATCCCGAGCCCTGCCGCGTTTCCGCACACGCCTACCAGCGCATCCGGAAGATGCGGAATCCTCCGATCACCTGGAAGGGCAAGCTCGAGGACTGCGACGTGGAGGATTTCTGCGCCGGCGTCGTGCATTTTCGGAACGGCGCGAGCCTGGACTTCTTCTCGGACTGGCTGCTGCACGATACGCCGTGCCCCCAGGTCGAGATTCTGGGCACCTACGGGAAGGCGACGCATCACCCCTTCCGGATCACCCTGGACGATGGGAACAAGTTCAAGGAGCTGAAGCCGCAGCTCGTCGAGCCGAAACATGTTTTCGCGGAGATTTTCGGCGACTTGATCCGCTGCATCCGGCAGGACGAGACCCCGCGCTACCGGTTTTCCGAGATGCGGAACGTCCAGCGCATCATGGACGCGGCTTACCGTTCCGCCAGCGAGGGCCGAGAGGTGGCCGTCTAGTTTCCCGGTTCAGAAGTGCGGGAGCACTTCTGAACCGGGAAACTGGACATTCGGAGACTTGCACCATGAAGGACTACGAGCCGATCGACCTGATTCCCTACTGCAACGTCGGTGCGGCGTTCCTCGGGGCATCCGCCAACCCGCCCCTGGGCGAACAGTCGTTCCACGGACTCCCGTTCCTCATCGGCGGCCGAACGCCGGATTCTGCCCGGTGCTTCCTCGGGTTCAGGGACCTCACGGGACGAACGGAGAGCCTGACGGTCCCCCTTGGCCGGACCGCGCGGCACGTCCTGTTCGCCCACACCCTGCTCGAGTCCAGGGTGGTCGAGGGCGAGAACATCGGCCGCGTGGTGGCCCACTATCTTTTCCGCTATTCCGGCGGCCGCGAGCAGCGCATACCTGTCCGCGAGCGGTTCGAGATCGGGGCGCTGCCGCTGCCCTACGGCGGTTTCCCTTTCCTCGCCCGGCCGGACCAGAAGGACTGGCTGCAGCCGCGCCACGAGGGCGCTTGGGGCGCCTCCGGCCAGCGGCAGTGCGAAGCCTTCCGCGGCGGCGTCCGCGCTTACTTCCTCTATGCCTGGCGGAATCCCGAGCCCGAGACCGTCCTCGAATCCCTCACCATCGAGCCCGGGGACCGCAAGTTCATCGTGGCAGCCGTCACGCTGGGCCATCTCGAGGAGAGCCCTTTCTACCGCGAGGGCCGGCGTGAGGTGAAGATCACCCTGCCGAAGAAGGAGGACGCGGAAAAGGCCTTCGGACCCGAGGTGGACGTGGACCGCGGCGTCGCCACCTATCCCTACCCGCTCCCCGAGCGGGCGGAGTCGGAATTCCTCGCGGACCCTCAGCGGGGCTGGGGCGAGCCCCTCCATTCGAAAGCCAGCCCGGCCTACGTCGAGATCGCCGCCACGCCCTCCGCTACCGTCCGGGTCCGTCTCGCTGGCGAGGAGGTGGGCCAGGCCCGCTGGGGCGACCTCGAGGAGAAGGGACGCGTCGAGGGGCCTCGACTGCGCCTCGAGCTTGCCGACCGAGGGAAAAACTGGGTCCATGTCACCGTCCTGGACGACCAGACCGGCAAGCCCGTGCCGTGCCGCGTCCATTTTCGCTCGCCCGAGGGCATCCCCTATCAGCCCCACGGCTACCACAACCAGGTCCTTTCCAATCTGAACACCTGGCACATCGACATCGGCGGCGACCTGCGCCTCGGGCAGATCACCTACGCTTACATCGACGGGCAATGTCAGGGCTGGCTGCCGCGGGGCGACGTCCTCGTCGACGTCGCCCGCGGATTCGAATACGAGCCGATCCGCGCGCGGGTCCGCATCGAGCCCGGCCAGCGCGAGCTCGTCCTCCGGCTCAAGCGCTGGACGGACATGAACGCGCGGCGGTGGTTTTCGGGTGATTCCCACGTGCATTTCCTCGGGACGCAGGGTGCGCACCGCGAGGCCCAAGGCGAGGACCTGAACGTGGTGAACCTGCTCCAATCGCAGTGGGGACACCTGTTCACGAACACGGAGGACTTCATCGGCGGCGCTACGGCCAGCAACCGCGGACACACCATCGTCTATTGCTCGCAGGAGAACCGCCAGCATTTCTTGGGGCATCTGATCCTGTGGGGGCTGCGCCGGCCCGTGATGCCCTGGTGCACCGACGGCCCGGGCGAGGCCGAGCTGGGCGGATGCCTCGAAGAGGCCATGGCACACTGGGCGGACGCCTGCCACGCTCAGGGCGGCACCGTCGTCATCCCGCATCTGCCGAATCCGAACGGCGAGCCGGCGGTGCTGATCGCCACGGGCCGGGCCGACGCCATCGAGATGCTGCGACATGGGGCATATAACCACATCGAGTACTATCGTTACCTCAACGGCGGTTATCGGCTGCCCCTGGTCGGCGGCACGGACAAGATGAGCAGCGAGGTGCCGGTCGGGCTCTACCGGACCTATGCCCACCTGCCCGAGGAGGAGGAGTTCAACTACGAAAACTGGTGCCGGGCCGTCCGGTCGGGCCGCACCTTCCTGAGCGGCGGCCCCATCCTCGATTTCACGGTGAACGGTGTCCGCATCGGGGACACGCTCCAGCTTCCCAAAGGAGGCGGCTCGGTCGAGATCGAGGCCGGCGTGGAGTCCATCTTCCCCGTCCACACCCTCGAGATCGTCCAGCAGGGCCGCGTCGTCGCCTCCACCAGCGAGGCCCGGGGCGGGCGAAAACTGCGCCTGAAGACCTCCCTCGAGGTCTCAGGCCACACCTGGCTCGCCGCACGCTGCGGGGGCCCCAACTATTTCCAGTCCATCCCGCATCACGACGCCTGGCGGCGTGGCACCTTCGCCCATACCTCACCCATCTACGTCGCCGTGGGCGAGGACTGGCGGCTGTTCGATCCGGGGACGGCCCAGTACATGCTCACGCTCGTCGAAGGCGGTCTCGCCTATATCCGGAATACGGCCGTGATGCAGCCGCCGGGACGCGTCACCCATCATCACGGCGAAAGGGACCACACGGCCTACCTCGAACGCCCGTTCCACGAGGCCCTCGAAGCCATCCAGCGCCGCATGCGTGAGGCGCAGAATACAAGCCCTTGACGCATTTCAACTCGAGTCCCTGAATCACTCATTTCAGCTACATAAACTATTAAATTATTGTAATATAACGAATAAGTTAAATAATTATATTGACATTTTTATTCTATATGATTAAATCGTATTAGTTATAGGTTTTAGTGCCTGTACGGTTGCCTGAGAAAGTCGCTGAACAATTCGAAAACTGAACGAGCGCGCGCTTCACATTGGTCAAAAGATGCGCTTGACTTCCAGCCGTAAGCTGCCGGATTGACCTCAAATGCCCGACGCGGTTCTTTCCGTAAAGAGATTGAGAGTCGCAACGATTGTTGGCATGCGCGTTGCGCCAGCCAGCCAAATCGTAGTAACCCGCTTTTTCGGGACCAGCGAGTTTGCAGTAGCCCGCGCAACGGGACCAAACGGCTCAACCCCGCCGCTACCAGGCGGCATCGTTTCCCAAAATCAGAAATTTTCATCGGACCTGAGTCAAGAACATACCCGCGGGAGGTCATTCCATGGACCGAGCGGGCGATAAGGATGTGATCGTTATGCCGGACGCGCACGAAGCCGAGGTGAACACGGAGGTTCCAGAAAGGGAATCGTGCGGGCTCGGGGCCCGCATAGCTTGTTGGCGCGCGGCGATCAAGGCTCACGTCAGGAGCGCGGTGCGCATCATGCCGGAGGCGACCAGGCTGTGCGTGATGCTCCTCGGGCTGTCCCTGTTCTTCTCGATGCCGGTGATTCCGCCGGAGACATGGAGTTCGAGGCCGGCGCGGACGACGGAATTTCATCCCGATGCGGCTTCTCAATGGGTTGGTCTCGGTCATCCTGAGCCCGGCGTGGGCCGAAAGCGCGTCCCCGAAATCCGGCGATTCGCCGGCGACTAATCCGCCATCGGAGGTGAAGCCGGGTGGTGTCGATCGTCTCGCCTGCGGACGGGTCGTTCATCAGCGGGAATTTGCTCTCGGTCACAGTGGCGTTTTCAGCCAAGCTCGAGAAAGGGAAGTTTGCGGGCAACGTCCAGACGGTCATCCTGAAGATGAACGGGACCGAGGTCGGGCAGTATGAGAATCCGCCACAGGTCAAGTGGGGGAGCGTGACTTTCAACGTCGATGTTTCGAGCGTAACGGGCGTGGCGTGCTTCCAGGCCGAGGCCTACCAGGGGAAGACGACCGCTCGGCTGGTCGAGAGATCGGCTCAAGTATGTGTGTCCAAATACCTTACAGCGCGTTCGATAACGGAGCAGGTCAGACCCGGCGGAAACGAGCATCGGTGGTGGTCAAGCGTGCCCGTGGTGGTGCATTTGGCGGCGCAAGAGGAGTCGGTTTAGATATACTAGTAAACTGAGTTATGTTGTTAATAATCTATTCATAAATAGCTGTATTAAAAATAATTGAAAAATAATATTGACAAATTAGATTCGTGATGGTTTAATTATTTCTATTCTAAGGCTATGTTCAAATGATGGCTGCTCCGAGAAGGTCAGTGGGACGCATCGCAAACTGGAAGGTCGCTCACTTCGCAGTGGG
The DNA here is from genome assembly GCA_016179685.1 of Planctomycetota bacterium. Taxonomy (GTDB): domain Bacteria; phylum Planctomycetota; class PUPC01; order JACPCR01; family JACPCR01; genus JACPCR01. Next base: position 217 of record JACPCR010000001.1, on the reverse strand, counting down.
ACAAGAACCGTTCTCGACTGTGAAGCGTAAAGTGTTGGATAGGCCTGAAATGACTGACATGACTCCTTTCGTTAAGAGATTCGAAGTGACGACGATTTCTGGCACGCGCGTTGCGCCAGCCAGCCAGCCAGCCAGCCAGCCAGCCAGCCAGTTCTCTCCTAGCCAGCGGTTTTCAGAACATCTTATTTTTCGATGCACCGGGAAGGCCGGGTCCGCG
>JACPCR010000133.1 GCA_016179685.1 Planctomycetota bacterium | reverse complement strand
CGAACGGTACGCACACCTTGCCAGGTGGTACACCGCTGACCGGTAGGTGGTACACGGCCGACCGACAGGTGGTACATTCTCAAACCGACATTGACAACGATGCACGCCGATTATTTTGCCTATCTACCGGACTACTCTGGTTATAACGCGTTTGCTGACAAGAAGTTAAATGCTTCTACCGACGAGCGGTTTACCCGAACTTATTGAGAAGTTGCCGAATAACTTCTAGATTTCACATCCCTCCGCAGAATCCCTCCCATAGGGACAAGTCCGGGAAACGGGATTCCTCCCAAAATCCCTCCCACAGGGATCCAGCGGAAACGGGATCCCTACGGGAGGAGAGGTCCGGGATAGGTTCCAGAAGTAAATCAGGTCAGGAATGGTGCCAGACTATTTCTAAACGAATTTACTAAAGGGAAAAATAATGGGTTGCATCCCGCTTGCGCTTGCAGTTGACCTGCTCCTCCTGGTCGCGCCTTTGCAGGCCGAGGAGGCCCTGTTCCAGGACGCCTGTGACGGGCCGGCGCTGAATACGGAGAACTGGCCGGCCGCCGGCGCGGCCATCGAGGACGGACGCCTCCACATCCGGAGTCCCTTCGCCAGCCGGAAGGTCTTCACCCTCCCCATCCAGATCGATTTCGACTTTCTTTATGATCCGGCCCGGGGAATCGACTTCGGCACGTCGCATATCTTTCAGCTCGAAGGCGATAACTACGTCTGGTTCATCGGCAACTCCGGAACCCAGTGGAGCGGGCTTCTGAAGGTCGATGGCCGAGTCGTGTCCGAGGGAGCCAACGGCTGGCTCTACGTCCCCCTCGATCCGCCCCTCGGGAAGGGTCGATTCCATCACGCCCGCATCGAGATTTTCGAGAAGGGCGTGGTCCTCTCCCTCGGTGGTAGGGGCGTCTGGGCCCAGGCCATTGACTTTTCCGCCTGGAAGGAGCGGAAGGGCTGCCTCTGGTTCATTCCGACCTCCCCTGGCGGCATCGTGGTGGATAACGTGTCGGTGATCCGGCTCGACTTGGAGGCCGAAAGCGAGGAGGAGGCTGTGCCCATTCCGGTCGCCTTCGACCGGCCCGTGAGCCTGGCCGTGCTGGACGCGCGCTCAGCTCTGCCGAACGCCGGTGTCTTCGGCGTGCAGGGGCTCGCTGAAGGGTTGAAGGAAGCGCCGAATTGCCGCGTCCAGGTTCTTCAGGAGCTTTCTGCGGATTCTCTGGCCGCATTTGATTGCCTCGTCGTCCCGGACACCGGTTTCGGAGAAGGCGAGGCGGCTGAAGCCCGGATTAGTCGTTTTGTCCATCTCCTGCCCGCTTACGTGGGCGCGGGCGGAGGGCTGCTGCTGCTCGGCCGGAGCACGGGCAGCCAGTATCCCTATCCGGAAAAGCCCTCGCCTTTCCCGGAAATCTGCGAAGCCAGGGGCGACTTCTCCTTCTGGTATCTCAAGCCGGCGGATTCGCCTCTGGCGAAAGGAGTTTCTCCCTTCCTGGTCGAGCGATTCGGCGGACCCTGGGGCGGCGATATGTTCATCTGGCATCAAGCCGGGGAAGGCGAAGTCTTTCTGACCGATGCGCTCTCACGACCCGTCGGAGTGGCCGGCGTCCACGGGGCAGGCAGGGTGGTCAGCCTGGGCATCCCGGCGGGCATCGCACGGAAAAAGGATGCGGCCGAAGGGGCGCAGCCCGTCGAGGAGCGCATCGACTCCAGCAACCAGGCCCGGCTGCTGGCGAATCTGTTCCGCTGGCTGGCTGGGGGGCCAGAGGCCAGAGGCCGTGACGAGGCGGTCGCTCGCTGGCTGGACGAGGAGGCCCGGCTGGCGGAGAGCCGCAGAGAGGAGTCCGCGGCGCGGCTGCGGCAACAGGTGGACGCTTGCACGCAGGCTCGTTCGCCCCTGGGAAAAGAGTTGCTGGCCGGGGTGAAGGAACTAGAACGCGGGGCGCAGAAAGACCTGAAGAAGCTGCTGAAGGACGCCCGAAAACTGTCCGAGACCGAGGCCATCCTTCGCGGATGGCGGATTCGGGAGTCCGTCGAGGAGTTTGCCGACCGAGTGGAGGCCTTGCACCGGCGTCTCTACAGCGCTTTCGGGCAGCCTGGAATCCGCTTCCCGCGCCGCCTCCCTCCCTTCCCCCGCATCCTCGTTTATCCCGAAGGCTCGGCGGCCAACGTCAAGACCGGACGCTACCAGAACCGGCTCTTCCTGCGGGAGTTCAAGGAGGAGGCGCACGCCAACGCCGTCACGAGTTTCGTGCAACGATACGAGGTCGGTTCGAAGTGGGTCTCCGGGAATCCCCAAATCGAGGACCTCCTCTTTTACACGAGCGTGTATGGCCTGGCGTTCCTTCCGATGATGACGTACCGGGTGGAAAACCGGAGCTGGCCCGGCGGGCCGGACAGTTTTGCTCTTTACCGCCGCTATCCTTCCACCTGGGGTCTGGTGCTGGACGAGCCGAACTACGTGCCCTGGAGCGGCCACTGGAACGAGAAGCATCCGGACCCGACGGAGGAATTTCGGGCCTGGTTGAACAGGAACGTCTCCCGGGAGGAGATGGCTCGGCAGGGCCTTTCGGGCGTGGAGTCGCTGCAACCGCCGCAGCCTTCGGGGCGTGAGGCCGATCGCTGGCTCTGGTTTCAGCTCGGCCGATTCTCTTGCGAAAAGATTCTCGGCCAGATGAGCACGATCCGGTCCGATCTGCGGAGGGTGGACCCGGACATGCATTTCACCCTCGATCACTTCACCTCGCCGTATCTGACGGGCCCCTTCTCGTCGCCGTTGCCCGAGATGGCGACCGCGTGCGACGAGATGGTGCTGACCGAGCCTTACAGCAAGGGTGAGATGAGGGAATCGCTCTGGGTGGACCTGGTTCGGGCCGGCGACCCTTCGAAGAAGGTCATCCTGGGCATCATGCCCTTTTCCTGGGCCATGGACTCGGGTCTCTCCTTTCGCCGCAGCCTCTACAACTCCATGCTGCGGGCCGACGGCGTCTTCCTGTTCGTCTGGGAAGGATTTTCCAAGAAGATCGGCGGCTGGTCCGGCATGCGGGCCCAGTGGCGGCCCGACAACTGGCCCATCCTCTGCCAGGCCTTCGGCGAGATGGAGCGGCTCGAACCCTACCTGGACCGGACCACTTCCACAGCCCGGGCCGGCCTGCTCGTTTCCCAGAACACCATGTGGCAGAACTACTACGGCCTCTCTTCGGAGGCCCAAAATCCCTATTTTTCGGACCTCCTGGGGTGGTACTGGCTGCTCAGCCAGATCCACGTCGGTTTCGACTTGCTGTTCGCCGAAAACCTTCAGGCGGAATCGCTCGGGCGCTACGACCTCCTGATCGCGCCTTCCGCGGAGTGCCTGCAGACGGGACACGAGCAGCTCCTGACCCGATGGGTCGAGGCGGGCGGCATTCTCCTGGCCACCAGCCGGACGGCGGCGCACGACCCATGGGGCAATGCGCGGATCGAGCCCGGCCTCCAAGGCCTGTTTCGGGCGGGCCCGCTCTCGTCCGCCGGGCCCTCGCCAGTGCCGGCCGCATCCGCTCCCGCTGGGGATCGTCCGGCCGAGGCCATCACACTGGCGAACCATCCGATCTGGCGAGGGATGCCCGAGGCTCGCGGCTGGACCTATTCCGCGGAGAAACAGGCGTTGCCCCGCGAGTCGTTGCGTCCCTTCGAAGGGGCCGAAGTGCTCGGCACGTGGCCGGACGGAGACCCCGCCATCGTGCTGTCACGGCCCGGAAAGGGGCTCGGCTGCCTCCTGGGGACGACGCGCCTGGGGCTCAGCCTGTCGCCTTCCGGTAAGTCGGTCGTTTTCCATTCCGGCGTCCTGGAAGGCGTGGGAACACTCATCACTTCAGCGTTGGAGGAGCAGGGGAAGAAACTGCCCTGGCGGCTGGAACATTGTCCGCCTTTCGTGGTCGGTAACGTGCGGCGTCAACACGAGGCGAGCCGTCTGGTCCTTCATCTGCTGAGTTACGGCGAGGCCGGCGAGATTATCCGCGGGGTTCAGCTTCGATGCACACCCCCGCCCCACTGGGGCCGAAAAAAGGTCGTGGCCGCTTCCCCACTCACTGGGCTAGAAATCCCGTGTGCCCGGGAGGGCAGCGAGCTGGTCCTGACCGTCCCACCCTTTGACCTTTATGCGATGGTGGTCGTGGAAAGCAGGTAACTTCTCAATAAGTTCGGGGAGGACGATCAGGTCAAATCCATAAGTTGTGAACGTAGCCGAGGCCCGCAAGGGCTTCGGCACCTACGCAATTCAGGGCTGACACCCGGCGAACGTAGGCGAAGCCCTCCCAAGTCTATAGCCCTCCCCAGTTTATCCCCCTGGGAGGAATCTTCGATTCCGGGCTTCGCCGAAGCGCTCACGCGCTTCGCTACGAACACTCGTGAAGTGCTGAATCATCATCGATGATGAAATCGGGCGGGTCCATCTCCCCGAACTTATTGAGAAGCTACGAAAGCAGCTCCCAAGTCATCCCACTGGGACGATTTATTCTTGAGTGGTGGGAATCTACGCGCTTTAAAATTTGCCCGTCCCTCGATACAATGGCTGCCCCGAGTGGCACGGCGTGGCCGCGCTCCCCCGAGCGCGGAGATTTCGATAACGAGGCCTCGCACCCGAGCGAAGCGCAGGGTGCATGGGGGAGCGCTCCCACAGGGATGGATTCCGTGCTTCGGCGATCGTTGCACCTTCAAGACCGACTTTGGGAGAACATGAAGCATGTCCGCTGAAACACGAACCGGTGGATACCAGGTGGTGGGAACACGACCGATCCGGCACGACGCGCTGGACAAGGTGACCGGGCGCGCCCTGTACGGTGCGGACGTTCACCTCCCGGGGACGGTTTACGGGAAGGTGGCGCGCAGCCCCCATGCGCATGCCATCATCCGATCGATCGACACCCGGGAGGCCGAAGCCATGCCGGGCGTTCTGGCGGTGATCACGGCGAAGGACCTTCCGAGCCTGACGGACAAGCTGGCGCAGCTCGGGGAATCCGTGGTCAACCTGCGGGACCTGAGCGCCAACGTGCTGGCGCCCAAGAAGGTTCTTTACCATGGCCACCCGGTGGCCGCTGTGTGCGCCGTTAGCACCCACGTGGCGGAGGAGGCGGTGAAGCGTATTCAGGTGGACTACGAGGTGCTTCCAGCGGTGCTGGACGTGCTGGAGGCGATGAAGGAGGGGTCGCCGCTGCTGCATCAGGACCTGAAGACGCATTCGATGGGGAAGACGGCGGAGAAGCCGAGCAACGTGGCGAGCCATTTCCAGTGGAAGCTGGGTGACGTGGAGAAGGGTTTCGCGAAGGCGGAGGTCGTGGTGGAGCGGAGCTTCCGCACCGCGACGGTGCACCAGGGCTACATCGAGCCGCACAACACCACGGCGCGGTGGAATCCGGACGGGTCCGTCACCATCTGGTGCAGCACGCAGGGGCCCTTCGCCATCCGCAGCCAGCTTTCGGAGGTGCTCAAGCTGCCCGTCTCCAAGATCAAGGTGATTCCCATGGAGATTGGAGGCGGCTTCGGGGCGAAGTTCCCGCTTTACGTGCACCCGCTGGCCGCCGTGCTGGCGAAGAAAGTGGGTCGGCCCGTCAAGATGACGCTGAGCCGGGTCGAGGAGCTTCTGGCCACGGGTCCCGCCCCGGGCTCGTACCTCTGGGCGAAGATGGGGGCGACCCGCGACGGCCGTCTCGTGGCGGCGCAGGCGAAGCTCGTTTACGAGGCCGGGGCGTATCCGGGGTCGGCGGTGGGCGCCGGCGGCCTGTGCATCTTCTCGCCTTACCACATCGAGAACACACTCATCGACGGCTATGACGTTGTGGTGAACAAGGCGAGATCGTCGGCCTACCGGGCGCCGGGCGCCACGAACGCGGCCTTTGCCTCGGAGACGCTGATCGACGAGATTTGCGAGAAGCTGAAGATGGACCCTATCGAGTTCCGGCTGAAGAATGCGGCGAAGGAAGGCGATCCGCGGGCGGACGGCCCGAAACACCCGAAGATCGGATGCCGGGAGACCATGGAAGCGGCGCGGAATCACCCGCACTATCGGTCGGCGCTCGGGGGCAAGTTCCGCGGCCGAGGCGTCGCCTCCGGCTTCTGGATCAACGGAGGCGGCCAGTCCTCCGCCGTGGCCAACGTCATGTCGGACGGGACGGTCTCGCTCATCGAGGGGTCTCCGGACATCGGGGGCACGCGGACGACCGCGGCCATGCAGATCGCCGAGGTGCTCGGGCTGCGCGCCGAGGAAGTCAATCCCATGGTCGTCGATACTGATACCATCGGTTACACGGATGGAACGGGGGGCAGCCGCACGACCTTTGCCACGGGCCTGGCGGCGATCGAGGCGGGACGCGACATCCTCTGTCAGATGAAGGAACGCGCTGCGAAGCTGTTCGAGCTTCCGGTGGAGGACGTGGAGCACGCGGATGGGGAGTTCCGAAACCGGAAGGACCCGAAGAAGACGCTGACGTTCAAGGCCATCGCCGAGCAGATGGGGCAGACGGGCGGGCCGATCGTCGGCCGCGCCACGGTCCAGCCCGGCGGCGTGGGCCCGGCCTTCGCCACGCACGTGGTCGATGTGGAGGTCGATCCCGACACGGGGAAGGTGACCATCCTCCGCTACACCGCGGTGCAGGACGCGGGCAAGGCGATTCACCCGAGCTACGTCGAGGGCCAGATGCAGGGAGGCGTGGTGCAGGGCATCGGCTGGGCGCTCAACGAGGAGTTCATTTACGACGAGCAGGGCCGCATGCTCAACTCGAGCTTCCTCGATTACCGGATGCCGACGGCTTTGGACCTTCCCATGATCGACACGGTGATCGTGGAGGTGCCGAATCCGGGCCACCCGTACGGCGTCCGCGGCGTCGGCGAGGTGCCCATCGTGCCGCCGCCCGCAGCCCTCGCCAACGCCATCTATCACGCCATCGGGGTGCGGATTCCCGACCTCCCGATGTCGCCCCGGCGCATCCTCGAGGCCCTGGGAAAGGCCTAAAGGAGCCCGCCGTGACGTCCTGCCCGGAGCTGCTGGCCCCTGCGGGTGATTGGGAATCCCTGCGGGCCGCCGTTTCGAATGGCGCTGACGCGGTCTATTTCGGGCTGTCGGACTTCAATGCGCGCCATCGGGCGACCAACTTCACGCTCGAAGAGCTGCCAGAGGTGATGCGAGCCCTGCACGAGCGGAACGTGCGGGGCTACGTGGCGTTCAACACCCTGGTCTTCTCGGACGAGCTGCCCCGGGCCGCCGAGTTCCTGCGGGCGATCGCCCGCGCGGGTGCGGACGCGGTGATCGTCCAGGACCTCGGGCTCGTTCGACTCCTGCGACTTTTGGCCCCTTCCCTGCCGATCCATGCGTCGACGCAGATGACGTTGACGGAAGCGAGGGGCATCGAGCTGGCCCGGCAATGGGGCGTGGAGCGCGCCATCCTCGCCCGAGAGCTGTCGATCCGGGAACTCCGGAAGATCATGGGCGAGACCGCTCTCCCCCTCGAGGTCTTCGTCCACGGCGCCCTGTGCGTCTCCTACAGCGGCCAGTGCCTGACGAGCGAGTCCATCGGCGGCCGCAGCGCCAACCGCGGGCAATGCGCCCAGGCCTGCCGTCTGCCCTATGAGCTGATCGTCGATGGGTGTTCCAAGGACATGGGTGACCGCGCTTATCTGCTGAGTCCGCAGGACCTGGCCGCCTATGAGCGCGTCGGCGAGCTGGCCGAACTGGGGCTGGCGGGCCTGAAGATCGAGGGCCGTCTCAAGAGCGCCCATTATGTCGCCGCGGCGACTCGGACCTACCGATCCGCGATCGAATCCGCTCAGGCGCTGCGGCCGTTCGCCCTGGACCGCCAGCAGCAAGAGGACCTGGCGTTGAGCTTCTCGCGGGGGCTGACGCGGGGCTTCCTCGACGGCGTCGATCACCAGAGGCTCGTGCATGGCCGATTCTCCAAACATCGCGGCGTCCTCGCAGGCCTCGTGGCGGAGAGGACCGCCCGCGGGGTGACCCTCGCGCCGCCTCCGGATGACGATGGACGGCGCGGCGCGGCCACGCCCGGCGTCGCGCCGACATTGAAGCCGGGCGACGGCGTCGTCTTCGACGGCGGCCATCCGGAGCAGGATGAGCAGGGCGGACGCGTCTTCTCCGTGCTCCCGGTAACCCCGGCCCGCGGCCCCGCGCCGGGAACGCCCGCATCGGCCGCATCCCGCCTCGTCGAGATCACCTTCCGGCTTGGCGAGGTCAACCTCGCCGCGGTGTCCGTCGGCGACGCGGTATGGAAGACGGACGATCCGGCGGTGCGCCGGCGGCTCGAGCAGTCCTATGCCCGGGAAGACACGCCGCGGAGGTCGCCCCTGCGCGCCCGGGTGTGCGCCCGACTGGGCCAGCCGCTCCGCATCCAGATGCGGGGCATCAACGGCGAGGAGGCCACGGTCACGTGGGAAGTGCCCCTCGAGCGCGCCCGGAAGCATCCGCTGTCCGTCGAGCTGGTCCGCGAACATCTCGGCCGTCTGGGCGCCACCCCTTTCGGGCTCGAGTCCGTCGAGGTCGAAGCGCTGGACCCGGTGATGGTCCCCAAGAGCGTGTTGAACGACCTGCGGCGGCAGGCCGTGGAGCGGCTTCTGGAGAAGCGGGCCGCCGCCGCCGTGCGAAACGTCGCTCGGCCCGACGCTCTCGACGCGCTCCGGGCCGAGATTGGGGAACGCCGCGCTCTGGGGGGGCCGGCCGCACCGGGCGCGGCGTCCGGCGACGCCCTGTCCGTTCTGGTCCGGAACTTCGAACAGCTTCAGGCCGCGCTCGAGTGGTCCCACCCCTCCATCGGCCGGCCCGCCCTGGTCTACGGCGATTTCGAGGACGTTCGCCGCTATCGCGAGGCCGCCGCTCTAGCGCGCGCCGCGGGCATCCCCTCGGCCCCGGCCACCCTCCGGATCGCCAAGCCCGGGGAGGAGGGGCTGCTCCGGCAGGTCGCGGAATGCGGCCCCGACGCCGTCCTGGTCCGCCACCTCGCCGGCCTGAGCTATTTCCGGGAGCACGCGCCGGGCCTCCCTCTGATCGGGGACTACTCTCTCAACGTGGCGAACGAGATCACGGCGGACATCCTGGCCGACGCCGGACTCGTCCGGCTCACGCCCAGCTTCGACCTGAACTGGAGGCAATTGGCGGCCATGCTGGGACGGATCGATCCCGGCCTGTTCGAGGTGGTGATCCACCAGCACATGCCGATGTTCCACATGGAGCATTGCGTGTTCGCCGCTTTTCTCTCGAAGGGCAGGGATTCCCGCGACTGCGGCAGGCCCTGCGATCGACACCGCGTCGAGATGCGGGACCGCGCGGGCGCGGCCAATCCCGTGATCGCCGACGCGGGATGCCGCAACACCGTCTTCAATGCTGTCGCCCAGTCCGCCTCGGAATACGTGCCCCGAATGAAAGCCTTGGGCATCCGCCGCTTCCGCGTCGAACTGCTGCGACAAACGAGAGAGGAGACCCGTGTTCTTCTGGACACGTACGCCGCCGTGATCGCGGGCCAGGAGGATGGCCGCCGGACCTGGCATCAGCTCCGCGTCCTCAACCAGATGGGCGTGACGCGGGGGACCCTCGAGCAGGAGTAACCCGGTCATTGAAAAGCGCCGCATTCTTCAATGAGCGGTTACGCGTCGATCCATCCGCCGCCGAGAATGAGGTCGGCGTCATAAAAAACCGAGGCTTGGCCCGGCGTCACCGCCGCCTGGGGCCGATCGAAGACCACGCGGGCGCGGTCACCTTCGACCGGGCACACGGTAGCCGCGGCGGGCGCGTGATGGTAGCGAATCTGGGCCTGGCATCGGACGGGCTGGTCCGGTCGATCGATGGAAACCCAGTTGACCTGGCTCACGGAGCACTCGGAGCGGAGGAGGTGCTCCCGGGGCCCGATATGCACGGTATTGGCCGCGCGGTCGAGCCGGACGACGTAACGCGGCTCGCCGAGTGCGACGCGGAGGCCGTGCCGCTGGCCGATGGTATAGAGCTGCACGCCGCCATGCCGGCCCACCACGCGGCCTCCCTCATCGACGATGGGCCCCTCGGCCAGACGGTCCCCGGCATACGCCCGAAGCGTATCACGGTAGTCGCCCGTCGGCACGAAACAAATGTCCTGGCTGTCCGGCTTGTCGCAAACCTTCAAGCCCGCCCGGCGCGCCAGGTCCCGGACGCGTTCCTTCGGCAGGTCGCCAACGGGCAGCCGGACCGCTCCGAGTTGCGCCTGGCTCAGGTTGAACAGCACGTAGCTCTGGTCCTTGGCGGCATCGACGCCGCGGCGCAAAACGACCCGGCCGTCCCGCGTTTCCAACCGGGCATAGTGGCCTGTCGCGATGCCGCCCGCGTCGAGCTGGCGGGCGAAGTGCAGCAGGTGGCCAAACTTCAGCAGCCGGTTGCACTGGACGCACGGGTTCGGCGTGCGGCCCCGATCATACTCGTCCACGAAGTCCTTGATGAGCTGGCGGAACTCCGCCTCGAAATTCACGGCGTAGAAGGGGATGTGGAGATGCGCGGCCACCGCCTGCGCGTCCCGAGCGTCCTCGGCCGTGCAGCACCCTCGGCCGCCTTCGTGCCCGACCGAGACGCCGCTCCGCATGAAGAGGCCGATGACCTCGTGTCCCTGCTGCTGGAGTAGATAGGCGGAGGCGCTGCTGTCCACTCCTCCACTCATCGCGACCACGACGCGCATGACTCATCCCCCGATTCCCGTGATGAAATCCGCTGCGCCCTTCGGGCTGCGCGGATTTCAGAGCCAGGGTTCGCCCGGCTTCGCCGGTCCAACCCTGGCAGGCAGGCAGAAGTCTCGAACTCAAATTTCCAGCTTCTCAGGTTATCTCGGATCATCTCGATGCAGCGCACGTCGGGATCGAAGAAATCCTTTTGCCATTGGAGTGCGACTCAAACTTAAAAAGTCTTTTCAAGTTTGACGCCCCAAGCGCCTAATCCAGTGGCGCGGAAGCATCTCCACGAAAGGTCTCGTACGTCACGTCCTCCCGCGCCTCCACGCGTTCCCAAGTCTGGCCGTCCGCAGACGGATACACTTCCATCTCCCGGCATTTCATCACGTAGCCGTCCCCGTAAAGACGCACCCGATCCGATGCGATCTCCGGGTCGCTGCGGAAGGTCACCCGCGGCCGTGCCTGCGAATAGGTGGCGCTGCCGTGGAACTCCACAAGAAACCGGCTGCCGATCGCGCCGGGGGCACCCGGAGGCCTGGCCTCGGGCGAGACCTTCTCGAACTGGGCCCTGCCGGGTCCAAACACGATCACCTCGAACATCCGGTCCGCTTCACCCGGGGCGGTGTTGCCGTCGTCGCCCCCGTCCGGGCTGCGAAAAAACCGGGAACGGGCGCCCTCGATGACCGCTCCGGGCTGGGCGAAACGAATGGGCGATCTCGATTCGCCCCGGCCCTGGAAATCCATTTCGACCTCGCGGGTAACGAACCGCGCCTTCCTGGCGGTATCGAGGAATCCCACGACCTCCTTCTGCAGCCAGATGCGCTCCTTCCGGATGTCAATGACTCCGAGGGAGCTGCTGAGGCTCATGGTCTCCTTTCCATAGTATTCGATCACCGGTCCCTCCACATCGAAGAAAGTGCCTTCAGCGCCCATACGCGTCGTGGCGTAGGCCGCGCGGATTTCATAACGGAGGACGCCCGTCTCGGGGTCCCGGTACTGGTGCTTCAAGTCCCACATCTCTTGCCGCGCCATGGGACTCTCCCGGCCGTCCCCCCCTAGGAAGCCCAGGTCGTTCCCGCCGTCCTGGGCCGTGGCGGCGCCCGACAGGAGGAGTCCCGAAAGGGGCAGAAGCGCCAGGAGCAACTTAGGAGGGTCCATGTAACTTCTCAATAAGCTCGGGGAGATGGACCTGGCCCGCTTTCATAATCGATGATGGTACTTGTTTAGCTCCATCCGCAGCCTGGAGCCGTAACCCATTTCCTTAGAATGTGTTGCGCAGGCGGTTACAGGAGTTGCACTACTGTCCATTCCCCGTGGTGACTTCGCAATTTATTGTCTGGAAATGGGTTGCGTGGTCGCGCCGTCGACCCGCTAAACAGATACCGATGATGATTCAGCACTTCACGAGTTTTCGCAGCGAAGCGCGTAATCGAAGACCCCTCCCGCGCTTGTCCCTCCCACAAGGACAAGCGCGGGAGGGATAAAGTCGGGAGCGCTTCCGCGAAGCCCGGAATTTATCCCGTTGGGAGGGCTTCGCCTCTGTTCATAACTCATGGACTTGACCTGCTCCTTCACCCCGCGCTTGTTGAGAAGTTACGGAAATCACGCCAGTTCGCGGAAGCGAGCGCGGCGCGACCAGCGCCCCGGCGGTGCGCGGCGCAACACTTCAGGCTTCGCCCAGGTAATGCCGGACGATGCTCATCCAGCGGCCCTGAGCCTTGAGAATCAACTCAGCGACCTCCCGGACCGCGCCACCGCCGCCCGGGAGGCGAGTGACATAATGGGCGATGGCCTTGACCTCTGGCCTGGCATTCGACACGGCAACCGCCAGTCCGGCCAGCTTCATGACTGGAATGTCGGGAAGGTCATCACCCAAGTAGGCCATGGCCTCGTCTTCCAGGGACAATTTCGACCGGAGTCGCGTGTAAGCCTTGACCTTGTCGAACTCTCCCTGATAGACTTCTTCGATTCCCAGTTCGGACGCTCTTTTCTGGACCACGCTGCTGGCTCGGCCCGTGATGATCGCCGTCTTCAGGCCACCTTCGTGAAGATAGTGGATGGCCGCCCCGTCATGGACGTGAAAGGCCTTGCTTTCACTTCCGTCCACGTGCGAGATCAACATTCCGTCCGTGAGCACCCCGTCCACATCCAGGATGACGAGCCGTATCTTCTTGAGGGCTGTTTCCAGGTCGACCACGCTGCACGACCTTCGAAAATGAAGAGATGGCCAGAAAGTAACACAATACCTTCACCGCTGCAATTCATGGAAAGGATATTCCCTATTCTGGCTCTGGCCTGCGCCGTCTCGTGCCGTCACTCCTTGGAGGCTGGCTTCCTTTTTAGCCGAGACGAAGCGCCAGGGACAATTCTCCAGGGACAGGATGTTCTGGCCGTGCCTGAAGCGGAAGTCAGCTTGGTTGCACGGATCGATCGGACCGGCCTCGACGGCGTCCGTTATCCCGTCTCCGACAAGACCATCCATTACTCTCTGGAAGGTAAGCGCTTGGGAGAGGCACGCACGAGTCAATCCGGTGCAGCCGTGCTCCGCTATCGGGTCGGGGGGCCAGGAGACTACCCCATCCGTCTTTCGCTTTCACGCCGCGAGCGCGCGGGCAGGGGGACTTCTGAAATCTTGCTCCGCGTGGCGAAGGCCGAGACGGAACTCATGGTGGTGGATATTGAAAAAACATTGCATGCCCTGAGTGCCCTTCGTTTCCCATTCACCCCGAATCAGGACATTCCAGCAATGGAAGGGTCTGTCGAGACCCTGAACACGTTGGCCTTGCGCCGCTCACTCGTCTACCTGAGCTCCGGCGATCCCTCGTCGGCCTGGAAGGTTCGCGGCTGGCTGAAGTTGCGCGGCTACCCGTCTGCCCCGGTGCTTTACTGGAGTCTGCCTCAGGAAGACCAGGAGGCCTCGAAGCGCAAAACTTTGCTGATGAAGAACTTCATCAGCCAGTTTCCCAACCTTCTGGCAGGCATCGGCAACCGCAGGGCTGATGCCGTAGCCTGCCAGGAGAATCGGATGGCCTCGTTTCTGATTACTACCGAGGCCGAGTTGAATCTGCCGACGGGAACTCACGTTTATGCCTCGTGGAGAGAACTGGGGACGTTGTTTGGGGCCGCGGCTGGTCATGCTCCGGCATCCACAGACACGGCTCGCCCCGGGCTGCCTGGCCCGAATTGACAAGCTCGATCATTCCCAGTATAAGCTTCAGACAGTATGGGAGGACGGAAGTGCGGAGACACCCCCATTCTCCACTACTCGTTCAGATAGGCGGTTGGGGCCCCAAAATTGTTTCTTGCTCGCATGAAGATTCGCGAGTTTCTGAGCGGGAAATCTATTCTGATCACAGGGTCCACGGGCTTCCTGGGGAAGCCATTGGTCGAGAAGATCTTGCGGGAGATTCCGGACGTCCGGCAAGTCTACCTGCTGATCCGGCCGAAGACGCGGCCTTCGGGCGAGGTGGTCTCTGCATCGGACCGTCTGCAGAAAGAGCTCATTGGATCGGATGTCTTCAACCGATTACGGCGGGAGCGGGCCGATTTTGACGCATTCGTGGGGCGAAAGCTGACCGCGGTGCCAGGAGACGTCTCGATGGAGGGCATGGATATGCCCCCCGAGACGTACGAACGGCTCGTGCAGGATGTGGAAGTCATCATCAACAGCGCGGCGGTGGTGGTCTTTGATGAGCGGCTGGATTACGCGGTGCAGCTCAATACGGAGGGTCCCCGGCGTCTCCTCGAGTTCGCCAGGTCCTGCCAGCGCTTGGCGGTCTTCGTCCACGTCTCCACCGCCTATGTCAACGGCCAGCGCGTCGGCCGCGTCCCGGAAAAGCTGTTCGATCCCGGGTGCAGCATCGCCTACGAGCTTCACAACGGCCAGGCCCCGGCGTTCAGCATCGAACGGGAGATCGAGCTAGCCCTCGAGCGCGGGCGCGAGGTCGAGGAACAGGCCCGCCAGCCCGAAATGTTCGAGAGGTTTCATCGTGCGGCCCTCCGGGAGCTGGGGCCCGGTTACCTGCCCGGCTCGAATAAGGTCAAAGCCCAGACGGAGGCGGAGCGCAACAAGTACATCCGGACCAGACTCGTCAAAGACGGACTGGAACGGGCTCGCCTCCACGGCTGGCACGACACCTACACCTTCACGAAGGCGATGGGGGAACAGATTCTGGTACGCGACCGCGGAAACATCCCCATCGCCATCGTCCGGCCTTCCATCATCGAAAGCGCTCGATGCGAGCCCGAGCCGGGCTGGATCGATGGTTTTCGGATGGCGGACCCGTTGATTGCGGCCTTCGGGAAGGGCCGGCTGAAGGATTTCCCGGCCAATCCGGAGTGCGTCCTGGACATCGTCCCTGTGGACTGTGTCGTGAACGCCATCCTGGCCGCGGTCCCCTGCACGGCGGACCGCGGCGGTATTCAGGTCTACCAGGTGGCCACCGGAACGCTCAACCCGGTCCGGCTGCGTGAGGTCGTCGATCTCATCTTCGAATACTTCACTCGCAACCCGATGCGGGACCGGCAGGGCGGTCCGATCCGGGTCTCCTCATGGACGTATCCGACGCGGAAGGTCTTCGAGCGCCGCAACCGTTTCCGCTATCACCTCCCGCTGGCCGTGGCGGAGTGGGCGACGCGCTGGATTCCGGGCCTGGGCCGATATCGGACCCGGGCATCGATAGCCCGCACCTCCGTGGAACGCATCAATTACTATGCGGAGCTTTACGGCCCCTACGTCGAGTACGGCTGCCAGTTCGGGACCGAGAACACCTGCCGGATGCTCCAGGACCTGGTCGAGGAGGAGCGGGATCGGTTCGATTTCGACGTGCGCCGCATCGACTGGCGGCAATATCTGTGCGACATCCACATTCCGGGCCTCAAGCGGCACGTGCTGAAGATCGAGACGGTGGACGAGGAGGAGACTCCGGACCGTCACAGCGACGCCCGCAAGACGGAGGAGGACCCGGAGAAGGAGCTGCAGGCGGGGATACGGACGATACAGGAGCTTTACATCCAGAGCGCGGTGCGATTCGGCAACAAGACCGCGTTGCAGATCAAGCGGAACGATCGCTGGATGCGCTTCTCCTACCAGCAGGTGCGGGAGCTGGCGCGGCAGTACCGGACCAGCCTGGCCCGTGCGGGCCTGCGCCGCGGCGATCGCCTTCTCCTCGTGTCTGAAAATCAGCCCGAGTGGGGCATCGGCTACCTGGGAGCCATCTCCCTTGGCGTGACCGTGGTGCCGCTGGACCGCCAGACCCGCGCGGAGGAGGTCCTGAAAGTGGCGGAATTCGTCGAGGCCCGGTTTCTCCTGGCCTCGCCCGCGGCCCATGCCGCCCTTCGAGGGCAGGCCGGGGACCGGCTCGACGCCCTCCGCGTCCTCAACCTCAACAACTACGCCCTGGCCGCCTCGGCCGCGGACTCGGCCCAGCCGCCGCACCCGCAAGCGGAGATCGTCCCGCCCGTCGAGGTTGGCCCCGAGGACATCGCTTCGATCATCTTCACGTCCGGGACGACCGTGGACCCCAAGGGCGTGATGCTCAGCCATTCGAATTTCATTTCGAACGTGGTTGCCGTGGCCGAGGTTCTCGCTCCCTACGAGACGGACCAGTTCCTCTCCGTCCTTCCGCTGCACCATGCCTTCGAATTCACCGGCGGCTTCCTGATGCCGCTTTTCGGCGGGGCCACCATCACGTACGTCAATGCCCTGAAGTCCAAAGTGATCCTGGAGGCCATGCAGGAAACGGGCACCACCTGCCTCCTGGGGGTGCCGCGGCTCTTCAAGGTCTTCCATGACGGCATCGCCGGCGAGATCGAGAAGATGGGCGCCCTCACCAGCGGCGTCGTCGGCGCGCTCAAGACCGTGAGCCAGGCCTCCCACGCGGTCACCGGCGTCAACTCGGGCCGGCGGCTCTTCTCGCGGGTCCATGAGACCTTCGGCGGCCGTATCCGCGTCTTCGTCAGCGGCGGCGCAGCCCTCGATCCCCGGCTCTTCGAGGACTTCCAGCGCATGGGCTTTCCCTTGTGCGAAGGGTACGGGCTGACCGAGACCGCGCCGGTCCTCACCGTCAACCCGCTCGAGAAGCCGAAAAAAGGCAGCGTGGGGCCGCCCGTGCCCAATATCGAGCTCCGGCTCGACAACCCCGACCCCAGCGGGGTCGGCGAGATCGTCGTCCGCGGCCCCAGCATCATGAAGGGCTATTACAGGAATGAGGCCGCCACCCACAAAGTCCTTCAGGACGGCTGGCTGCATACCGGCGACCTCGGCCGGCAGGACGAGGAGGGCTACGTCACCATCACCGGCCGGGTGAAGGACCTCATTGTCACGGCCGCCGGCAAGAACGTCTACCCCGATGAGGTCGAGACCCTCTACCGCGACTTGCCGGGAGTCAAGGAGATGTGCGTCATCGGCATGCGGTCCGACGACGACTTCGGCGAGGAGGTCCACCTCGTCGTGGTGCTCGACCCGAGCCGGCCTGCCGAACGGGCGCGGGAGGAGGTGCACGGGCACATCAAGAAGATTTCACGGGACCTGCCGACCTACCAGCGCATCCAGAAGGTTCACTTCTGGACCCAGGACCTGCCCAAGACCCCCACGCTCAAGGTCAGACGCAGCCAGGTCCGCCAGAAACTCCTCGAGGAGCAGTCGCCAACCGTGCCGGCCTCCGCGCCTTCGGCGTCCGCCGCGGTGAGCGGCGGCGACTGGGAGCAGGATTTTTTCCATTTCCTGAGCGACCTCACCGGCGTGCCCGTCCCGGAGATCACCTCGGAGAGCGATCTCCAGTTCGACCTGATGATGGACTCGATCACCAAAATCGAGTTCCTGCTCATGACCGAGGGGAGATACGGCGTACGATTGCCGGAGACCCTCGCTCCGCGCCTGCACCTGGTCCAGGACGCCCTCAACGTCGTCCGTCTCGAGTTGGAGAAGCAGCGGGGCCGGGCGGAGCCCGAGTCCGGCGAGCCGCGTTCCGACACAGTCGACTGGTCCCATATCCTCAAGGCCGGCGCCCTGGCCCCCGAAGACGTCGAAGCCATCCAGCAGGGCCGGGGCGTCCAGGCCATGGCCCGCCGCGCTTTCCAAAAAGGCCTCGGCGTCGCATGCCGCGCCTACTTCCCCATCCGGGCATCCGGCCTCGATCTCCTCCCTCGGTCGGGGCCCTTCCTCATCGCCGCCAATCACTCGAGCCACCTCGATTCCGCTGCGCTCCTGTCCGTCCTTCAGGACCTCTCACCCCGGCTGCGCATCCTGGGCGCACGCGATTACTTCTTCAATCGCCCGCTCAAGGGATGGTTCTTCCGCAACTTCCTCAACGTCCTCCCGTTCGACCGCCAGGAGAACTTCCTCCAAGGCCTCCGCATCGCTCGGGCCTGCATCGAAAAAGACCTCGCCCTCCTCATCTTTCCCGAAGGTACGCGCTCCCTCTCCGGCGATATCCAGCCGTTCAAGGTCGGCCTCGGCATCATCGCTTACGAACTGGACGTGCCCGTCGTGCCCGTCCGTATCCGCGGCACCTATCAGGCCCTGCCCAAGGGACGCGCCCTCCCGCGCCGTCGCCCCATCTCCGTCACCTTCGGGGCCCCCATCCTGATGTCTGAATTCCAGCCCGCCACCGACCAGCCCCCACGCTTCCCCGTCTACAAGCGGGTCGTCGATGCCGTCCGGGAACGCATCCTGCAGCTCTAGTCCAAGTTGAACTGTCACCGCAGGTGCGGCCGGCCCCACCGGCGGTGACACCGCCGGAACTGCCGCGTTCGAACCTCGTGCCATCCCGTGTCCTCCACCAGTTGGAAAGGGTCATTTCCCGATGGTGGAAGCATACCCGAACCGCCCCCCGCGTTTCATGCAGCCTTACCGAAAGGACACCATTGTAAAGCATCATCTGTGCGCGTTCAATTCCGATGAGTTATTTTGTTACAGCGCCTTAAGAAGCTGAACCGCGTTGTCGGTTCCAATGGAGATCTTGCTGGCAAGATCTTTTGGGCAGACGATCGCGGCCGAGTACCACGCGGCGCCACCGACGATCGCTAGATCGCTCCCTGCCGCTATCCTGTACATGGGCGCGGCGATTCCGGGGATGGCCACGTCAACCTCTCCCGCCTCGAGCGCACGAAGCGCGTCGGGGGAGTTCTTGTATTCGCGCATGTCGACCTTTACACCTTGGCGTTCGACAAGCCCCTCCGCCGCGGCGACGAAGAGCAGTGTATCATGCGTTGCCGGAAGGTATCCTACGCGGAGTGTCCCAACGGGCTGCGCCATTTCGCCGCGTACGTCCGGGTTCCACTGCGGCACTGGCGCCGACGGCGCAGGTGCCGCAGGCGTGCTCTGCTCGCATTGGCCGAAACTCGCGAGAAGCGCGGACACCAGAAGCGCGGGCACGGTACCCATTAGCCCTTTTTGCATAGGATGACCTCCAAGCTAGGGATGTTCGTGGCGTACCCCTGTGAAATACGACGCCGTCGCGTCGCAAAGAAGCAGGAAGAGCTGCGCTAGTATCCCAAGCGCGAAGAGTGAGAAGAACGTAAGTTCATGGTTGATGTTGTCATAACCCGTTCGCAAGTAGTACTTTGCTAGGCCATCGGTAGGCGCTAGCGTGGCCGCTACCATCTCGGCCTCTACGCACGTTACGAAGATCAGGACGATGGCGATGTAGATGGCCGGAGTCATTGCCCGGACCGTTGCGGGAAGGAGTATCTCCTTTACCGCTACGAAAGGCGGGAGGCTCAGGGACTCGATCTCAATGCGTAGTCGATCTCCGAATCGGCTGTACTCCACCAGGGCCGAGATGAGAAGCGGCCAGAGTCCCATCAGTGCCAGGATCAGTAGGCGGTCCGGATACCCGAATACTCGGAAGAAACTTCCATTCGGATCGAGGCCCAAGTCTATGAGCCAGACGCGGATGGATTCCGAATGTAGAATGGCGCCTAACCAGGGACTATAGCCGAAGAGAAAAAGTGGAGGTACCAACGCGCTAAAGATACACAGGGGCATGGCTGTACGCCGCAGAAACCCCCATTCAGAGAAGAAAGTCGTAAGCGCTGCCGCCACGGTTAAGGCGAGCACGAGGGCCGTCCCGTTCCGAAGACAGGTAGTGAACGCGGCTTGGAAGAATCGGCCACTTCTGGCTTCCTCTAGCCCGACCTGAGCAAGGCGCCCCGGAGGCGGCAAGAGATGGCCCGGTACGAGCGCGAGAGTGTCTGTTGCGAGTATCCAGGCAATGATAATCAACGGCCAAGCGATCGACGTGAAGGCATTGGATCCAAATGCGTCACACAGAGCGTCCCAGAACGAGCCGCGCAGTGACTCGGCCTTCGCCGCTCGTCGGCGAGCTACAGAGCCCAAGAGGGGCATCACTGCGAATGCGGAGATTAAGCTTGCCTCCGACAGACCAAACTCATATTGGATCCCACCCGGCTTACCTTCGCACGCCGACGGTTCTATGCGGAGTCGCGAGCCACCGCTCAGAACGATCCAGAAGGAGAACACCGCAACCCCGGTGAATCCGACCGCGGCTAAGAGGAACTCCCCGTCTCGCCAATCATGAACTTTCACAACGCAAGCTCCGTGGTGGCCCCTGAGATCATTTTACCCTTTCGAGTATCTTCCTTGCGGCCTGGGCGATCTGTTCGTCCAGGTCCTTGGATGCAAGGTCGAGTATTTCACGGGCGCGAGGGTGCTCGGCCAGAATGGTTGGCCAGTCAAGGCCATCCGAAACGACGATTTTTCTGGCAGCCGCGTTCGGTTCGGTGGCGTACCAGTCCGTGATCCGGTCAAGCTGATTGTCCTGGGCCAGAAGAAAAAAAGCGAACACGAACACCTGTCGCATGAAATCCGCCTTATCCCTCTTATCCCTGCCGAGATCTTGTCTTTCAAGAGTCCCGATAACAGCCAGCATCCTTCGTCCCAGAAGCACTCGGTTAATTTCTTTCAAGAGCTGTTCTTCAAAGGCCTTCCCAGATGGGAATGGGCGATAGGGAACCTTGCTCATTGCATGTGCATGTAGGTTTCCCAATTCGACCGAGAGTTCGGAAAAAAAATGGGGGCAGACCTCGCAATTGACAGCGTCTCTGAGCAGCGGCAGGAGCATGTCGCTGCTCGTTGACGAAATCTCCGCGCCGCGTGAAAACCTACGAAGAATCAGTACAGTCCAACACATCTTTTCCTTTGATAGACCAGTGTCTGTTAACGCGTTAATTTTCTGATCTGGAGGCGGATACAAACCAAGCTTCAGGTAGATCATTTCTTCGGCGACGGCCGAGCGAATTTCCGCTTGATCAGAATCTAATAGTTTTATCAGAGATAACGTGATGTTTTGGAGCATACCACCTGATATTTTTGGAAAGCCGTTGAGATCGCACACAGTTTTCTTCGCATAATTTCTCGCCTCTTCCACCATTTCAGGAGGCTTCATCTGCCCAAAGCCATCCCGATCCGATATCCACGACGCGAACAGCAGGATCAACAGACGTGACGAGGGCATGGCTCTTGTCAACATACTCATTGGACCCTCCGTATAACAAAAATCGTGTCCGCGCCGTCCCAGGCCTCGCCAGGCGCCTTGGATGTCGAGGACAGACCGCCCAGGGGGAACTGAATCTCCGTGGTGGTCCCTGTTGTGAGGGGTGCTTCAAGCTGGTGGTAGAAACCCCCTTCCCAGGTGTTGAACCATCTGACCGAGTACTGAGCATTCTGGCGAAGACCGGTGACCCTGAGGCTGAGATTGCTCTTGCTCTCGGCGGCGCCTTCCATATACGTCCTTAAGGAAACACCCCAGTTTTGGTCGCGGTCAAAGTCGTCGTCAAATATCCATGCGACAATGGTTTCCTCGGATTTCAGCGCCCGACAGTAGGTGAAAGGAGCGCGGATTCCATCGGGCATGATGACGTCATAGCTCTGCCTTTCTGTCAATTTGGAGATGTCCACTTGAGCCAAAAGCTCCTGCAAAGGCTTCGTCTCTTCTGCCAGGTCTGGATAGACCTGAGCGCTGAAGGGCCCCGTGCCTCTGGGGAACATTTCTCCGAAGGTGAGGCCGTCGCACCACTTGAGGGGAATCCCCGCGTGGCCGCTGGCGAAGGCGGACCAGACGGCAAAATGCGTGTAGGAACGAAGGAGTCTCTTTTCGAATAGAGGAGGCGCGATCTGATCGGGCCTCATCCGCTCGAACAAGCCAATTTCCGTAATGAGCCAGGGTTTCCCCAGACCCTGGGTGTTTATCGTCCATTGATACATGCGGCCGCAGAGGTGATGCCAGATAGGCGCATGTTTGCCATCCCACAGAGGGGCCCCGCCCAAATTGACCCAAACTCCGTTTCCATTATGGATATTGGTCTGCACCCCGTGGTCAACATTGTCCAGATAAACCTGATGGTACGCGTGGTGCGTGAGCAGGTCGGTGTTCTTGGCTCCTCCGATCCAGTCGCCGTGTGCAGGCCTGTCTGTTTCCTTGAAGGGGTCTATATCGTAATTCCAGTACGTGCTTGAGGTTGTAAGGAGTCATAGGCGCTTTCTCGAGTCTGCCCGAGTAATAGCGTGGAGAAACCGTTCTCCTCCTCATCGAGCCGCTTTTGGTCCCACCCTGTTTCGCCCCAGTGGTGAGTGAAGAATTGCAGCGATTGGTGGGGCCAGACATTCAGAGCCATATAAATTCCATTCTCCTCATGGAGTCGGACGATCTCGTCCATTCTGGCTGCCCGGCCCTGGTCATAATAGCTGTATCCTCGCCATTCCTCGGGAGGAACGATTCCCGCTTCCTCTTCCCTGCTGTTATCCCGGTACCAGAATTCAGAACCGGCCTTTTGGTGCACCATCTGGCATTCCCAGGGGGCAAACCAGACGTAGTCAAAGTTCATCCCCTTCGCCTTCATCTCAGACAGGAAGGACTTCCGGTCAACGAGGTCCGCTCCGGCCCATACGTTCCAGTCATCAGCATTCATGAAGTTAGGCGGTTCGTATTGCCGGTCCCACGGCTTGGCCAGCCCGAGGAGAAAGTAAGCCTTGGTCGTAGACGTTCCGCCCTGGCCCACCTGCTGGTTGAAATAGAGTGGGTTGTCCTTTCCTGGCACGGGTTTGACCAGGAATCCAGGCGTGAGGGCCTTTCCAGCACGGAACTTGAGACGCGGCACTGGAAGGACGTCGTCATAGGGCTTCTGGCCCAAGGGATCCTGAGCCTGGTAGAAAGCGTTGTCGCGATGTTGGTTGCCCGTAAGCGAGGGCAACGTGTCAATCTCCGCCGGGAAGGAATTGTACCCGTAGTAGTGGTAGAAGGTGGATTTTGTCCGTTGCCCCCGACTCACCTGGACTGAATTAAACTCGTCATAATTCGTGGCATTGAACCCCACATCGTTTGCACCCGAGTAGGTGTGCCAAACGGCAGCCCTGGCGTCAGCCTGCCAGTACTCGGTCCCGTCCGTGGCAAATGGTGGAGTGAATCTGGCCCTCCATTTGAAACTCTCGGCGTCGTGCGGGTAGGCTGTCTCCTTCATCACGAATCCAGGGACATTGAAGATTTCCGCGATGCCGTCGCCGTCTTTGTCCACCGGATGGTCATCGTGTCCCCCACTCATCAGGGTGAACTGCAAATCCACAATGATCTTTTCACCGTTGAGGTCAGCATCATAAGCGTCAAATCGATCGGACTGGGCCAGCCCCTTTTGCTGGGACCCAAGATGATGGAAGTAGTCATCATCAAGGTGGATTGCAAGCTCAAACACTTCGAACTGGGCGGCCTCGATTGGCTCACCTTCGGGCACCGGAGGAGTGCCCGGGGCCTGATTTGCGGTTACCTGAATCGGTGTCTTCACCAAGATCACGGTTTCATCTTTCCCCTCAACAGCGCCGGTGGACAGGAGGAGAGCTGGCTGCTTTCCCGTTGCCGTATATGGGGGAGATTCCCACCAGATACCGTCCTGGGCTTCCTGACCGGGAATCCCGTATTCCGCAACCAGAGCAGAGAAAAGCTGCTCAGGAGTCAAGTGGCCGGCACCGCCAAAGAGTTGCTCGAAGAAATTGAGAATAGCGATGAAAGCGAGACTAACGGGGTCCTTGTACATGTTAGGCTCGATCTGGCGGCAGACCCGGCCAGCACCGCCTTTCTCCTTCAGAAGGGTCCCCTCTGGGTGGAATTGTTCCTCAAAACGAAGCAAGCCAAAGGACCGGTTCTCGGATTCGTTGATCTGGCAATCTGCGGGGATGAGAAGGTGGGTCGCGCTTAGGTTCCGTCTGAACTTGCCGGGAAGCGGGATAACGGTCCCTTGGTCCACCGAACCGAACTTGTATGCCCCGACCGGTTGAAAGTCGTACACGGAAAGAATCACAGAATCGGAGGTCACAAATGACCCTGTATCATAAACGAGCTCGAGGTCCACCTGGCCGGGCTTGACTCCTTCGACGGCGAGAACGAGGGTGCCGTTCTGAAACTGTTGCCTGATGTTGACACTTTCGGGTGTATCGGGCCCGAGTATCACCTCGCCGTCTTGGCCGTCATCTCGCAGGATACGGATTTTCCCGCTCCCACTTTTCTTGAGCTTGAGAGTGGCAGAGGGAGCGTCCTGAGGCGAAAAGGCCAGCACCACCGTTTCGAAATCCTCACGGTCCTGATGTCCGTCGAATCGGTCATTCGTGCGGTCGGGTTCCTTTTGATCCACGGGCTCCCTGTCGTAGTCGTCGTTATCTTTGTTCACTCCGAAGACCTTCCCAGGCTTCTTGACCTCGAATGATTCATCCCCAGCGTCCACTACCCCATCATTATTTGAATCCACGGCAAGATTGGCCTGAACCACGCTGATCTCATGAGTGTCGGTACAGACGAGTGAAGCCGGTCCGCTTCCGTAGATTGCCTTGAGAGTGACCGTGTAGATAGCAGGGGCCAGTGCAAAGCCCTGGGGGTTGCCAAAGGTATCCGCGTCGTTCTTCGTCCAGGGACGCCAGTCCAGGTCCTGCTGGCCCGTGGCCGGCGGGTCGATGTCGATCTCTTGCTTCAGGCCGCCGCTGGTCTCCAAGACGAGCTGGGCGGGAACGGCGTCGGTAGGGTCGATGTTGAAGAAGACCTTTGACCCGGCGGTCTGTGCATGCGCCGCAAGCGTCGCGCTGGCACGCGGGTCCGTGGTCTCGATCTCGACCTTCACGATGGCCGGGTCCTGCCGGAAATAATTCAACTCGCCGCCCGTCGACATGGACTTCGAGATTTCAAGCTGGAATCGGCCGGGCTTCGTCGGCTTGAAGCCCGCCTGCAGCTTGATGACTTGCGCCTGCTGGACCGTCGGGAATCTTCTGATTATCGAGCGAGACCTTGAAGGGCTCCGTAGCCTCTGGAAGGTCATTCTTCCCGTCCTGTGGAGCTTCGTCAACCCACTTGCGGAAAAGACCCTGCCCGACGGTCCCCTGAAGAATACGCCAGAAGGCCTCCTTGCCGATGAGGCCCGGCGGAACAAAGAATTCCACCTCCAGCAGCTTCTCCTCGTCGTCCAGGCAGATGA
>JACPCR010000068.1 GCA_016179685.1 Planctomycetota bacterium | reverse complement strand
TCCCTGCCCCCTGCTCCCCGCTCCCCTGCACTTGCTCGGCCGGTCCGGGCTGCTCGCCCGGCTGCTTTGCGCTCCCTGCCTCCTGCTCCCCGCTCCCCTCCACTTGCTCCCCCTCTCCGGGCTGCTCGCCCGGCTGCTTTGCGCTCCCTGCCTCCTGCTCCCCGCTCCCCTGCACTTGCCCCCCCTCTCCGGGCTGCTCGCCCGGCTGCTTTGCGCTCCCTGCCTCCTGCTCCCCGCTCCCCTGCACTTGCTCCCCCTCTCCGGGCTGCTCGCCCGGCGCTTCAGACGGACCGGGCTGGGCCTCCGGCTCGCCGGATTCCTGTTCGCCCGGTGGTGTTTCTGCCGGCCCCCGCTTTACCGGTGGTTCGCGGGTTCTTTGGGGCTGTCCACCTCCACCGGTACGCCCGCCGGGCGAGTGCTGGCCGCCGGAGGGCTGATGTTCGCCCGCCTCTCGTGAGTCATGGCCTGATGGAGAGCGGCCCGAGGATGCCGTGGCCCGCTCCGAGGTGGAGGATGAGGCGGATTCGGAGGGAGCGGAACGCTCCCTCGGGGTCGAGCCCGATCGTTCGGTCTGGGGCTCGGGCCGGCTCCGGCCTGGACTCCCGTTCGACGATGGGTCGGGCTTCGTTTCAGGGGACGGGGAAGGCGGGCGCGGCGTCGGCTGGGGCGGCTTCTGGGCGAGCAGGGACTCCGGAGTTTCCTCAGGCGCTTCGGGAGTCGGACGCACCCAGCCCGGCGCTTCGGCCATGAGGTCGCCGACGGTCTCCTGGAGCAAAGAAGCGGCCTGCCCGAGGACGAGGATGAGAGGAACGGCGAGTGTCGTGGCGGCGGCGGCGACCTTGATCACGTCCCGTTTCCGAAGGGGAAGAGCCTCGGAAAGGCGGAGATTCTGGAGGCGCAGGAGCATCGACTGGTAGAGGATCGGGTAGAGGCCCGGCGCTTCCGCCCGGCCCTCACAGGCCCTCAGAGCCTCGATCTGGTCCGGCAAGGTGGGGGACACCGACGGCGATCCCATGGACGTGCTGCCGATCCGGCCGAGGGTATCTCGGAGCGAAGGGTGATGAAGGAGCGAGCTGAGGATGAGAAAGTGAGCCAGGGCGAGAAACGCGCAGAGTGCGCCGAGGGTCCAGGGGCCCGGAACTCGTTCACTCGTGCCCCACCGGAGGGCGGTGGCCGCGGCCACGAGGCCAGCGGCCACGATCCACTTCTGTCCGCCATGGATGCCGATCGCCCAGGCCTGGATGCGGCTGAGGCGCCTTCCCAGCGGGTGTTCGCCCGAAGGGTGGGAGGCTGACCGGCGGGCCCGCCACAGGCAGAAGGCGATGAGAAGAGCTTCGAGCCCCAGCACGGCGACAGAGGCCAAGAGCGCCGCTCGAGCCGTTGCGGGGCTGAAGAGAAAATCATGAAGGGCGACAAGGCTCATTTCAAGCCCGATGATACATCAGGCCCGTCTTGGCATCCAGCGCCCGCTGTAACCCGCATTTCTCACGCGGTGTGTTCGAAATGCGCCCCGCGGGCTTCGACTCGAACGACTTGCGTCGTTCTCGATCAGGGTCAGCCCGGACCGAGGTCTCAGGAAGGCCGGGACGAAGCCTGAATTGCAAAGGATTCCTGCACAGGCCCATATCGATCGTGCCGGTACGCCTTGTGAGAAACCCGGGCTCATACCCGCCCAGCTTCACGCTGGCCTACGGCCCCCCTCCTCACCCCTGGAGCGCGAGCATTGCAAGACGCCGTCCTCTCCGCTTCGGATGGGGGAGACAGGGAGGGCTTCTCCTTGCGGTTTCCGGGGACCCTGGCGGCGTGTCAAAGCATCACGGCCTTGGCGGGTACTGGGTGACACGCTCCGGCACTTCGCAGCAGAATTTCTTCCAGGGAATCCAGGAGCGAGAGAAGACGCGGTTGTGCGTGAGGTCCACGAAGGTGCTGCCCAGGGTGACGGTCCGGTCGTAAGCCGCCGTATCGGGTCCCGCGTGGCGGCAGACGGCCCGAGGGAAAGGCGCGTGGTCCGTCAGGATGCGGCGCATGTGCTCGTAACCCCGGCCCCAGGGTTCGTGGCACAATTCGCCCAGGCGGGTGAAGCGGACGGCGCAATCCGTGGCGTACTGCATGTCTTCCGCGCCGAGATGCTTGCCCGCGCGGTGGAGGTACTCGAGTCGCCTGGCCCGGAGGAAGGCCGACATTTCCGGACTCTCGAAGTGGCCTTCCGTACACCACAGCACGCCATCCCCCTGAATCCTGCGGATGCCGATGCGGCGATAGCTCTTCTCCACGATCATGCCGTTTCCGGTGGTGTCGGCCCAGACTTGTGAGGCCCGTCCCCAGCAGTGGAGCGTGTAGCGGCGGTAAAGCTCCTCCAGATGCTCGACGTCGCGGGCGAAGCGGAGGAGAGGGAAACCCGTGAAGGGCCACGTGTCCTCGATGCGTTCATCGAGCCAGACGCCGCAGGACGTTCCGGCGCAGCAGCCTACGCCCTTCTCGTTCGTGACGCCCCAGCCCTCGGTGTAGCCGGTTCGCGGCTTTCGGAGGACGAGCCGGGCGCGTTGCGGCCTGAGGGACCGCAGCCCGTGGTAGGGCTTTGGAGGGCGGTATCGGTAGCTGCGGGGCCTGGGCGGCGGGCCGCTCTCGCCGCTATGGGCGCCGAGGACGCCGTCGGGCCCCACGAGGAGAACGCCGGAGCAATGACCCGGGCCTCGATCCAACTGATACATCCGATACCAGTACTCGATATCCTGCCGGTAGGCCACGTAGTCCCCGAGGGCCGCCTCGGCCAGCGTGCACCCCGCGCCCCGGGCGAATCCCCGGAGATGGTCCAGTCGCTCCGGATAGAGGTCCTCCAACTCCGGGTAGCGAGAGGTGTCCGGCGGGTTCTCCAGCCGCGCCAGGACGTAGCCTTCCAGCTCGGCCCGGCCCATCTCACCCAGGGTCTCTCGGAGGCAAGGGTCGCGCAGGCACCTCCGAATGCGCTGATTCAAGGAGGCCCGGCCAGACTTTTTCCCGGCCTCGACGCCATCTTCGAAGGGACGAACGGGGACGATTTCTATGGAGGTGGGCATGGCAATGATGGAAGCTTTCCGGTAGGAGCGGGAGTTCATCGGTGGACTCAACCTTCACCTGCAGTGGTGCGGAGGACATCAGGCGATGCCGGCTCGAGCAGCAGAAGCAGGTCGCCCTCGAAGTCAGGCGGCGTCAGCTCCAGCATCCCTTCTGCGGGGCCCTTCAAGGCCTCGTGCAAGACCTTGCCCGTCGCCGGCTGTATCCATCGGGCGCGAAAACGCTCGCCCGGATAGCCGAGTCGGAGCGATCCGCCGCCCCTGGAGACGCCCGACAGGTAAATCCAGAGCACTCCGGCATGGACACCGCTGTCAGCCCGGATACCGGGCGGAATCGAAAGCACTGCCTGGGGCCTGGGCTCGAAGGACCAGGCATCCACCCCGCGGAGGACCAGCCGCAGCCCTTCCGAGACCCTGAAGAACGCGTCTTCCGTTGCCAGCGGCAGCCAGGCCCGCCGGGCAGCCGCAACGCCACCGAGCAGGCCCCGCCAGAAAAGCTCCCGTTCCTCCCTCTCGTTCTCCGCCAGCGGCAGGCTGAGCATGTGGGGCTTCTCGAGCCCTTTCAGGCGCTGGGGCGAATCGCCGTGCAGATTGACCACGTCGATGCCCGCCATGGACAGATACCTCCGGCCGCCTGCCAGCGTCGAAAGGGACCGAGGCCGCTTCCAGGGGTCGTGCCGGTCCAAGAACGCCAGCCCCTGGCGAAGCCATTCCACGCCCAGGTTGCCCGCGTCCCCCGCCCCCATCTCGTTGTTCAATTGATAGTAGACGTTCGGGTACGCCGCAGTCCGGGCGACCAGGTATCCGAGGTAGGCCTCCTGAGCACGCCGGTTGCGCCCCGAGTCGAGGTCGTAGAAGGCCGGCCAGCCGCGCGCCTGACCGGCGACCGCTCCGCCCAGCTTCTCGTTGAACGGGTGCAAGTCCCAGCGGTTGCCCTGCCCGGCGTCGAGTCCGACCTCATCGAAGACGACGAGCTCGATGACGACGGAGGCCCGGAGCGCGGCCTGCAGCACCTG
Organism: Planctomycetota bacterium; assembly: GCA_016179685.1. Taxonomy (GTDB): domain Bacteria; phylum Planctomycetota; class PUPC01; order JACPCR01; family JACPCR01; genus JACPCR01. The sequence continues at coordinate 80,218 of JACPCR010000068.1, read as the reverse complement.
GTCCAGTTTGTCCCAGAACGCGGGCTCGAACCGTTCCAGATCGTACTTCAGGCTTTTCGGGTCCAGCCGCCAGGGGCAATACTCGGGATGCCGGGCGACCTCCTGCGGGGCGACCCAGGGCGTTTCGAGGAGGAACAAACGGAGATGATTGATGCCGTGCTGGCCGCAGGCTTCGAGGAAATTCTTCCAGTCCTCGATGGAATGAGCGGGCCCGCCTTCGGGGCGGCGTCCGTTCAGTCCCTTGGTTCCACCGCCGATGGGGAAATAACTGATTCCGGTCCCCAGTTCCAGGCCCGGAGGACTGTTCTTCCGCACCCGCAATCGGCCCGGAAATTCAGCGCGGTCGAGGACCCGGAAGACACCCTGAAGCCGCGGGGTCCCGGGAGACGCCGCGGCGGCTTCTTCGAGATACCAGAGGCCCGGCTCGTCCGCCGCCAGGCGTGCCGTGGCCTGACCGGGGCCGGACCGGAAGCTGCGCACTCGGCCGACGCGGCCTCCCGCGTCCGTCCATTCCACCTCGGGCCCCAGCCCCTGCGGCATTTCACCCTCCTCGATGGCGAAGCGGGCATCGAAGACAGCGTTCAGGCCCACTTCGGGCGTGCCTGAAGGCGCGTCGCCAGCGGCACGGGCGTGAAGCTTCGCCAGGGAAAGCATCGCTTCCTTCCGCACCAGCGGGTCCGTGTCCCGGCGGAGCGCCGCGGCCAGGCGCGTGCCCAGTTCCCCCTGGAGGGAGGCCGCGGCGACTGCGGCCTTGGCCCGGACCGTCGCATCGGGGTCCCGGGCCAGGAGGTCGACCACTTCGTCCGTGACCTGCGGACCCAGCTCACCGAGGGCCCATACCGCACACTGCCGCGCCTGCTCGTTCGGTGCAGCCAGCTCGTGAACCAGCAACGGAAGGGCCGCCTTCCCGAGCTGGGTCAGACTAACGGCCGCCTTCCATCGGACCTCCTCGTCCGGGTCCGACAAGGTCTTTGCGAGGTCCGACCCCGCCGCCTCGGCCCGGAGCTGCCCGAGCGCCCAGGCCGCGCACTGCCGCGCCCGTGAAGATTCCGATTGCAGTTCCTGGCGCAGCCAGGGCAGGGCCGGCAGGCCAATTTGCACCAGCGATATCGCCGCCTTCCAGCGCACGTCCGAGTCCGGATCGCCCAGAGCCCCCGCGAGCGCGGGGGCGCCCGCCTCCGAACCGATCTGGCCCAAAGTCCACGCGGCCATTTTCCGGCCCTCGGACCACCCCCCACGGAGGATGGCAGAAAGAGCCGACACGGCCTTCGGGCCCTCTTGTACCAGGGTCCGCGCCGATTCCCAGCGACGACCCTCGTCCCCGTCCCCCAGCCTGCGGCAAAGGTCTTCGAGCCGAGCCGACTCCTCCGCCGTCAGCTCGACCGGAGCGGCCTGCCGAGCGGCCTCCTCGCTGGATGCTCCGGGCAAAGCCAGGACCGGCAGGAGAAGGATCGCCGAGAGGTGGCGGCTGAAAGGGGACACCGATTCGGAGTTCGCGGCGAAGCTGACTGCATCACAAAAGGCTTCTGCCCGCAAAATCCCCGCTAGCCCGATGAAGGACGGAGACTTTTCAATCATAGCCGTAAGAGGGCGCGAGTAGACGGATTCGCCAGCGCGGGTGCGCTTGCGAGCTCGTCTACTCGAGGCACAAGAAGCATCCGGAAGAAAAAAGACGGCGGAATGCTGGGAACATTCCGCCGTCTTCCTCATGACCCCACGGGGATTCGAACCCCGGTCCCGAGGCTGAGAACCTCGTATCCTAGGCCGCTGGACGATGGGGCCCTGGTCATCGATCGGCTTCCCGGCGGCGCGAGGCGGTCCGCCAAGAACCGCACGTCAAGAAAAACAGTTAATCGCCTGGCTTCCTCTTGTCAAGTCAGGAAAGCAATCCGGGAGGCAGCGCGCTTCGCTTCCTCAAGGGCATTCCTCGAGAATCTGCTGGTATCGACGCCGGGCCTCGTCAAAGGCCGCCTTCGCGGCGTCACGTTCCTCCGGTCTGATCTTCTCCTGGCCGTTCTTCCAGGCGGCGTCGATCCAGCCGATCAGCCAGCGCGGGTCGCGCCGCGCGGCCCGGATGGGTTTCCCGCCCACGCGCACGTAGAGGGGGCCGGTATGCGCGGAGCAGAACGAGAAGCGCCCGCTGCCCCATTCCTCGCTGAAGGCCTGGCCGCCACGGTGGTAGAGGAGGCGAGCAGCGATCCAGGCGCTGCGGTCGATGGGGAGATCGGCTTCGAGGGACTGCCAACTTCCGGGCTGGGTGATGACCTTTTCCGCGGCGACCTCGCCATTGACGACGATCTGGAGTCGGCCCTCCTCGAGCCAGCCGCCGGGCCGGACGGCCCCGCGGGCCGCCGCGCGGAGGGTGACCGGCTTCGCCAGCGCGATCTCGCTGCCGGGCTCGCTTCCCTCGACGGTGAGCCAGGCGAAGCCCTGGCCGTCGCTCGCCTGGGTCCGGCCGGCGCGTAGGGCGTCCATCCAGGCATCCAGGCTGAAGACGCCCCGGAGACGAGCCACAGCGCGGGCGCTTCCGACGCGGCGATCGAAGATGCACGGGAAATCACTGCCGCCGACAGGCGTCAGACGCAGCCCACAATTGAGCAGGCGGTAGTAGAGGAACAATTCGGACTCGCGGTCCTGGTTGAGCATCTCGTAGGTGTCGACCCTGCCGAGGATGAGATCGACGGGCAGCTCGAGCGCGTCGATGAAGCCGAAATCGTAGGGCCGGTCGAAGGCATAGTGCGCAAAGGTGGGATGCGCGTACCCGCCAAGAGCCTGGGGCTGCTCCTTCAGCCAGTCGAAGATGGGAAGATTCCAGGAGGAGCGCGGGAAGTCGAAACGGGAAAGATTGAGGAGCACCGGATGGCCCATATGGCTCGAAGGGAAGGCCGATACTTCAAGGTCGTACTTGAGAAGATTCAGGGGCTGAGAAACGCGGTTCGGTGTCGCCTCGCAGAAGGACTTCTGGAAGTCGAAACTGACGCCATAGTTGAGAAGGTGGACGACGTGGAGGTCCTCGCCGAGGAGATGGGGACACACCTGCTCGGGAAGAATGCCGTTGGGGTCGCGGAAGTGACGGCATCCCGCGGCGTGAACATGCGTATCGCCCGAATAAAAGCCCTCCCCGGGCAGGTGAATCCATCGCTCGAGGCGAACCTCGATGCGGTTGCCCGCCGCATCCCGGATGTCCAAGTCCCTCTCGATGGCCCGGTACTCCGGTCCGTGCGTCACCTTCAGGTGGACGCGACCCGGAGGGAGCGCGACGAACTGGCCCTCGGTGCGGTAGACCTGCGGCTGGAAGGAGAGGTCGGGCGCCTGACGGTCCGCACACCAGGGAAAGAGGTTTCCCGAAGGGTCGCGGAGCTCGAAGGCGGCCCAGACGGGCTGGCCGTTCTCATCCTGGACGGAAAGGGCGACGGGGAGGAGAGGCATGACCTCGAGTTTTTCTTCGAGAGGCATGGGCTGATCGGATTCCGGCAGGTCCAGTCGCAGAAGCAGGGACTGGGGGCCGGCGCGGCCCGGACGCAGGAGGCCAACGGCGACCTTGAATATCTCTTTGGCCGTGACGGAGGGGCTGCTGCGGAACTCGAGCCTCATCTCGGGATTGGAGGCGAGCTGGATTTGAATGTCGGCGTGGCCGCGGTTGTACACGCTGACCAGGAAGGGCGTGGAGGCGCTCTCGTAGAGCCGGAGAGGGGCTGCCCGGCCTCGTTCGAGCTGGGCGGCCCGGGGCCCGTCCACCCGGACGACAAAAGAAGACACGGAATCCAGTTCGTCGAGAATCTTGAAGGTTTCGGTAAAAGAGCGGCCGCCAGCCTGCCTCTCCATTTCCAATGCGGCCTGAGCGCGGTTGAGGATGTCCCGAAGGCCCGGGAGGAAGGAATCCTGGGTGAACCGCGCCTGGTTCATGGTGTTTCGGACTTGTGTGAGGGTCTGTTCCAGGGCGGCGGGATCGATGGGCTTTTCCTCGGCAACGAGGAAGCGGCGGCCCAGGATGGAGAGGAGGAGAACGGCGAGCGCGGTGAGAACGGGCCTGGAACGAGGGAAAGCCGCTGTATCCATGAGGATTACCGAGCGCCGGAAAGCTGCTGGGAGGGAGGAATGACCTCCTTGGGAATCTTCGCCATCATGCCCCGCTCTGAGGATTGACCCAGACCCAGGATTGAAGCCTGTGACCCGGAGCTTGTCAACGGAGTCGCTGGAACGAGACAGGGTTGGCGAGAGAGTCATAGCGGCCCCGCGCTGCACCTTTTCAACAAGTTCGGGAAGATGGACCCGCCCGATGTCATCACCGATGATGATTCAGCGCTTCACCGATTTTCGCAGCCGAAGCGCTCCTGCGCTTCGGGCTGGCCCCACGCGCCCGATTTTTGCAGCCGAAGCGCCAGTTCCCCCTCGGGTGCCCGGGAACGCCGCCATCCGAGCGGCATGGGCTGGCAATCGGCCTCTCTTACTCGGCTTCTTCGTGTTCACCACGAACCAGCAACCGCGCCGGAGCTTGCCAGCAAGATGCTTCCGCAGGATCCCTCCTGGAGGCGCTCCCAGCAGATGCCCTCGCTCGTTCCCCTTTGGTTTCTTGCTCTTCACCACCAACCACCAACCACGAACCACCAGCCGATTCCCCGGGCGGCCATCGCTGGTTCTCACTCGGCATTTTGAGTACCCACTCACAAGAGGTGGCCCGAGCAGCGCCATCGGGGAGTTGTCTGATAAGATATTCATGCCATGTCTTCCGAGTCGTATTCCCATTTCTTGCGGCAGATGGCGACGATGATCGAGGCCGGGCTGCCCCTATCCCGGTGTTTGACGGTGTTGTCCAAGCAGTCGGGTCGTGCCCTGGGCCGGATGGCGGACCAGATGAGAATCCGTATCGACCAGGGAGCGACGCTGACGGAGGCGGCTCAGGAGCATCCCGGCGTCTTTTCGCCTCTGGACATCAACCTGCTGCGCGCGGCCGAGGTCAGCGGCGACCTGGGCCAGGTGCTCTTGAAGATGGCGGAGACGCAGGAGAACCTGTCGCGCCTGAAGAAACAGTTCGTCTCGAAGATGATCTACCCGGTCATTCTTTTGCACGCTGGCATTCTCATCCCTGCCGGGGTGACGTGGTTTCAAAGGGGCGGGGGGCCAGCCCTGGCCCAGGTCCTTGGCGTCCTGATGCCGCTTTACCTCGTTGTGGGGCTGGCTCTTGCCGCCTATCGCTGGGGGGGCAGGCTCAGCGGTTTCCGTATCGTTCTCGACACGCTTTTCTACTACACTCCCTTTCTGGGCGGAGTGGTCAAGAAGGTAGGCGTGGCGAGATTCGCGCGCACTTTCGAGGCCTTGAACGGGGCGGGCGTCAGCGTGCTCCAGGCATTCCCTCTGGCTGCGGAGGCCACGGGCAACCACGTGCTGGAACAGAGGATCAAGCAGGCGGAGCCGGCGTTGAGCGCCGGGCAGGACCTCGCTTTGGCGATCATCGGGACCGGAGCCTTCAGCCCGATGGTGAACAACATGATCGCCACGGGCGTGGAGAGCGGCAAGCTGGACGCCATGCTGGCGAAGGTCAGCGAGACGACCGAATTTGACGCGCGGGTCAGCGTGGACCGTCTGGGCAAGGTCATTCCGGGTCTCATCTATGCCGCGATCGTTTTCCTCATTGTCCGGCAGATTTTCCAGATGGCCGGCCAGTACTCCGGGGCAATCGACGGCGCCATCAAGGGACGGTTTTAGCCAGCGTTTTTCGTTCCGCCGGGCTGAAAATCGCCGGTCAAAGAACGCTCATGAGCCGAGAAGTGGATTCGATCAACCTCGAGGAGATGACGGAGCTGGCCCGCCGAGCGGGCGCGGTGGCCCTGCGGCACTTTCGACACGTGCGGGCGGAGCGGAAGGCGGACCGGACGCTCGTGACGGAAGCGGACCGGGAGATCGAAGGATTTTTGCGCGAGGAGCTGGCGCGGCGCTGTCCGGGCCATGGGATTCTGGGCGAGGAGCTCGGCGGGTTCGAAGCGGCGGCCCGAAGCCCGCTGGTGTGGGCGCTTGACCCGATCGACGGGACCGTGGCGTATGCGGCGGGCCTGCCCGTGTGGGCCGTGTCCCTGGGCCTCCTCGAAGAAGGCCGACCGGCTGCGGGCGTGGTCTACCTCCCGCTGGTGGATGAGATGCACTGGGCGGCGTCGGGCCGAGGCGCCTATTTCAACGGAGAAAGGCTGGTCGTGCCAGATACGGTGGAGGTCGGCCGGGATGATTTCCTGTGCGTCCCGTCCAACAGCCACCGGCGTTATCGCATCGCCTTTGCCGGGAAGTGCAGGTCGCTCGGGAGCACGGCGGCGCACCTCGTTTATCCGGCCCGGGGTTGCGCGTGGGGCTCGCTCATCGGCAAGGTGAATCTCTGGGACATCGCGGGCGGGGCCGCCATCCTTGCCGAGGCCGGGGGACGCCTGGAATACCTCGCGGGCGGGCCGGTCGACTACCGCGGCCTCCTCGGCGGGCAGGCCGTGCCGGACCACCTGATCGCCGCCTCGCCGCCTCGCCTGGCCATCCTGCGGAAGGCCATCGAGGTGGCCGCCGTTCAGCCCCTGAGGTAGCTCCGGACCAGATCGACGATGTCCCAATCCTTCTGCCCTGCGGCGAGGCCGATGATGGCGCGCTCGCGTTCCGCACTGGCAACGGAATCGGACGCGTGCGCGCTGTTGCGCATGAGGTCCGTCCCGTAGGAGCTTCGGACCGTGCCCGCGGCGGCCTTGCTGGGGTCCGTCGCACCGAGGGTCTCCCGGATTTTGGAGACCGCATCCATGCCCTGGTAGAGAAGAGCGAGGCACTTCGCTCCGCCTGGCCGGGACTTCTGTTCCCGGCTCAGCCCTGCGGGATTCCGGCCCGACATGTACTCGATGATGCGGTTGAACTCGTTCTCCGCATTCAGGTCGTAGAGGACTTCCGAAATCTGCCGGAAACGATGGTCCGGATTGAGGCACGAAAAACGCGTCTGGATTTGTTCCATGATGGGTGCGACCTGTCCCCTCAGCTTCTGGAGAAACATGCTCCGGAGGGGGGCGTAAAACTCCTCGGCCTGCGCCACCGTCATGCGCAGCACCCGGGCGCCCACCAGGTAAAGTCCCGTCCGGGAAAAGGTGTCAATGACGTTGCCAGCCATTGGACTGCGCCGCGCAAACTGCTCCGGCTTGATGATCACCAGCGTTGTTTCGACGCGGCTGGGATCGTCGTGACGGATGAGATGTTCGAGACAGCCGCCGTCGCGGACGGCGTACTCGGCGAAAAGGGCGAGTTGTTTCCGATTCATCTCCTCGCTGGTCGCCGTAAGCACGGCCGGCTCGAAATACTTCAACTCGCCCGTCAGGTAGCCGATGTAGTCGCCATAGGTCCCCCGGATGCTGTCCCCATGAGGGGCCTGGGTGAGGGAGCCGACGACCCTCTGCTTCAGGGTATGGATGACCTGATCGCCCTCGACCAGGAGGAGGATGGCCCGGTTGACGATGCCCAGGCGGTTGTTGGCCCGGAAGTGTTCGTTCATGTAGGTCAAGAGGCCGCCCCGAATCTGGGCCTCCATGTCCGCTTCCTCGATGGTCTTGTTGTAGCGGTCCACGAACTCGTCGCTGGGGGCGTAGAGGTGGGCGCCCACAAGGTCGAAATCCGTGGTCGAAAGAAGCCGGCCCAGGATGCCACCCGTCCGGCTCTTCAGGAGGCTGTAAGGCGTGATCCAGACATAAGCAAGTTCTCTGGCCATGAAGGGGAATCTCCGAATTCATTCATCCAGGACCCACCTTGGCCCGGGTCTCCCATCCCGGTGGAATGGGAGACCCGGGCCAAGGTCTTATCTTAGTGCACTCCGGGCGAAAGTGCGAGACGAGTAAACGACTTTGGAAGTGCGCCCGCACTTCCGCGCTGGTGCATGTGGCGCTTGGGGCGTCACGTCTGAAATCCGCGAGCCCGAAGAGCGCAGAGGACTTCATGAGGAAGCGATCGCGGGCGGGAAGAGCCAGAGGTCCAGCAGGCCGGCGGCCAGCATCCCGAAACTGATCCAGGCGTTGAGGGTGAAGAAAGCGGTCTGAACGCGTTGGAGGTCGTCGGGCCGGACGATCCGATGCTCGTGAAGGAGGAGAGCGGAGACGCCGGCGAGGCCGATCCATGAGGGGGCGTGTCGCTGAGCGGAGAGGAGGAAAGCAGCGAGGGCCAAGAGGGTGAGGACGTGCAGGGCGGCGGAGATGCGGAGGGCCCCGCGGATGCCCAGGCGGGCCGGGATGGAATGGAGGCCGGCCCGAAGATCGAATTCACGGTCCTGGCAGGCATAGAGGATGTCGAAGCCGGCGGTCCAGAGGAGCACGGCGAGGCCGAGCCAGACCGGCGTGGCGGCGAAGCTGCCGGTCACGGCGATCCATGCCCCCACCGGCGCTAGTGCGAGAGCGAGGCCGAGCCAGAGATGGCTGAAGCAGGTGAAGCGCTTCGAATAGGAATATCCCAGGATCACGACGAGAGCGAGCGGGGCGAGGGCGAAGGTGAGCGGATTGAGGAAAGAGGCTGCGGTGACGAAGAGGGCGGCGCTGCCGAGGGTGAAGAGCCCGACCTCGCCGCGTCGGAGGATTCCCCGGGGAAGATGCCGCTGGACGGTACGGGGATTGGCGGCGTCGAAGACCTCGTCGGCCAGGCGATTGAATGCCATGGCGGCGCTGCGGGCGGCGACCATGGCGACAAGAATCCAGGCGAGCCGGCGCGGGGGAGGGAATCCTTGGGCGGCCAGAAAAACGCTCAGGAGGGCGAAGGGGAGCGCGAAGACCGTATGGGAGAAACGGATCAGTTCCAGAAAAAGGCGCGTCTTGGCGAGGAAGGCCCGCATCGGAAAAAGACTGTCCGAAGACGGAAGAATTTTCAAAGCGGAGAAGGGTATCCCAACCTATTCTTAAGGCGAAGGACCCGACAGTTCTCGGACCTTGTCCCGGACCTTCTGCATGTCGATCCAGCAATCCTTCTTGGCGGGCTCATACCGGAGAAGGTAAGCGGGATGATAGGTGGCCATCATGGGAATCCCCTGGAAATCATACCAGTGTCCCCGCAGACGCGTGATGCCGCCGGTCCGGCCCGTCATCGCTTGGGCCGCGGTGGCCCCGAGGAGGCCAATGACCCGCGGCCGAATAATATCGATCTGCGCCAGAAGGTAAGGCATGCAGGAACGGCTCTCGATGGGCTTGGGAGTCCGGTCGCCCGGTGGCCGGCACTTGACGACATTGGCAATGTAGACTTCTTCACGGGTCATCTCGATGGCCTGGATGATCCGGTCGAGGAGCTGCCCCGCGGGGCCAACGAAGGGGCGGCCAGCATGGTCCTCAACGTGACCCGGGCCCTCCCCGATCAACATCAGGATGGCGTCCGGGTTGCCCTCGCCGAAGACGACCGTGCGGCGTCCCGCCGCGAGCTCGCATCGGGTACAGCGCTGGGCCACCTGGTCGAGGAGACGGAGGCGTTCAGCCTTGGAGAGGCCGGACTGGAAGTCGAGGAATGCCCCAGGCTCGGGCTGGAGCACGGGCAAGGCGCCCCGCAGCGTCGCCTCGGGCGGCCCGGGCGCGCCGCTGCTGGGAGGCGGCAACGCCTGTGGCCGCGAAGGGACGTGTTCAGGCGGCCCAGGCCCGGATTTCGGCAAGGCAAACGGCCGCACCTCGCCGGTCGTTCCGGCGGCGACACCCTCCTGCACGGCATCGTCGACGGACTCCGCCTCCGCCGGATGCCGGCCTGAAGCCGCTGGCCGCGGTGGCGGCCTCACCCCGGTCACCGGCCAGGCCAGCCCGGGGCCCTCCCGGTAGCCCAATCGATGTTCCAGCCAGAGCTTGTCGTGGACCAAGCGGACAAGCTTGCGGCATTCTTCGCGAGGGTCGTCCATGGCGTTCCCAGGATTCAGATGAGCCGTTGGAGCAGTCAGCAGTTTCAACGGTTCTCAACAAGGGAAACGAATTTATCCGAGATCGGGTATCCCGTTCAAGGGGCTAGTAGACGAGTTCGCAAGTGCACCCGCAATTACGAACTCGTCTACTATCGGAAACCCTTCCCTCCCGGTGCTGACCTTTGCCCGCAGTTGACGCCGTGGGTTGCTCAGCCTGGCTTGAGCCGGCCCCTCGTCTGCCACCGCCTTCAGGTGGTGGATGGAGGGCAAGAGGCCGAGATAGCCGACTTCAGTCGGGTTTCTCGAGTAGGATTCATCCATTCCCTCCGGAGCAGGGCCTGAAGGCATGCACGAGAAGCCCGCTATATGAATTCCGTATCGGAACGCGTCAGCGTTCCACCCGAGAGATGAGATTTGAAAGGCCAGACGAAGCGCTGACGCGCTTCGCTACAAGAATCCGCGAAGCCCTGAATCACAATCGGTTGCGAAATCGGGCGGGCCGTCTCCCCGAACTTATTGAGAAATTACTTGATCGGCAAGAGCCAGTCATCTTGAGCGGTCAGCATCCCTGTTTAGAAATGCTGATGCACTTATGAACAGGGATACAGGAATGACCCGGTCATCAAATACTCTAACAACGATGCCGCAGGTGCGGCAGCACCTGCGGCATCGTGGACTCCTGAGTCACGTCTAGAGCCGTGTATCCAGGTCGATCAACCGGGATCGGAGAGAAGAAATGCGGACCGTGGTCTTCTCATGTTGCACATTGTTTCGCCGGTGGCACTTTCGGCAAATCCGATGGCAGCGATCCGTGAGCATGGCTTTCCCGCACCGCAGACAGGGACGCCATTTTTTGATCGCGTTGGCCTCTTTGATAGACATCCGACGCACCTCCAGTCAGGACAGGGAATAGGACGAACCCGGGACCCGAGGCGGGGTCGGACCAGGGACTAAGACCGATGGATTGCGTCGGACTAAACGATGGGAAAGCGGGGCGGAGCAGGAAAGGTAGGGATTCGCCATCCGAAGACAGGCATTATCTTAGCAATTCGTGCCGCAGGTGTCAATAGGTCATTCTGCCTGTCACGGCCGGCGGGGCCGGCCCCACCGGCCGTGACGCTTGCGTGCCGTTCTTCGCCTTCTCTTTAAGTCGTCTGAGTGAACCCAGTTAAAAGACGGCGGACGTGGTGACGTGAGTGAAGGGACTGGTCCGCTGATGCGAACCACGCGGTGATAACGGGCGCGATGCGTGGCTCGTTGTGACCCACTGGGGCGCGGACCGCGTGTTCGGCAACTCGGACAAATAGATGTTGGCCAGGGACTCACGCTCGCGGGAGTCCCTGGCCAACATCTATCGAACTATTCTTTATCGTGCTCCGGTTGCGGCCGGGGGTGTGTCCGCCCGGCCCCCCAGCCACGCCCGCCAGCGTACCAGGGCTTCGGCGTTTTCCGCAGGCGATTGGACAGGGTCGTAGCCGAAGGACTCGCCCGCGGCGGCGCGAAGACGTTCGAGCGCCTCCGAGCGCACGAAGGGGAACTGCGCCTCGGACAGGAGGATGACCAGGGCTTGGAGGCCTGCCGAACGGCCGCGCTCGGCCAGCAGACCTGCCAGTTTGAGTCGAAGGCCCTCGTCTTTCTCGTTAGCCAGCGCTTCGGACAGCGCCTCCAGCGCCGCATCGTCCCCACGCTCGGCCAGACGGTCGATGGCCTTCTCACGTTCATTTTCATCCGCCGACTGCAGCGCCTCGAGAAGACGGGCCGCGATGCCGGTCTCCGAGGTTGTCGGATGAGGACGCCCGGCGTGGTCGGAGAGGCGGTCCTCCGCGCCCCGCACATCAGCGGGGCCGTGTCCGTTCCCGTGAGGCTCATTCTCGTGTGGAGCTTGAGCCTCACGATGCCCCGGGAGGAGAGGGGCAGCAAGGAGCACGAGGAGCACGGCCCCGCCCAGGCCGGCCAGGGTGGCCGCAGCGCGCCCGCGGGATGCCGCGGTCGCCACGTAGCGGATCGCGCCGAAGGCGATGAGGCAGAGCCCGAAAAGCGTCACGATCATCGGGCCGCCGGGCCGTTCGTAGGAGAGGAGAAGCCCGAAGAAGCTAACGCTGAGCCCGACGGCCCAACCGATGACGAGCCGGCCCCGCACACGGTCCGAGTACAGCATCCCGATGGTCGCGGGGATGATCAGGTAGGAGAAGACGAGGAGGACGCCGGCGATGCGGACGATGCCCGTGATCGCCGCTCCGAAGGAGAGGTAGAAGAGGAAGTCCCAGGTCCGGAGCGAGAGGCCGCCGGCCTCGGCTTCGGCGGGATGGAACGTGACGAGCAGGAAGCGGCGTCGGAACAGCAGGTGGATGACGCCGACCGCGAGGCAAATCCCCGCGGTCCGCCACACCTCGGGCCACGTGATCCAGACGAGGTTGCCGACGAGGAGATGCTGGATTTTCTCGCTGCCGTGGGGGTCCTGCGCCAGGTCGACGAGCAGGACGGCCGCTCCGGAGGCGACGGCGTAGGAGATGCCGATGATGGCCTCCTGGGGGACCCGAGGCTCGCGCCGGCGGGTGAGGGCGAAGAGCCCGGCGCCGAGAGTGGTGAATCCGAGGGCGCAGAAGTAGGCCTCGCGGCTCATGGGGTCGTAGCCCAGGTAAAAGGCGTAGGTTGTTCCCAGCGCCGCAATCTGTGCCAGGGCCAGGTCCACGAACAAGATGCCGCGCTGGAGCACGTGGGCGCCCAGGTAGGTGAGCAGCCCCGTGATGAATACGCAGGCGACCAGCGGGGCGGCCAGGTAGCCGTAGGAAGGGGGAAAGAGGCTGGTCACGGCCGGGCCTCCCTGCCGCTGAAGGCGGCATTCAGCGCCTTGACAAGCGCGTCAAAGAGCGAGAAGTAGTCCCTTGCCTCGGGCACGCCGTCCGTCATGACGGGAATCACGATGCAGGCTGCGCTCGTGGCGTCCGCTACTGCCTTCCCAGCGGAGAAATCGTAAAAGTTCTCCACCGCGATCACTCGGACGGGAGCATCGCGGACGAGCCGGATCAGCTCCTCTCGCCGCCGGGCCGAGGGCGGGATGCCGGGCTTCTCCTCGATGGTCGCGGCGATCTCGAGGCCGAAGCGTTCAGCGAAGTAGACCCAGGTGGAGTGAAAGGTGACCACCTTCCGGCCCCGAAAGGACTCGCCTTCCTTCAGCCAGCCGCCCAGGCGGCGCACCATCTTCTCGCCTTGGAATTCCTTCTGACCCAGGAAGCTGAAGAGGTCGCCGCGCCGCGCCAGGCGCGTGAGGATGGGTCCCCCCAGGACCGAGACCAGGTCGGGACCGAAGAGCTTCTCGTCCAACCGGCGTTCGAACTCCTGCAGCCGGGCGTCAAACGCCGCGGCATGTTGGGGGGCCACGCGCTTGAGGCCCGCCGCGATGTTCGCTGCTAAAATCTTGCCGTTCAGAGGGTCCAGCCAGATGTGCGGGTTGCCCTGGGGATGCAAGTCTCCGCCCGACCGGCTCAGCGACTGCGGAATCTCACGCCTCGGGACTCCGTCGGAGGCATAGACGTGCCCCGGGCTTCCCACTCGGACCTGCGGGTTGCGCGCCCCTTCGAGAACGCGTTCGGTCCAAAGTTCCAAGTCCAGCCCGATCTCCACGAAGAGGTCCGCCCGGTTGACCAGCCCCATCAGGCTCGGGCGGGGCGTCACGTAGTGCGGGTCCTCGTTGCCGCGGGAGAGCGCCACCGCCGTCACGAGGTCGCCGCCGACGAATTCGGCTATCGACTTCAGGTCCGGCAGCGTCGTCACCACCTGGATTTTCGAATCTTCGGCCCACGCCGCGCCGGCAACGAGCCAGCAAGCCAGCAGTCCCTTGAGAGCGCTCATGATGTCATTCCTCCCTTTCTCCCTGTTTTCAGGTTCCGCAAAATCACTCTCGCACTCGAGCTCGCAAGTGCACCCGCACAGCGAACTCGTCTCCTAGCGATTGACCCAGTAGGGCTCGGTTGGATGGGCCCCGAAGACGAACGTGAGTTGGAGGAACAAAGTGTCCAGAGGCCCGTCCTGGTCGTCCTCGAGATGCTGGAATCCCAGGCGCAGCCGCAGGAACTCCGTGGTGTAGTACGAGACGTAGGCGCTGGCGCTCCAGGCGTCGTGCTCGGCGTCATCCGGGAATTCGGTCACGTCGCCCCGGATTCCGAGATACCAGCGCCTGGCCGCCTGGACCTGCGCGTACGCATACGCCCCCAAGCTGTGAAGGTCAGTGTCGGGCCTCTGCCGGTCCAGGTAAAACACCTCGCCTTGAAGCACGAAGGAGCGGTATTCGCCCCGTTCGAGCGGCTTCCACTTGTAGAGGAAATCGAGGCCACTCAGGCGGCTGGCCAGTTCGTTCTCTTCATCCGTGTACCCGAAGAGATGGCTGGCGCCCAGCTCCACGAATTGGCTCTCGGCCAGGTCGCGGAAGCACTTGAGATGCCCCAGGAAAGCAGGGAAAGCTGAAGTGTCGCCAGCCAGAATGGTCTCGCTCTCGCCATTGAGGGCCTGAAATTCAACCTCGATGACGTGGCCGAGGAGGGACGGGGCAAGGACCGAGACGGCCAGGCCGGTCTGGTTGTCTCCTTCCTCGCCCAGGAAGGCCCGGACCGGCAGCGGGTAATCGACCTGGGGCAAGTCATGCTGGTGCAGCTTGTTGATCTGGCCGAAGCTGGTCCGGAATCGGCCGGCCTTCGCATGAAGATTCCATGGCAGTGTTTCGAACGTGACGTAACCCTCCTCGATGGCCGGATCGAAGACGTTCGGGTCCTCTTCCTCCAGCGCCAGGATCAATACCCCCTTCGCGTACGGGTCCACGTCCGCACGCAGGTCCAGCTCAACCTCCCGCAGGCCGATCCGGTCGCTCACGTCGTTCCCCTCGTCGTTTGTCGCGGGACGGTCGTCCGCTCGGCCCAGCAGGTCGCCAAACACCGTGATGCGGGGATTGAAAGCGTTTTGAGAGATGGGCCCGGTCTGGGCCCGCGCGAGAGTCTCCGCCCCGCGCTCGGGCGTTTCCGCGGCCTCCGCGGCGGCGGCGCGTCGCAGTGCCTCGGCCTCTGCGGCCGCGGCGTCACCACGCGGAACGGACTGCATCGCTTCGATCCGGCGCTCCAGTTCGCCGATGCGGGCCTCGTAGGCCCGGCGCATCGCTTCCAGCGACTGCCGCAGCTCCTGGATTTCCATTCTCAACTCGGACTCGACCCCGCTCTGCTCGGCGGCCACCGGCCCTGTAAGGCCCATGCCCGCAAGGATGCAAAGGACGATGCCGTGCGCTCCCCATGTCTTCTTTCCAAATGTGAGGACCATGTTCCATCCTTTCTGGAAGGTGCGGATCGGCCGGCCGGGAGTCCCGAAAGCCCCGGCGGCATCTTTCAGACCCAGGCAGCGGGCCATGCTCTGGCCGCTCAAACGCCATTTGTGGGATGAATCGACCGCAGCGGGCTTGAGGAGTCCTCAGTGGCCGCAGTGGCCGCCGGGCCGGATTCTGCCCGGCTATTCAGCGCATCATTTGGAAGGATTTGCGTAAGCCGATCAGGCGGGCGGGCCCCGGGCGGGAAGAACGCCTTCCAGGGTGAAGGCAGCAGGAAGGAGGATTTCATGCCGCACGCTCCGGCAGGTCGGGTCCGGCGTGCCACTCGATGTCGGCGCGGACGCTGCACTGTCGGGCGAGAGGAGCTTGGCGCAGGTGGGGCAACGGGCGTCGTCGTGCGGGATGACGCCTCGACGATGGTGATGGTGCGCCGGGTCGCCGCAGGGGCCGTTGCTTCCGCAGTCCGCAGCCGCCGAGGGGCCGCCGTCCATCCCCTGCTCGCAAGCCAGGCAGGGCTCCTGGCCATCATGGTGAAGCGCGAGATGCAGAATCGGCTGCGCCGCCACGCTCCAGGTGTAGAGGAAAAGCTGCGTCCAGATGAAATGCTGCCGGAAACTCATGACTTTCGCAGGCCGAGCCGGGTTCGAAGGGTAGGCGCTTCACGGAGGATTATATGCCCTGAATCCGGGGACGCCAACTCGGACTCCGACGTCCGGCTGTCCAGTCGGTGCTCCGCTGTGGCCAACGAGCGGGGGCACACGGGCGACAGGGGCGAGGCCCATTGGACCCTCTCGATGAGTGGCAAATGGGGATAGCTTTCAGGAGGGCCAGCCCGTCTGGCTCTATCTCGACGCGGTCAACGGGGGCGGCGAGCAGGTGTCGCCAGTCAGCGGAGGCGGAGTCTGGGGAGTCGTCCATGCCACGCGCGAGGGGCGACGCCCTGAAACAGACTGACCCCAGAACGACTTGGGTTACCGCGGGCTTTTTGATAACATGAAAAAAACGATGCCTGCAACCCGATCCGGACCAGGAAGAACACCCATGCGTGCCCCGTCGAGTCTCGTCCGACTGCGCCCCGGCCTGCTGATGCGGACAGGGGGTTTTACCCTGATGGAGCTCATGGTGGTCGTCGTCATCCTGGGCATTCTGGCCGCCATCGTGGTCCGCAACGTCGCCGGGCGTGTGCCCCAGGCGCGAATCGCCCAGCTCAAGACCCAGATGAGGGAGTTCGAGAACGCGCTCGACACCTACAAGCTGGATAACGGGGACTACCCGACCACGGAGCAGGGTCTTCAGGCCCTGGTGACCAAGCCGGCGAGCGGCAAGATTCCGGCCAACTATCAGGAGGGCGGGTATATGAAGGTGATCCCGAAGGATCCCTGGGGCAACGAATACGTCTTCATCCGCCGGAACGTGGGCAAGTGGGAATACGAGATTCTTTCTTACGGCCGGGACGGCCGCGAGGGCGGCGAGGGCGAAGACAAGGACTGGGTCAACCATGAGATGTTCGAATAGGCCAGGAGACGAATTCGCAAGTGCACCCCCACTTGCAGACTCGAGTACTTTAGGAAACCCCTCCCGAACTTGTCCTTGCGGGAGGGACCCCGTTGGGAGCGCGGTTTACGAAGCTTGCGGAATCGCTTCGTTGTGACAGAGAGAAACAAAATCGGCTTGAACCACGGAGAGCACGGAAAGCACGGAGAAAACCAGCAAAAGTATTCGTCAGAATCCCTCCGTGTCCACCGTGGCTCACCTTAAGTTTGCATCCTCGCTATGATGAAAGTCTCTGCGCCTTGGTGGCTGATGAACAGCCTCCGTTTGGGGCATTCCAAGCCTATAACCTGGAAAAAGGGACAAAACGGAAGTGTTTGCGTAGAAGGCTCTTATCCGTTTGTTTCGTCACTTCTCAATAAGTTCGGGGAGGAGATCGGGTCAAGTCCATGAAGTATGAATTCCGTAGCGGAACGCGTCAGCGTTCCGTCCGAGAGATGAAATTTGAGGGCCCAGACGAAGCGCTGACGCGCTGCGCCACGAAAATCCGCGAAGCGCTGAATCATCATCGGTCACGAAATCGGGCGGGGCCGTCTCCCCGAACTTATTGGGAAGTTAGCTCAGTACTTCATAAGTGGCCGGTTCACAAGTAGTTCATTGGGTTGAACGAGGTCTAGACAACGAGGTGCACCCATTCACAAGCGATCCATTCCTGCATCTCCTGGACATGGGACGGCAGGTTACACCCTTGTGGAGATGCTGGTCGTCGTGCTCATCCTCGGCCTGCTCGTTGGAGTGGCCGTGGCGCGGCTTGACCGCGTGCGGCCACGCGCGCGGCTGCATGCGGCCGCGCGGGAGCTTGCCGGCACGCTTCAGACCGCCCGGGACCAGGCCATTCTGACGTCGCGGCGCTGCGGACTCCGCCTCGACCTGTCCCGCGGCCACTACTGGATCGTTCTCGGATCGCCCCAGGGGGATGATCGTTCGTTTTTCATCGAGTCCCGGGGCGACATCGAGGAAGCGGGCCGCAGCCGCCTTTCCCCGCATGAACTGCCGCTCGGGGTCCGCATCAAGGATGTCCAGCCCTCCGGCGGCCCCCTCGCCACCTCCGGGGTCCTTGCGCTGGAGATCAGCGCCCTCGGCGTCTTTTCGGACCTCCTCATCCACATGCAAAACGAGGAAGGAGAGCTCGTCACGCTGCGGGCCAACGGGCTCACCGGCCTGCCGGAATTCTACGAGGGCGAGAAGTTCTTCCATGAGTTCGTTCCGATTCCGCTGGGACCTTAGCGAAACGCTGCCGCAAACCAACCCGTGTGGCTCGAATGACCAGAAGCGAAATAGGATACGGCAAGCGCTTCCCTAAAAGGCTTTGCTTCGCAAGGCCACAGTTTTTCGTATTCGGGCACGGAGGTGCGGATGAACTTTCGTGCCCGAGGACCGGATGCTCCACAAGGAATGGCTTCACCCTCATCGAGGCCATGGCTGCCCTCGCGATCCTGGCTACCGGCCTTCTCGCCATCCTTCTGGTCCGCAACGAGACCCTGAAGATGGCCGCCGAGGCGGAAAATCTGCTTCACGCGGTCCGGCTGGCCGACCAGAAGCTTACGGAATTCGAGCTTTCCGGTTTTCCCGAGGCCTCTACCGGCGGTGCCTTCGTGAATGATCCGGGCTATCAGTGGCAAGTGCGAATCGAGCCCGTGTCGCTCGCCATGAGGGCCACCGTCGCCCGCGTGGACCTCATCGTGGAGTATCCGGCCCTGTCCGGAGGTCCGAGGACTTTCATGGTCACCACCTGCACTTCGAGAGAGTAGGTTTCAGCGGCGGAAATGCGTGTCCGCATTTCCGCCGCTGAAAACCTGCTTCGTAAGTGATTGTTTTATAGGGTCTTATACGTTTGTTTCTCAGGAACGGGACAACATTTGAGTTCGTACGAACGAGAAGATGTACCCCTGCTCGAGGGTTCACGCTTCTTGAGCTTCTTGTCACTCTGGTCATCGTCAGCCTCATCCTGGCCGCCGTTTTCGGAGTCTTCACTCGAACACTCGAATCCAAGCGAAAGGTCGAGGCCAGGCTCAGACGAGCGACCATCATCGACGCCATTCACCGGCGGATGTCCGAAGACTTCCGCAGTATCTTCGTCACCGAGGCTGCCCGATCCGATTTTCTTGGCGGGGAGCAGCAGGTGGCCTTTGTGACCGCGGTGGACAGCCTGGTCCCCTTCGGGCAGAAGGCCAGTGCTTTCAGCACGGTGAGCTACGTGCTCGGGCAGAACCAGGGGCAGCCGCGATACTTCCGCCTGTTCCGCCGTGAGTTGATTCGTGTGGGCGACGAGCCGCAGTGGCGATACCAGGAGGTCTATGCCTGGGTCTCGGCCCTTCGATTCCGCTATCAGCGCCGCCGCACGGTCGAAGGCAAATGGAAGATTGAAACGCTGGAGGCTTGGGACAGCCGGGAGCAGCAGGGGCTGCCGGATGCCGTCGAGGTTCAGCTCACCGTGGTCTTCCCGCCTGAACTGGTCGCCGCGTCAGAGGCCGAGCCGATGGACCCGTCTGCTGGAATCCTGCACACGGCTGTCTTCCCCCTGGCTGCAGGAGGCCCCTGGTCGGGAGAGGTCGAGGCGAGCCTGCCGGGCAAGGCCGTTCCGGTCGTGCCCGCGGCGACCCCGATGCATTGAGTGGAAATGGGGATGTTCCGAAGGCGAAAATTGTTAGCTGCTGCCTCGGCGATACTCATCATGACGGGGCTGGCCGCCCCTTTCGTCATCAAGTGGCTGCTCTATCGTTCCTGCCTCGAGCGGCTCGATAAGCTCGAGGCCGGCCTTCACCAACTGGGACCGCTTCCTGATGCGCTGGGACCGGCCCGAAGGAGCCTGGAAGCCACGGTCCGTTACCACCGGTACACGTTGCCGCGATATTTTTCGAGCTGGCGGGCCTGGCTCTTCCGCCGCGCCCGCGCCCTGATCGCCGCCTCGGAACGCGACCTGGATGGCCTGAGCCGGGGCGGGGACCCCTTCTCCGGCCGCCGCGGCATCTTTCTCCAGGTCTACTCCTCATCCCTCGACGGGGGCGAAGAGCCCTTCTTTCTCGACGTCCCCTACGCCTACGATGCCGCACGGAGCTGGCCTCTCGTGGTTCAACTCCACGGGCTCGTCGGATTCGGCGAGCCGTTCCAGCAGGCCGTGCCCGCGCACCGCGAGGACTGCCTCACGCTCGCGCCGCACGGCAAGGGCAGCATCGATTTCAAATGGGTCGCGGAGGCGGAGGTCCTTCAGGCCATCCAGGAAGTCCGTGCGCGGTACTCTGTGGACCCTCGCCGCATCAGTCTCCAGGGGCATTCGATGGGGGCCACGGGCGCCTGGAGTCTCGCGGCCCATTACCCCCACCTCTTTCAGGCCCTCTCCGCCAGCGCGGGCAACACGGACCACGAGGTCTGGGAGGCCCTGTGGGAGACGCCCGAAATGCCTGAGGAGTCCCACCTCGCCGCTCTGCGCCGTTATCTCGAGAATGCGGACAGCGCCATCACCTACGCTCCGAACTTCCTCAACCTGCCCGTCTACTGCGTCCATGGAACGGGCGACGAGACCGTGCCCGTCGAACATTCGCGCCGCATGGTCCAGAAGCTGCAGGAGCAGGGCTGCCCGGTCACCTACCGTGAGGTGCGCTTGGCGTCCCATGCCTCCGAGCTTTTGACGTCGACGTCGGACCAGTTCGGCTGGCTGATGTCGCGGCCAGCGTCTCGGGCGCCCCGGAACGTGCGCCTCAAGGCCTCGAGCCTCCGCCACGGCCGAAGCCACTGGGTCGAAATCCGGCGCTTCGAGCGCCTCCTCCAGTTCGCCGAGATCGAAGCGAATGTTCCGGAGCCCGACCTCGTCACGGTCACGACCCGCAACGTGGCGCAGTTCGCCCTCGATCGCGAGCCGGAATGGATGCCGGCGGGGGCCCTTCGCCTACAAATCAACGGGCGGCCCGAGATGCTCATCCAGCCTGAAGATTGGATCGGCCAGACCCTTCGTCTCGGGCAGAACGGCGGCCAGTGGTCGATCCTGGGGGCAACGGAGGAGGGTCTGGCCAAGCGCCGCGGGCTCGAAGGCCCCATCGAGGACGCCTTCATGGCCCGCTTCCTCGTCGTCTACGGGACCGCCGGGCCCGATGGGATCGAAAAGACCGTTCTCCGCCGCGAGGCCGAGGCGCTCCGCGACCAGTGGGTGCTTCGCTTCGGGTATCCGTGCCCGCTCAAGCCTGACACCGAGGTCACGGAAGCGGACGTCCGGGCGGCGAACCTCGTCTGCTACGGCCGGCCCGACCAGAATCGGGTCGTGGAACGCGCCGCCGGGAAACTGCCCGTGCGATTCGAGCCGGGCCGCATCCTCCTCGCCGGCAAGGCCTGGAGCGGGGACGGAGTGGGCGTCAAGCTCTGCACTCCCAACCCGCTCCAGCCCGATCGCTACCTGGTGGTCTTCGCCTCCCAAACCTGGCGGGGGATGTTTCAGATGAACAACCGCTTCGGCAACTGGTTCGATTGGAGCGCCTATGAAAACCGGAATTTTTTCGATTACGCGGTTTTTGACGAACGAAGCGACCTCCCGGAGACCTTTCTGACCTTCGGGTACTTCGACGCGGACTGGCGGTTGTCGCCGCTTTACCGCTTCGACGGCCTGCCAGCGCTTCGTGAGAAGTCGGCGACCTGGGCCACGCCCTCTCTCCTCGAAGTGACGTCCGGCGAACAGCCTTCCCTGCTGCTGAGCGACCTTCTCCCGGTCCGGGTGAGCCAGGTCCTCGGCGCTGCGAGATTCAACCGCAGTTTCCAGGGACACCCTCTGGCCATCGCCGACCAAGTCTTCGAACACGGCTTCGGGGTCAGGGCGCCTTCCACCCTGGAATTCGATCTCGCCGGACGATTCCAGCATTTCTCCGCCTGGGTCGGGATCGACGCGGACGGCCAGACGGTCAGCGCCAACCACCGCACCCACAACCGGTTGATCTTTGAAGTCTTCGGAGACGGGAAACGGCTCGCTTCGAGCGGGATACTCGAATGGGGCGGGGCGCCGGAGCGACTGACTTGCAGCCTCTCAGGCGTCCGGCGTCTGGCTCTCTCTGTGCGCCAGGAGAGCGGATACCGCTGGTTTCTCTTGAGCGCCGCCTGGGGCGAACCGACCTTGCTGCGGTGAGGCGGGCCCGTCAACCCGCGTCTCGCATGCACTTCATTGAACACGGCCAGAGGCCGCGTCTGAGTCTTGAGGTGCAACTTCTCCGCGCCGCGCCGCGCCCACTACGTGGGCACCCGGTGGGCACCCGGTGGGCACCCGGCGGAGAAGTTGAAAGGTGTGCCGCCAGACCTGTCCCAGTGGGAGGCGGGTCGGGTGTCAGTTGATCCCTGAACCCTGACCCGCCTCCGGCGGGACACCTTTTGCACCCTTGTTGGGTTGCGGGCTTCGCCCGCCTTAAGTTCCATCCACGAGGCGGGCCGCCGATCGCTCCCCGAGCCCGAGAGCCCGGATTTTCGCCGCCGTCGCTGCGAAATCATAGGAGACGCGGCGGAAAGTCACCGTGTTCTCGTTGAAAATAAGATAACACGCACGGTTGTTCCGGTCCCTCGGCTGGCCCACCGCCCCGACGTTGATGATGTATCGCTTGGCCGCATCCAGCGTATAGGTCGTCGGATTGTTCCCGTGCGGCACGATGGACTCGTAGACGCTCGAGATGAGCGCCGGAACGTGCGAGTGCCCGCAGAAGCAAATCCACTGGACCGTCCGCAGGAGATCGTCCACCCTTTCCCTCGACCAGAACCTCGAATACTGCTCAGGAAAGACGTAATCCATGATCGGGTCCTTCGGCGACCCATGGACGAACATGATGTTCCCATCCTCGACATTCGGCTCGAGATTGTTCAGGAACTCTTTCCGGCGCTGGGCCCTGGCCGCATCGGGCTCCTTCTCGAAGAGCTGGCGCGTCATCTCGATCGCCTTCTTGGCCACGGGACTGAAACCGACGGGCTGGTTCACGAGCGCCCACTCGTGGTTGCCGCAGAGCACCCACTTGCATTTCTCCATGGCGACATCCAGGCACTCCAGCGGATTGGGGCCGTAACCGATGACGTCTCCGAGGCACAGGATTTCCGAGATGCCCTGGGATTCGATGTCCTTCAGGACCTCCTGGAACGCTTCAAGATTGCCATGGATATCAGAAATGATGGCCTTCATCATGCGGCGCTCAAAACGGGAAAAAACCCTGGTAGACGAGTTCGCAAGTGCACCCGCACTTGCGAACTCGTCACCTCCAGGGGGTTTCCGGCAGGCATCCCTGTCCGGGGGTGCATCCTCACTTCTGGACAGGGACGCCTGCCATTATACGCGCCGTCCCGACTCGGTCAATCCACCGAGGCAGCGCTTCGCTAGCGGCAGTAGAACCAGTGGTAATAGAGTCCGCGAGGATAGTAGGGATAATGGTAGGAATCGTATCCATCCCTCCGGAGGAACTTGGAGGACACGGATTCCCGTTTGGCCCCCACCTGGTAAGCCCACTCGTAGCGCAGGGAGCCCAGGCCGTGCAGAGGGACGTCCGCAGGCAGATGGAACTCGACCTCGCCCCGGACGCGGCTGCCGGGCCCCACCTTCACACTTTCAACGTCTTCATCCTTGCCCTTGCGGCGAACCCGGACCGATGGCTTGTCGAATTTCCGGTTCTCATCGTCGGCCAGGACGGATTCCACCGGAAACAGCTCGATCTCTGTTCCCGACTCGTTGACCACCATGAACTCCAGGTTGACCTTTTGCTCGACGGCCTCTTCCTTTCTCTCCCGAGTGGCCTGGCAGTTCCAATAGACGCGGACGGGTTTCTGGTCCGTGACGGAAATCTCGTGGCGCGCGCTGCGGGCACTGCGGGCCCTCCAGCTCGAATCGGCTTCGACGGGCCGGAAGTAGTACTCCTCCGAATATCGGCATCCGCTGACAAGGACCAGGAATAAGGCAGCCAGCATGTCAAGGCGTAAGGCAGTCCGATCGTCACGGGGGCGCATGGTACGTCTCCTTTGCCTCTCCAGCGGCAGGGTAGGGATGGCCTTTGCTCTCTAGAAAGAGTGTATCCTCGACCTGATACGTCCTCCAAGTCCTCCGGCATCGCAACGCACGGGCTTCCCTTTCCCGTCGGATTCCGTTATCATTTTCTTCTTGATGGCAGCATCGAGTTCACCAGAGTCTTAGGGTGTCATTTCTCCGCCGGGTGCCCGCAAAGCGGGCGCGGAGAAGTTGAAAGGTGTCAGGTGTCGGGTGACAGTTGATTTCTAAACCCTGAACCCTGACATCTTTTGTACCCTTATTGGGTTGCGGGCTTCGCCCGCCTTAAGTTGTCACTTCTTCGCGCCTCCTGCCTGCCGTCAGGCAGGAGGCGCGAGGAACGTTTGAAACTGGATTCTCCTGTCCCGAAGCGCCGCCTTGGACGGCGCTTCGGGACAGGTTGACGCTATCGCCACATTCTCATCGGGGGGACGAACATGACTGAGCAGCAGCGCTTTGAGCTGAAGTGCATCAACACGATACGGACACTGTCCATGGACGCGGTTCAGGCGGCCAATTCCGGCCATCCGGGCACGGCCATGGCCATGGCCCCCGTCGTCTACACCGTCTGGAATCGGTTCATGCGTTTCGACCCGGAGGACCCGATATGGGCGAACCGGGACCGTTTCGTTCTTTCCATCGGGCACGCCTCGATGCTCCTTTATTCGATCCTGCATCTGACGGGCGTGAAGGCGGTGGATTCGAAGTATGAGCGGCTGGGCGAGTTGTCGGTGAAGCTGGACGACATCAAGCGTTTTCGCCAGCTCGACAGCAAGTGTGCGGGCCACCCGGAGTACCGCTGGACGTCGGGCGTGGAGACGACGACGGGTCCCCTGGGCCAGGGCGTGGCGACCAGCGTCGGCATGGCCATCGGCGGGGCATGGATGGCGAGCACGTTCAACCGGCCCGGCTTCGAGATGTTCAACTACAACATCTACGCCCTCTGCGGCGACGGCTGCATGATGGAAGGCGTCTCGGGCGAGGCCGCTTCGCTCGCCGGGCATCTCAGGCTATCGAACCTGTGCTGGATTTACGACAACAACAGGATCACCATCGAGGGCCACACGAACTGGGCGTTCAGCGAGGATGTGGCGACGCGGTTCATCGGATACGGATGGAACGTGCTGCGCGTGGGCGACGCCAACGACCTGGAGATGCTCGAGCGGGCGCTGAAGACCTTCCGGAACACGAAGGACCGTCCGACGCTGGTCATAGTGGACAGCCATATCGCCTACGGCGCCCCGAACAAGCAAGACACCAGCGCCGCGCACGGGGAGCCCCTGGGCGAGCAGGAAATCCGCCTGACCAAGCGCAACTACGGCTGGCCCGAGGACGCCAAGTTTCTCGTTCCCGAAGGCGTTTACGAGCACTTCCGGCAGAATATCGGAGAGCGCGGAAAGTCCCTCCGGACCGCCTGGGAGGCCCAGTTTGCCGAGTATCGGAAGCAGTACCCCGCGCTGGCCGACTCCATCGAACGCATGCAGCGGCGGGAGATGCCGGACGGCTGGGAAAAGGAACTCCCGAGTTTTCCGGCCGATCCCAAGGGTCTCGCCGGCCGCGACTCGTCGAGCAAGGTCTTGAATGCCGCCGCCAAGAACCTCCCTTGGCTCATCGGCGGGTCGGCTGACCTCACCCCGTCCTGCAAGACGCGGCTGGCCTTCGACGGGGCGGGGGACTTCACGCCGGAAAACCACGGGGGCCGCAACCTCCATTTCGGCATCCGCGAACATGCCATGGGATCGATCCTCAATGGATTGTCCCTCACCAAAATCCGGCCCTTCGGCTCGGGCTTCCTCATCTTCAGCGACTACTCCCGGTCCACTTTCCGCCTGAGCGCCATCATGGAAATCCCGGTGATCACCATCTTCACTCACGATTCCATCGGCGTCGGGGAGGACGGGCCCACCCACCAGCCCATCGAGCACCTCGCCTCTCTCCGGGCCATTCCGGGCCTGATCGTCCTTCGGCCCGGCGACGCCAACGAGGTCGCTGAAGCGTGGCGCGTGATCCTCAAGCTCCGCCACGAGCCCGCCGTCCTCGTCCTCTCCCGCCAGGCCATGCCCACCCTCGACCGCTCGAAGTACGCCCCGGCATCCGGCCTCGCCCGGGGCGCGTACGTCCTCGGCGATGCGCCCGGAGGCAGGCCGGACGTCATCCTGATCGGCACGGGCAGCGAGGTTTCCTTCTGCGTGCAGGCCTACGAAAAGCTGAAGGCTGAAGGCGTCGCGGCCCGCGTGGTCAGCATGCCTTCCTGGGAGCTGTTCGAGCACCAGAGCCCGGAGTATCGCGAGTCCGTGCTGCCGTCCGGCGTCACGGCCCGCGTC
Organism: Planctomycetota bacterium; assembly: GCA_016179685.1. GTDB lineage: Bacteria > Planctomycetota > PUPC01 > JACPCR01 > JACPCR01 > JACPCR01. The sequence goes on along the minus strand of JACPCR010000068.1, from coordinate 54,182 downwards.
TCGGTGGAGCAGGCCTCCACGTTCGGGTGGGAGCGCTACATCGGCACGTCGGGCGCCGCCATCGGCATGAGGACCTTCGGTGCTTCGGCGCCCCTGCAGGAGCTTCAGAAGAAGTTCGGCTTCACGCTCGAGCACGTGCTCGCCGCGGCCCGGCAGCAACTGGCCCGGAAGGCGTGACGGGCGTGTTCCCGTCGCCGCCGCGGGCGCATGGGCTGCGCCGCCGCCGCCGTTTCCCCGTTTCAACATCCCTTTCAAGACCGGAAGGAGCCTCCTATGAATCCTCTCGTTCAGCTTCGCGAGTTGGGACAGAGCCCCTGGTACGACTACATCCGGCGGGGCCTCATCTCCTCGGGCGAGCTGAAGGCCCTGATCGACAACGACGGGCTGATGGGCGTGACCTCCAACCCGTCCATCTTCGAAAAGGCCATCGCCGGCAGCACGGACTACAACCCGTCCCTCAGGCAGATCGCCCAGGACGTCCGCGGCGTCAAGGAGATTTATGAGACCCTGGCCGTCCGCGACATCCAGGATGCGGCGGACCTCATGTATCCGGTGTACGAGAAAACCGGGACCCGGGACGGCTACGTGAGCCTCGAGGTCTCGCCAGCGCTGGCCTACGACCGGGAGGGGACGATCGAGGAGGCCCTGAGGCTGCACAAGGCGGTCGGGCGTGAAAACGTCATGATCAAGGTGCCCGCCACGCCGGAAGGCATCCCCGCCATCGATTATCTTCTCAGCCAGGGCATCAACGTGAACGTCACGCTCCTTTTCAGCGTCCAGGCCTACGAGCAGGTCGCCTGGGCCTATATCTCCGGCCTCGAGAAGCTCGCCGCCAAGGGGCGCGACGTCAGCAAGGTCGCCTCCGTGGCCAGTTTCTTCATCAGCCGCATCGATTCGCTGGTGGATGCCCTCATCGAGGCCCGGATCAAGGAATCCACACGGCCCCGGGAGAAGGCCACGCTCCAGAGCCTTACCGGGAAGATCGCCATCGCCAACGCCAAGATCGCCTACCAGAGCTTCCTGAAAATCTTTTCCAGTCCACGCTTCCTCGCCCTCAAGGAGAAGGGCGCCAAGGTCCAGCGCCTGCTCTGGGCGAGCACGGGCACGAAGAACCCGAAGTATCCGGACACCTATTACGTGGAGGAGCTCATCGGGCCGGACACGGTGGACACGATGCCGTCGGCCACCTTCAATGCCTTCCGCGACCACGGCAAGGTCCGGCCTGCCCTTCTCGAAGGCGTCGACGAGGCCCGGGAGACCATGGCCGCGCTCGCCGAGTGCGGCATCAGCATCGAGGAGGCCGCCCAGAAGCTTCTCAAGGATGGGGCGAAAATCTTCGTGGACGCCTTCGACCAGCTCATGAGCGTGATCCATCGCAAGCGCGAGGAACTGCTCGGGGCAAAACTGGACCGCCAGACCTTTTCACTGGGCGCGGCGGATAAGAACGTCCAGGCCCGGCTCAAGGAACTGCGGGAGCAGGGCTTCATCCGGCGTCTCTGGGCCAAGGAGCCCGGCCTGTGGCATCAGGACCCCGCGCACCAGAAAATCATCCGCAACGCCCTCGGCTGGCTGCACGTGGCCGGGGACCAGCTCGAGCAGATGGACCGCATCCGAGGCGTGGCCGAGGACGCCCGCAAGGCCGGCTTCCAGCACGTCCTTTTGCTCGGCATGGGCGGCAGCAGCCTGGCGCCCGAGGTCTGCGCCCTGACCTGGGGCCGCATCGAGGGCCACCCCGAGCTTCTCGTGCTCGACAGCACCGTCCCGGCACAGGTCCGCCGCTTCGAGAAGAAGGTCGATCTCGCCAAGACCCTCTGCATCGTCTCGAGTAAGTCCGGCTCCACCACCGAGCCCATCGTGTTCTACCAGTATTTCTTCGATCGCATGCGCGAGATCAAAGGAAAGAAGGCGGGGGACCACTTCATCGCCATCACGGACCCAGGCTCGCTCCTCGAGAACCTGGCTCGTGAAAGCGGATTCCGGGACATTCTTCCGGGCGTGCCGGAGATTGGCGGCCGTTATTCGGCCCTGTCCAATTTCGGCATCATCCCTGCCGCCCTCATGGGCATCGACGTCGAGCATCTCCTGTACCGCGCGGAGCGCATGCGCCATAGCTGCGACTCGTGCGTGCCGCCAGCCGACAACCCAGGCATGGTCCTCGGCGTCGCCATCGGCGAGCTGGCCAAGCAGGGACGCGACAAGCTCACGTTCGTCACCTCTCCCGCCGTGTCCGACCTCGGCGCCTGGCTCGAGCAGCTCCTGGCGGAGAGCACCGGCAAGGAGGGCAAAGGCATCATCCCCATCGACGACGAGGCGCTCGGCCCGCCCGAGGTCTACGGCAAGGATCGCCTCTTCGCCTATATCCGTTTCAGCGCCAAGCCGGACGCGGGTCAGGACGAGAAAGTCGCCGCACTCGAGAAGGACGGCCATCCGGTCATCCGCATCGAGCTCACCGAGTTGGACAACGTGGGTGAGGAGTTCTTCCGCTGGGAGATTGCCACGGCGGTCGCCGGGGCCATTCTCGGCATCAACGCCTTCGATCAGCCGAACGTCCAGGAAAGCAAGGACTTCACGAAGGCCTACCTCGAGGAGTTCAAGAAGAACGGCCGCCTGCCGCAGAGCAGCCCGTTCCTCGAATCCGGCGGAATCCGACTCTACGCCGACGCGGCCAACGCCCAGGCTCTCGAAGCCGCCGGGGCCTCGTCCCTCGAATCCGCTCTGGCCGCTCACCTCGCACGGCTTCAGCCCGGCGATTACGCGGCCTTCAATGCCTACCTCGATCGCAACGGGGCCACGGACCAGGTGCTCCGGGCCATGCGCCTGAGCGTGCGGGACCGCCACCGAGTGGCGACCACTCTCGGCTACGGTCCGCGCTTCCTGCACTCGACGGGGCAGCTCCACAAGGGCGGTCCCCAGTCCGGTCTCTTCCTCCAGATCACCGCGGACGACGCGGAAGACCTCAAGATTCCGGACGAGCGCTTCACCTTCGGCGTGCTGAAGGACGCCCAGGCCCTCGGCGACTTCCAGAGCCTGAGCCAGCGCAAGCGCCGGCTGCTCCGAGTGCACCTCGGCGCGGACGTGGGCGCAGGCCTCAAGAAGCTCCAGCAGGCGCTTCAAAAGGCGCTCTGAGCCCCCGGGAATCAGACTGCAACTCAAACCTGAAAAGTTTTTTTCAAATTGGTCGCCCCAAGCGCCTAACGCCGGAACGCGATAGAAGGCCCGTGATGCTCGCGGGGCGTTCGGACAGGATGCGGCATCGTCTGGTGCATCGGTAGGAGCGATCGATGTCCGCGGCATTTGAATTCGAGACTCCCCTGCTCCGCGCCTTCAACTGGCTGGTCCGCACCGACCCTGCCGCGGAGGTCCGGCTCGAGGCCTCGAGGCCGGACCAGCTCTGGTGGGACATCTGGGGCTACGGGGACATCCCGTCTCGGCAGGTCGAGGCCTTCCTCTTTCTGCGGAAGATGACCGGCATCACGGCCGCAGGCGAGATCGAGCAAGGCCGGCGGGATCACTTGTTTTCCTCGGTCCATGAGGATGGGCTCACCTACCGGCCCGGCTCATCACTCGAGAAGCGCGGCGGGTCAGCATCAACCTCTTGCTGGACCGGAATACGGGCCCAGTGCAGGTGAAAAGCGACTTGCCGTATGATGGGAAAATAGATATCCGGTGCAATGAAGCCCTGGAGCTTTCGGTCCGAATCCCTTCCTGGGTCTCCGCCGAGCGCCTGGAGGTCCTTCGGGGAGAAAGAAAGGTCCCGGCGGCGGTGAAGGAAGGCTACCTGGAATTCGGCCTGACGACGCCGGGAGAGATCATGAGCCTGCGATTCCCTGTCACGGAAACAAGGGAAGAGATTCACATCCCATTCACGAATGCAACCCAGGACTACACCCTGACCTGGCGTGGGGATACCGTCGTCAGCATGTCCCCCCCGGGTCATAGTTTTCCGATCCATGGGAGGACTTATCCCCTCTATCAGCGAACACGTGCGAATTCCTTCCACCCGCGAACCATCCATCCATTCGCGACGTAGCCAACGCGCGCTCACGCGTGCTCGGTGTCCCGGCTTCCAGCCGAAATCCAGGCACGGGTGACCAGCGAACACGTGCGAATTCCTTCCGCTCCGAGCCTGCTTGGGTTGCGAGCATAGCCCGCCTTGAGATCGGTCGTTCGCCACGGGCACTCTGCCGCTGGATTCCCGGCCGATGGACTACTTGCCCTTCTTTTCGGCAGCGGGCTTGGCCCCCGCACCAGGCTTGGCCCCCGCAGCGGGCTTGGCCCCCGCAGCGGGCTTGGCCCCCGCAGCAGGCTTGGCCCCCGCACCAGGCTTGGCCCCCGCACCAGGCTTGGCCCCCGCCGCTCCGGCCGCTGGGGCAGCCGTTCCGGCCGCTGGGGCGCCGGCCGCCGCGGCCACCGCATCGGCCCCTTCCTCCGCCTCCGCCTTCACCTTCTTCAGTTTCCGGGCCTTCATCACTTTCACCTTCGGCAGGCCGAAAACCGATTCGCCGGGCTTCCACTTCTCCAGCTTTGCCAGAGCGTCCATGCGCTCCAATCGCCTCAGAACGTTCCGGTGACGAATCATGACGCCCTGGATTCGAAGACTCTTATGAATCGACATGGGTTCAACCCTCCGGCAGTTTTCCGAGGCGAACACATTCATTCGCCTCAGCCCTTTCGAGCTTGGCAAATCCACCGAGGCGTGGCCGCGCTATCTCAAGGATGTAAAATTCGGCAGTCGGGTGGCCGCCGCCACGCCAAGACCGGAATCCGGTGGCCGCGGAGTGCCAAGCTCCGGGGACGATAAAGCATCCTCACTCCGACCCGGCAAGCTAATGTAACCAAGTGGCCCGACGAAAGCAACTGTGAATTCTTCGCGTGGCAGTGCCGAAGGCCTCACGGAATCGATTCACTTGGAAACCGGTCGGACGAAGCAGTCTTTGAATCCGTTCCGCCCGCTGAACAGTGTGAAGTATTCTTGGAGTTTCGGGTCCTCCAAGGAGGGGAACTTCCCATAGAAGAGATAGAAGCTCTGGTTGTCGCGGGCCAAGCCGGCGTCGAGAAAGCCCTCGTCCTTCAGGCGGCGGAGGTCATCCTTCGCCCGGGTCTCCGACTGGGCCGGGTATCGGTTGAGCACGAGCGTATATGCTGAACGAGGATCGCTTTTCTTCGGGATTCGGGAGGCGAAGCGAGCCGCGGGCGCGGCTGCGGCCGGCTGCACGGCCACCGCGGCCTGCGGCACGGCCTCGGCAAGCCCCTGCGATCCCGACGCGGGGTCCCCCATCCCGGCGGTCTCCAGCGCGGAAACGCGTCCGCGTTCATGCCCGAGTATATAAGCGCTGGCAAATCCAATGACGCACAGGATGAGCGCAGCCGTCACCGTGCTGCGCCGGACCGTGATCCCGTTTCCCTCTGACCTGGCCAGACCAGCGAGGCCGTTGCGGCCCGTGCTGGCTGCCGGAAGGGACACCCGGGCCGCGGACGCTGCCGGCGCTGCCGGAAGGGACGCCCGGGCGGAGGACGTCGCCGGCGCTGGCAGCTCGGACGGGTTGGGAGGCACGGATGCGGCGGCGTCCTGACCCGCCGGCGCTGTCGCGGCGGGCAGCGCGGCAGCAGCGGCTTCGGGGGCGACGGCCGGCGGAGCGACCGGCTCCAGCTCCTCCCTGCGGCGCTTGTAGACCTCGTAGAAATCGGCGGACAGGTGTTTTCCCATGATCAGAGACTCCTCGCAAAGAAGGCGGGCCGAAGGGCAACGGAATCCGTGGACTGCGAAACGCGCACCGTGGCGCGAACAGCATGCGGATACGGGCGAGGTGCGTTTCAGACGTCGAGGGAAAACCGCGATACGGGCGAGTGGGATGCCCGATTTTCGGCGTGCGACACCTGCTTTGTATCACAATGGCCGTACGAAGTCAATCCCGGCGGCAGAAAGAGCGCCCGGACCGGACTGCGGATTTTCGCCGGTTCTCAGGTTACAATAAGTTCGATGAGTCTATCGCTCGTATCCCTGTTCAGGCTTCAGTTTCCCCGCCAGGGCTGGGCCGGCGAAGCCGGGCCAACCCTGGCACTGAAATCCGCGAACCCGAAGGGCGCAGCGGATTTCAATAGCTTCTTGGCGAGTCTCGGCACACGGAAGGCCGAATGTGCTTTCGTACGCGGAAACTCGGATCGGTTTGGAACACGTTGATTTCCGGGAGGACTCCATGAGCGAGTGCGAATCGAATCGATGCGGAGAAGGACCGCAGCAGGATGGAGAGAAGAAGAAGGAGAGTTTTGCGGACGTGCTGGAACATCTTTCCAAGGCGGCAGCGATCGCGGCCGTTCTGGGGGAAGAGAAATTCAATCAGCTCGTCAGCGATCTGCGCGAGCAAGGAGAAAAGATTTCCCAGAAAAGCGAACAGATCGGGCAGAAGGCGAAGGAACGGGTGGAACGGCAGAAGAAGAGCTTCGAGGACTGGCTGGGCGACCGGCTGGCTGCGGCGATGGCCCGGCAGCAGGTGGCGACCAAAGAGGACATCGAGCGGCTCGAAAAGCTGATCCAGGAGATGCGGCAGCGATAGTCAGGCGCTTTGCCGGCCAGTAACTCCTTGGCGAAAACTTCTGCCGTCCCTACGGGACTCTTGTGGTTGATGCGCTTTCCCTTCCCAGGGCTGCGTTCGCCTTCGCGGGGCTTCGGCGAACTTGTGCCCTGGGCTATTTTCGGACGTCCCTATGGGACTCACAGAAACAGGCCTCCGGTGACGATCACTAAGCAGTTACGCCGGCCACCAGGAGACTGGCTGCTTCCCCCGGAGGAGAAGGCTCAGGCACTCCTTCTCCATCGGCGAGTGGAAGCCGCTGGTGACGGCCACACCGCGCCTGCCCGCCGAAGCCATTTCTTCCGCGAAGATTCAGCGAGGGTGGGAGGCGAAGGCGAATCGCGCGACTCGCGGGCGAGTTCGTGGCCCTTAAGGATGAGTTTGTTGGGGCACTTCTCAAGAGTGTAGAACTTCCGCCTTGCTTCTGCTAGTATGGGTCTACTTTTCGAGTTTTCCCCGTGCCTGACCAACCCTCGCCCGCCCAGCGCTTCCACGAGCTATTCCCCCGGCCGGGCGGCCGGCCGCGGGGCTTTCCCGGCCACCTTTTCTGGCTTCTTTCTTCCTTCTGGCTGGCGATCACGCTGCTGGCGGTGATTCTCGTAACGGTTGCTGTCGCAACGATTTACGAGGCAAAAGCGGATGCAGATTACGCCCATTACATGGTCTACCGCCGGACCTGGTTCGAGGCGCTCCTCGTGCTGCTCGGCGTCAACGTCATTGCGGCCGCGTTGAGCCGCTGGCCATGGCAGCGCCGGCACACGGGCTTCCTCATCACGCACCTCGGATTGATTACCGTGATCACCGGGTCGGCCATCAGCCGATACGCGGGCTGGGAAGGCCAGCTCGCGCTCGAGGAAGGCGAGCAAGGCCGCACCGTCCGCCTGAAAAAAATCTTGTTCGGGATCGAGACGCCGGATGAATCGGCTTCCCGAGCGTTCCCCGTCGAGTTCCGCTATGACCCGCCGGGCCCGGACCGGCCCCAGCGTTTTGCCTGCGGGTCTTACGAGGTGATGGCGGACCAGTACTATTCCGCCGCTCAGGTTCAGGACGTCGTCGAGCCCGGCGGCATCGAGTTTTTCCCGGCCGTGAAGGTCCACTTCCAGTCGCCCATGGCCTCGGCCGAGCCCTGGCTTCTCCTCCGGGACCCGAGGAAGGACCGGATCAATTTCGGGCCCGCCCAGTTCGCCTTTGTCGAGGCGCAAAACGAGGAGGAGCTGCAGGCGATGATCGCCCCCGAAGCGGGGAAGCCGACGCCTCGGGGACACCTGCACCTGGCGCTGGCCAATGGCGAACACCTCAAAATACCCGTCTCGGAGAAGCTGAACCAGCCGGTCCCGCTGGACGGGAGTGGTTCGACCCTGACGATCGTGGAATACTACGAGCGCGCCGCGGCGGAGGACCGGGTGGAGGAGGACGGCCCGGAGTTCAATCCGGCGGTGCGCTTCGCCCTCTATTCCCCCTCTGAGAAAGGAAGCCGGTGGGAGGAGTGGCTCTTCTACCGGCTGCCGCAGCGCCGCCAGGTGGACTTCGGCGGGGTGGCCGGCATCGAGTTGCGCCTCGCCGAGACGCAAGAGGAACGCTCGGCCTGGCTCGAGCCCGAGGCGTTCCTGAAGCGTTACCCGAAGGGCCAGCTCCGCCTGGCTTTTCCAGGCGGACAGCGGGCGTCCTTTTCCGTGGACGAGCTGGCGAAGGCCGGGGACCCCGTCCCGATTCCAGGCATCGATCTGAGGCTGGAGTTGGAGGATTTCTATCCGCATGCCGTCGTCAACTCTCAGAAGCAGGAGCTCGAGAATGCGAGTGACGAGATGGCGAACCCGGCGCTCCTGTTCCGTCTTCACGGGCCCCGTGGGGAGGAGGTCCATTCGGTCTTCGCACATTTCCCCACCTTCGATCGTGTCCAGCGTGTGGAGAAGGGCGTGCCCTATGTGGAGAGCGCGCAGCTCCTGGTGCCGGTGGCGGATGGAGGGGGCAGGCTCGGACACCTGGTCCTGATCAGCGGGCCGGGCGAACAGCTCGCCTATTCCGGCTTCTCCAAGAAGGCGGGCCGAGTCCGTGGCCCGATGGAGATCGGCAAGCCCGTCAAGACGAACTGGATGGACATGGAACTGGTCGTGGAACGCTATCTGCCGAAGGCGATGAACCGGGTGAGGCTGGTGGAAGCGGGCGCTCCTGCCGACGGGGTCGAGCCAGGTCCGGGCGAAGGAGCGGATGACGCGGAGTCTCCGCATGGGCACGGGCCGCACGGACCCGGCGGGGCGGCGGCTTATCCGTCCGCGGTCCGTGTCCGGGTCGAGGGCGTCGCTGGCAACCGCGAGTACGTGGCCTTCAGCTCCGATTCTGCCCGGAGCAAGGACACGTTTCCCGCGGGCTCGAGCGCGTCCACGGGCATCACCTTCCTCGAGTACCGGGTGGAACAGCGCCCGGAAAGCGAAACGGGAAACAGCCTGACGCTCGTGCTGTCGCCGGACCGCTCGCTTCATTACGTGGTCCGTTCCCGGCGTCATCCGGTGCAGTCCGGTCCGGTGGAGTTGAGACGCCAGGTGGTTTTGCCCTGGATGCCTGGCGCGGGCTTCACCGTCGAGGAGTACATAGAAAGGGGCCGGGTCCGGCAGGAGGTGGTCGAGGCCTCAGACTTCGGCGGCGGGGAGCATTCGATGCCCGCCGTCCATGTCAGGGCCCGCAAGGGCGGCGAGGAGGCGGAGGGGTGGGTCTGGTGGGGCGTCCGGCACGGGACCGCGCTGCAGCTCGGCGGAGAGACGGTGCACGTATCGCTGTTCGCCGACACCCGGGAACTGGACTTCGACGTGAAGCTGTTCGATTTTCGAGACGTGCCGAACCCGGGCGGCGAGGGGATCGCTTCCTTTGAGAGCGACGTGGACTTCACGGACCGGAAGGCCGGCCTGATCCAGCAGGTGATGATCAACATGAACCATCCCCACGAGTTCCAGAATCTACTCTTCTACCAGTCCAGCTACGTGAAGCAGCCCGGCCAGCCGGAGGTCTCCGTCTTCACGGTATCCTATGACCCTGGGCTGAAGGTGGTTTATGCTGGTTTTTCGCTCGTCGTGTGCGGCATCGTGACGATGTTCTACATCAAGCCGTGGCAAGCTCCCACGGGCAAGAAGAAAGTAAAAAGTAGAAAGTAGAAAAAGTCGGCATGGAACAGGTCGAAATTCCGAGGTAGATATGACGAAACAGGGACACCTTCTTCTGGGCATCCTGATCGCCTGGGGTTGCGCTGACGCGGGCGAAGCGGGCCTTCCGGGCTTCGACTTCACCGAGATCGGGAAAGTCCTCGTGCAGCACAAGGGCCGCGTAAAGCCGCTGGACACCTATGCCCGGGAGGTCGTCTCCAAGGTCACGGGCCGTGAGAAATTCCGGGCCAGCGCGTCGCCTTCAGGCGGGAATCTGCCCGGGGGCGACGCCCGAGCGGTCTTCCTCTCCTGGACGTTCGAATCGGAAAAATGGCAGGAGGCGCGCTTCATCCGCGTCAACTATCGGCCGTTCAAGGAACGCATCGGTCTGGACCCGGACGAGGTTTACTTCAGCTTTGGCGACCTGGCTGGCAGCGAGTCCCTGGAGAAGCTCCAGAGGAAGGTTCATGCGAAGAGCATGCGGGAGGGCGAAGATGCGAAATTGGACCGGATGGAACGGGAAGTGATGGACGTGGCGGGCAAGGTGGAGCTGGTGCACGGCCTTTTCGAGGGCTACGCCCTGGCGGTGATACCGCACCCGTCGGACCGGAACGGCCGGTGGTTGCCGATGCCTGCGGTGTCGCAAAGGGTGCCGGAAGCGGCGGAAGCGGCTCGTTCGGGCGTCCTGGACCAGTGGGTGGCCGTGGGCACGGCGTTCCGGGAGCGCCGCGGCGTCGAGTTCAATCAAGAAGCCAGCAAGCTGCTCGCCTCGCTGAATGCGCTCTTCGAACGCGTCCACAAGGAAGAGACGAGCCGGGCGCTCAGCCAGGCGGACTGGGAGACGGATTACAACCGGCTGCATGCGTTCCGCTTCTCGGCAGGCTTCTACTTCCTGGGCCTGGTCATGTTTCTCATTTCTCTCCATTGGCGTTCAGGACCCTTCTACGCCGCCTGCCAGGCCGTCTTGGGCGTCGGCGTCCTGGTCCAGGTCTGCGGGTTCGCCCTCCGGATTTACATCACTCAGCGGCCGCCGGTCTCCAACATGTACGAGTCCATGGTCTTCATGGGGTTCATGCTGACCGTGTTTTCCATCGTCTTCGAGCTGGTCTACCGATCGCGCATCTTCGGCATCGCCGCATCGGCCCTGTCGGTGATGTTGCTCATCCTGGCCGACCAGCTTCCCCTGGACCGCGGGATGGACCCGCTCGTGCCGGTCCTGCGGACGAACTACTGGCTCACGGTGCACGTGCTGACGGTGATGTCGGCCTATGCTGCCCTGACGCTGGCCATGGGCGTGGGGCACATCAACCTGGGCATCTACTTTTTCGCCCCGCATCGCAAGGAGTTGCTGGCCCAGATGACGCTGTTTCTCTACCGAAGCTTGCAGCTCGGGTTTCTGCTGATCACGGCGGGGACGATCCTGGGCGCGTGGTGGGCGGGCGAGGCCTGGGGCCGCTACTGGGGCTGGGACCCGAAGGAGACGTGGGCTCTCATCTGCATCCTGGGATACGGCATCCTCTTGCACGGGCGAATGGCGGGCTTCTGGGGCCCCTTTGGCACGGCCGTCGGCAGCGTGATCGCCTGGAGCCTGGTCGGCATGTGCTATTACGGCGTGAATTTCGTGCTCGGCGCGGGACTGCACAGCTACGGGTTCGGCGACGGCGGCATCCAGTTCGCCATCGGCTACCTCGTCGTGGAGACGCTGATCGTGGCAGCGTCTTTCTACGGGCGGTACGGCCGGAAGTTTCCGGCCGACAGCGTGCACGCCGCAGCCGGTCGAGGGCACCCCGAGGGCCAGGGCAAGAAGAAAGATTCGGATGGGGCGATCGGCCCGGCCGCGGCGGGGTCCGCATAACGCGCCGCCCCTGACGCCGCCGCACTCCGGTCCGCCGTGCCCGCACGGGAAACGCCTCAGCCGCCCAGGAAGCCCTCCGCGCCTCGGTCTCAGGTCCGCTCCGAAGCGCTCACGCACTTCGGCTGCGCCAGAGAGGACGCGTTGGACGCGGGCCATTCCGGAGCGGTGACGCGCCCCGGCTGCCGCGGCTCTAACCCGCATTTCTCACACGACGTGTTCGAAATACGCCCTGCGGCCTCATGGGTCACGGTTTCGACCCATGTAGACGACTGCTACTCGAGTCCGGAAGTGCGGGAGCGCTTCTGCACCGCGAAACGAGGGGCACGGCCAGGCCGAGCCAAGCCGCCGAGGCCCCGAGGGCGACCAGAGCGTACAGCGAATCCAGAGCCACCCCGGCCTTCTGGAGCAACACGAACGCCAGGGAGGAGCCGCCTTTCGAGAACCGGTAGCCGAAGACATCGATGAATTCCTTGGCCCGGTATCGGGCGTCAAACGGGAGCGGGATGTAGAGAATCTCCTTGGCGGCGCGGAAGAGGGAGTAATCGAGGCATTTGAAGAGGAGATAGGCTGCGCCTGCGGTGGCCAGCGAGGGCGAGATGGCGAGGGCCGCGCACGCGGCCAGATGGATCAGGGGAATGCCGACGAGAACGGTCCAGAGGGGGACCGTGGAAAGGACCAGCGGCGCGGCGACGAACTGGAGGAAGGCGGCTGCGGCGTTGAGCGCTGCATAGAACCCCCCGGAAAAGGCCGTCTGCCGGTCCGCCTCGGGTATCCGGTCCTGGAGCATCCCCTGGAAGCGCAAGTCGAGGCACGTCGAGACCACTTGAGTGGACACGATGACGGTCAGGAGCAGCCCGAGGACCGGTGAGGCCCTCAGGGACTTGAGGCCGAGGTGGCCCCGAGCGCCCCCGGCCTCCTCGGAGGAGGGGCGCGGCTCGCCCGCGCGGGCGTAGCCGAGGTCGGAAAGGAATGCGGCGGGCAGCAAAGACACCGCGGCGAAAAACGGCATGGCGGACGTGCCCAGGCGCTCGGCCAGGGCCTGGACGAGCAGCCCGCCGAGGATGCCGCCGACCGAGGCGATGCCTGTGACGGGTCCGTTGAGCTTCCGGGCCTCCTTTTCTCCCAGCGAGCTGTTGAGAAACGACCAGTACTGCTCGATCAGCAGCACCACGTAGGCCTCGCGGAAAATGTACAGCGCACCCGTGAAGACCGTCCATCCGCCTCGGACCAGCGTGGTGCAGCCCGCGAGGACCGCTCCACAGGCCAGGGTGGACCAGAACAAGGTGCGCCGAGCCCCCAGCCACGAGAGGACGCGGCCATAGATGGCAAGTACAGCGAGGACGCCCAGCGGCATCAGGGCCATGACGACCGGGAGCTTCTCCTTGCCGTAGGCCGCCTTGTAGAGGGTATTCGAGGAGCTGCGGATGAACTCGTAGCCGCACAGGAGAAACGCGGCCGAGAAGGCCACCGAGCCTGCGGCCCAATAATGCGAAGCCTGCAATTTCATTCAAGGACTTCTCTATTCCGAAGGGCCGACTTGCGCCCCCCTGGTGAAAGCGAGAAACTGTAACAGAAGAAAGGACTCCACATGAACCGATCCTCCATGGCTATCTTTCTCTCTCTTGGATACTTATTGCTCGAACACTGGCCCGGCCAGGCCCGGGCGGACGTCAGACTACCGGCGATTCTCGGCAGCCACATGGTGCTTCAGCAGGGCATGCCCGTCCCCCTGTGGGGCTGGGCAGGCCCGGGCGAGGCCGTCACCGTCACCCTCGGCGACCAGTCCGTGCAGGCCACCGCGGGCGAGGACGGCCGCTGGCTCGTTCGGCTCGCGCCCCTGAAGGCTGGCGGCCCCCATGCTTTGATTATTCGGGGCAAGAACACTCTGACCCTCGAGGACGTGCTCGTCGGCGAGGTCTGGCTCGCCTCCGGCCAGTCCAATATGGAATGGTCCGTCGCAGCGTCCGACCGAGCCAAGGAGGAAATCCCAAAGGCCGACTTCCCCCGTATCCGCCTATTCCACGTCCCCAAGGTCCCCAGGGACCAGCGCGCCGAGGACGTCCAGGCAGAATGGAAGGTCTGCAGCCCGAAGACCGTTGCCTCCTTTTCAGGGGTCGCCTATTTCTTCGGCCGCGAAATTCACCAGGCCATGGATGTCCCGATCGGCCTGATCAACAGCTCCTGGGGCGGGACGCGAATCGAGCCCTGGACGCCTCCGGCGGGTTTCGCCAGCGTTCCCGCGTTCGCCCCTTACCTCGAGAAGCGGCCGGACGCCACGGAGGCCTACCAGCGTACGCTGGACGCCTTCTTCGTCCAGATCGAGAAGAAGATCGCGGAGCACATGCCGCGTCCAGCGGCAAAGGAGGAAGAAGCGGACGCCACGGAGGAGAAGCCCGCGGGCGAGGAGGATGCGGGCGTGCCGGCGCCGGAGGACCCTCAAGCGCCCAACGCCCGCCGACTTCAGGCCTGGCTGCCCAAGGCCCGTGATGCCCGCCAGGCTGGGAAATCCCCGCCGGCCGTCGAGGGCGGCTGGCCACGGGGATGGCCTGCCGTCCCAGCCGACCCGCGGAACAGCCCGGGCACGCCGATGGCGCTCTACAATGGCATGGTCCACCCGCTGGTCCCCTTCGGTCTGCGCGGCGCGCTCTGGTATCAGGGGGAGGCCAACTGCGGCGAGGGCATGCTGTATCACGAGCGCATGAAAGCCCTGATCGTCGGCTGGCGGCAGGTGTGGGGACAGGGCGATTTCCCCTTCTACTACGTCCAGCTCGCGCCTTTCCGCTACGGCGGACATCCCGAGGCCCTGGCGGAGATTTGGGAAGCCCAGGCGGCCACTCTTTCCGTTCCCAACACGGGGATGGCCGTGACGACGGACATCGGCAACGTGGGCAATATTCATCCCACCAACAAACAGGAAGTCGGCCGGCGGCTCTCCCTCTGGGCCCTGGCTGATGCTTACGGGCGCAAGGACCTCGTCCATTCGGGCCCCCTCTACCGCTCCATGAAGGTGGAGGGAAACCGTATCCGCATCGAGTTCGACCATACGGGGGGCGGACTCGCCGCGCGAGACGGAAAGCCCCTGACTCACTTCACCGTGGCCGGTGGGGACCGGCAGTTCGGACCGGCTCAGGCGGAAATCGAGAACAATGGCGTCGTGGTCTGGGCCGAGGCCGTCCAGCAGCCCGCGGCCGTGCGCTTCGCCTGGCGGCAGGACGCCGATCCGAACCTGATGAACCGCGAGGGTCTGCCGGCGTCGCCATTCCGCACGGACACTTGGGAGAGGGGGAAAGCGCCATGACCGCAAGAACCGTCGGCCCATCTCGGGTATAAGGCCAGAGGGTCATGAGCAAGAATCGACCGACAGGCAAGTCTCCGGGCGAGGCACAGCCTGAGCCTGCAGATCTGCAGGGGAGAATCCAGGACCTCGAATCGGAGCTGTCGGCGCTGAAGCGCGAGCTCGCCCAGGCATGGCTCATCATCGACGCTGCGCCTAACGCGACGCTCCTCGTGGACGCGCTGGGCCGCATCACGCTGGTCAATGCTCAGGTCGAGAAGCTCTTCGGCTACACGCGGCAGGAACTGCTGGGCCAGCCCGTGGAGCTCCTCATCCCGCACCGTTTCCGGGCAGCGCACCCGGGTTTTCGGGCCAACTTTCTGCGCGAGCCCCTCGCCAGGCTCATGGGGGCCGGGCGGGACCTTTCCGGCCTGCGCAAGGACGGGCAGGAATTCCCCGTCGAGATCGGTCTGAGTCATGCCGCCTCTCACCGCACCTTCGGCGTTTCATCTTCTCCCACCACGAGGTCCGAAAGGGCGATTTCTGAAACGGGCGGCGGATCGAAACGCGTGGCGTGCAGGACTTTTTCCGGCAATTCCACGATCAAACGGGTCAGCCGCAGGGGATACCGGACCCTGCCGTCCTTGTCATGACGCCACTGGCTGTTGCCCGGCCAGGGATAGCCCTCGCCGGGATAGTGGCCCGGCATCGGAAATCCGACGTAGCGCCATCCGTCGAAGTTGATGCGGCTGATGCCGAAGACGTCTTCGGTGTTCCAGTCGCTGCGGGCGACCGGCTGGTAGCGGGTCTTCAAATCGGCGGGCATCACTTCCTCGAACCAGTGGGGTAGAGGATCAGTGGAAGGGGCGCCGATGCTGCTCCAGCGCTGGCCCGAGGCGTCCTCCAGCTCGAAGAGGACGCGGCCCCAGCCGGAGTTCCCGTGAATCCATAGACCGATCTCGGTCGGCTGGCCCGGGACCGGGATACCGGTCTTGTGCCGGACCGCCATGTACATCGGCATGGTTGGCTTGCCGTGCTCGATGGATTCCGGGCAAACTCGCAACACGCGGTTGCGCCCGCGGTAGCTCCGCGCAACATCGAATCGGAAACGCCCCAGCCGCCGCGGCGTGGTCATCCCGTAAAACTCCAGCACGGGGTCCCGCTCCCGCTCGATCTCCCACACGCCGAGATCGTCCAGGCGCGCCAGGCGAGTCACCTTGCCCAGAGGCCGGCCGGTGTACTCCGGCTCGCCCATCTGGGTCTCGGCCAGAGGCGCATGAGCCGAAACGTAGAGGGGGGAGGGCGTCAGCTCCAACTCGAAGAAGCCCCTGCGTCCTTTCAGCGGCCGTTCCTGGCCCTGTCCATCCGTGAGCTTGACGTCCGTCATGCCGGCGAAGCTCAAGCGGAGCGGCCGGGTGCCACGGAGCGTCCAGGCAGCCCAGAGCGGCCCCTCCCCGTCGGGCCGTTGAAACTCGAAGAGATAGGTGCTGGGGCTGCCGACATCCACGGCGCGCACGAATGCGACGCCGTCGAGGACCCGCGTCAGCGTCGCCATGGTGACGAAGGAAGGCTTGGGATTCAGTTCCGGGTATCGGTGCAGGAATCCGGACGCGCCCCAATTGCTGTAATAGTAGCTGTTGCTGACGTCGTTCATCATGCCGTAACGGATCGTGGGAATGTTCCAGGCCAGCGCGTGCAGGGCGTGGCGCGGATAGTAATCCGCCTGGTCGGAAAGGCTGACGTTGCCCGGGTTGGTGTTGACGTAGCAAGCCTCGTAGCACTGCTGAATCGGCTTGTCCTTGTAGCCGTAATGGTCGAGCAGCATGCGGTCCATCCACAGGCTGGCGTTGTTGGCGATGTAATCCGGCGGCTGCGCCTCCGGCGGGCGGCCGTAGCTACCGGTCTCGTTCCCGGCGTAATCGAACGACTCGGGGGGCAGGCCCCGGCGGTAAAACGCCTCGCGGGTGCTCACCACGCCGTTGCCGAAGCTGATCTTGCACTGTGGAAAGGCCTTGCGGAAGGCCTGGGCGCCGGCCAGAGCGCTCTGCCAGAGGCCGTCGAATTGCTTCTGCTCGGACTCGTTGAAGAGGTACGGCGGCCAATCCGTAAAGAGATCAGGCACGCGCACGATATGATCGTAGGAAATGCTGTTCTCGTGGAAGATCAGGCCGACCGGAGACTGGTCCGGATTCTCCTCCAGGGTCTTGCCGAAATGTTCGGGGCTTCCATGGATACACGGTTCGATGCCTCGGGCCAGGCCAAACCGCTTCCTCAGCTCCTTCGGCCCCAGAAAGGTCCATTTCAGTCCCATGGCGACGTGGAGCGCGGCGCTGCTCTCACTGTCGGGATTTCCAAAATGCGCCGCGCCGAAATCCCATGTGCCGAAGGGCGAACGATCCCGATGCCTGCGGGTGTCCGGCGGCAGCCAGGCGAAGCTCGTTCTGCGCCGCAGCAGAGGGCTGCGGCCGGCGGCGGAAAGGCTCACCTCGAGATCGTGGTAACCGTAGAGCGGGACGGCCAGCGGCAGCGCGACGGCTCGCGTTTCCCCGGCCTCGACGTGCCCGCGCTGCAACATCTGGTGGGTCCGGCCGTCCCGGTGGAGCGCGGTTGCACGCACCGTGAAGGGCAGCCGCTTTTCCGAGATGTTGGTCAGGTTGACGGAGAACGCCGGCGTCTCGGGCGCGACGAAGACGTGGCCGGGCTTCCGGCTGGCCACCACCATCTGCAGCGGCGATTTCTCGAGCGTGATGGCTGCAATTTCGACACCGCTCGGCAGCCCCAGTGGGCGCTCGCGGAAGCGGCAGGGGTCCGGCGACCTCCGCGCCAGCCGCACCTCCTTGGTCAGCTCGATCTCGAGCAAATCCCCCACCACGTCCTGCGCGAACGATTCCGGCATCGGCAGGCGAACGTGAAACCATCGGCCACCGGGGCCGGAGCGCTCGTCCTGTCTCACGGCGACACCTTTCTCCGTGATTCGGGGCACGCGACCCGTGAAATCCCAGGTCCGCGCCTGCCCGTGGGGCGCGCCAAAGGCGCCTGCACGCAGGGTGATCCGGTTGCCCGTATCCGGCGCGTCGGCAGCCCGCGCCAGCAGGTGGGCCGCGACGTAATCCGCCTTGGGCACGCGCAGGAACGGCATCCGCGGATCGCGCAGCACCGGCGGCCCGAAATCGTACGGTTCATCAAAGAAGGGAGGGTCTTCACGCCACGTGATCCATTCCGCACGCCGAAGGCTGAGAAGGTCGGCGCCGCCCCCGGCGGCCATGATGAAGGGAACGCCCTCCGATTCGATGGCGCGCGCCGCCGGAAGGCGCGGCTTCGCCGTCGCATTGGCGACATCCGTGAGGTCGAGGGGAAGGAGCAGGGAATGCCGTTCGAGAGGCCCGGCCGTGGGGGCGCGCCACTGCGATCCGGCGGGCAGCTCGATGGTCACGGTCCGTTTCCTGGCCGGATCGATCCGCCTGTGGGCGGCCGCCAGACCCTCGACCCAGACGGTGGCGGTATCGCCGCGCCATTCGACGGATAGGGGTATCCATCGATCCGTCCAGAGTCCGATGGGAATCTTCCGCTCGATAAAGGCGCGGGCCAGCTTCTCGCGTTCGGCCGCGTCGGGATGGAACGGGCTGTAGTATAGATTGAACGGTCTATAGGTGTTCTGGCCTTGTGGGTTGTAGTTGTTGTAAGCCAGGACGGTGGCGGAGCAGCCGGCAGGGTCGCCGGAGAGGATGACACACACGGGTGCGGCCGAGGCGACGGGCTCGGCCGCGTCGGGCGACAGACGCACGCCGACGGTACGCGACGTCGAACTCAACCGTATCCCGACCTGCAGTCGCTCGTCCCCTGACCTTGCTGACTCCCACAGGAGGATCGCATTTCCGCTGGCGCTGAAAACGCCCTGGGCCTCTTGAACGGTTCCTTTGAATTGCACTCCGGCGGGAACGGGAACGCCCCCGGCCGCCGGTTCAGCCCCTGAAGGGAGGAAAGGGATCACGGACAGCAGAGCTGCGAACGTCTTTGGGACCAGGGAGTCAAGAATCACTTTGGGGCCTCATGAAGGAGAGACACGAGAGACGCTGAAAACAGAGGCGGCGCGGGAGCTTGGCGTGACTTCAACCCCGAAGAGCGGCGTTATCCGCTCAGGACCTCGCGCCCGCGGTCATCGCCTGTGAGCGGGAGCTCCACCCAGGCGCCGCGGTGGTCATTCGACGCGTGGAATCCGACGATGGCCTCGAGCGTCCGCACGGCCTCCGCGGGCCAGACGGGGAATGCGCCCGCGCCATCAAGCCAGGCCACGATCTCCGACACCGCGCGGTCCATGGATGACCGCCCGTCCTCGGGCTTGGGCCACGATTCCTGCCGCCCGTCCCAGAATTCGAGGTGGAGGTCGCGCCCGTGGAGCAGAGCGCGGCCCAGGCTTCCGTTCACGGCGATCCGGGCCGGGATTCGCCCGTAGTCCGCGGCATCCACGGTGACCCGGAGATGCCCTTCCAGGCTCAGGAGGCCCCAGCCGCCGGGATCGCGGAATCGGGGGCCCCGGCAGTCGGGCCGGCCCGAGGTGTCCAGCGTGCCCGAGACGGCCATGATGGCCCGGCACGAGAGCATCTGGGCGGCGTCCATGAAGTGGGTGCCGACGTTTCCCAGCCGGCCCGACCCCCACTCGATCGAGGCCGAGGTCAGATCGCCCAAGCCGCCCGAACGGATGAAGTCCCGCAAACGCCGGGCAGGCGGAAAGAACCGCAGGTTGTGGTTGATGACAAGAAGCGCCCCGCTCTGCTCGCAGGCCCGGATCATGCGGTCCGCATCCGTGGGCCGGGTAGCGATGGGCTTCTCGGCGTAGACCGCCCGGACGCCGCGCTCGGCGCAGCCGATGGCAATCTCGGCATGGGACGGCGCATCAGTCGCCACGCTCACCAGGTCCAGCTTCTCCCGTTCCAGCATCTCGCGCCAATCCGGGTAGGTCGGGATGCTGGTGCGGGCCGTGAAGCGTTCCCTTCGGCCCGCATCGCGGCTGCTGCCCGCGACCAGCCGGACCCGGGGATGCCCGGTCAGCGCTCCCACGTGGCTTCCGTCCAAATTCTTCACCTGCTGGCCGATGGCTTCTCCGGAAACCGGGTCCGCCGCGCCAATGAAGCCGAGGCCAATGATGCCCGCCCGATAAGTCGCCGTGCTCACGGATCAATCTCGTGCGTGCTGCGATTCCCGCGGGGGCTGATACCCCACGCGGAGGTGCGGGGTCTGAAGCCGGCAATGTCCTTCGACCCGCGAGTTGAGGCAGGCCTCGAGAATCCCGCACACGAGCATCGTCCGGTCCGCCGGGTAGGGCGCCCGGCCCGTCTCGAACATCTCGACGATCTTGGAGACAAGGCACGCCGAGTAGGTCACGTTGGGTGTGGGAGGAAGCAGAAACTGCGTGGACTGAGGCTGCGGGTTGCCCCGAAGCCGCGCGGCGAAGCAAAAGTCGCCCACCGCGCCATTGAGCATCAGGAGGGTCGCCCGAAGCCCATCCGCATACTCGATGAAGTAGGCCGCGGGCTGGGCGACCAGATGCTTCAGGTCCCCGCTGCCCAGCAGGTCCTGCGTGCGGCCGTCCGAGACGCTCAGCCCCCGCGGCGTATCGCTGCGGGAGAGCGCCGATTCGAGAAGCTCGGGCGACCAGCGGCCCCTCTCGCCCGCCTCCCAGACCGCGGGGCCCTCGATGAGCTGGACCGCTCGGACGCCCGTCTCGCCGCCTCGCCGCCGCTCCACCATGCACTGCATCGCCTCCAGCGCGTGGTAGTCCATCGCGTCCGGGTTGCCCACGCCCACCATCAGCGCCTCTTCGATCTCGCATCCCAGGGGAAGCTCCAGGTCCGGCAGCCGCCAGGTCACCGGCAGAGAAGACCCCGCCAGGAGCGGAAAGCCGAGCCGGCGTGCGTCATCGACCATCTCTCTGGCCTTTTCGAAGCTGTAGGAAAGATGCTTGTCGTTGTAGATCGGCACGGCCCGGCCGTCCTCCTCGAAGACCTTCACGCACGCCTTGAAGAACTCGTAGCGCGGATACAGGATTTGGCACTTCTCGTTCGTCGGATAGTCCCCGTGCTCCCCGATAATCAAAATGGCATCCACCGCCAAGCGGCCGCCCCCGCAGCGCAAGGCCTCCGCGATGGTGGGAGTGACCTGAAACCCAAATTCCCGCGCCCGGTCAGCGCTCTGCTCCCCCTCCGGCTTCTGGTCCACGTAGAGGGAGACGACCCTCATGTCGGGCCGATGCCACCGGCCCCGAAATGGGTAGCCGCAGAGGAAACGGTCGCCGATATGCTGCGCGTGCGATAAGTAACGGTAGATGGTCGTCAGAATGGCGATGCGCTTGGGCATGGGAAAGCACTATCTCCTGTGTTGTCTGATTCTTTTCATGGAAAAACTTAGGATGAGCGACCTCGGCGCGCCGGACCGATCGCTTTGACTTTGGACACGGGCTGATCGGGATGAGCTGGATTCGGGAGCAACCGGCGATTGGCGCTATCGGCCAGCAAATCCAGCTTCTCCAGCACGGTCTGGCCGAGAAGCACTTCATCGCCCAAGATCAGGGCTTCCTCCAAGGTGTCCCGGCCAAGGACCTCAAAAATGACTGGCTCACTGATGCCGACAACTTCTTTTCGCCCATCCGCGTACTCGGCGAGTCGCTGGCCGCGGACACCCAGGCCTAGACTTTGCAAAACATGGACCGGGATCACGGAACGAATAGCGCCCGTATCCACCAGGGCTTCCGCTTCATAATGGCGCACGTGGTCCTGGGAAATCTGCCCCCGCCGTGCCAGGGCTTCATCTACGGCGTTGATCAGCCTGACTCTGGCTCGAATTTCACCCATGGGTTCACGAGATGGCTGGTGGATTTCAAGGCGGGCGAAGCCCGCAACCCAACAAGGGTCGAAAAGGTGTCACTTTCAGGTTTCAGGAATCAACTGACACCCGACCCGCCTCCCACTGGGACAAGTCTGGCGGGACACCTTTCAACATCTCCGCCGGGCGCCCGCGCTAGCGGACTCGGAGATGTTACAGGCTTAGCTCCAAGTAGGAACATGATTTTATTGTAGTCCCTCGCTGGACACCCTGCACACGGGTCACTTCGTTCTGTTGAAAGCATCCTTGGCTGTAACCACACGGGCCCATCGGTTCGGGAGAAATGCCGCACGATTTCCAAGCCGGGGGAGCAACCGGGATTTCTCATCGCGCCGGGAGTAGGAATCCGGGCTAGGAACTCCAGAACGTCGATTCCTCCGTGGCGCGGTAGGCGATCCCCAAGTGAGGCGTATCCAGCTTCCTCTGGCCCAAGAACAGGCTGTCCACCCCGACCGCGGTCAATCCGGTCGTCAGCAGCGTGCGCTCCACCGGGTAGCTGGGCCTGCCGGTGAGGAACATCCGTTCGACGTTGTTGACCTGAGGCGAGAAGAAGTTGGCCAGCGTGGTTCGGCCCGGGGGCATAGGCAGGTACATCTGGGTCGAGAACGGGTCGGCGCGGTCCGGAAGCCGCGCTGCGAAATTGAAATCCTGGACCAGCCCGTTGAGGAGGATCATGGTGCAGCGCAGCCCGTCGCGGTGCTCGTAGTGGTAGGCGATGGGGTCCTTCACGAGCGTTTTCAACTCGTCCAGGGTGGGCAGGACATGATTGAAGCCTGCTCG
Source organism: Planctomycetota bacterium (assembly GCA_016179685.1). GTDB lineage: Bacteria > Planctomycetota > PUPC01 > JACPCR01 > JACPCR01 > JACPCR01. Next base: position 31,688 of record JACPCR010000068.1, on the reverse strand, counting down.
AGCGGGCTGGAGCGTATGGCTGCGGCAGAGGGCGGCCTCGAAGAGTTCCCGGGACCAGACCCGCTCGTGGTGGGCCCGCCAGAAGCGGTCGCCGCGGTAGGCTTCAAGCCACTCGACTCCGGTCTCGCCCCGGTCTCGGCGCTCGACCATGCACTGGACCGTTTCCAGGGCGTGAATGTCGTAACTGTCCGGTCCGCCATAGCCGACGCAGAGCGCCTCCTCGATCCGGCATCCCAGCGGCATCTCGAGTGAAGGCGTACGCCAGGTCACCGGCAGGCTCGATCCGGCCATAAAGGCGAATCCCAGCCTGCGGGAAATCTCGACCATCTCCTTCGCCTGGTCCCAGCTCCAGGAGAGATGCTTGTCATTGAAGACGGGGACGGAGCGGCCGCTGGCCTCGAAGACCTTGACGGTCTGCATGAAAAAATCGTAGCGCGGGTAGAGGGTCTGGCCCTTCTCATTCCTCGGGTAGTTTCCATGTTCCCCGATGAGGAGGACGCCATCGACGGCGAGCCGGCTGCCCCCGAGCGTTAGAGCTTCGGCGATAGTGGGATAGATTCTTGTGCCGGGGAAGCGCTGGGCCCGGGCGCGGCTCAGGTCGTTCTCCCCGATCTGGTCCACGTAGAGCGAGACAAGGTCCATGGGCGGCCGATGATGCCGGCCGTTCCATCCGTAGCCCTCGAGGAAGCGGTCCACGAAGTGCTGGGCATGGGAGTACTTGTGGACGATCGTGGCCAGAGCGGCAATCTTGGGTCGTGCGGACATGGGACTCTTCTCCGGGCGCGGACATGGGCTGCTGGTGACCGGCGTCGGCAGGCTGGCAAGATCGGTTGCCGTGCCGGCCACGGGCTCGATTTTCAATTACTTGAGGTTCTCCAGCTAGTTTTCCGGCTCAGAAGTGCTTCCGCACTTCTGAGCCGGAAAACTAGAAGCTCAACTCGGCGCTGAAATGGACGCTTGTGTCGCCAGTCTTGGTGATCGAGGCATCATACAAGGCCCATCCGAGATCGATCCGTCCCAGGAAATATTCCGTGAGCTGGTAGCGCAGCCCCACGCCCGTGCCGCCAATTTCGGTCGTCTGCGGCTCGCCCTCGAGGGGATCGGACAGCCGGGCAAAGCCCCAATCGATGAAGAGGAGCGCCTGAAGATTCTCCCGGGTCTTGTAAAAACTGGAAATCAGAGGAGGAAGGCGGGGTGACAGGAGCTCCGTTCGGACAAAAAGGCCCCGATCGCCGGAAAGTTCGGACTCTTCATACCCGCGAATGGTGTCGAATCCGCCGAGCCGGAACTGCTCGGCGGGGATGAGGTTTTCAGGCGAGTACTGGCCTTCGAATCGGATGTGGAGGCTGAAGTCCCGCGGCAGGGCGTGATATCGTTCGAGCCCGCCTCGAAAGGTGATGAAGGACGATGTGGCCTCTTCCCGGAACTCCCGGAAATCCTCGAGCTCGCCATGGGGGGCGACGCCCTCGATATTGTAGCGGATGGAAAAGTTGCCCAGCGTCGATCCGCTGTCGTCCCTGCGCAGCAGCGAGTAACGGAAGATGACCGGCAGGATGCCGACGTCCGACTCGATGGCGGAAAAGGTCCCGAATTCGAGTGAATTGTTGAGCTGGATGTACTCCATGGCGAGAGAGACGCTGGACTGGATTTCCCAGAACTTGGGCAGGGTATAGGAAAACTGGGCGCCGGTCGTGTAGCCTCCGCCGGTGATGGCGAGGGCTTCTAGAACCGCGGCCGTCTCCACCGCCGAGTACCCGCCGTAGAGAACAAACGAGTGGTCGGTCGTCCCGATGGGGACCTGATAGCTTCCGCCGATCACCTGGACGGTGTTGAAATCCTCGGGATTGAAAAGCCACTGGAGGGTGGCCGTCTGGTCGCGGTCAAAAACATTCGTGTACTGGAAGATATGCTGAACACGCAGGCGGCCGGTGTTCGGCGTGCCCTCGTTATTCACCTCCGCGGCATAGTGGAACGGGCTAAGGCCATGCAGCGCCTTCCGCTCGTTCACGTTGAAGGCCAGATCGATCGTGCCCGCCTCCGTCCCGGATTGCATCAGGGCGGTGACCTGGCGATCGGGATGCCGGTTGATGCGGTCGAGCTGCTGCTCGAGCTTGCCGGCCTGCAGGATGCCTTCCGGGGTGGCAATCTTGTCCTCGAAGAAACGAGCGATGTTCTTCTCGCCGAAGAAACGATTGCCCCGAACCTGGATTTTGCCGAGCCGCGGCTCGTCCACCTGAAGCACGATGGGAGCGTCCGTGATGGGTTGGGGCGGAATGGTGACCTGGATGCCCCGGATGCCCATGGCGTTGTAGGCCTCCTTCAGTAGCCGATTCACCTCCTGGGTGAGTTCCTCGACCGTCAACCGTTTCTCCGTCAGCGGATCGAGAACAACGTCCAGCACCTGCTTGGGGAGGGTACTGCCCTGAACGTTGAAGCCGGTGACGGCCAGCCGTTTCTTGGGCGGCATTCCGCGGGCGACATGGTCCTGAAGCTGGAGCAACTCACCGCGGAGAAGGTTGATTTGCTGAAGGAGCTGTTCCTCGCGTTCGCGGGTGGCCTTGCGAAGCTGCTCCAGTTCCTCTCGAAGCTGGCGCAGATCCTGTTTGACCGCGTTGTCCTGGACCGGCTCCTCGGCGCGGGCCACGCCAAAGCTCATCAGGATCAGCAGGACGGCCAGTTGGAGGCCTGTGCGGCCTGGCGGTCCACTCCGGCGGCCACGCCGGGCAGGGGACAGGGCATCGAGGGCCAGATTGGCCCGCGGAGCCTTTTCCAGCGGAAAAAGAATTGCCCGCGGCCTCGCTGTTGAGACTGTTCTGCCCGCTATCCCCGCTCCCATCAAAGTCTCACTGGGGGCCAAGACCAAGAGAAATCTCCAGACGCCAAGATTGCCCGCATTTGCCCGTGAAGTATCCGAAAGCAAATTTTAAAAATTTAACATTAACCAGCAAAAGGGTTAAATGCAAATCGCCTTTCGCAACTTGCGATGCTTTCATTGGCGATGAGAAACGATCTCCTTGCTTCCTCACAGGAAGCCTGTCACTTGGACACTAGGTAGCACCCTGAGTTTGGTTTTTTCTTAGCCGGACTTTAGTCGGATGCCCGTTTGCCACCAGCTTTAACTGGTGGGGAAATGGGCAAGAGAGCAGATTCAGCCCGCTTCAGCGGCCTTCTCGTGCATGCCTTCAGGCGCTGCTCCGGAGGGTTGGATGAATCCTACTCGAGAAGCCCGACTGAAATCGGCTCTGTCGCCCTTTGCCCTCCAGCCATCACCTGAAGATGGCGGCAAACAGGGAGCCGGCTAAAGCTCGGCTGTTCAGCCCACGGTGTCAATTGTGGATAATGGTCAGCTACGGGAGGGAGGGATTTCATAAAGTAACGCGTTCGTAAGTGCGGGTGCACTTGCGAACGCGTCTATGCGAACGCGTCTACTGGATTGCGGTTCGCTGATGCAATTCCGGGATTTGTTCCTATTTTTGACATTAATAATGGTATTTGGTATATTCAATGGCATGAAAAAAACTATTTCCATAGATGCGGCTGGCCGGCTCGTCATCCCTCTGCCGGTCAGAAAACAGTTTCAACTCGTCCGGGGTTCCGTGCTCGAACTCGAAATCCGTTCTGACGGCATCGTCCTCCGGCCCCAGTCTCGTCCGCTTGGCCTCGTCGAGCAGGATGGCCTGCTGGTCCATCACGGGGAGTCTTCCGGGGACCTTCTCGGCGCCATCGAGATGGCCCGTGAACAGCGAAACACCGATCTGGCACGCTCGCTGCGATGACGGTCTTCTGCGATACATCAGTCTTAGTGGCCGGAAGTGTGTTTCGCCATCCACACTACGCTCGGGCCAGAGCAATCCTCCAATCCGTGGTGGATCGGCGCGATGAAGGTGTGATCTCCACCCATAGCCTGGCCGAGACCTATTCGGTCCTCACCTCCCTGCCCCTGATACCCAGAATCCTACCTCTGGAGGCCCAGCGTCTTGTCGAGATGAACATTCAGGCGCACTTCCGCCTGGTTTCTGTCTCTTCCTCCATGTATCTATCGGCTATCGACGCTTGTAGCCGCCAATCCCTGGCCGGGGGTAGGATTTATGATGCGTTGCTCCTTGAATGTGCGCGTGAGGCGAACTGCCACCGAATCTACACCTTCAACGTTGATGATTTTCGGCGGCTGGCGTCGGACCTGGCGGACCGCGTCATGGCGCCTTGAAAAGATGGACTGAGCGTTTTGGCGCTTGTGCCACGCCTAACCCATTCTGGATTCTGAAGTCCCTGGTCCGCTGGTCCACTGGCCCTCTTGTCCCTGGCACCATTCCCCGCCCGCGCCCCTGCTTCTTGCTTCGGGGCAAACTCCCAAGCCCCCGCTTCGCTTCGGGGCAGGCTCTCAAAGTCCTGGTGTCAGATGTCAGGTGTCAGTGTCTCGTCCCTGGTCCCTGGTCCCATTCTGCCCGCTTCTTGCTCCCCGCTTCTCGCTTCCCCCTGATCCCTCCGTGCTCAAGACGCTCAGGACTGAAGGCTGTGGGAGCGAGGACTTGGGGACTCAGCGGGCCTCTATTCGCTCCAGCAGCTCACGCAGGGTCTGTCGGTCCGTCTCGGACATATGCGCCGGGCTGGACCGGGAAGGTCCTCCGGCGAGCTGGCGCATTTCGAGGGCGGCCTTGAGGAAGCTGAGGCCATAACGGCGTCGAAATTCGGTGAAGGCGGCGAGAGAGGCATGGATGTTCATGACACGCTGATAATCCCACCGGCGCGAGGCCTCCCACATCTCGAGGTAGAGGCCGGGCAGAAAATTGGAGAGGCTGCAAGCGAGGCCAGCGGCCCCGAGGACGAAGTAGCAGGGCGCCAGCGCATCGCCCGCGCCAATGACCGACAGGCGTCCGCCCACGGAAAGGACAATTTCCCGGAAGTCCTCCATGTTTTCCTTCTCCTCCTTGAGAGCCACGACGTTAGGGAGGTCGGCGAGCCGATGGAGCACTTCAAGGGTGACCGAGTCGTCGGCTCGAAAGGGCATGAGGCCGATCCCGACGGCCTTGGACACGCGGGTGTAATAGTCCAAGAGGGCCTCGCGGGTCGGCACGGCCTCGTCATCGGGGAAGAGGAGGACGCCATGGGCCCCGGCCTTTTCGGCCCGGCGGGCCTGCTCGATGGACGAGTCGATACGGCCATGGACTCCGGCGAAGACGATGAGGCGGTCCGCAGCCTGCCGAGCCGCGGCCTGGACCACCTCGGCGTGTTCCGCCTCGCTGAGATGCCACAACTCGCCCACGCCCCCGCACACCACGACGGCCGGAATACCCGCCTGCGCCAAAGCCTCCAGGTTGATCTTCACGCCTTCGACGTCGACGAGGACGCGGCCCGATTTCTCCCGCATCGGCGTTACCGTGAACACGACGATGCCCCGGAAACGCTCCCGAATCTTCCCGATGTCCATGACGCCTCCTTCGGCCGTCCCGGGCGGAAGAGGAGCTTCCGCCACCGGAAAACTACACGTTACAGCTCAGGCGTTCGACCTTTTCCCAATCCACGCAGACGCCCAGGCCCGGCCCCTCTGGAACGAAGGTCGTTCCGCGTTCGATCCGCACGGGATTCCGGGCGATCCGATCGAGATGGTAAAGGGGCCCCACTAGGTCGCCCGAGTATTTCTCCCCGCAAACGGCGGGGGTCGAAACGGCGAGGTGCGCCATGGCCGCGGTGGCCAGGTCCCACTCCAGATTCGACCCGATGGCGCAGGCGAGGCCGTGGTCCGCAGCGAGCCGGGCGATCGCCCGGGAGACGGACAGGCCGCCGTTCTTGCCCGGGTAGATGCTGAGGATATCCGCGGCGTCTCGAGCGATGATCTCGCGGGCCTGGTCGAGATCGAAAACGGACTCGTCGGCCATCAGGGGCACCCCGATGTGGCGGCGGACCTCGGCGAGTCCCGAAATGTCGCCCCTCGGCGTCGGCTGCTCCGCCAGAACCAGATCGTCACGTTCCATGGCCCGGATGGCCTGGATGGCATCGGGCGCGTTGAACCCGCCGTTGCCGTCCACGGAGAGCCGCGGCCGGGGTCCGATGGCCTCGCGCACGGCCCGCACGCGCTCCACGCTGGCGCGGACATCGCCGCCGATCTTCACCTTGATGTTCTCGAAGCCCTCGGCCACCCGGTCCGCCGCGTGCCGCGCAGCCTCCTCAGGCCCCACCGCAGCGATGGACACTCGGGACTTCAGCGCCTTCGCGTGGCACGCGCCTCCCAGCAATTCGTAGACCGGCTTGCTTTCCTGCTTCCCCAGCAGGTCCCAGAGGGCCATCTCGACGCCTGCCTTGGCAAACCAGTTCCCGGGCGCGGCATCGCCGATCCGGGCCGCAGCGTTCTCCAAGTCGCACGGGTCCGCCCCCAGGAGCATTGGCGACAGGATCGTGTCGATGAAAACCTTCGCACCTGCCGCGGTCTCCCCGCTCCAGCGCGGCATGGCATTCACCTCTCCGGCCCCTTCCATGCCCTCATCGGTCTCCACACGAACCACCAGGTAACGGGAACTGGCGTGCCGCCCCAGCGAAGAAACAATGACCATGCGGGGAACAACTTCGATCCGCACCGGGACGGCCGTGATCCGAGTGATTCTCATAGGCGAGTGAGCCCGTGCGGGTGCACTGGCTCACTCGCCTACCAGCATAGTGCGGTGATGCTTGGAGGTCAACGCCGACTCTTCACCCGGGCGGTGAGGGATAGGCGGTGCTGGCGGCGCAAGGGGGCCTTTCCAGCCACGGACCGACCTGTTATCTTGATGGCCGGATGGGTGTCCGAGACGGCGGGGAATCGGGCAAGATTCAAGGAGAAGCTGAGCATGGCTGAATATCGTGCAGGCATCATCGGGTGCGGGAACATGGGACACGTGCATGCGCGGGCCTACGCGGCGTCCGGGCGGGCCCGGGTCGCCGCCGGCGCCGAGCCGCGAGAGGAGAATCGCCATCGATTCCAGAATGCGTTCCCGGGCGCGGCCGTTTTTTCGGATTTCCGCGAGATGCTGGCGAAGGCGGAGCTGGACGTGTTGAGCGTGACGACCTGGCCTTCCGCGCACGCGGAGGCCGTGTCGGCCGCGGCGGAGGCCGGGGTCAGGGGCATCCTTTCCGAAAAGCCCATGGCGACGAATCTGGAGGAAGCGGACCGGATGATCGAGGCCTGTTTGAGGCGGGGCGTCACCTTCGGCGTGAGCCATCAGCACCGGTGGGACCCGCAGTCGGTCCGGGCACGCGAGATGCTGGAAAGGGGGGCCATCGGACGACTCCTGACGGTCTACGGCCACTGCTGCCTGGACCTGCTGAACAACGGGACTCACGTGGTGGACCTCATCCACTACTTCAACCATGACGAGCCGGTGCGATGGGTGATGGGCCAGATCGATATTCGGCGGCATCTTCGGGGCCGGGGCAATCATCCGGACATGCCGGTGGAGGACATGGCCATCGGGCGCATGCAGTATGCCAACGGGGTCCTGGCCCACTTCGAGTTGGGGGAGCTCGCGGACCCGGCCTACCACTTCCGCCTGGTCGGCACCGAGGGGATGATGGATGTCAATCTGCCGGGTCACCCGGCGCTGCGGCTGCTGAGCAGCCGGGCCGGGGGCTGGCAGTCGCCCGAGCTGCCCCAGCTGCACGCTCCTCACGAAAGCGTCATCCGGGAGCTTCTGGCCGCGATGGAGGAGCACCGGCCGCACGCCTCCAGCGGGCAAGTGGCCCGCAGCGCCCTGGAGGTCTTGGTGGCCGTATTCGAGTCCTCACGCCGCCGCGCCCTCATCGACTTCCCCGTGTCCGCGCGCGATCTGCCTCTCCTCGAGCTGTTCGGGAACAAGTCCTGATGGAATCCCCTCTCTCTTGCGCCCATTGAAGCCAGATCCGTGAAACAGATTTCGTTCCCCGGTGCTGCTTGCTCCTGATCCTATGCCACGACCATGTGCCGGGAGGTTTGACCGACGAAATTTCGTAGGTGTGGACGCTTGGCCGGGTCAACCAGCTTCACGACTTCTTCGATCTTTACCGGGGCAAGTATTTCTATCCCAACGATTTTCCCCTTGGCATTGTAATCCGCCAGGAGGGCGTCTCTGTCGATTTCTTTGGTCCGAGCAATCTTGTCGTTTGAAAGCCTGATGTAAATGGCATCAATCGTTCCATCGTCCCGGCCGCTGATGGACATCTCATAATCAAACTTGATCTTGGATTTCATGGCTTCACTTCCAGTAAGCGGTGATCACAAAAAGGAACTCTCCAGCATCTTCAACAATCACACACAACTTCCTGGCATGTGACAATGCCTTCAATAATTTTTTTGCTCCGGGCCTTTTTGCCCGGGAAGTCTGAGTTGGGCTGGAAACAACCTGTTCAACCTGACCTTGGCGAATTCGCCTCTGGAGCATCCGTTTCAAGGCGTGCGCCGAATATTTGATCGGTTTTGCCATCAAGAAAGGATAGTTTCTTCTTGCCCTTGAATCAATAGGTCCTGATAGGCGCCACAGCGCACTTCATGTCAAACATCAGAGATTTGAGGCTGCACCCTCGCCGTCGATATAGTCATACGCCATCATGTCGTCTCCCCCACGAGCGCCCTCCTCTCGGATACAGATTCTCTTCTTCGCCGCCGCCCTGGCGGTTCTCTACCTGTTCTTCGTGCCCCTGGGAGAGATGGCCGACCCGCAGGGGCCCCCGTCTTCCCTCGCGCGACTGCTGAACGGGATATTCGGCGTGAAGATGCTCCAGGCCGAGGAGCATCCCCATTTCCTCCTCCTGGCCGCCGGCCTGAGGTTGGGCTTCCTCTTCCTGGCCTCGCTCGCGCCCGCCCTGGCGGCCCTCGTCCTCGGGCGGCGCATCCTGGCCTGGACGCATCTCGAGCCGGGCGAGAAGCTGGAAAGCTGGATTTTCGCGTTGGCCGCGGGTTACGGCGGCCTGGCCTTGACGACGCTCGCCCTGGGCGTCACCGCGGGCCTGCTGCGTCCGCTCTTTCTTCTCGGGGTGGCCGGCCTGTGCATTCTGGGGGTGCGGGACCTGGCCGCGGTCCGGGCCGACGTGGAAAGCGCGGCCGCGTCCGTGCGCGGCCACGGACTCGGTAGGGTCCTGGCCGCCTCGGCCCCCGCTCTCCTCCTCATGGTCCTGGCCGCGCTGGCCGCCTGCGTCCCGCCCCTGGATTACGACGCCCTCGAATATCACCTGGGCGCGCCCGCCGAATACTACCGGGCCGGCCGCATCGACTTCATCCGCTACAACGTCTACTCGAACTTTCCTTTCAATACCGAGATGCTCTACCTCCTCTGCACCGTGATCGCGGGCGATCTTTTGACCGGCGCCTTCCTGGCCCAATGCGTCAATCTTCAGCTCGGACTCCTCTGCGCAGCCGCAGTCGGCATGGCCGGATGGCGCATCTTCAATCCCCGCGCCGGCTTCGTCGCGGCCCTGGTGTTCCTGATCAGCCCCTGGTTCACTCGAAGCGCCATCAAGGCCTATGACACCCTGGCCCTGAGCCTGTATGCCTTCCTCGCCGTTTACGCCTTCTATCGCCACGTCCAATCGCCGGATGCCCAGGCGAAGCCGACGCTGCGCTGGCTGGCGCTGGCCGCGGTCACGGCCGGCCTCGCCATGGGCACGAAGTACCCTGCCTTCCTCTTCGTGGGGATGCCCCTGGCCCTGGCCACCGCCGCCTTCGGAATCGCCCGGAAAACGCCCGCGCCCGCCCTCGGACGCCAGCTCGCCCTTGCCGCCCTCATCCCGCTCCTGCTCGTTTCTCCCTGGTTGATCAAGAATGCCGTCCATACCCATAATCCCATTTACCCCCTCCTCGGCAACCTCTTTCCCGGGCCGGAATGGGACGCAGAAAGGGAGGCGCGGTTCGTTCGCGCCCACCGGGCCGAGTGGCTGGGGCCTCTCGACCTGCTGCGCGAGGCGGGATACCGGGCGTTCCTGGCTGAAGGAAGCTCCCCGCTCTTCATCGTCTTCCTGCCAGCGCTCCTCTGGCTGGGGGAAGGACGCCGGGCCTCGGCCTTCTTCCTCGGCTATACGGCCCTGTTCTTCCTCCTGTGGGCCTGTTTCACGCACCGCATCGACCGCTTTCTGGTGCCGGCTCTGCCCGGCCTCTGCCTCCTGGCCGGCGCGGGCTTCAGCGCCTGCATCGAGAGGCCGGTCCGAACGGTCGCCGGCGCGCTTCTGGCGGGCCTTCTCGCCTTCCATACCTTCGAGGGGCTGATCGTGCATGCGCACCTGGACGGTCTCCAGGTCGCCTTGGGCATCGAGACGCCCGAGGAGTATCTCCGGCGCGTCGCCCAGCACACCAACTTCCCTGCAGAAGCGGTGGGATATCTGAACCGCGAGGTCGGGCCGAAGCTGAACGACGGCGAAAGGGTCCTCTTTCTGGGCGACGCGGAGACCTTCTATTGCGATCGCAACTACTTCCTCTCGGCCACAGTGTTCGATCGCCAGTGGCTCGATGAAGCCTTCGGGTCCGTGCCGGGCGAATCGCTCCGGAAGCCGGGTCCGGAAGACGTGTTGCGGGCGCTCCGGCAGATTCGGGAATGGGGTGTGACGCACCTCTACGTGAACTGGCCGGAAATCTACAGGCTGCAGACCTCCTACGCCTATAACGACCGGGGTGAGGAACGGCCGGGCTATCTCAAGTGTCTGGGCCCTCTTCGTTTCCCGCCGGGCCTGCCGGAGTCCAGTCGATTTTCCTATTTTGTGGAGCGCGAGTACCGCGTGGGTCTGTTCAGCCCTGGCCTCTTGGGCGGCCACTTGAAGGAGGTCCAGAGATTCGGGCCTTCCGAGGCCCCCCAGCCGCCCCTCTTCGCCATTTATCGCATCGAGTCGAAATAAACGTTCTTAAGTTTGCCGCACGTTTTTCGCGCTCGCCACCCTCGCCCCGGCCCTCTCTTAAGGCGGGCGAAGCCCGCAACGCAACAAGGGTGCAAAAGGTGTCAGGGTCCAGGAATCAACTGACACCCGACCAGCCTCCCACTGGGACAAGTCTGGCGGGACACCTTTCAGCTTCTCCGCCGGGTGCCCACCGGGTGCCCACCGGGTGCCCACCGGGTGCCCACCGGGTGCCCACCGGGTGCCCACCGGGTGCCCACCGGGTGCCCACCGGGTGCCCACGTAGTGGGCGCGGCGCGGCGCGGCGCGGCGCGGGGCACGGGGCGCGGAGAAGTGACACCCTGAGACTCCAAGAGGCTGACCCTCGCCCACAGTCGACACCGGAGACCACCTGGCCAAGAGCCTTCTCCTCATTTTCTTGACGCTGAAAGCGTCCAACAATCCCACGGTGTCAACTGTGTCCAAGTGACAGATGCCGCGGAGAGAGGGAGGCAGGGGGTGAGGCAGTTCCTTTATGCGAACTCCACCGTCTGAAATTTGTCACGGTTTCGATCCTTGTAGACAGGTGCTCAGTTTGAAGCGCCAGCTTCGCTGTACCCCTGCGCTTCATTGCGGCGTGCGCGTCAGCCCAAACGCGATATGATATGAGTGTTAGACCCCGGGAGTTCAGCACTCGCTGATTCTTGAGTGGCGCAAGACGAGTGGTCGATATTTAGCCTCTTCCACACAGGAGGGAAAGCATTATGCGTACGAAATTTGAAATTCATGCTCCGGTCTTCGCTCTCTGCCTCGCCGTTCCTGCCTGGATCAGCGCCTATGAGAAAAGCGCCGCGCCCCCTTCCGAGGCGGAGGCAGCCTTGCTCAAGGTCATGGAGAAATGCCCTGAGTCTGAAAAATCCGTTCTGGAAGATGTCCTTGAGCGCGTCCGGTCCCACCGAAACGCTTTGACCGAGGCTGAGAAGGGCATCAACGCCCAGGATGCCGAGGAGATTGATGATGCCATCCGGTCGGTCACCAAGGCTTCGGAGAAGCACTCGAAGAAGCTGAGGAAGGCCATGGACAGGCTTCCAGAGCAAAGCGGGAGGGCGGTCCAGCAGGCCTTGGAGGAGTCGCAGCGGCAAGCCAGCAAGTCCCTTGACGCCCTTCGGACGGCACGGAGTGTGGCTCAGCGGCGAGTGGAGGCCGAGGATGCCAGCAGGCTGGCCCGGCAGCACGTCAGCCTTTGGGAAAGGACGAGGAGGTTGCTGGTCACGAGTCCGCCCCAAAGGGACGATCGGATTCTGCGTGGGGCGGAGCGGTCCACCGTGGTGATTCAGAGGATTGAACCGGTTAGTCCCGAACCCACCCCAGCGCCTCGTCCCGAGGTCCAGCCCGTCCCCAGGCCCGAGCCCGCGCCAGTACCTGCGCCCTGACCGTAACACCCGGGTGATTCTCCGCCGGCCTCACCCCCGCAGCTTCTTCTTCAGGGTGTTGACCGAGATGCCGAGAACCCTCGCCGTCCGGCTGTAGTTCTTTCCGCGTGAACCAAGCGGGCGACTCGTTCTTTGCCCACGCTCGGCGAAGGGCGGGTGGAGCTTCCGCTCGAGCGCGTCGCCGGCGAGGGCGGCCTCTGTGAATTCGAAAAGTTCCTTCTCGCCCTGGTGCTCGCCCCGACGCTGGACAACGAGTTCCGATTGGCCCTGGAGCGCCTGGCTGACACGAGCTGCGTCGAGATCAGCACCGCCATGGACCTCCTGTGCGACAGCCTCGAGGAGAAGGTCCGGTCGCGCCGTTTCTTCACCTACCAGGGCAGTCTTTCGGCCCGCGGCCTGCTCAACGTGGTGCTGCGAGCCGCCTTCGAAGCGGCCGAGCGGGAAACCGCCATCTCCCACGAACTGCTCGAGCGTTGCGCCCGCGCCGAATGGCGGCCCGAGGTCCGCCGCATGGCCGGCTTCCTCGGGGCTAGCTGCGAGGAACGGTGAAGAAAATACTGCCGGCCGAAGCAAGCTGTCCTGAGCCGTCATCTCCGGGAACCGAGGCTAGCTGATCAGGCAGGGGCTAATCGGTCACGACAGCAGCTTGGCTCACAAGAGGCTCTGGAGCGCCCCGGGCCGGTGAAACACGGTGAGCAGCAGCCGGGCCCGCGAACAGGTCACGTAGAGATGCCGCCTCCCCACGGGCTGCCCCGGTCGATCGGAGTCCGCACCGACCCCCGTGACGATCACGCAGTCGGCCTCGAGACCCTTGAACCGATAGAGGGTCGCATAGTTGACCTCGCCGTGCCCGCCCGGCGACACGCTGTCGATGATGCGGAAGCGGCCCAGCTCCGGCTGCCGTGCGAAGAGGGAATGGGGAAACCGGTGGAAGCCGAGAAGGGTGATCTGGCGGCTCTGGAGGCCCTGATTCTGGACCAGCTCGTGCAGGAGCTTTCGAATCTCCTCGCGCTCCTCGTCGTCGGTCCTGACCTCCCTGAGCACCGGCGGCCTCCCCTCGACCGCGAACTCCGGCGATTCGGCCTGGATGTTTCCCAGCTTGTGGACCAGCCTGGCAATCTGCACCGTGTTCCGGCAGTTGAACGGGAGGTGCACGATGGGCTCGGTGAAGGGCAGGCCCTGGTCCCGGTTGAAGATGTTCTGGTTCGGGTCGAGAAAGATGTAGAGGTAGCCGCGAGCCGCGTCCGCCAGGAGTTTCTCGATGGGTATCCACCACAGGCCGGCGAAGTCCTGCCCCTCATCGACGAGGATGGCGTCGTACCGGCGGGAGGTGCTGCCGACGACTTCGTCGAGAAGGCTCGGCGGCACCGTGTCCCAGAATTCCTGCGTGGCGTTCTCGGGCGCCTTGAAGGTCCTGCCCGTCTCGCGCAGGACCTGCGTGCACAGGGCATGGAAGTAGAACACATCGATGCCCTTGGCCCCGCGGGCCTGAAGGCTTCGCTGGACCTCGCTCGCCAGAGGAATGTTGAAGCAGAGGAAGAGCACCCGGGCGCCCTCCTGGCGCATCCGGACGGCAGCCTCCATGGCCAGCATGGTCTTTCCCGATCCCGCGCAGCCCTGGACGATCAGGCGGCGATTGCGCGTCACGTACCTCAGGACCTCGCTCTGGCTGCGGGTGAGACGCACCAGGCCCGCCTGCTGATCCTCGAGCTGAAGGGACAGCGTCGAAGCCACCTGGAAGATGGGGAGGAGATGGCGGACCACGTCCTGAAAGGCTTCGGGAGAAAGCAAGGCGTGCGGCGTCCCCGCGCGCTCCGTCAGAATCCTCTCCACGTGGGCCTGGATGCGGTCGAGGTCCGGCCTGAGGAGCAGAATCTCCGGGGTCACGTGCAGGGGAAAGGACCCGATGGTCTTCTCCGCATGGGGAAAGACGACCGCGTGCGCGATCCTCGGCCTCGTCTTCTTCCAGGCCTGGACACGCTCTTGGAGCAACCTGTCCAGCACGTGGGCGCTCGACTGCGCCTGGAGGAACGGGTCATCGATCCTTTTGCCCCGTTCGTTCAGCCAATTCTTGGTGGGGCCGTCGTAGCGAGGCTCGCCCGTCTTCGTCTCGATGGCCAGGAGGCCCTTGTCCGGATGGAGCAAGAGGAAGTCGCATTCGCCTTCCTGAAGAAAGCGGCGGCTTCTATCCAGCCAGGGCAGCGAGTGGATGACCGTATAGGTGGAATCGAGGCCCTTCTCCAGGGCGGTGAACAGATGCCGCTCGGCCGCGCTCGCGGTCTCCGGCGGACACTGCTTGGGGATCATTCGGGCCATGAAAAAAGGTCCTGGGCCTGGCCTGAATCCGTTCAGAACCGGTTTCTCCTCTGGCTGCGGACGCGGTGGAGGCGTTCGGTGAATCCGCCTTCCCTCTCAAACGCGGCGGCCTGCGCAGCCAACTGCCGGTCGAGCAGGTAACAGCAGAGATTCAGAAGCGGCAGTGCGGCATTGGCCACCAGCTCGGCAGGGCCGGGCACGGACGAACACGGACTCTCACGGACTCTCATGGACTGGGACGCCGCTTCGTGTGCCCGTAACTCCTTTGCGAAAACTTCTGTCGTCCCTACGGGACTCTTGTGGTTGATGCGCTTTCCCTTCCCAGGGCTGCGTTCGCCTTCGCGGGGCTTCGGCGAACTTGCGCCTGGGCTATTTTCGGACGTCCCTACGGGACTCACAGAAACAGACCTCCGGTGACGATCACTAAGCAGTTACAACTTCCGGTAACCGCCGTGCCGTGGGATCAGGTTTTCAGGTTCCTGCATCATTCGCTACAACTCGGCCAGTGGGACTTCGACCTTCTCGCCAGTGGCGAAATTCATGATCGTCAGCCGCGTGAGGGGGCCATACCGTCCGCCGGTGAAGTTAAGGTGACTAAGGAATACCGCAACGTTCGATGGAGACCACTTTCCCGACGCCGCGGTAGTGGTCGGGATGGCACGTCAGGACCAGGAGCTGCATCCGCTGGGCGGCGGCCTGGAGGACGTCGAGCACGCGCGCCTGGCGGACCGGGTCCGTGTTGGCCAGCACGTCGTCGAGGATGACGGCCTGAGGCTCCGTTTCGGTGAGGGCCTGGGCCACGGCGAGGCGCAGGGCGAGCATCAACTGTTCCTTGGCGCCCTGGGACAGCAGGTCGAACGCCAGCAATTCCTCCTCGCTGCGGCCCGCGCCGCGAATCTGAAGATTCTCGTCCAGAAAGATTCGACGCACGGACACGCCAGTCAGTTCCGCAAAGACGCTGCTGAGTTGATCCTCGAGCGGAGTCAGCACCTGGCGAGTCGCCGCCTGCTTGCGCCGCTCCATGAGGTCGTGGAGCAGCCGCGCGGCCCAGCCGCGGCGTCGGGCGGCGTCCGCCTCGGCTTTCTTCACGCCGATCTCCTCCAGCAACTGGCTTTCCCGCGAATAGAGACCTTCGGCGCCCAGCGCCTCCAGCGTGCCGCGCAGGCGCTGGCAATCCTCCCTGCACTTTTCCAGGTCCCGCTGCGCCTCGCCGAACGCGGCGGCCGCACGCCGGTTGCCCTCGGGCAGCTTCTCGTAATCCGGAGGCAGCTTACGCCTTGCGCTTTCCACCCGCGTCTCGGCTTCGGTGAAGGCATCCCCGGCCCTGGCTTTCATCACCTCGATTCCTTCGGGGTAACGCGCCCGGGTCTCCTCGATCTTTCTCTCATGACTCTTGGTCTGCTCGCTCAGTTTCGCCAGTTCGGTCCCCTTCAGATGCCGTTCCTCGCGGCAGCTCGCCTGCTTGTCGGCCAGCTCCTTGAGCGCCCGCTCGTCGCGCTGAATCGTCTTCTCGACGTCCCTCAAGCCGGGTTTCAGGGTTTCTTCCTGGGCTTCCAGACCGGAGATGGACAGGGCATCCTCACCGGATTCGGGATGCAGGCTCTTGCGAAGATTCTCGTGCTCCGTGTCGCTCTGGTTCATCCTGGCCTTCAAGCCATCCAGGTCGTCAAAGTCGCCCAAAGCACGCTTCAAGTCCTGCGTGGCCTCCCGAATCCTCCCATCGAGGTCCTTCCGCTTCTCCAGCAGTGAAGCCGCCTGCTCCACGTTTTCCACGCCCAACTCGGCCAGGGCCTTGGACAGCTCGGCTTGCGCCTCCCTCCTCCTCTCCTCCAGGTCTTTCAACTCGCCGGCGCCCGAGCGAACACGGACCTCGCCCCAGCCCTCCAAGCGCACCCGCAGAGCCTGTCCGCTGGAAAGGGTTTCGGTGACTCCCCCCTGGATTTTCAGGCTGCGCTTCGCCCCGGACTCGGTCACCTCGACCCTGCTGGCCTTGTCCGGTGTCAGGTCCATGGTGATGCCCACGACCTTGATCTGGGCGTCGAGTTCGCGGATATCCTGGTCCAGGCCCTTCAGCTTGCCGAGCTTCTGGGGCGTCAGCCCGGGAATCTTGGACTTTTCCTCTTGCAGGCGGCTCAGAGCCGCGGCCTGCGATTCGGCCTCCTGGAGTTTTTTCTGCAGATCGACGAGCGCATCCTTCAAGCGGCGGAGCTTCAGCAGCCCCTGGACGCGCTCCAACTCGGCCTGAAGCCCGGCCCGACGATGATGAACTTCCTGAAGCGCCCCGTCGGCCTCGGTGAGCAGGCTTTCATTCTCGACCTCGGCATCCTTCAATTCCTGCTGCCGCTGTTCGGACTGCTCCATTTCTTTCTTCAACCCCTGAAGGGCATCCTGCGCCTCACGGGCGGCCCGAAGGTCTCCGTCCACCCTGTGAAACTCCTTGCGCGCGGCTTCCAGAGCCTTCTCATGCGCCCGTAATTCCGGCAGCAGCAGTTCGACCTGGCGGGCCTGCTGCCCGATTTCATCCGCCTTTTCCTTCAGCTTCCGGGCCTCCTGCTCAAAAGTCGTCGTCTGCTCGCTGAACCCCTGGAAGCGAATCTGCAACTCTTCAAGCTCCCGAGCCTTGCCTCGCACCTCCTTCAGTTCCGCTTTCAGGTCTCCCAGCTCTTTCTCCGCGAAGGCCAGCGGGCCGCCGGCCTTGGGCTGGCCCTGCGCGGGTGTGAAATTCTTCTCGTATTCGCTCCAAAACGAAGATTTCAGCCTTTCGATCAGCGGGTCGATCTCGACCCTGGCCAGGCGAGCGCGAACGAGCTTGGCCGCCTCGCCGTCCCATTCCGGCCACGCCACCGCCTCGCCCTGGCGCGCCCAGAGATACCGGAACAGGCCCCAATGCTCGGGCTTGGTCGCTCCCGCTCCGGGCTTCTCCGACCCCAGCAGCTCCCGTACTCGCCTGTCGGCCTGATCGGCCTCTCCGAGCGGCCGCCATTGCCCGTCCACCATCTGGCTCAACTGGCTTCGGGGCGACTCAAGAAACGTCTTCTCGATGCGGTAATTCCCGCTCTTGCACCTGAACACGACGGCCACGCTGGGGGCCAGGCTCGTGCCGGCAGGCCGAAGCTCCTTGATTTCCTTGGACTTGCCACCATGGCTATCGAAAAGCGCACGGGCCCCTGCCTTGACCAGCGTGCTCTTCCCCGTCTCGTTGCTGGCCGCAAGGATGTTCAGGCCCGGGTCCAGCGGGCCGACCCGGACCGTTTCCCTGAAGGGCCCGACGTTTTTCAGTTCAACCGACTCGAGGATCATTGCGTGGCCTCCTGAAGCTCTTGAGACAGAAGTTGGTGCGCCAGCTTGAAAAATTCCGCGTCCAGCCTGGTCAGATCGGTTTTCTCTGGTTTTTCCCCGATGACCCGGCTAACCAGGGCTCTGGCCTCGTCGAGGCTGGAGATGGCCTGCGACAAGTCCATGCCCGCAGGAACAGGCGAATTCGTGGCCAAATGCTCGATCTGAGCCAGGTCCGTCAGCGCCTGCGCCAGCAGAGGGCTTCGATTCTTTATCTCGTCTATCTCTGCAACCGTCAGGGCTACCGCCGTTTCATCAAGAACCTGCTGCGCAAGATAGGGTTGAAGAGCCGATTCCAACCATTGCCGCGTCTCGGCCAGAACCCGCGGAGATACCCTGCCATGAAGCCTGACCCGCACCACCGTCCGGTCCGCCGCAGGCTTGACCTCGGCGAGCCGGTGTTCCAGGCCCTGCCTCCCCGCCGGCGCGTCCGCGCAATCCAGGTCCAGAGTCATCCATTGGAGCGTTGCCACAGGAACTTTCTGCACCACGGGCTTGGACTGCGGAGACGAAATCTCCACCAGGGCCACGTGGCCCGCTCCGTCCTGCTCGAAGGCGTCCGGCTCGGGCGTCCCGGGCATGACCAGCCGGCCATCCGTCCCGGGCATGACGTGCCGGCCATGATCGTACACCTGCCAGGTGTGCCAATGGCCGACCGCGAGGTAGTCCACGCCTGTCCGCGTCTCAGCATCCGGCACAATCGGATGATCGTTGGATTCGTGCTTCCCGGGAAAGGCCAGTGCCCCGTGCGTCACACCGATGCGGATACGGCCATCCGCAGGCTGCCGGGCCAGTTCCGCTATCTTGAGGGTCGGATCGATCGTGGACTTCTTTTGCCTGAGCGGGGACGCGAGAAGCTGTGCTCCTCCACACTCGGTCACCCCCGGCTCGGCCAGGACCGTCACGTTGGACGGCTTCGTGAGGAAAGGCTTTCGATTCCAGATCGAGCTGGGGCCGTCATTCGGGTCGTGATTTCCGGGCAGGATGAACACCGGCACGCCGGGAAACCGGCGGAACTTCTCGAACGTGGTGTGAATGACCGTGTCATCGACCTGTCCGTCCTCGAACAAGTCGCCCGCGATCAGGAAGAAATCGACGGACGCCTCGTCGGCCTTGCGCAACGCGGTTTCCAGGGTCTGGAATCGCACCTGGCGCAACGATTCGGCCTTCGGCCCGAACTGCGAAAACCGCGCCCCCAACTGCCAGTCAGCGCTGTGTATGAATTTCATCTCTCCCCCTTTCCGTGACACCGGCAGCACACGCCATTTCCCATGGGCTTCGCCCTCAAACGTCCTCGATCCCTAAAAGCTCTCTCAAATGGTGAGCAGATCACTTATTTCGTCTCGAATGGCCTCCGGCAGACTCTTACTCCTGGACGCCTGCAAGAGTGCCCTGTATAAAGTGTTATGGTCGTCCAAGCTCGATTTCTTCCGGAACTTCTTGTACGCATCGATCACCGATTCGACCACGGAACGGTCCCTGTCAAGGAGGAGGGTTGTGAATATCCGCGTGATAGGATCGCCTCCCCAATCTGTTTTGTAGAATTTCCACGTGACCAGCCCTACCGCCTTGCGTACCCTCGGATCAACGTGGGTCGCCTGTTTTTCCAGAAACTCCACGGCTGCATCAGCCAGGGCACCCATGTATTGGATCTCGGGATCGCATCGTTCAATCAGACTCCAGATGCAACGCCTTGGAACTGAACGGATGACGGCGATACCCAGGCGATGGTCACCCGAACCCAGTAGCTTCGACAAGCCAGCAAAATATCTTTCCACCACCGGCTTCATGAATTCCGGGCTGTTCGACCATGCGAAGTAGTGGCTATAATCATCGAGAAAAATATCCCTGGCCAGGCCCGACGTATGCGCCGCCAGATATAACGACAGCGCTCGCATGTAATTGTCATAGCTGTATTCATAGGAGCAGGACTCCCTGACCGTATCATGAAGTTCAGCGACCACTTTCAACAACAACTTTTTATTGCGGTTGGCGGCTTTCAACCGCGCTTCCCACTCCGGCATCGCCGTACGAATGGATTCAGGAAGATTCTTAAGTAGCTCTTCAAATCCTACCGGAAGCCCCATGGGAAACACCTCGCAATAATTATCGAATACCGCTCTAATGAGTGGTGATTATAGGGATCACTTCACGGATTATCAAGACTAGATCTTACATTTGCCATCACCGCCTCCTCCCCAGTGGCTCCAGGGAGTCGATGACCATCACTTCCTCATTGCGTGGTAAGCCAAGGCACTTGGTGAACGCCTCCTCAGCCATGCCATCGAGGTGATAACGCTGAAGGAGACGGTCAGGGTGTACGACAGCGATGCTACGAAGAAGACCATCGGGCCGAAATGACTCTCTGATTCTCAAAGCGATTTCAGGGTCCCGAGCGGATAGAAGGTCCGCCAATGCCCCCACGGTGCGAGCCTCGCTAGTAAAGAAATCGAACAAGTTCATCATCGCCAGCACCGCAACCGCCGGCCTGACCCACGGCTCCAACTCCTGGTCCCCGAAGAGAGCCCTGACCCCCAAGGCCACGCCAGCCCCTTCTTCCATCGATTGCATTCTGTTCGAGAGGTCCAAGACCTCGTCTCCGAGCCAGACGATTCTTGACCGTAGTTCGCTGGCTTCCTCGTCATGGAGCTTGTCCACATAGCGCGGGCACAAGGCCTGGAGGCGCTCGTCTCGCTCGACTAACTTTAACACGATTGTCTTGGCGGCCTTGAGCCAGTCCCTGACCCTGATTTCGTTATCTGATTTGTTCATAAGAAGTTAACTCCGGAGTGAAATGGGAAAGTAGCTGGGCCATCACCAAATTGCAGAAGTAAGAGAAGTTACGAAAAAATATTTGCACGGCTCGCAGGAGGGTGTGACGAAGAATTTAGGGGCTCAGCCTGCTTAGCCTGAGGTAATGGCGTTTGTTGAAATCGAGAACGTGGTTTCCCACGATGCCTAAAGAGCCCTTGAACGTCTCGGGCACCGTCGCCCAGGAAGACCATCTTCCCCCCTGTCACCGTCGGTCGGTCGTGTACCACTTGTCCGGTCTACCCATGTACCATTTCACATTTCATTTTGGATCTCAAATGTTTTCCTGGTGGTACACTTTTGGCCGGATATAGTGGAGCAATTCGATTGGGCGGGAACAAGATGAGGCCTTGCACCTGGCTCAGACACTGGTACAAGGCCGACCGACATGTGGTACATTCTCAAACCGACATTGACAAGTTCCAGGGTGAACCCTCTTGAATCCTTCGTCCACATCCCTGTACGATGCCCCATCCGATTGAGAAGTTACGAGGCCCGCTGGCTGCACCCCTTCCCAACGACTTCGATGACTTGCATGACATTAAACGACGTGATAGGATACACGCATTTGTGCGGAATAAACTCAAAAGGGCAATCAGAAGGAGTGGCCATGGCTAACGAAGAGCAAACGACAACAGATCAATCAGAGAACGTTCTCCTTCCAGATCTCGCAAAGGCTTACGACCTGCTGCAGTGCCTGCTTGAAGAGGACGGTGGAATCGTCAGCACCCAGAAGTTGAGAAAATATCTGGAGAAGCAACTGTCAATCGATGAGAAGAACGCGCGGGGCGCCGTCAACGGGCTGAAGTTCCTTGGAGACGAAGATGTGCAGGAGATGGGTAGGCCAGAGGCCAAGATCTTTCATCAGGGTTGGAACTTTTACTCTGCCGAGAAATACAGGGAAGTCCAAAAGCAAACTGAAGAAGAGGCTGAAAAAAAAATAAGCCGCGATGAAGAGAACAAGGAGAAGCAGGATGAGACAACGCCGGCGAAGTACAATCACGAAGAGACAAAAGTCGCCAGGTACGTGCAGAAACTGCTGGAGACCATCTACGCCTCCGATGAAGTTCTAGAGGAGGACGATGGAGGTGACGAAGAGCATGAATTCGTTTTTGACGTTCAAAACTACAAACCAGGTTCGGCTTATGAAAACGTGGACCTCATAGCAGTTCATTGGCGAAACGCGCAGAGGGTTGAAGTCGTGGCCGTCGAGGTTAAGCTGGGCTTCGATCCCAAAGCGATCCATCAAGCCTGTAACTACACCCGCTTCTGTCATCGCGTCTGGGTTGCCGTGTGCATCAAAGCAAAGCTCACCGAAGCGGGAAACGAGCTTCGCAGCCAGAACCTAGGCCTGTTCGAGTATGCCGTTTCCCAGGGGCTCGGGATCATCGCGTGCCGCCGCACACAAGGGAAAGGCTACGAGGCCTTGCCCATTCACTGGCCGCGTCTGCAAAATCCTGACCCGGCTGAGAAAGACGAGTTCGTCCAGAAATATCGGGAAAACTTCGTGAAGGCTGGGGTAATCGAAAAAAAGAAACGTGGGACCCACGTCAACTTGTGATACGGCTGCGTGATGAGAATCTTGGATGACCCGCCTCACTGAACAACTGGGCCTCATCTGCCGGGAGCACCTCCTCGAAGAGAAATGGGTGGTCGCTCCCTCCCTGCGCGCCGGCCGGCAGTGGATCGAGAGCGTCGCACGAGCCGGGACGCCCGTCCTCAACGCCCGGCCCAGGACGCTGATGAACCTCGCGCTCGACCTCGCCGGGCCGGAAATCGCCGCCGCAAACCTGGCCATCCTGTCGGGTCGCGGCGGCGAAATCCTCACGGGCCGTATCTTCGATGACCTCAAACAAGGAGGCATCCAATACCTCGCGAAGCTCGACGCCAGCCCCCGCCTCTCCGAGGCCCTCTTCGCCTCCATCCGATCCATCCGGATGGCCGGGCTCGGACCCCGGACGATTTCACCCTCGGCCTTCAGGGTCACCAGCAAAGGCAGGGAAATCCTTCAGCTTCTCGAGGCCTACCTCGAGGAGCTTGACGCTTCACACCGCATCGACCGCGCGGGCGTCCTCCAATTGGCCATCGAGCGGCTGCGGCGTGACCCGGCCGCCGCGCTCGGCGCGGGCGTCCTCGTGCTCGTGCCCGAGGACCTGACGGAGGCCCACGGCCTCGAGCGCGCCCTGCTCGAGGCGTTGCCTAAGAGCCAGAGGATCGACCTTTCGGTGGACCAGCGTGCGGGCCAGACGGGGACCGGGGAGGCGGTCGCACAGCGACCGCCCTACTTTTCGGATGTTCCGCCGCCTCGCAAGGACGAAACCGTGTCTATTTTCCGCGCTTGGGGCGAGGTCAATGAGGTGCGTGAGGCGCTGCGCCGATGCCTCGCCGCTGGTATCGCACTCGATCAGGTCGAGTTGCTCCACACCGATGCCGAGACCTATGTCCCCATCCTCTATGAAGTCTTCACGGCCCTGTTCGGCGGCAAAGAGAAAGACGGCGAAAAAGACGAGGCCGGCAAGGCGAAGGCCCGCAGGAGCGGGGGCCAGGCGGACAACGGGCTGGGCCTGCCCGTGACCTTCGCCGAGGGCATCCCGTGCCGATACTCCCGGCCCGGCCGGGCCCTGGCAGGCTGGCTCGCCTGGCAGCGCGACGCTTACCGGGCCGCGGCCCTCGAGAGCCTGGTTCGCGAGGGCCTGCTCGAGCGCCCGAAGGCCGGCGAGGGAGAAAAAGCCCGCGACAAGAACGACAAGGAGGTCACCTTTTCGAGCCTGGCGGCCGCGCTCTCCTCGCTGGGCATCGGCTTCGGCAGGGACCGCTACCTGGCTCGGCTGGACGAGGAGATTGGAGCGCTGGCCCGGCCCATGAATGCCCCCGGCGTCGAGGATGATGAAGCCGAAGAAGACAAGAAGACCAGGCGTGAGCGAGCCAAGACGCGGCTCGAGCGGATGCAAGTCCTGCGAGCGATGGTCTCGGGCGTGCTCGAAATCACACCAGCGGCTGGAGCGGGCCAGACGGATATTCTGGACTGCGCCGCCCGGTTTCTCCAGAGCCGCGTCCGATGCACCGGCCAGGTCGATAACTATGCCCGGAAAAAACTTCTCGACGAAATCGAGGAGTTGCAACGGATTCTGGAAGGCGGGAAGCCGCCGGCCAGCCTCGATATGCGCGGCTGGCTGGCTACGCTTCCCACCGAGGCCCGGATTTTTGGAAGCGGGCCACGGCCAGGCTGCCTCCACGTCGCTCACGCGCTTTCCGGCGGACACTCCGGCCGGCCCCACACCTTCATCATCGGACTCGATAGCCGGCGTTTCCCCGGGCTCGGCGAGCAGGACCCGCTGGTGCTGGATTCGGAACGGCGCGCGCTGTCGAAGGAGCTGCCTACCGCGGCGGACCGCCTCGAGCGCAAACGGCTCGAATTCGTCCGCCTCCTCGCCCGCCTGCGCGGCACGCTCACCCTCAGCTTCTCCTGCCTGGACCTCGAGGGCGACCGCGAGACGTTCCCCAGCCCGGTCCTCCTCTCGATCCACCGCCTGATTTCAGGAAAGCACGACGCCGAGATGAGCGATTTCCTGGCCTCGCTGCTTCCCGCCGTCTCGTTCGCGCCTCCCGAAGCCGATCGGGCGCTGGACTCGACCGAATGGTGGCTCGGGCGGCTCTCCGGCAAGGAGAAGGTGGCCAATCCGGAAGGCCTGTCCGCCCGGTGCTTCCCCCACCTCGCACGCGGGAAAGAGGCCGACCGGCAGCGCTTCGGAATCGACTTCACCCCCTACGATGGGCACGTGCCCCAGGCCGGCATCGACCTCGACCCGACCAAGCCCGACGGCCCAGTCCTGTCCGCCAACAGCCTGCAAACTCTCGGGACCTGCCCCTTGCGCTTCTTCTTCCGCTATGCGCTCGGCCTCTGGCCTCCCGAGGAGATCGATGAAACCGTCTGGCTGGACGCGCTCCAGTTCGGCTCGCTGCTCCACGAAATCTTCCACCAGTTTGTTCGGGAAATGGTCGAAAATCGCACATGGCCACCGAAATTCGAACGCGACAAGCCTAGAATCCTCGAGATATTGGAGGAGAAGGCGTCTCAATATCGGTCGCTTTATCCTGCACCCAACGCAAGCCTCCTCGAGAGCCAGATGCAGCAGCTCCGGGAGTCAGCACGCATCTTTCTAAAGGACGAGGCACATCAGGCCTCCACGAATCCTGACGTCCGGCCCGCCTACCTTGAAGCCTCCCTGGGCATGGAACGCGAGGGAAGCGGCACGGAGATTGACACTGACACGAGCCACCCGCTGCCGTTTCGTTTGCCCGATGGAAGGTGTATTCGCATCAAGGGCCGGGTGGACCGGATCGACCGCGTGGGCGAAGGTGACGGTGCTCGCACCTTCCGCGTCTGGGACTACAAGAGCGGGAGCACTTACGGATATGAGCAAGCCGATCCGTTCAAGCAGGGCCGCATTCTTCAGTCCGTCCTTTACATGTCCGTCGTGGAGCGCTGCCTCCAAAAGAAGTTTGGGGGGCAGGCCAGGGTGGAGCGCTTCGGCTTCTTCTTCCCCTCTCAAAAGGGACAGGGAGAGAGGCTGGAATGGACTGCCGCGAACCTGGCCGAGGGTCAGGAGATCGTGGGCCACCTCAGCCAGGTGGTGCGCCAAGGTGTTTTCCTTCCTACGAACGAGGCGAATGACTGTAAGTACTGTGACTACAAGGGCATCTGCGGCGACGTTGTGGCAATCACCAGAGCCAGCCAGGGAAAGTTGCTCAATCCAAGAAATACGGAACTGTCTCCCTTCGTCCAACTACGACCGAGTGAAGAGTGAAACTTGGGCCCGTCGCACAGCGACGGGGCTGCTTCGGAATCCCTGAAGAGTGAAGAGTGAAGAGTGAAGCTTGGGCCCGTCGCACAGCGACGGGGCTACTTCGGAGTGAAGCTTGGGCCCGTCGCACAGCGACGGGGCTACTTCGGAGTGAAGCTTGGGCCCGTCGCACAGCGACGGGGCTGCTTCGGAGTGAAACTTGGGCCCGTCGCACAGCGACGGGGCTGCTTCGGAGTGAAGCTTGGGCCCGTCGCACAGCGACGGGGCTGCTTCGGAATCCCTGCTCGTGGAGAGAAAAGTGAAGAGTGATCAGTCCACCCTCGGTAGCGACCCTCCGCCGGACCAGTCCGAGCGGGCACGCATCGTGAAGGAACTGGACAGGAACATGCTGGTCGAGGCCGCGGCAGGCACGGGCAAGACCACGAGCATGATCGACCGCATGATCGCGCTGCTGAGCGATGGCCGGTGCGAATCCATCGAGAAGATGGCCGCGGTCACCTTCACGCGGAAGGCCGCGGCGGAATTGCAGGGCCGCTTCAAGGTGGGGCTTGAAAAGGCTTTCCAAGAGGCCACGGGGGCGGCCCACGGCCGCCTCGAGAGCGCCCTCGAACATTCGGACCGCTGCTTCATCGGCACGATCCATTCCTTCTGCGGCCGGTTGCTGCGCGAGCGGCCCGTCGAGGCCGGCGTGGACATCGGCTTCGAGGAGCTGGAGGAAGAGGCGGACCAAGCGCTCCGCGAGCGCGCCTGGGACGAAACCGTGGCCATGCTCTTCGTTGCCGGCGATCCTCTTCGGAAGGAACTGGACGATCGGGGCTTGGAAGTCGGTCTGCTCAAGCCGGCCTTCCTCGAGTTTGCCAATTATCCGGACGTGCAGGAGTGGCCCGCGCCGAAGGTGGACCTGCCCGACCTGAAACCGGCGGTCCAGGCGCTCAAAGACTACGCCAAGCACATGAAAGCGCTCGCGCCGAGCTTTCCCCGGGACCGGGGCAACGACAAACTGATGGACCGGTACGAGGAGGTCGCCCGTCGGGTCCGATGGGCCAATCTCAACGACCCTAGGGAATTATTCCAAATTTTTGAGAGATGCAAGAAGGCCGCAAAGGCGGTCCAGAGGAATTGGCCTAAAGGCGATGCCCAAGGCAAGGCAGAAGCTGTACGCTGGGAGAACTTTGTCAAAGGCACGGTTGCGCCCCTTATCCAGACCTGGTTCGCCCAGCGTTACGAGGTCGCCATCCGCATCCTTCATGCCGCCAGGAAGACGTATGACAAGATGCGCGGCGAGGCCGGCGTGCTCAACTATCAGGACCTGCTCCTGCGCGCGGCAGCGCTGCTCAGCTCGGGCAACGTCGAAATCCGGAAGTACTTCAGCGACCGATTCACACACCTGCTCGTGGACGAGTTCCAGGACACGGACCCCATCCAGGCGCAGGTCATGCTCCTGCTCACCGCAAGCGATCCTGCCGAGACGGACTGGTCCAGGTGCCGGCCCCGACCGGGCTCGCTCTTCGTGGTCGGCGACCCGAAGCAGTCCATCTACCGCTTCCGAAGGGCCGACATCGTCACCTACAGCAAGGTCAAGGGGATCATCGAGCAGACCGAAGGCGTCATCGTTTCCCTGACGGTCAATTTCCGCACCATCCAACCGCTCATCGACTGGTTCAATCCGGTCGCCGGCTCGCTATTTCCCGCCGAGGCCGATTGCTACGCTCCCGCTCGCCGCGACATGGTCTGCGGCCGGAAGAACGGCTGTGACGGCGATCTGGCGGGCGTGCAGGTGCTTCGAGTGCCGGAAGACCGGACCAATAAGGAAGAAGTCCTGGAATTCGAGCCGGACCTCATTGCGCGGACGGTCCGCCGCGCGCTCGATGAGAAGCGGTCAGTCCCGCGGACGCGCAAGGAACTCGACCGCGGCATGACGTCCACGGTCGCTGCAAGCGACTTCCTCATCATCACGCCCAAGAAGGCCAACCTGGCCCTCTACAGCCAGAAGCTCGCAGAGCTGGGTATCCCGGCCCAGGTATCCGGCGGAAACACCTTGAAAGCGAGCGATGAGCTGCAGCTCCTTCAACAGGCGCTCCGCACCGTCACGGAGCCGGACAACGCGGTCGCGCTGGTCGCGGTCCTGCGCGGCCGCCTCTTCGGCATCAGCGATTCGGCCCTTTATGCCTTCAAAAGCTGCGGCGGCCGCTTTCATTTCCATTCCCCTCCGCCCGAGGCCCTTCCGCCTGAGGTGCGGCAGCCCTTCGAGGATGCCTTCGGCCGGCTGAAAGAATACGAGTACTGGCTTCGGCTCATGCCGCCCGTGCCCGCCATCGAAAGGACCGCCGGCGACCTCGGCCTGTTCGTCCGGGCCGGCGTCCAGCCCGGCGGCAGCGTCCTGGCCGGAAGCCTCCACAAGGCCTTCGAAATCCTCCGCGCGCGCCAGGGGCAGACCCCTTCGCTGGCGGGTCTGATCGGCGAACTGGGCGGCCTCATGGAAAAGGACGCTGAATTCGGCAGCCTTTCGGCCCTGCCGCAGGACCAGCCGGCCGTGCGCATCATGAATCTCCACAAGGCGAAAGGACTGGAAGCGCCCGTCGTCTTCCTGGCGGACCCGACGGGCGAGCACGATTACCCGGTCAAGATTCACATCGACCGCTCCGGCCCGGTTGTCCGTGGTTACCTGGCCGTGTTTGGAAAGCGCGATAACCACGGGCATCGCCCGCTCCTGGCGCAGCCACCCGGATGGGACGAGTGGAAAAAGGAGGAAGACGAGTTTGAAGAAGCGGAGAAGAATCGTCTCCTCTACGTGGCCATGACGCGCGCAGGCACGCAGCTCGTCATCTCGCAACGCGAAAAAGGCAACTCGGGTAACCCATGGCAGGCGTTCGAGTCTCGTCTGAATGATTGTGGAGAGCTGGCTGACCCCGGACCGCCGGCCGCCGGACCCATGTCAGCGACACCCGTAACCGTCTCGGACGCGGACGTCGCGGCCGCGCTCGAAGCGGTGCAAGCGCGGTGGGCCAGAACTCAATGTCACACCTATGCGGTGCTCGCCGCGAAGGCCATCTCGGTCGGTCCCCTCACGGCCGGCGCCGCCTCGGAGCATGTCGCTGGAGGCGGTAAAGACCATGCCACCATCTCGGTCAGACCCGACCGAGTCGGCTGCCGCTCCTCCGGCCAGCATGGGACCGAGTGGGGCACGCTGGTCCATTCCTTGCTCCAGGTCCGAATGGTCAATCCGGCATCTGACCTGCTGAAATTTGCCCGGGAACAGGTCCAGGAACTGGAACTGGACCCCGAACTGGAGCTGGACCCCGAATCAGGGCTCGCGGCCGAGGCCGTCGAGGTGGCCGGAACGCTCACCAGGTCCGACCTCTGGCGTCGGGCCGAGTCGAGCCGGAGGCGTCTCGTCGAGGTTCCCTTCGAGGTGCCGTGTCCTGCGGACATGGTTCCTGTTGAGACGCCCGGGGAGAAAGTCCTCAGTGGCGTCATCGATCTCGCTTTCGAGGAGTCCGAGGGATGGGTCCTGGTGGACTACAAGACTGATGACATGAAACCCGGGCTCGAAAACCTGGTCGCCCATTACCGCCCGCAAGTCGCTCTTTACGCCCGGGTCTGGCAGGACTTCTTCCACTTGCCGGTCAAGGAGCGCGGGCTGTTCTTCGTACGGGAGCAGCTCTACCAGCGAGTCTAATTCGAGCGAATCTGCTCCACGACCCATTCGCCGATTGGGAAACCATTCCTGAGACCCGCATATTCTAACAGATCGTTTCGTACAGCATCCTTGACCACCGCTGCCTCACCTACCAAACTACTCGGATGCTAAAGAAACCGAGAATCATCAAGGGAAAGCAACACCCATTCCTCTGGCTGACAGCCGAAGAATTTGCCGAGGTGCGTGCAAAAGTCCGACGGCAAGCATGGGCGGCCATGGCCCTCGATGAACTCCTCCAGTCCGTCTATCCTTTTCATCTCGCCGTACGCGCTTTCTGCGAAGGGAGACCAGGAAAGCTGTGGAAAACCGCCGGGGCATCCGGCGTCCTGGCAGGGAAACTCGCCCTGATGGGTATCCTGACCGAAAATGCATCCCTTCGGGCTTCTGCCTTGGACTATCTCAGGGGAAAAGGAATGGCCTCTTTTTTCCCAGGAACTTCCATCTACAACACCCCATGGAACGCCTTGGTTTATGACCTCCTGTACGAGGATTTTTCCCCGGAGGAACGTTCTGCCTTTGAAACGAACGTTCTGAGGGCCGGGCTCAACCCGAAGGTTACAGGAAAAACCTTCAATTCCAACCTGCAAGTCGCCAACGTGAAAGCCATGCTCGCTGTCGGCGCGGTTCTGGAAGACGAGGAACTGATCCATCAGGCCTTCACCGATCCCGATCACGGCCTCACCTGCCAGTTGGAACAAGGCATTTTCCCGGGAGGATCCTGGAATGAAGGCAGCGTCGGATACGGAATGGTCGTCGTTTACCATCACCTGCTCTGGATGCCGATCCTCCTGCGCCATTCCGGCATCGATCTCCTTGCCGATGATTGTTTCCATCGCAAAGTTTCGGAAATGCTCGATTTCATGCTCGGCATCCACCGGCCGGACTGGGTCTTTGAATCGGTCGGAGATTGCGGCCCCGAATCCATCTTCTGGGGAAGCGAACTCGCTTACGCCCATTTCCGACATCCCGTTTACGGCAACATGGTCGAGCAAAGCCGGCATCCCGATTACGATGGCGGGGGTAATCGGGAACATCGGCTGCTTCAATCCCTGCTGTTCGGAGTCGAAGAAGTCCATACCGCACCCCTGCCGGGCGGAAGCCGCCTCTGGCGAAAATCAGGAACAGCCGTCCTCCGATCCCGTGGCCGCGCCCAATATCTCGATCCCGCTGACGCCCATGTCCTGGTCAATTTCCGGCCCTTCGATTTTTGCCACGGTCAACCGGACAAACTATCCATTGATTTTTTCGCCCAGGGGCATCCTCAACTCGAACATCATGGAGCCGCTCTGGGAGGGTACGCGCCACGCGTCCATGGCGGCTGGTTTCGCCGGACAGCCGCACACAGCGCCCTGGTCGTCGACGGCAAAGACCAGCACTTCGAATTCTGCAGTCCCGCAGGCAAGAAGAACCGGGGGACCGAAGGTGAAGTGCTCGATTTCGCTGTCTTCAATCGATTGAGCACCCTCCATATTCGTCATCCCCTCGCCTATCCGGATGTGGACGTTTCCCGGCGGCTGATCCTTGCGGACGACTTGCTTTTCGACCTGGTCGAGGCAGAGGGCTGTCGGGAACATACGTTCGACCTTTGCTGGAACGGACCCGGTCGCTTCGAGTGGTCGATCTGCTACATCCCCCACACGGAACCCTTCCACTACGACGCTCTCGGTGGCGAGTACCTCTCCGATGGTGAACGCCTCGTTTTCAATGGCGACTTCGTCTGCGACCGAAAAAACGGGAATTGGACCGATCCCGGATTCCCGGCTCGAGATCGGCACGCCGGTGAACCCGGCCACTTCATGGATCAATTCATCGAGAAGCCCGGGCATACTCTTCTGTTTTCCAAGGGTGCCCCCCATACCTGGTACATCCGGGGACGGGCGCCCAGCGGGTCAGCCGGGACTGCTGGCCAGCGGGCTTTTCTGGCAGTACGGCGCAGGGGAAACAAGGCTTGTTTCGCTACTCTGCTGTCGCCCTTCCTCGAAAATTACGACGTGACCCTCGTTGATTGGGCCGGCGGGCCTACTGAATTCCAAGGCCTGCGCGCTCATCGTTCCGCCGCAGCCGCCGTGACTATCCTTCTCGGCGGCCATCCACTCTTCGAACAGTCGACCGATGCGTCAATGCTCGTTCTGCTCCACGATGAACAGGGCCGGCCAGACTACGCCGTCATCCGTAACGCCTCCCGGTGGTCCAGCCAGGGAAATCCTCTTTTCGCCAGCCAAGCCCCCCTCGCTTCCGCCGAATTTGATTTCCATTCCAAAACCATCAGCATCGAGGACGACCCACGTCTCGTCTCCCACCTGCCGGGCGGCTGGAAAATTTCCACCATCAAGAACTGCCAGGAAAGCGTCGGCGACGATCTCAACCGCTGAGTCGGTGACTTTTGATGTGTGTGACTCGCTGGGCGCGTTTGTTAGTTATTTACTTATAGTCACTTACGAACGGATTTTGAGTCTGGAAGGCTTCAGGAAGGGGGATATCAAG
>JACPCR010000067.1 GCA_016179685.1 Planctomycetota bacterium | reverse complement strand
CACGCAGACAGGGCAGGCAGGCGTGACTCCAACATCTCCGCGCGACGCGCAAACTTTCACAAGTAAATCTCTACCTCGGCCACCCAGACCCTTGTTTCTTTCTGTCACAACGAAGCGAGTCCGCGAGTTTCGTAAAATCCGTTCCCTAGCCCGGATTTCTCACAAATCGCAGCGGCACGCTCGATATCCTCCTGGGCAGCAATCCGTTGCAATGCCGGCTTCAAGACCGCCTTCCTGGCAGCTCGATTCGGGTTAGCCCTTCGACTCGAACGACGCAAGTCGTTCGAGTCGAAGCCCGCAGGGCGCATTTCGAACATGCCGTGTGAGAAATCCGGGCTAGGGACAAGGTGCGGGAGAGGTTTTCAGTTCGCATCCCTGTTCAGAGGTTCTGGTGCACTTCTGAACAGGGATACGAGCGTCTTTCGCGTCCAGCATCAGCCCTGGGCCAATCATCCGCCGGTTTCGAACGTCAGCCTCGTTGTTCGTCCCGGCCCGGCTCGGGGACGGACCTCCGCACGAGATAGAATTGGCGGCCCAGGGTCGCATGGTATTCGCTGAAGGGCTGGCCCTCGGGCGTCCGGCGGACCGCCTGCTGAACCATCTGCATCTTCGCGTCCAGGTTGTCCACGAGGTGGACGAAAAGGGCCTCCGGGGTGGAAGGGAGCACGGGCGAGCCCCATTCGCGCTCGCCCTGGTGGGAGAGGATCAGGTGTTCGAGATGCCGCAGCGCGTCCCCGGGAAAATCGGGAATCAATGCGGCATGGCGTCTCAGGATATCGCGGCCGAGGACGATGTGCCCCACGAGCCGGCCGTCCACGGTGTAGTCCGTCACACGCTCCCCACCCAGTTCCTCCGTCTTTCCGATGTCGTGCAGGATCGCCCCGGCGATCACCAGGTCATGGTCCAGAAATTTGTAATTGTCCAGCAGCCGGATACAGTCATCCACCAGCCAGACCGTATGCTCGAGGAGTCCACCGAAGTAGGGGTGATGAACCTGCTTGGCCGCGGGCGACCGTTTGAGAGTCTCTTCCTTGGCGCTCAAGACGGCCTGCACGAGATGGCGGATGGGAGGGGACTCGATGCGGTCCACGAACTGGCTCAGCCGCGCCCACAAGTCCTCGATGACGAACTCGGTCCATTCCTCGAGCCACTTCTCGTCGAAACCCTCCTCGCGGTCGCGATCCTCCAGCAGGCGCAACCGGCGAATCGACAGGTCCGGCTTGCCTCGAAAGGACCTCACTTCCGCTTCCACCTTTACGATGTCCCCGGCCCGCAGCTCCCGGTAGCGGTTCACCTCGTCCCATATCTTGGCCTCGATCGAGCCCGTGCGATCCTTCAGCCTCAAGGCGAGGTAATCCGAGCCGTCGGCCTTCTTCCGGAGGCTGGCGGACTCGACCAGGAGGAAAGTGACGAGGGTCTCTCCTTCGACCATCTCTCGGATGCGCTTGAAGACCTGTTTCGATTTTGGGGTCATCGTTGTGTTCTCCCCTAATTCCACTCCATCTCCGTCCCGTGGGCGCCACCCAGGAGGAGCAGGACCCGCCTCTGCCGTTCCCCCTGGCCATAGAAAGCCGAAGGCCGGCTCGCGGCGACGGCGGAGGCCAGGCTCGCCGAGGTGCGGCCCGGCAGCATTTCGCGTTCGCCCCGCGCGGCCGCGAGGATCGGCCGTCCCACCGCGGTGCGGCCAATCTCCGCTACTTCCACCCCGGGCAGAGATTCAAGCAGCCGGCGGATTTCGCCCGGACGCGTCAGCCATTACCGCGGTGCACGGCTCACGTCCATTCCGGGCCGGGGCAGCTTGCTCGGACGCCCCGAGGCCTTCCACCCCGTTCGAGATGCTGCCATTTACGAATCCCTGGAAATCAAGTTCGGTCCCGATCCGGCCGTTTTTTCGTATTTTCCCTCGCCGGTCTTCTCGTAGCGGGTGAAGCCCTGCCGCTCCAGAACTTTCGGGTCCGTATAACGCTTGCTGAAGCCCCGGGTATTCAGATTCGGGGGCAGGAAAATGCGCCGCACCGGCTGACCCGTCTCCGGATGCTTCTCCAGGGGCGGATCGGACATCCTCTGGACGATTTCAAAGGTTTCGCCGCCGCTTCCATCTTCACGGACAACCTGATAAACGTAAGTGGGCATGTGACACCCCGTCTTTATTGTCCCCGTCCCGCCGCCGGGCTGTCAAGACCGCTCGCGGGGCACGGCGATTGTCCGCCTCGGGACGAGCCGGTAAGATGGCCTGAACAAGGAATAGTTTATCGTGCCCGTGATCCTGGCGCAGCATCTCACCAAGGTCTACAGGGTTTACAAAAAACCGCCGGGCTTCCTCGTTGCCCTTCGCGGCCTCTTCCGGCGGCGCTATGATGAGGTGCGGGCCGTGCAGGAGGCGAGCTTCTCCATCGAGAAGGGGGAGATGGTGGCCTTCCTGGGTCCGAACGGGGCAGGCAAGACCACGACCCTCAAGATGCTCTCCGGACTCATCACTCCCACTTCGGGGGCGGCCGAAGTCCTCGGCCACGTGCCCTGGCAGCGCGAGAACAGCTACCGACGCCGCTTCTCCCTCGTCATGGGCCAGAAGAACCAGCTCTGGTGGGACCTGCCGGCCGAGGAGTCCTTCCTCCTCAACAAGGAAATCTACGGCGTGAGCGACGAAGCATACCGGTTACGGCTCGGGGAGCTGACCGATCTGCTTCAGGTGCACGGCGTCCTGCAGCACCCCGTGCGGGAGCTTTCACTCGGCGAGCGCATGAAGCTGGAGCTTATTGCGGCCCTCCTGCATTCGCCCGAGATTCTGTTCCTGGACGAGCCGACCATCGGCCTGGACGTGGTGGCCCAGCGCAGCATCCGCGAGTGCATCCGGGCCTACAACCGGGAGAAGGGCATCACGATCCTCCTGACCACCCATTACATGCGGGACGTCGAGGAGCTGTGCGAGCGCGTCATCGTCATGAACCATGGCCGCGTCATGCATGACGGACCCATCAGCGCCATCCTCGAGCGCTACTCGAGCCACAAGCGCCTCCGCGTCCGTTTCCGCACACCGCCCGGGGAACACGAGCTGGCTGGCCTCGGAAAGCTTGTCCGCTTCGAGCCCCCGACCGCGACTCTCGAGGTCGAGCGGCCCGACGTGCCCGCCCGAAGCTCCGAAATCCTCCGCCGGTTCGCCGTCGAGGACATCAGCATCGAGGAAATCCCCATCGAGGAGGTGATGGCCAACCTTTTCCAGGGGACGGAGAGGCCTTCCGCATGAACACGCTGAGAATCTACGCCACGGTGTTCCGCGTGAGCCTCTCCGAGCGGCTGACCTACCGCTTCAACTTCCTCATCGGCGTCGTATTCCGTTTCCTGCCGATGGTGACGACCCTTTTCCTCTGGCGGGCCGTTTACCAGACCGCGCCGGAGGGTCTGACGGCGCAATACACCTTCGCCGGGATCATTGCTTACTACGTTCTGGTGATGGTCGCGCGCAGCTTCTCCGCCATGCCGGGCCTGGCCCGGACCGTGGCCCAGGAAATCCGCGACGGCGAGTTGAACAAGTACCTCGTCCGGCCCGTCGACTACCTGACCTACACGCTGAGCCTGCGCCTCGCCCACAAGGCGGTCTTCTTCCTCATCGCCACGGTCCCCTTCGCCTTCGTCATTGCCTGGCTCAGCCGCATCGGCATCTTCGCCCCCTGGCCAGGCTGGCCCGTCTTCGCCGCCTTCCTGCTCGCCCTCGTCCTCTCCTTCTTCGTCGGCTTCCTCCTCAACGTCCTCTTCGGCCTCATCGGCTTCTGGTTTCTCGAAATCAACACGTTCCTGTTCCTCTACATGATGATCGAGTACTTCGTTTCAGGACACATGTTCCCCATCGACCTGATGCCCGAGGCCATGGCCCGCATTTTCCTCTGGCTGCCTTTCCAGTACGAGGCCTACTTCCCCGTCGCGGTCTTCCTCAAGCGCTACGGCCCCGGCGAGCTGGCGATCCACCTGTTCATCGAAATGGCATGGATTCTCGGCCTCTGGCTTCTGGTCATCATCCTTTACCGCCGGGGCCTCCGCCGTTACGGCGCCTATGGCGGCTGATGTCCCGAAACGTAAGAACCTAATGAAATCCGCTACGCCCTCCGGGCGACGCGGATTTCAGAGCCAGGGTTGGCCCGGCTTCGCCGGCCCAACCCTGGCGGGGAAGCAGAAATTTCCGTTGAAATCCGCCGCCAAGGCGAAGTGCCTCGGCAACCCTGGGCCATTGAAGTGCTGGAACTCCAAATCCCCCTGGCGACGTTGCTGGCCGCGGAAGCAGGCCAGGCGCTCCCGCGTTCATTGCAGAAAGACATTGCCTCCCGGTATAAGGACAAACTTCCCTCGACAACGTTAAAATGCTTTGGTCCTGGTAGAAGGACCTTCGACCTGCTCTGCAACAAGAACGTGAAGAACATGAACACTCTCAACCTGCACCAATCTTTTCGACAATCCATCCGGGAACTCTCTCACACTTCCCCCAAGACGCGGCCTCAGCCCGACGACCTTGATCTGTCCCAGATGGCGAGGAACGCCTTGAACTACCTGCGTGGCAACCCGGAACCGTCGCGCAACTACGAATGCAAGTTCTCGCTGGGACCTCTGGGGATTCCTTGCCACCATCCGGAGATTGCGCCGCCCAATCAGTATGGCTACGACCCGGTTTCCCTCGGTGACACCGACTGTCGGATGGACTGGCAATACACCCACATGCGGGAGATGGCCGGGGAGTCCGAAGCGGAGTCCGTGGAGCGCGGCGTGCGCCGCAGAGTGCTGAGCTATCTGCGCGAAGACCACCTGGCTTGGATCAATCCGGTCGCCTATATTGGCCAGCCGATTGACGGCTACTGGGTGGGCACGTGGACAAGCGCCAAGCTGCTGGTCAGCCTGAGCGAGGACTATGCGCGCACGGGCGACCTCGGGGCGCGCAAGCAAGCGCGGGCGATCTTCGAGGCTCTGCGCAACATCGCGCAATGGGACGGCGACAAAGCCTACTACTGGGGCATCGCTCCCTACAAAGAGGGCGAGTGGCTGCTCAAGGGCTGGTGCGAGGAGCATGGGCGAAACTACCCTTTCATCGTGGAGCCGTGTGTCCGTTATGGGGAGTGCACCGGCGACGAGGAAGCTCTCGACCTGGCGCGGGCTTTCACGGAAGGATTCCTCGCAGGCTCGCAGCCCGACCAGCGTGAGTTGCGGATACACCCGGAGACCGGGGCCTTTCAGCGGCACGTCCACTGCCACACTCACGCGGTCTGGGGTGTTGCTCACCTCGGCGTGGTGCTCGGCGAGCAGCGTTACCTCGATTGGGCGCGGCGGGTTCACGAGTTTGTCCTGGCCAACGGCACGGACTTTGGCTGGTATCCCGAATTCATCCCTCAAGGCGAATATCGAACGGAGATTTGCGTGGTTGGCGACATGGTGAGCCTCGGCGCCTGGCTGGCTCGCGGCGGCTGGCCCCATTACTGGGACCCTATCGAGCGGACGATTCGCAACGAGCTCCGGCGCTCACAGTTCTTCCTGACGCCGGAGTTTCTCGATCTCTTTCAGAGGTTGCACAAAGGCAAGCCACAGGGAGTCCTTGATGGAGCGCTCGCCGATCTCCGCCGCTTGGAGGGCGGCTTCGTGGCCCAGGCAAGCTTCGACGATTGGGTCAGCTACCCCGAGCACCTTGGACAAGCCGGATTGTCCCGCAACGGCATCCAGATGATGGGTTGCTGTCCCCCGGAGGGAATGCGAGGCCTGTGGGAAGCCTGGTGCGCAATCGTGGAGGAGAGACCGGAAGGAGTGTTCATCAATATGTCCCTCACTCGCGACCATCCTGCTGCGAAGGTCACCGCTTCGTTGCCGGAGTTCGGTCATCTGCGGGTGGAAGCCTGCAAATCCACACCTTACTACTTGCGACCCCCCGCCTGGGTGGAACGCGATCAGGTTGCCCTGTTCCGCAACGGTCAGCAGGTTCCCGTGACTTGGGGCGGTGCGGCGAATGCTTATGTGTTTTGCTCGGCAGTGAGCCACGGCGACCTCCTCGAACTCAGTTATCCCGTTCCCAGTTTCATTCAGACCTTCACTCCCACCAGCGTGCCGAAGCGTGAGGCCTCGGTAACGGTCCGATGGGTCGGCAACACGGTCGTCGGTGTGAAGCCGCGAGGGAAGTGGCTGCCGATGTTTAACGGAGCGTGGTAGTTAACCCGAAACGCCTCAGGCCCCCTCGACCATGCACACCCTCGCCCGATATGCCCGAATCTACCGCGCCCTCGTCCGGAACTGCCTGGCCCGCGAAATGGCCTTCCGCGGGCACTTCCTCGTCACCGCGCTCACGGAGTCCCTCTGGCTGCTCTTCCTCGTCTTCTTCTTCAAAATCCTCTATCTACGGACCTCCCACATCGCGGGCTGGAACGAGAACGAAATGCTCTTCCTCCTCGGCACCCATTACCTGGCCACCCAGGTCTTCGAAATGGTCTTCTTCACCAACTGCGTGGAGCTTTCTGATTTGATCCGGACGGGAAATCTCGATTTCGTCCTGCTCAAACCCATCAACGCCCAGTTCCTCCTCTCCGCCCGAAAGATCAGCTTCAGCAACGTCGTCAACGTGCCGGTCGCCGCGGCCATGCTCCTCTATGCCGGAGGCCGGCTGGGCCTCCGGCCCGCCGCACTCGATCTCCTGGCCTATGCCTGCCTCGTCCTCTGCGGCGTCTTCATCCTCTATGCCATCCTCTTCGCCCTCGCCCTCAGCGCCTTCTGGCTCATCCGAAACCAGAGCCTGTTCGAGCTCTGGTTTCCCGTCGTCAACTTCGCCCAGTACCCGATGGAAATCTATCCCGCCGGCCTCCGCCTGTTCCTGCTCTTCGTCATCCCCGTCGTCGCCGTGGCCAACGTGCCCGCCCGCGTCTTCCTCAAGTCCCTCGACCTCTCCCACGCCCTCTACGGGATCGGATGGGCAGTCCTCGCCCTCTTCGCCGGACACGTTCTCTTCCAGTTCGCCCTCCGGCGTTACCGCAGCGCCAGCAGCTAGTAGACGAGTCGGCAAATGCGCCCGCACTTGCCGACTCGTCTACTATGGGAAAGCCCTCCCTTCCGTAGGAATCCCGCCTCCCAACGGGATTCCTACGGAAGGGAAACGGGACCCCTCCCAACGTCCCACCGGGACCCCTTCGGGAGGACAAGTCCGGCAGGCGAAATAAGAAAACTCGATATTCCATCTGCAACCAATTCATAAGTGGTTAAGCTGGAATGACGTAGCTTCTCAATAGGTT
The DNA here is from genome assembly GCA_016179685.1 of Planctomycetota bacterium. Taxonomy (GTDB): domain Bacteria; phylum Planctomycetota; class PUPC01; order JACPCR01; family JACPCR01; genus JACPCR01. The sequence continues at coordinate 66,532 of JACPCR010000067.1, read as the reverse complement.
CGAAGAGGTGGACCCGCCCGATTTCACAACCGAAGATGATTCAGCGCTTCGCGAATTTTCGTAGCGAAGCGCGTCGGCACTTCGCCTGGGCCCTCAAAACTCATCTCTGGGACGGAACGCTGACGCGTTCCGCTGCGCAGCGAAGCCCTCCCAACTTTATCCTCCTGGGAGGGACCTTCGAGTGAGCGTTTCGACGCGGATTCTCGTAGTGAAGCGCGTCAGCGCTTCGTCGATGTTCGCCGGGTGTCAGCCCCGAATTCCGTAGCGAAGCCCCTTGGGCTTCGTCCAGCTTCAAGACTCAAGGACTTGACCTGATCGTCCTCCCCGAACTTATTGAGAAGTTGCTTTCTGAACAGGGGTACTCAGAATCCGCGGGAGGGACTCGGGAGCAAAATCATGACGGCCGGTCCGGGCCATCGACCGCGCTGACTCGTCCCAGCGTTCGAGGTCGGCTAGCAGGCGGTCCAGACGCACCCCATGACTCTCGGGTCCGAACGGACGGAGATTCCGGACCGATTTCAGCAGCATCTTGTGCAGGCCGCGCGGATTGCCGCTCTGTAGCTTGTAAAAGGCCACTGCGGCCTGGATCAGGCCCTGAAGGAAGGCCTTTTCCGGGCCCTTCTCCTCGTGCCAGCGATCCTCCCACACCTCATGGGCCTCGTAAAATTCCTGGCGGTTGAAGTGCCGGACACCGGCATCGAGCGAGCATTGGAATTCCGGCCCGGGCATGGCTTTCAGACCTTCCGGACGCGAAAGCGAACCGCTTACGAGTACACGCGTTCGGAAGTGCGAGTGCACTTCCGAACGCGTGTACTAGAGCCTCTGGACCGCGGCCATCACCGCGTTCCACCACTCGCCCTTGCGGGCCAGACCGGTGATCTCCACGTCCGTCCGGCCGTTCGTTACTTGAATCTCGTGCGGCACATTGCCGCCGTGAAGGACCAGCTTTGAGTCCCCGCGGCCCTCCACCGTCCCCGTCCCCGTCTCGAAGTTCCATTCCATCGTCACCGGCTGATCGGCCTCGAGCAGCTTGCGGCCGCACACGTCGACCCGGGTGGTTTCGAGGAGCGCAAACCCGTCCTGATCGATCCAGAAGGCTTGGGCCTGAAACCGGACTTGACGCAGTTCCGTGAAGCCCTGGCGTCTACCGAGACCTGCGAGCAGGCCATGCCGAAGCCGTGCGAGGCGGATGAAACGGCCTTGAACGAAGCCGACCTGTGGCTTGAGGATGGCCATTCGTGGGAGGAGGGCGATTTGCAAATGGAGGCTCGAATCGCCGCCACCGGGCGCGGCGTCAAAGGAATTCACCTGCCCGATGAGGGTTGAGCTATCCCACACGTCTCGTCGTCCGGCCTGGCCGTGGCCGGGCCGGTCCACCTCGTCAAGGACGGCGAGGAAGAGACCGCGCCGGGCCATCAACGTGCGCCGCCAGGATACCCCGGGCGGGGCCGGCAGGGCGGCCCGCAGGAACAGAGTTCCTGGAAGCCTCACGTCCGTCTTCACCTCGGACCCTGCTGGAAAGGCGGACACAGGCGAGGCCGCCGGCTCGCCGCGTGGCATCCGAAGATCGATCAGCTCGACTTCGCTTTCCGCAGCCAGGATGGGGTGGAGATCATGCCGGCACTCGACCAACAGTCCCTCGGGGTAGGAGACCTGCGTCCACAGGTTCAAACTCCTGCTGGCCATTCAGCGTGCACTCCGCGGTTGCCCCGCCGTCCCGCTCCCCGGGTCGGCGGGACCGCCGCCCGGGCCATCCGGGGCCCGTCCCTCGGCTCGCCGCCTACCGCCCTCCGGCCGGGCCAGGTAGCTCTGGAGTAGAATCTGGGCCGCCATCCGGTCCACCCTCCCCTTCTCTCGCTCCTTTCGTACGGACAGGCCCGCTTCGCTCAAGTCCTGTTCCGCCTGCCACGAGGTCAGCCGTTCATCCCAAAGCTCCACGGCCGCCGAGACCGCCGGGCGCAGTCGGTCTGCGAACCTGCTGGCTTCGGCCGCCTTCGGCCCGAAGCTCCCATCCATGTTCAGGGGGAGTCCCACGATGATATGGCCGATCTCCTTCTCCGCCACCAGCGCTTGAACATGCTGGATAAGCGCCTCATCCGTTTTCCGGCTGTAGGTGGGTAGCGGTTGGGCCGTGATGCCCAGGGGGTCCGTGACCGCCAGGCCGACGCGTTTGAAGCCGTAGTCGATGGCCAGGATGCGAGCTTTCATGGCGGGCTGACTCCGGAGCACTCACAGAACCCCTTTGCGGCCTGATCTTTCGATCCGGTCCACCAGTTCCTTGACGCGCTCCGCATCCTCCTTTCGGCAGACCAGGGTGGCGTCCCGGGTGTGCACGATGATGAGGCCGGACACCCCCACGGTGGCGATCAAGTGGTCCGGATCGCTGGCCAGGAGGCAGTCCCGGGTATCCAGTCCGACGTGGCTGCCGAGGACGGTGTTTCCTTTTTCGTCCTGCGGGTGATGGGAGCAGACGGCTTTCCAGGAGCCCACATCGTCCCACTGGAACGTCGCCTCGACCACCTTCACGTTCGATGATTTTTCCATGACGGCCTTGTCGATGGGAAGCCGGGGCATCTGGGCATAGGCCGCGGCCAGCACGTCCGAAGCTCGCGGCGTCCCGATCACCGCTCGAAAGGCCAGGAGCGGCGACAACACGTCCGGCGCATGGCGCTGCATTTCTCCCAGGATCGCAGACGCCTTCCAGACGAACATCCCGCTGTTCCAGTAGTTGTCGCCGCTCGCGGCCAGTTCCCGCGCCTTTTCCGGCGACGGTTTCTCCAGGAATTTGCGGACGCAAAAGCACCGCACGCCATGAATCTCACCGGCGGACTCGCCACGGGCGATGTATCCGAAGCCGGGATTCCCCCAGCGGGGCCGGATGCCGAAGATGACCAAAGTGCTTCCATCGGCGGCCAGATCGACCGCGGCGCGGACGCTCTGCCAGTAGTCCCTCTTCGGCTCGATGACGTGGTCGGCCGTGACCATGAGCAGCATCGGGTCCGGGTCCCGGGCCGAGACCAGGACCGCGGCCAGACCAGCACAGGCCGCGGTATTGCGACCCTCCGGCTCGACCACGACGTTCTCGGCGGGGATGCCCGGGAGCTGCCGGCGCGTCTCCGCCACCTGTTCGGGCACCGTCAGGATCAGCACACGCTCGTAAGGGACCTCTCCCTCAAGCCGGTCCGCCGTCTGTTGCAGCAGGGTACGGCTTCCGGCGATGGCCAAGTGATGCTTCGGCAGGGCTTTCCGGCTTCGAGGCCAGAAACGGGTACCCGAGCCGCCTGCGAGGATCACGGCGTGGAGCATGAACGGTTTCTTCTGGTGCAGCGGCGGGCCGGAGACCGAACGGCCCGATTATAGGTTCGGCCTTCGAAGGCTTCAATCACCATTCTTGGCGCTGGGGAGACGCCGAACTATAATATGTTGAAAAACGCCTGCGGAAGGTCTCATTCGCCGAGGCTTCGGAGGCTTTTCGGGGCCCTTAGCTCAGTTGGTCAGAGCTGCGGACTCATAATCCGCTGGTCGCAGGTTCGAATCCTGCAGGGCCCATCAACGTTACACGACTTCCTGCATCGGCCTCACTGTTGAAGCGGCCAGATGGAGGCCGCACGCGGAATCCACCGCGGCACGCTGCGGCAGTAGTCCTCGTACGGCGACCCGAATTTTTTCCCCAGCGTCGGCTCCTCATACAAGACCACGAAGAGGTGGAACATGACTCCCACGGCCGCGGCGTAGACCAGAAGCCGCGGAGACGAGAACAGCACCGACTCACCAACGAGAATGCCCAGGATGCCGACGTACATCGGGTTGCGGACCGCCTGGTAAAATCCCTGGCGTACCAGGAATCGGGGCGGGTCAATCGGCACGGGCGTGCCCTTGCCGAGGAAGGCGAAGGCGCCCATGCTGTGCACGGCGATGAATGCCCCCGCCGCGATCATGGCCAGTCCCGGCCAGTTCCAGGGGCCGGGAGGCCAGGGAACGCCGCCTCGTGCGGACCACAGAATGGCCCAGGGGATCAGGGCGACTATGCTGCCCGGCGCCAGGGCGATAAAGAGGAGAGTCTTGATCAGAATCATGCCAGCTTCGGCCTCTGAATCTCTGTCTGCTGCGGATGCCGCGATGGCCTTCGGCGACATGAAGTATAATTTTTTCCGCGGACTTGGCTTGCGCCTCGCTGCGGAGAAATAACTGCCCCATCGAGAATTCATTCTTGATGTCGACGTGTAACGGCATATACCTTTCGCCCCTACGGAGAACATTATGATCCCACTGGACGTCGGGACGAGATGGGAGCTCCTGGTCGACGATGATCTAGTGGAAAGCCTCACGAATGTTTGCTTCCAGCTCAGCCATCCGGAGCGGCGTGAAGTGGCCTTTACCGCGGACGCGCCCTGGGAGGACAACGTAGCTGGCGCGTACAGTCTCGTGCAGGAAGACAGCCGTATCCGGCTCTATTACCGCGCCAGCATTCCGGACCTCCGAAACGAGGAGAACGTGATCGTGGGGCTAGCCGAGAGCACCGACGGCGGCCGCAGCTTTTCGCGTCCCTCGATCGGGCTTCTCGAGTTCCAGGGCTCGAAGCGCAACAACATCCTCTGGATCGGCGGATGGCCCTGGGTCCCGCCTGCGTTCCGCGACACGAATCCCGCGTGCAGGCCTGACGAGCGCTACAAAGGTTTGACCGCCCGCTGGAAAGCAGCCTTCGCCATGGCCTCCGCCGACGGCATTCGCTGGCGGCTCATGCAAGAAAAGCCCCTGAAGAAGGAAGGAACGTTCGACACCATCAATACCGCTTTCTGGGACTCCCTCGCCGGATGCTACCGTTCCTACACTCGCTTCTTCGATTCTGTTCCAACTCCCGCGGACTCGCAGGGCGAAGTCAAGCCCAAGTCCGTCCGCGCCATACAGAGGTCCACCTCGCCTGACTTCATCAACTGGACCAAGCCCGTGCCGTTGAGTTACCGGGACGGGGACCCTTTCACCCAACTTTACACGAACTCGATTCAATCGTGCCCCGGGGCCGAACATCTTTACATCGGCTTCCCTAACCGCTTCGTCGAGGAACGCCTCCCGGTCGCCTCGCACCCTTATCCTGGCGTCAATGATGCCCTCTTCATGAGCAGCCGGGACGGGCTGCATTGGACGCGCCATCTCGAGGCCTGGGTGCGTCCCGGCCTCGACCCGTTGAACTGGACCGAAAGGAATAATTATCCGTCCTGGCCGTTGATCGAGACTTCTCCCACGGAATGGAGTGTCCTGATCAGTGAACATTACCGCCACCCTAACGTGCCGCCGTGTTGGCGTCGACTCTCGATTCGTCCCCGAGGCTTCGTCTCGGCTCACGCAGGAGGCGAGGAAGGCGAGTTCCTCACCAAGCCCATCCGCTTCTCGGGCAAACAACTCCGGCTCAACTTCTCCTCCTCTGCCGCGGGCACGTTGAGGGTGGAAATCCAGGATTCCGGCGGCCGAGCCATTCCGGGCTTCGCTTGGACCGATATGGACCCGGCCTTTGGCGATGACCTGGAGCGTCCCGTTCACTGGCGTGGCCAGGGGGACCTCTCGAGCCTGGCCGGCCGACCCGTCCGGCTGCGTTTTTATCTGAAGGATGCCGACCTATTCGCCTTCCGAACGTGTCCATGACTCCTGCCCGGATTTCTCATCCCGCCGGGATGAGAAATCCGGGTTAAGGCGAGTCCGGACTCACGGGCAGGCCTTCCGGGGGTGCTTGTTTCGACAGGGGTGCCCTGTGCTCTCCGGGCCCCCTGTGATTAAAATAGAGGAGCTGTAGAAGTCTCCTTTTTGGAGCAACACCACGGTTGTTGGGGACGCCAGCGTCTCGCTGGCGGCATTGAGTCTATGCCGTTCCGAGCCAGCGAGACGCTGGCGTCCCCAGGGGAGATTTCTGCGGCTGCTCATGGAGTGGCCGTCAGCATACCGACCCCAGGATTGCAGAGGAGGAAACCATGCCATTGGCCCTTACGCCCGCTGAACTTCATGATTTCGAGGAAAACGGCTTTCTCCTGAAGAAAGGCCTCATTCCCCCGGACTGGCTCGAATCCTTGAAGGAGGATGTCCGGGACATCCACGACCGCATGGCCCGGCAGCCGATGCCGGGCATCGGCATCTCCTGGGAGACTTTTCCGGACCCCAACCATCCGAAGCGCATCAAGCAGCTCATGCACAGCGAGGTGGTGAGCCCGACGATCAACCGCATCATCCGCTCGGACCGGATGCTGGACATCATCCAGGACTTGATCGGCCCGGACCTCTCGCTTTACCATTGCAAGCTCCTGCCGAAGTGCGCGGAGGATGGGACGGCCATTCCCTGGCATCAGGATTATGCCTACTGGAAGCGGGAGGACAATCGCCCGCTGATGGTGAACTGCCAGTTTGCGATCGATCCAGCGACGCTGGAGAACGGTTGTATCCAGTTCGTTCCCGGCAGCCACAAGTGGGGGTTGCAGGAGCACGAGCGGGTGCAGCAGACCTTCGGGGTCTTCCTCAAGGGCCATTACTACCCTCGACCGGACGCTGTATCAGTCGAGATGCAGCCCGGGGACGGCGTCTTCTTCGGCGCGCTCATCATCCATGGGTCGGCGCCCAACACGTGCGGGAGAAGCCGCGTGATGAATACCGCCGCCTACAACGTTACCGGCAACAGCATGACCCAGTGCAGGGAAGTGCTGCGGGGACGAAGCCCGGAGAAGAAATGAGCCGCAGGCCGGAATCGGGGACATCCGGTATCAGGTGTCAGATTTCCGGTGTCATGAGGCCCGCCGATGGCGAGTCAGGAGCCCTGTTTACGAAGCTTGCGGACTTGCTTCGTTGTGACAGAGAGAAACAAGGGGCTCGCCTGCGCGTTGGGAAGACGGGTTTCACAGCGCTCTGAGGGCGCTGCCACGCCGAAGGCTCGCTCACGCGTTGGGAAGACGGGTAGGCTGTATCCCGAACTTGTCCCTCCCGGAGGGATCCTCCCATAGGAATCCCGTTGGGACGTTGGGACATGGGAGGGAGCCCGCGGGGAGGCTGAAGCCCGAACTCGTCCCTTCCGGAGGGAGCCTCCCATAGGGATCCCGTTGGGACGTTGGGACATGGGAGGGAGCCTGCTGGGAGGCTGCAGGCCGGAACAAAGAGCACGCGGGGACATGGGGAAGTGTTCAATCATAAGTCTTCAATGATCGGAGCCTACAGCCTCCCACCGGGCTCCCTCCGGGATTCAGCCTCCCACGGGGACAAGTTCGGCCTATCTGAAACCCGTCATCCGCGAGGCGCAGAACGCCCTGGAAAAGCTCAAAACCGAAAAAGTCGTAACACCCTAGCGCGCCGAGACTTGGCGGGGTTGTTTCTTAGGGGGACCCGGGCCTGAAAAGTCAGTTCATCGGGGTGATGAACATAGGCACTTCGTACCGACCCGCCAATGGCGGGTAAACGGCGGGGGAAACCCTCCCAACGGGATTTCCGATTCTGTAGAAGGGCTTTTCCCCGTGACCCTTTTCTTAAGACTTTTGTTCTGGCTGCGCCATGAAGGGACCCTGATTCTTCAAGACCCTTCGCTATTTGCCGCGCGATTGAAATTCCGAGCCTGTTAAGGCATCTTGCCCGTAGCCGTGTAGTTTCCCAGGAGGTCGCGGTCACCCCCGATCGGCCACTCGACGCGGCGGCGGTCCGCCGCGCTGCGGTAGGCCGCCTCGATCATTTCGACGGTGTGCAGGCCGTTCTCGGCGCTCAACTGCGGCGTGCGGTTCTCGAGCACGGCCGAGGCGAGATCGGTCACCGCCGCCTCGAAATCGTTGAAGGGCCCCTCCTCGGGCGCTCCTTCTTCCCCTGAAGCGGTCCGGAGGCGAAATCGGCCCTGCGGGCCCGTGTCGAGGGTCCCAGCATCCCCGACGGCCAGGAATCCGGGGCTGCCTTGCCCGAGCGTGCCGGTATCGAGCTGGCAGAGGACGTCCTTCATCCGATATCGAGCGATGGCGCCGACCTCGGTGAAATAGCCCTGAAAGCGATTCCCCTCCTGGAATTCGAGGCAGGACCCGAGCCATTCCGGTTCGGGGTCCCCGAGCCAGAAGCGGTGCATGTCGAGCCAGTGGATGGAGAACGAGAGCATGTCTCCGCCGGCCCAGGCCGCGTGCAGGTAACGTACGGACCCGAGCCGTCCGCCGGCGATCTGGTCCCGCACCCATCGGAAACGGGGGTTGAGCCGGCGCTGAGTATTGATGGCCAGTTTCAGGCCCCGGGAGTTGCAGAGCTGGACCAGGCCTCGGGCGGCCCGAAGCCCCAGCGCCATGGGCTTCTCGCACAGGATGCCCCGCACGCCGGACCGGGCGGCCAGCTCCACGAGCGGAACATGCAAGCCGGGCCAGGTACAGATCGAGACGAGGTCCAGATTCGCCTCGGCCAGCATGCGCTCCGCGGAGTCATACCGGGCCTCGAGGCCGTAACGGTCGCACAACGCGTTGAGGTTCTCGGCCGCGATGTCCGCGGCCGCCACCAACTTGCAGAGGGGCGAGGCCCGGTATCCGTCCGCATGCGCGTAGGCGATTCCGTAGGATTGCCTCGCCATGTTGGCCTTCCCACACCCGATAATTCCGGCTCTGAGCAGGGTCATGACCGTTTTTCTGAACTGGGTTGCTCGGGAGGGCAGGCGCGCTCCGGCGTCAAGCCCGGGGATCGACGACCATCTTCCCTGTTTGCGCCCCGCTTTCAAGAGTGCGATGAGCTTCCGCCACTCCGGACAGGCCCACGACGCGGTCGATCACCGGCCGGCCCAACTGCCGGCGCTCCATGAGCTCCAGAATGGTGCGCAGCTCGCCCCGACTCCCCAGGGTCGAGCCGAGGACGCTCTGGCTCTGCCGGTAGAGGAGGGCGAGATTCAAGGTGACCTCCGCGCCGGTGGTCGTGCCGCAGACGACGAGCCGGCCTCCCTTGGCCAGGGCTTTGACGTCCGCGTCGTAGGTGGTCTTGCCCACGTGATCAAAGACCACGTTACAGCCGACGCCGCCGGTGAAATCGAGCGCCCTCTGTCCCACGTCTTCCGTCCGGTAATGGATGACGTGGTCGGCGCCGAGGCGGCGGGCATGGGCGAGCTTGGATTCGGTGCTCGACGTGGCGATCACGCGGCCCCCCAGGCTCTTAGCGATCTGGATGGCCGCGGTGCTCACGCCGCTGCCTGCCGCCTGGATCAGGACCGTCTCGCCGGGCCGAAGCTCGGCCCGGGCCACGAGCATGTGCCAGGCGGTGACGTAATTGACGGGCACGGCGGCAGCCTCGAGCCAGGTGAGGGACGGCGGCTTCGGCACGCAGTTCTTCGCGGGCACGCAGACGAACTCGGCAAACCCGCCGTCGCGGTGCGCGCCGATAAAGGTCATCCGAGTGCAGAGAGGCTCGAGCCCGCTCTCGCACGCCGGGCAACGGTTGCAGCCGATGCAGGGATAGACGACCACCTCGTCTCCGGGCGTGAGCCTGGAAAGGTCGCCCGCCTTGCGGACCACGCCAGCCACGTCGGTCCCTGGAACGAGCGGCAGAGGAAAGGCGCGGGCGCCCCCCATCCGCACCCAGATGTCGAGGTGGTTCAGGCCGGCCGCCTGAACCTCGAGGAGCACCTCATCCGGCTTCGGCTCTGGACTCGGGCGTTCCACGAGTCTCAGATTCTCCGGCGGACCGTGCTTCTCCAACCAGACGGCTTTCATGATGAGGTCTCCTATGCGGAAGCGAAGCGCTTCCGCAGGTGCGTCCGACGGCAGTCGTCAGACGCGGTTTCTCGGGATGCGAAGCGCTTCCGTTCCTAGCGAATGGTCTCCGCGCCCGCTGGGCCTGCCTGCGTTCGGGCGGGACATCCGCAGGATTCCGGTGGAAGGCAGACGGGCAACAGTCGGAAGCGCGTCTATCTCTTAATCTTGACCATAGGGCCCGGTTTTGCAAGACTAAAGTTTTTCCAAGTTTGGCGCCCCAAGCGCCTATTTCCATGAGGTCTCGAGGTATGGCGCATTCGCAACGAGAGGGGTCTTCTGAATTGCAGCCCGGACAGCGTATGGGCAAGTGCCTGATCGAGCGGGAGCTGGGACGCGGAGGCATGGGGGCCGTCTACCTGGCCCGGCACATGGTGCTCCAGGTGCCCGTCGCCGTGAAAGTCCTGCCGCCTCATCTGGCCGCACAGAGTCCGCAGTACGCCTTGCGCTTCCTTCAGGAGGCCCGTCTCGCCGCGCGCCTGCGCCATGCTCACGCCGTCCAGGTGATGGACGCGGACCTCGACGAGGAGACGGGCTTGCACTACATCGTCTTCGAATACGTGGACGGGGGAACGGTAGGGGACCTCCTCCGGCAGGGGCCACTGGTCGAAGGAGAAGCGCTTCGCATCGTCGAGCAGGTAGCTGAGGCCCTCGTGGCCGCAGCGGAATTCGGTATCGTTCACCGCGACATCAAACCGGCCAATATCCTGCTCACGCTACGCGGGGAGGCCAAGCTATCCGACCTCGGCCTGGCCAAGGACCTCCTCAGCGAGGGCCAAGGGATGACCCTGAGCAGTTCCGCCATGGGCTCACCGTTCTACATGAGCCCCGAGCAGGTCAAGAATGCCAGGGATGTGGACGCCCGGACCGATTTCTACAGCCTGGGGGCTACGCTCTATCACCTCTTGACGGGCGAGCGGCCTTTCAACGACGCCAGCGTCTACCAGGTGTTTCACCTCGTCGTCAATGAGCCCGCGCCGGACCCCCGGGCCCGGCAGCCCCAGGTGTCCGAGCCGGTGGCTCGGCTCTGCCTCAAGCTGATGGACAAGGATCGTCGCCACCGTCCCGCCTCTGCCGTGGAGCTTCTCGACGAAATTCGCCGCATTCCGGCCCGGCCCGGACTGGCGACGCCGGGTGGAAAGCCGACCGACACGCCAGGTCCGGTGCGGCCGGCCGCTGCGGAGACGCCGGCAACGGTGCTGTTGAGAGAGGAGATGGCCCGGAGGGCGTTGGCTCCGACGCGGACGTCCGCCGACGCACAAGCTGAAGGCGCAGCCCCTCCCGTCGGGCCCGCCCCCGGCTCAAACTCGGCCGCGCGCCGTGCCCGCCACGCCCTCGCGGTCGGCATGGTCCTCGTGCTGCTCGCGGGGATCATCCTCGTGTGGACTCTCTCCACGGCCCGGCGACCCGCCAGCGCGCCGACCCCGGCTATCAGCCCCTCGCCCGGACCGCCGAGTCCGGTTGGCTCCTCCGTCCCCCCCGGTCCGGAGACTTCCACCAGCGGGCCGGAGACGCCCCTTCCCGTAAGTACCTTCAGGATGCCCGATGGGGTTCTCCTCGCCTTCAGTTTCGATGAAGGAACGCTGGAAATGGAGGCCGACCCGAGGAGGGTCAGGGACCTCAGCGGCAACGGCAATCATGGGACCGTCTATAACGCCGGCCTCGAGCCAGGCCGCATCGGCCAGGCCCTGCGGTTCAATGGCATGGACGCCGCCGTGGAGGCGCCCGCCCTGGACGAACGGACGGTCTGCCTCTGGGTCCAGCCCGATCAACAGATTCAAATGGGATTCTACGATGGCGGGACCATGAACCAACCTTACCGGGCCTTCGAAATCGGCATCTACGAGCCCCGAGGATTCCCGCGCGATTTTGCCACCACCTTCGGCCTGTTCCTCGGATTCTGGTGGGTGGATGCGGACGTTCCGAGCCCGGGGATCGCGTCCGGATGGCATCACGTGGCCGTGGCATGGGATGGGGAGAGCCGCGTGCGCCTGGCCGTCGACGGGCAGTTCCCCGAGGGGCACGTGGTGCTCGCCGACGATGCGAGCGACCGGCCAAGAGGCCCGCAACCGCTTTCCCTGCCGAGGCCGCCGCAGCCGGACCGCCAGGAGACCACGCTCATTGGACGGATTCGGGCCCCTTTCTGGGGAAATGGGCAGGATCACTTCTCCGGCCTGATAGACGAGGTGGCCGTCTGGGGCCGGGCGCTCTCCCCAGAGGAGATAGTCGCCCTTTACCGGTTCAGCGAGGGGGGAGGGAGTTATTGCTCGGAGGCGGGCGTGAGGAGAAGCGAGTGAATGGCGCTTGAAGCCCTAGGACCTCTCAGGGAATCGCGGGAACCGAGTCCTCGAGTTCGGAAGCGCGGGAGCACTTGCGAGCTCGAGGTGCTCCAGTAACCCATCCGCCATCTCCCACCCACTTAGGCGCTTGGGGCGTCAAACTTGAAATTTTTTTTTAGTTTGAGTCGCACTTCAAGGGTATACGAACTTTTCCGATCCCGATCCCGATCCCGACGGGCACTCAATCGAGATGATCCGAGATAAGCCAAGAAGTTGTAAATTTGAGTTGGACGCCCCGCAGGGGCGTCTCCTGTCTTGTTGCGTCGCCCTGGACGGCAACGGAAATGGGAGGGGCGGGGGCTGGAGGCCACCGCACCCCCATTTCCGAAGCGCCGACCACGCCTGCCTGCCCTGTCTGCGCCGCGCTGTTGCGCAGCGCGGCAGGCCGGCGCGCCAGCTTCGCTACTTCCAGAGCCGAAGCAAGTCCAGGGGGGATTGCACGAGGAGCTTGGCTCCGCTGGCCAGTAGCTCCTCTGGCGTCCGAAAACCCCACAGGGCGCCTGCAGGATACATTCCGGCCGAGACCGCGGTGGCCATGTCCGTCCGCGTGTCGCCGAGATAGACGATCTCGGACGGAGGCAGCCCGAGCGTCCGGGCGATCTGGAGCGCCGCGGCGGGGTCCGGTTTCCGCGGCATGGAGGCAAGGAAACCGCGGACGGCCTCGAACCTCCACCGGCCCAAGAAACGGGTGACGACGGCGCGGGTGAGCGCGTCCGGCTTGTTGGAGAGCACGGCCAGGCGCACCCTGAGGGCAGTGAGCGCGTCGAGGAGCGGAGGAATGCCCTCATAGGGACGCGTCATCTCGGACCAGCGGCGTCCGTACTCGGCCCGCATGGCCGCCGCGCACGAGGAAACGGTCGCCTCGTCGAGGCGGCCCGGCGGCAGGACGCTCCGAACGAGCTTCTCCACTCCTTCGCCAACGAAGTAGCGATAGGCTGGCACTGGGTGGGTCGGGTAGCCTTTCTCCGCGAGGACCTGATTCATCGAATGGGCCAGGTCATCCAGGGTGTCCAGGAGGGTGCCATCGACGTCGAACAGCACGGCATGGAATCGCATGGTTAGAAAGCCGGTGAAGTCGTGCGGCCGCTGTGCCGCCCGCGGGGTTGTCGAATCCCCGCCGGCGCAGCGGCGGGTCTGCTTCACGAGGACCGCGTCAACCCTTCAAATCGTAGCGGAATCGGTCGATCCCCAGGACGCCCGTGGCATGAACGCCTCTAAACTGGCCGTCCCGGAGGTACATGACGCCGATGAAGCCGACGCGGGTGAGGACCTCCTCGATGGTCCGTTGGCCCCAGTAGCGAAGCCAGAGGGCCGGGTCGGGCCGCAGCACCAGCTCGTTCAGCGCCCAGCAGCCCTGGCCGATCCGAAGTGGCTCGCGGGTGTACCAGCCGCTGTGGTCCCGGGTGTCCTGGTAGCCGATGACGATGAAGAGGTGCGGGTGGTAGCCCGGGGCGACCGTGATGGGCTTCACGGCCTTCAAGTGGAAGGAGACGCGGGTACCGCGGAGGTCGAAGACCGTGCTGGGCGTCCACCAGTTGGGCGTCGACTCGGCGTAAAATTCGTCGGAGTCCTCTCCCACGAGCGCGCAATAGGCCGAGTTGCCTTCGGCCCCGCCGCCCTCCGTGGCCCGATGCCAGTGGTTGAGCGGGCTCTGCGAGGCCCATTCGCCTGACCACTTCCCGGAGGGTTTCGTCGCCGGCACGGGCCGGTCCGGCGTATCGAAGAGGATTTCAATCATACGTTCACTCCTTGCAGGGATACTTCGTGCCGCCCCGCCTCCCATCATCCCTTCCAAACTTGTCTCCATGGGAGGAATCCTCCCCTAGTCCCATCGGGAAGCCTCCCATGTCTTAACGTCCCAACGGACGCCTAGGGGAGGCCCCCTACGGGAGGGACAAGTATGGGGGGCGGGTCAGGTGATTCCTGACACATGAAACCGGACACCCTTTGAAGCCTTGTTAAGTTACAGCCAGTGACCGCCTTAAGCGAGTGTCCTCAACCATCGGATCGACTCGATGATGTCCTGCTTCTGTTTCTCGCCGCTGATCTCACGCTCGATCGTTACGGGGCCCTGGTAACCGATCTCCTTGAGCTTCTTGAAGTAGTTCGGGATGCCCACCTGGCCCTTGCCCAGCGGGGTCTCCGTCCCGAGGACTCCCTTCTCCTTGGGCCAGATTCCATCCTTGCAATGGCAACTCACGATGTGTTTCTTCACGACATCCATCGCGGCTATCGGCTCACCCGTCCCGTACAAAATCATGTTCGCAGGGTCGAAGTTGACCCCGAGGTTGGGACGCCGAACGTCCTGGATGAATCGGAGAAGCACTTCCGCAGTCTCCTGCCCGGTTTCGAGGGCAAAGCGCTGACCGTTCTTGGCGCAGTGGTCGCAGAGGCCCTGGACGGCGGCGACGATCTCCCGGTAGGCGGGGTCGCTCGCATGCTCAGGGACGAATCCGATATGGGCGGCGACGATGGGCACTCCGATGGTCTTGGCAAAATCGGCCATGCGGAGCGCCAGGGCCAGGCGTTTCTTGCACAGTTCCTTCTGGACGAGGCCGACCGTCCTCTGGATCGTGGGAATATCCGCATAGGACTCGCCGGGGAAATGGATGAAAATGACGGTGAGAGTGATGCCGGCGTCCGCGAAGGCCTTGGTGAACTGGGAACGCTTCGGCTCCTTCCAGTACTCCTCCGGCGGGCAGAGAAGCTGGATGTTGTTGACGCCCATGGACTTGACCCACTGGGCCGTGGCTTCCGGACTCTCCTTCAGGGTCGCAAACACGCCGATCTCGAGTGGCTTCATAAGGTTCTTCTTCTGGTTCGAGGTCTCTCTTCGGCCGCCATTATAGACGGCAACACGGGTTTGCAAATCTTGAATCGGCGTTGGAAACGGAACGTTTCCAACGCCGATTTTAAACCATGTGAAAACGCTTGCGAAGAATCCATTCTGCAGTCAGCAAAGCGAAGAAGATCACCAGAAAGTAAGGATGACTCCAGACCTCTTCGGAGACGGGCTGCAACTCGGTCTGGCGTCCCGCGGGGATGGACTCCGGCAGGCGTGCGATATCGGACACGGGCAGGTAGGCCCCGCCGGTACGCGACGCCAGGAGCTGGAGGAGTGAGGCATTCATCTGAGGCTGGTCCAGCTCGGCCAGGGTGCTGCCGACGGTGAACTGGCTTCGGGCGCTGCCCAGGAGGAAGTCGTCGTGCCGGGCGACGACCTCGATCTCGTAGTGTCCGCCGGCCTTCGGCAGGTAACTGCCCCGGAATCGGCCCAGCTCCTCGGTGCTGACGAGGGAGACCGGCGTCTGCTGTTTTTCGGGCGTGATGACGTTGGCCACCACGTCGGCCGTGCTCGTCAGCTTGCCGCGCTCATCCGTGAGCAGGGCCTCGAAGCGGACCTCGTCCCCGGCATAGTAGTCGTCCTTGTCGGTCCAGAATCTGAGGCGCTCGCCCTCCTTGAGGCGCATCTCCTCACGGGCCGCGGCCCATCGCAGGGCCTGGCCCCAGAAGCGTTCAAAGCAGGCCAGGCCGGCGGGGCTGCCGCGCCAGGGCCAGGTGTAACGACCGGCGAGGGCGAGACAGCGCCCCTTCCCGTAGGTGTGCGCAAGGAGGAAGGGGGCCTGGACGCCGCCGGTGCGCGCCAGGGCCAGCACGGAGGCCCCGGGCTTCGCCTTCAGCGGCAGGTTGAGGCCCGATCCCCGGGGCAGTTCAGCCCAGAACTCCCGGTTCTTCACGGGATCGCTCAGGAAGCGGAAGACCGGGTGGTCGTTCCCCTCCGGAGTCAACTGGACCTCGTACTCGTTCTCCTCGTACCGGTCCGGCTCGGCCTTCAGGTCCGCCGGCAGCGCCCGGGCCAGCGCCGTGCCCGCATATCCCCCGGCAGCGTAAAAACCGGGGCCTCCCAGGAGGATCAGGCCCGTCCCCTCCTCTTCCACCCGTTTCCGGAGCAGCTCCAACTGTTCTCCGTTAAAAAAATCCTTGTCCAGGTTCGCCAGGATGACGACCTGGAACTCCTGGAGGTCGAGGGCCTGGTCCTTGGGCCAGCGGCCCTGGCGATAGACGCGTTCGGCGCTGAAACGGACGAGCCCGGTGAAGCTGAGGATCGGGTCCTCCTCGATCAGGTGCTTGATGAATCGGTAGTCGTAGCTCGGCTCGCCGGCGAGGTAGAGGACGCGGGTCTCCTCCTGGTGCACCTCGATCGTGATCTTGCGGAGGTTGTTGGACACGGTTTTCTCGCCGGGTTGAGGGGGGATGGCGACGTGGTAGGTGAAGAGGCCCTCGCTGGCGGGCGTGAAATGGAGGGTGACCCAGGTGTTCTTCGCGTCGGGCCGGAGGTCCGCCGTCTGAGCGTCGAGCGCGGAGTCCTGGACACGCAGCTCGACGGGCACGGGCCCCTGAAACTCCCGGTGGTAGACGTTGACTCGAATCGTGGCGCGTTCGTTGAGGACGACGCGCTTGTTGTACTCCACCGAGGCCACGGCCAGCTCGCGGCCCAGTTGGGCGTCCTCGCCCGGGCTGGAATCCCCTACGCCCACCGCGGTGATCGGCAGCTTCAACTCGCCAGCCTGGGCGGACAATGGCTGCCGCGAGTTGTCCGCTCCGTCCGTGATCAGCACGATGCCCTGAATTTCGCCCTCGACCTGGCCCGTGGCGCTGCGGAGCGCGCCGCCAATGTCGGTGAATTCGCCCTCGCTCGGACGCCGCAGCCACTCATCTGTGCCCACCGGCCGGGCGAAGGAGTCGAAGACGAAGGGGTGAACCTGGAAGCGCTTCTCGAGGGCTCGAAGCCAGCCCGTCTCCTCGATGGACCGAAGGACCGTCTCGGCTCGGCTGAGGGCCGTTGCGGCCTTCTCCCCGCGGGGGCCTGCGGGCTGAAGCTCGGGCCGCACGTCCGTGATCGTCATGCTCTTCGAAGTGTCCATCAGAAGAACGAGATGGGTGCGCCGCGGCACCACGAGGTCGTGGGACACCGTCGGCTGAAGCGCGCTGAAGAACAGCGCGACCAGTGCCAGGGTCCGGAGGACGATCAGGGATACGGCGCGCCGGGCGGGGAATGCCCGGAGGATTTTCAAGTAGAGCAGAAAGGTCAGGAGGACCAGCACAGCGGCGCCGAAGGCGACCAGGGGACCCGGCATGGGGATGGCGAAGGAGACATTCCAGTTGAGCGTCTGGCCCGGCAGCAGCTCCGGCGCAGGTGCTTCCGCGAGCAAGGAAGCGGCGGGCAAGGCCGAAAAAAGTATCGAGAGCGGATGATTCACGGGACGCTGAACGTGGAATGAAGAGATGGCGAGATTGAAAAAAGGTTGAGTCTTCGAGCGCCGAAGTGCGGTGCACTTCGGCGCTCGAAGACTAACCGACCGGCGTGCTGCGGTTGGCCAGGTAGCATTCAGCGACGGCGACGAAGAGTACGAAGAAGAGGAGGTTGCCCCACAGCTCGATGCCTTCGCGATTCCGCTTCAAAGTGGCCGGCAGGTCCTCCGCCGCGGCGACCAGGGTCGTGTGACCCGGCACGAGGTCCGCCACCCGTCTCGACTCCGCCAGCGCCAGGTCCGATTCCCGCGGGTCCACGTTCACGGCAAAGAGGTCCTCCTTGACGCCATCCGGCCGGTGGATGTCCACCCAGTAGGTTCCCACCGTCTCGGTCTGGGCGAAGACCGTCTCGGCGCGGTCGCGTCCGGAGGCGAGGAGTCGGATGACGGGCCGCCCGCGGGTCTCGATGGCGATGGGCACCGTGGTATCCCGGAACTCGAACACGAAGGGGACCGCCTGGCCGACGAGGAAATCGCGGCCGGTCTCGCGGGTGGGGCCGAGGTAGTCGACGATCTGCTGGATGAAGGGGAGGAAGGTGGGCCGGCGGGGGAAGTCGGACCAGTCCGCGTCGCATTTGCTCGCAAAGACCAGGACCTTGCCGCGGCCCAGCGCGGCTTCGAGAAGAGCCGGATGCCCCGTCCGGAACGAGGCCAGGACGCGGGCCGTGGCCTTCTCCTTTTCCGGCAGTTCCCAGTACTGGCGAATGTGCACCTGGGAAAGGTCGCCTGACTCGCCGCGGCGGAATCGGTGGACCGCAGGATGCGCGAACTCGATGACCTGCAAGGCGAAAGCCGCATCCGATCCCTCCGGCGCGGCCTGCACGCCGCCGAGCCGCACGGGGAACAGCGGGCTCTCCGAGTAGAGCGGGTCTTCCGGCAGAACGCGCTCGCCGAGGAAGAAGACGAGGTTGGCCCCCTGCTGGACCGCGGCCTCGAGACGCCGCAGGACTTCCGGATCGACCTGTGGAACGTTGGCGAGGAAGACCAGGGGGTAGCCGTCTATCTTCTCCTCGCCCAGCGCCGCGGCAGTGACCACCTTGGGCTTGATCGGGAAGCCGGAGTGCCCGGTGGCGGGTGCCAGCGCCGCCTTCAAATAATAGGTCTCCGACAGGGCGCCGAGCCGAAGGTCGCCCCCGTCCACGACCAGGACCGGCATGGCCTGGTGCACGAACACGGGAAGGGTCCGGCGGTTGTCGGCCGGAAGAGGGTCCTCGTCTTGAAGCCCGATCTCGACCTCGTGGCGGCCGGCCTGCTCCAGCGCCTGCTGGAAGGAAACGGCCTGGCTGCGGCCCGGCTCGAGGCCGATCTCACGGCTCGCCCGGCGCGCGCCATCCACGGACAGGAGGACGGTCTCTCGCGTCGGCTTGTCGCCCGTGTTGCGCAGCCGAGCGGTCACCGTGAGCGGCCGGCCCGCCAGAGGGTAGGCCTCGACGAGGGAGACGTCCTCGACGGCGGTGTTCTGACCCCTGGCCTGCGCGACGGAGATGGCGTAAACGGTGGCGCGCGTGCCGGCGGCCCGGACCTTCTGGAGCACGGCGGGCGCGTCGAACGCCGTCTCCTGAAAATCGCTGATCACGTGAATTTCGCGGACCGCGTCGGTCGCTTCCTGGATGCGCTCGAGCGCGGTATCCAGGGCGAAAAGAAAACTTTCGCCGGCGGAGGAGACCGAGGACGCCGCCAAAGTCCTCCGAGCCCGGTCCACACCCGACTCGTCCCAGCCGGGCCTCCGGCCCTCCGGGTCGTGCGTCAGGATGACCAGCGCCCGATCGTGCTCCTGGAGCGTGTCGAGAATCGCGGACGCGGCCCCGCGGGCGCGTTCGAAGCGTGTGCTCTCACCCTCGCGGTATCCCAGGCTCATCGAGTTGTCCAGCACGATGACGACGCTCGTGCCCGTCCCGGAACCCAGGAAAGTGCCTCGGGAACGCTTCAACAGAGGCTTCGACGCCGCAAGGACCAGCAGAAAGATCAGCAGGCATCGCAGCAACAACGTCAGCAGGTCCTGGAGACGCTTGATCCCGACGCGCTCCCGAACGCTCTCCTCGAGAAAAACCAGGCTGCTGAACGGGATGACCTTGGCCCGGTGGCGCGAAATAATGTGTATGGCCACCGGGATCGCCAGCGCGGCCAGTCCGATCAGCAGAAAAGGATTTTGGAGGCTAAACATGTTATGACTCGAATTTGGAAGTGCAGCCGCACTTCCAAACTCGAGTACTACTCCAACCGAGCCCTCTTGGAGAGATACGCCATGAGGCTGCGGTCGTATGGCACCTGCGTGTTCAGCGGCACATAGTCCATACGGCTCTCCGAGGCAAATCGCCGGTATCGGGCCTGCAGGGCCTCCATCTTCTTCTGGTAGGCCTGACGGAAAAAGGCCGGGTCCACCGGAAGCTTCCGGCCCGTCTCCATGTCCGCAAACGTCGCATAGTCCGGATAGTCGAAATCCAGCTCGCGGGGGTCCAGGATGTGAAAAACGATCAACTCGTGCTTGTTGTGCCGGAAATGCTGCAGCGCAGGCATCACCTCTTCCGGATTGTCCAGAAGATCGCTGAGAACAAGGATCAGACCCCGGCGCTTCAGATTCTCAGCAAGATGGTGGAACGATCGGCTCAGGTTCGAAGGCTCGCCCGGCTCGAGGCCCTGCAACTCGTCCAGGATGGCCCGGAGCTGCGTCGGCCGGCTCTTCGGCGGCAGCAGCCGCCGGATGTCCGAATCGAAAATCACCAGGCCCACGCCGTCGCGCTGCCGGATCATGAGGTAGGTCAGCGCCGCCGTCAGGTAGCACGCATACTGGAGCTTCGTGACGGGGCCCGAGCCGAAACCCATGCTGGCGCTCCGGTCGAGCAACAGGTAGGCCTTGACGTTCGTCTCCTCCTCGAATTGCTTGATGAAAAAATGGTCCGTCCGGGCATACACCGTCCAGTCGAGATATCGCAGATCGTCCCCGGGCGCATACTGCCGGTGCTCCGCAAACTCGACGCTGAAACCCTTGTGGGGACTCTTGTGCAGGCCCGTGATGAAGCCCTCGACGACGAGCCGGCCGACGAGGCTCAGATTCGACAGGCGGGCGACCGTCTCGGGCTCGAGATACTTCGCGCTGGGCTGGTTCGGAGGCGTGGCCATTCTCAGGTGTCAGGTGGGTCGTGGGGTCCCGTTATGCTCGGCCCGCCTGCGGGGGCTTCACGGCGTCCAGCAGGCGGCGGACAATCTCTTCGGTCGTGACGCCTTCGGCCTCGGCGTTGAAATTCAGTCCGATGCGGTGTCGGAGGACGGGCGGGGCGACCGCGGCGACGTCCTCGGGCGAGACATTGAGGCTGCCGCGGCACAGCGCACGGGCCTTCGCCCCCAGAATGAGGTACTGGCCAGCCCGTGGCCCCGCGCCCCAACTGATGAAATTCTTGGTGAAATCCGGCGCGTCCGCCCGGCGCGGCCGCGTCGCCCGCACCAGACCGTGCACGTACCGGAGAATGAAGTCCGATACGGGCACCTGCCGCACGATCGCTTGCAGCTTCAGAATGGTGACCCCATCGAGCACCGGCTCGACTTTCTCCTCCGACAGGACGGTCGTGCGGCGGTAAATCTCCACTTCCTCTTCGTCCCCCGGATAATCCACCTGGATGTTGAACATGAACCGGTCGAGTTGCGCTTCCGGCAGAGGATACGTCCCTTCCTGCTCGATCGGATTCTGGGTCGCCAGCACAAAGAACGGGGCGTCCAGGAGCATCCGCTCGCCTCCGGCCGTCACGTGCAGCTCCTGCATCGCTTCGAGCAGGGCTGCCTGAGTCTTCGGAGGCGTCCGATTGATCTCGTCCGCTAAAACGATGTTGGCGAAGAGCGGGCCGCGGATGAACTTGAACTCGCGCCTGCCCGTGCCCGGCGTCTCCTCGATCACCCTCGTGCCCGTGATGTCCGACGGCATCAGGTCCGGCGTGAACTGGATGCGGTTGAATTTCAGATTCAGGGTCGAAGCGATCGACTTGACCAGCAGGGTCTTGGCGAGGCCCGGGACGCCGACCAGCAGGCAATGGCCGCGGGACAGGATGCTCAGCAGCACCTCGTCCACCACCTGGTTCTGGCCGACGATGACCTTCCGAAGCTCCTTGAGGATTTGCTCCCGGCCCGAGCGAAGCTCCCCGGCGGCCCGCTGAGCCTCTTCCTCGGTGTGGATGGTAGCCTGGGACACGAGACACCCTCCGATGCAGATTCCGATCCAATGACCTCGAACAAAGGATGCGGATTGTAAGCGTTTCTCCCGGGGCCTCAAGTCCGCAGAGTCCTGAGTCCACGTTTCTCAGGACTCAGTCCTTAGTTCTCAGGACTCAGTTCTCAGGACTCAAGACTGCGCAAGTAGCCAGAAGCAGGCAGAAAGTTCCGGTCACTGACCGAACCCTGCTACCCTTCGGGGCAAGCTTGTCGTGTGCCGAAGCGGTTGGTGGTTGGTGTAGTGCGGGCGCTGTGCGACCGCAGAGTTGCCAACTCGCCCGCGGCACAGCGCCTGCCTGCCCCGCCCTGTCTGCGTGCGTGCCGCACGCACAGGCAGGCGGGACGCAGACAGGGCGGGGCTGCTTCGAAACCGGACGCCCATCGCGCGGCCGCTGCATGGCCAACACCCGCCTCCGCAGGATCCCTTCGGGAGGCGCAGCGGCGGGGCTACTTCGCACAACGGCCGAGCGAGAGCGTGCGATATTTCGAACACGCCGTGGTGAAGCCCTGCGGGCTCGGGTCACTGGTCTATGGGGAGGAAGCCGCGGTCGACGTTCAGGATGAGGATGGCCATGGCCGTGCTGTAGCCCCTGCCCATGGCGAGGATGGGCCCGCCTTCGCCGGGCGGGAGGGGGAACGACCCGTCCGGCTGTTGTTCTTCCTGGAGGAATTGGGCGAGGCGTTCGAAGTAGGAATGGAAGCTCTGCGCCTCATCGATGTGCCGGCATCGGTAGAGGCCTCGAACCGCGAAGAAGTGGGACTCGTAGAAATGGGGGCCGTACCAGTGCAGGCGATGCCGGACCAGCCAGTCTCGTGCGGCGCTGACGCGCTCGTCCTCGGGCTCGAAGAGCGCGAGCGCCAGGACGCCGGCTGCGGTGGGGTGGAGGACTGCCAGCCCTTCGGGTCCGTAAGAGAACCCGCCCTTTTCGACGGGCGATGCGGCCTGAGGGAACTTCTGGCCGGCCCGGACGAAATCGATCGCCCGGGCGAAGGCGCTTTTCGACACGTCCATGCCGAGAAGCTCGCAGCCGCGGAGCTGGAGCAAGAACCACGCCGTCAGGACGCGGTGGTTTTCTCGGGTCCGATCGTTCGGACGCCAGCCGCCGAAGTGTTCGCCGCCCGCTCCCTTGTCCTGAATTTGCAAGCTGAACGCGAGCGCGGCCCGCGCCTTTTCGTAGACCTTCTGGTTCTCCACCTCCCCCGCGCACGTCCCCACCAACTGGCTCAACATCAGTCCCGCCATCGCGTGGTCCTCGTGGGGCTCCTCCGAGCCTCCAAAAAAGGAGGGTGTGCTGCTCTGGATGATCCAATCATAAGCCGCCAGGACATTCTTGCCGTGCTCCGGATGAGAAGGGAGAAGGCCCGAGGAGAGGCAGGCCAGGACGAACAGCGAAGAGACCGCCTTCTGGCGAGATTCCCCGACGGACCCTTCTTTCTGGAGGCCGAGGAGATATTTCAGGCCGCGGTCGACCATCTCCTTTCGCTCCTCCGCAAATCGGTTCTCTTCGGGCTGGGGTCCAGGGATCGGACTTGCCGCCAGCGGAGCGGGTGCCCACGCCGGGACCATGACGAGAAGAAGGAGAGCCGCCCGCGGCCTGCTCGCGTCTCTGAACACCGCCCGCGTTGAGTGAGGAAGAGAGATTTTCATTACCGTGCATTCTGGAGGACTCGGTTCAGGTACTCGTAAGCGTCTTTCTTGAAGAGCTGGGGCATGGGGCCGGAACGGGCGCGCTCCAGTTCCCGATACAGATGCTTGGGCAGCTTCAGATTCTCGAGACCGTCGCTGGAGAGGGCCATTCCGCCAAGCCCAATCCGGTCGAAGGTGATCGAGGCTTTCCGGCGATTCAGCTCGCCTTCCCCGAGCGCTCCATAGAGGTCGGCCGGACAGGCCCCCTCCCAGCCGAGCGCGAGGGCGGAGAGGGTCCGCTTGACCCAGCGGCGGTCACTGACGATCTGCCTCTGGCTGCGAATCCTGGCCCGGGCCATGGCGCTCAAGTCGACCGCTTGAATCCACCCGTAGAAATCCTGGACGCGCTGCTGAATGCGGCGCTCGGGCGCCTGCGCCAGGGCTTTCAGCTCCTCGATCCAGGCGTCATATCGGCTGGCGACCTCGGCTCGGGCCTCGGGCGTCCGGGATTCGGAGAGAAACTCGGAAACGAGCTCCAGCTCCTTGGGCAAAGGATCGAGCCTTTTCAGCGCCTGTTCCACGCGGGCCACACGGGGGAGGAGGGCTTCCCTCGAGGCTTCACGACGCAGGCCGTCATGAAGGGTTTGAAGCTGATAAAACAGCTCGGCCCACAAAGACGAAGCATCCTCCGAATCCAGAAGGAGGTCGCCCAGAAGCTTTCCGGCCTCCGCGAGGCGGCCTTCTGCGCTCAGCGCGGCGTGGAGCGCCTCGCGATCCTGTCGGGACTGGTACTCGAGATTCTGGCCGGAGATCAGGGCCTCCAGACCTGCGGGGTCCGAGGCGGACAGGACCGAGGAGAGGGAGCCGAGGAAGCCGTCCAGGGCCTGGTATTCCTGAATTCTGACGGACCAGGACTGCAAGTAGATATCGCCAAAGCTGGTGGCGTGGTGTGCGGCCTTGGCCTCCACCTTCCTTTCGAAGTCCTGGATCGTTTTTCCGAGAAGGAGATTCACGCCGGCGAGGAATTCGATCGGAAGCGCGCTCTGAACGTGATGTATCCGGGCCAGCTCGGCAAAGTCCAGGGTCTTGAGCGCGGCCGTCCGGAGGCCGGCCAGATGGACCTTGATGGTGCGCAGGCCGTTGATCCCGATGGAATCCTGGGACTTTTCGAGATAGGCCATCTCGTCGCGAAGGATGTTCCGGAGCGCCCCGATGGCATCGGCCAGTTGCCCCTGCCGGGCGGAGAGGTCACGGTTGATTTTCTCCAAGAGGGAACGGACCTGCGGGAGGAGTAAAGCCGCCGCGCCCCGGCACTTCAGCTCCCATCGGCCCAGCTCGAAGCCGAGGGAGCGAGGGTCCAGCGGCAGGCGCCAATCCTCGAAGGCATCGGAGGAGGCGAGGATTTCTCGGACCGCTTGCTGGACGCCGGTTTCCGCTGGCCCCGCGGCAAGGGTCCAGGCCCGAAGGGCGAAGCGATCCTCACGGTGCGCCAGCCAGAGCGCCTCCGTTTCCGGCTGCCCGAATCGCAATTTCCCGCTGGCAAGGCCCAAGCGAAGCTCCTCGGCCCGGCCGCGAGCGCGCTGGAGAAGCTGGAAAAGCTGGAACGCGTCCTCTTCGCGTTCCCGTACCCGCCCGTCGGGGTCACCCAGAGGTTGGAAGGACCCCTCCGTCCCGGTTGACCCGGCCAGAGCCTTCACCCACGCGAAGGAGGTCTGCAGGATGAACACGTCGTCCTCGCCCACATTGTCGGAAGCGAGGAACAGTGCGGAGGCCAGGGCGCTGGTGAAGCCCCTATCGGGAGCGGCGGGCATCGCGACGGGCGGGTGAAGAGAGAGTCCGGCCCGATAGCGCCGGACTGCGGCTTCCCTCGCGCGGGCCAGGAGGGTCTGCCGCCATTCATCGAGCGGAGCATCCAGGGGTGTCAGCGCCGAACGGAGGTCCTTGTCCTCGAGGGCCAGCTTGAGGGCCTGGAGCGTCGTCTCCGGACATTCCTGTCGCAATTCCGATTCGGCGAGTACCAGGATTTCCTTCAGGCGCTCCTTGAGAGAGGCGGCGAAGGCGGGATTCCGCCACGACGGCTCATCCGCGAGTGCGCGGCTCTGAAGCCAGGCGGAGAGGAGATAGCCCGTGAGCTCGCGGGCGCTGTCCCTGTAGTCGCCACGGACCCGTTCATGGATTTCGGCCTGATGTTCCGTGGCATGGTCGATTCGGTCCGCGAGCTTCTGAAGCGCCGCCTTGGGCGGGCTCGAAGAGAGGGCCTGGGCCAGGAGCTGGCGGAGCTGGGGCGCGCCGGAGGCGAGGCGCGCCCAGAGGACGGCGTATTCACCGTAGTACCGGAATCGGGGGAGAAACGCCGCGTTCTGAAAATCAAAAAACCAGTAGGTGCCGTAAGGGAAGGGAGTGCCGATGGACTGGACCTCGGTCTGGAGCTGCTGGACGATCTCGGCGTGGTTGGGTCCGATGGCCTCCTGGTCCTCCAGCGCGTTCAGGAGGATCGCCATCTTCGAGCGGGCGGCCTTCAGAGCCGAAAGAATTCGTTCGTGGTGCGCCAGCGAAGGCTCGCCTCGGGTCTCCGGCGCATGCTGGCCCGGGTCACCCCGGTAGGACTTGAACAGGAAACGAATCTGGCGGTCGAAGGAATCGCTGGCGATCCGGAGGGTGGCGGTGGGAGAGGTGGCCTCCTGCTCCTTGGTATCGAGGGTGACGAGGCGGAGGCGAATCTCGTCCACATCGCCCGGGGCCAGGTCAGAGACGGGAAGCCGCATCTGCCCCTCGGCGAGCCGCGTTCCATGCTCGTCGAGCGGGATGTCGATCTGCGATACGGGTCCGTCCGGATACCGGTCCTTCGGAGCCTCCGCCCTGAGATAAAGCTCGGAAAGCCCCAGGTCGTCCTGGGACCGGTAGTCCAGCTCGATGAAATCCGAAAGGTAGAACGACTTGCCGTCGATCAGGCCCTGGTTCTTGATGCTGACGGTGGGGGCGTTATCCGGGACGGCGCGCACGTTGAAGGGCAGCTCCTCCTTGCTCCGGACCTGATCGTGAGAGGCCAGATCGGGCCTGATCTTCACGTTCTTCGTCACGATGAGGTGGAGGATGGCTTCCCGGGGATTCTGCCGGTTGATTCGGAAGCGGCGGGTCTCCTCTTCGGCGATCCCGAGGGCCTCGATGAGATTTAGATTGCAAGTGATTTTCAACTGAATCCGGGTCCCTTCGAGAGCGGTCAGGGTCCGGCCGATCAGGACCTCCGACTTGTCTTTCATGAGGGCATATTCGGGATAGTGGTAGGTGACCTCGGTCTGAAGGATGGTGGGGCGTGGCAGGACGCGCGTGCCGTACTGTTCGCTCCGAGCATCCTCCATGAACAGGTGCCAGGTCAAGTCCTGCTTGAGATTCTGAAGCTCGGTCTGCCAGTAGCCGTCGGGCGTGGGCGCGAGGCTTCGGGTAGCGGAGGTGCCATCGGCGTTTTGAAACCGCAGGAGGGGGGCAGGCTTTTCCTTCTTACGGCCCATGAGGGCGACCCGCAGGCGCAGATCGTCGCCGGTACGCAGGGGCCCCGCCGGCAGGTTCTCGACGACGAACCAGGTGGAGGAGGGCCGCATGTGGTTTCCAAGGGGGTCCCAGAAGCGCCGCCAGAGGAGGTCCGCGCGGAGGTCGGAGACTTGAGCGAGCGCCGCGAGGCCGATGATGAGGAGGATGGCCGCGGCGAGCCAAGCCCTGGCCCCGAGGGTCGGCGTCAGCGCAGCCGAGTCGATGGCCTGCCATCGCTGAATCGCCCGCTGCCTGGTGCGGCGTATGAAGAAGCTCGCTGGTGTCGCCGTCGAAGCGAAATCCAGGACGGAGCGCAGATGATCCCGAGCATCGCCGCTCGAACGGTCCAACGCCCAGGCGATGCGGTCATAATCTGGCCGCCGGACCGCGCGCAGCAGAATCCGGCCCGCCAGCCCCGTCCACAGGAGCGTGGTCAGGACGGGCCATGGCGCCCGCCATTTTCCCTCCATGTCGACAAAGCGGTCGAGCAGAAGAAAAGCGAGGAGCAGACCTCCCCCGAGAAGCAGACTGCAACTCAAGTCGCGGGCCAGGCGCCGAAACCGCGCCCTCCGGTGGTAGCCGGAGAGGATGGCCGAAAGCTCGGGAGGGAGGCTTTCGGGCAGGCGATGGTGGACGGTGGGGCTCATAGGGGAAGTCCGGAGATTTTGCGCAAGGACCAGTGGAGGGCGCCCAGGGCCGCGACGAGGCAGAGGAGACTCCAATGCGCCGCGAGCGGGTAGCGCTGCGCCGTGGTCTGCACCCAGGTCGCCGGAGTGAGCGAGGGCAGGTCTTCCCAGGCCTGCGCCAGGGAAAGATACTTTCCACCGGCCTCCCGGGCGAAATGCTTCAGGAAGGATTCATCGAGCTCGTCATGGATTTCTTCGAGGCCCGGATTGGAGACTACGGGGATCAGCGCCTCGGCCCCGCCGGCCCGGACTGCCAGCGGCCCGGAGCCGGAAGGAACCAGCCCGGCGATCCGGTTGCCCACGCCGGGTTGGAGCGGGAAAGAAATGCGGACCGCGCCGGAATCTCCAGGTTCCACCTCAGGCCCCAGAGTGATGAGCAGGTTCTCCTTCAACGGCATCAGGAGTGGAGGATACGTTGCGAGCAGGTCATTCTCCTGCGCCAACAGGGGCGCGGCCGCGTCCGCCATCCACTGGGCGAGCAGACGGTCCACGAGCTCGGCCTTCTGATACTCTCTGAGGCGGTCGATCCCCTGGATGCCCCAGAGATAAACCTTGCCTTTTCCATAAAAACCGAGGGAGAAGAGGGTCTCCCCGGAAGCATTCTCCAGCAGGACGAGCTGTTGGGAAGGAAGGGCAAAGGACAGGGCCGGCTGCCCCAGGGAGGCGAGCAGTCGCGCCGACTGCGGGCCGTCGACGCCGATGCGCAGGAGGGGAAGGAAATCCGTTCGAGCCGGCAGGAGGAGGGAGGGCGTCTCGATGGGGGAAGGAATGGCCTGTGGCCAGGCCAAGGGCTTGGACAGCGCGGGCAGATAGGACGCGCCATCCCGCTGTGGAATGACCACGAGACTCCCTCCCTGTTCAACGACGAATCGTGAGAGAATCTCTGCATCCTCGTCGGAAAAGCTCTTGAAGGGAGCGCCGTGCAGGAGCACGAGGCGATACGCGCTCCATTGTTCGAGAGTCCTGGGGACTTCCCGCGCCGAGCCGCCGCGCCGGGGCGGGCTCTTCTCCACCGCCCAGTAGAGCTGGGAAGTATCCAGACCCGCTCGGAGGAGCGCCTGGCAAATATAGGTGGTGTCCCAATCGGGCTGACTCCCGATCCAGAGGGCCTTGGGGACACGCTTGACCACGTCCACGACGAAATCCGCCTGATTGTTCCGCTTCGATCGATCCTGGACTTCGAGCCGGAGGGTGAGTTGATGCCGCCCTTCCGGCAGGGCCGCGCCGCGCACCGTCAGGGTCTGGACGGGCCCGCCGCCAGTCAGCAGGCTTGCGGACCCGATCTCCGAGCCCTGTGACCAGAGGCTCAACCGGCAAGGGGCCTGGGCCCCCGGCGGAGTTTTCACTTTGACGCGGACGGCGGGCGCCTGCCGGGTGTGAAGGAGTCGCCGCGTCTGCCAATCCAACAGGGCGAAGTCGTGCCCCGACTCCGGCACGCCCACCCCCACGGCGACAAAAGCAATCCCAGACTTCTTCAACTTCTTTGCCACATCGGAGGTGGCTGGCCCGTTCTGCCCGCCATCGGAAAGCAGGAGAAGATGGGATATGACGTCGTCTTCCCTGGAATTGAGAATCTGTTCCACAACCCCAAAGAGGTCCGTCTCCTCCCTCCTTCCAATGCCGCGAATCTGCATCAGGTTCTCGACCTGAAGCCTCTTGACCAGTTCGTCGGCCGTCTGCCGGCGGGACCTGGAATCCATCTCATCGAGCAGGGGTTTGAGGCTCCCTCCGCTCTGTTCCAAGAACCGACGGTCCAGAGCGGCCTGGAACAGTCGCCAGGCCGGAACGGTCTCCTGGCCCGATTGGGCTGCCCGATCGAGAGCCTGAAGAACGGACCCGAGTCCCTGGAGCGAGACCTCCCGGAGGCCATCGGGGACCCGGTGAACCTGCTCGACCAGCCGCGTCAGGGCTGCGACAGGCGCGCCCAGGGCGGCGGCTTCCTCTTTCGTCAGCGCGTCGATAACGGTTTGGACCCTGGAACACTCATCCAGGAGAAGGGCTTTGGATCGAGAAGACCAGGCGGGGAATGCGTTGACGGCGTTCCGGGAGGCCTCGCTCGTCGGAAGCCCCTGGAGCATCTCCTGGCGAGCCTGGTCCAGAACGTCCCGCGTCTCTCGAAGTCCATCCAGGAAGGCCTGAAGCGCCCTTTCGAGGTCCTGAGGAGCTGTGACGCGCTGCCTGGCGGCGTCGGGATGCCACAGAGGAAGCCCGTTCAGCTTCTGTGAAATTTCGTCTCCCGTGAGGGACCTCTCCATGCTGCTGGACTCGTCCACGTAGACCAGCACGCTTCCAGGATGCCGGTGTCGGGTGATCTTCACGAGGGTGGGCTGCCAGGCCAGCCAGACCGTCAGCGCCAGGAGCAAGGTCCACGTGTAGGGAAGAAGGGCGCCGGAGAGCCCTTTGCGGCGCTTCTCTCCTTTCAACCACCACCAGGAGAGGACCACCGCCGCGACGAGCGCGAGGATGAGGAGCGGTCCGGCGATGACGGAATCGCCGTAGAGCAGCCATGAGGATTCGACACGCTTCATGCGAACCACCTTCGGGCCAGGCCCGCCTCCAGCAGAAGCAGGAGGAGCATGGCCAGAGAGAAGGAAGAGGCCATCCCTGGGCCGCGGTAGTGCACGCCCAAGGCGGTGACCAGAGATTCCTCGCTCGGATAGAGCGGGGAAGCGATGCGCTCCTCGAACGCGGCCCGGGCCTCTCCCGTCAGGGAGCGGTAGTCCGACTCCTGCCTCTCCTCCGCCACGTGGTATCGAAAGGCCGTGGCCTCGTCAGGCGTATCGGACGAGGCTGGGGAGAGCGCATAGGCGCCGGGCCGAAGGGTGTTTTCGAATCGCACGAACCGTTTCGGCCCGGCGAGAACGGAGCGGACCGTCTCGCTCTGCCCGTTGGGCAGGCGGACCCGGACCTGTGCTGAATCGACCTCGCGGAGGATGGGCTCGCCGGGCTTGAGATTGAGCGGGAACTGCTGCTGCGAAGCGGCCCGATTGAAGAGGCGTGACAAGAAGACGGGATAGGCGGGGTGCACCACCATGGAGTGCCATTCACCGCCGAGCCCCGCGGTCCAGAGGAGGCAGATTCCCCGCCCCAGCGTCCGGCGCAGGAGCAAAGGCGAGCCATCCGAAAGGGCGAGGAGAACCTGAGCGTCTTCGGCGAGTGACCCGTCGGCGATGCGATAATGATTATAAAATCTCGCATTGCCCAAGTGGCCGTGCTCCGTCGCCATCATCTCTCGAAGGAGACGGTCCCCCGGGGTCCGGAGGACAGCGTGGTGGTAGGCGTCGGGGTGGATTTGTGGGACCGTGGGGTCGGCCAGCAGGGCGGGCAGGAGCTTTCGGAAGGACTCGTTAAATTTTTCAGGGTTGGCCTTGGGCCCCGGCGCCAGCAGCAGCGTGCCTCCGCGCACGATGGCGCTCCCGAGGGCCTCCGATAATTCCGTGGGGACACTATCGACGTCGAGGAAAATCAGCCCGTCTTTCCCCTGAAAAAAATCCGGGCCCGCTTGGGACGTTAGCACGGATTCCAGAATCGTACGATAGTGGGCGGCCTCCGTGGCCGCTTGCGGTAGATTCTCGGAAGCGCCCTGGCCGCCGCGGGCCGATCGCTCCTGGATGTGTTTCAACTCGGTGATCGATCGATGCTGGGCCCCGCCCGAGTTTCCTGCGAGGGCCAGTTTCAACCATTCCCTGGGATTCTCAAACCCCTCCGACAAGTTCAAGTTCTGGACCAGGCCCAGCCGGAGGGCGTCACGAACCCTGTAGCTGCGTTCCAGGGTGTTGTCGAGGGATAGGTCGTCCTCCCTGAGCGAGGCCGTCAGCGTCTGCTCCCCGCCCCTGAGCGTGACGGGGATTTGCAAGACTTTTTCACCGGGTGCGAGCGAGAGGGCTTCTTCCCAGAAGACTTCGCCTTGCTGGTTGCGAAGGGTCAGCCAGGTATCCGCGGACGGGCTTGTGCCGTAGTATCCGATCGGAACATAGAAGAAGGTGGGCTGGCCTTCGAGGAGGAGGTCCAGTTCGGGAGTCATGTCGAGGAGCGCAAAATTCCTTGCCCCAGGGTTTTCATACGTCAGGCAAAAAATACGGACTCCCAGCTTGCTGAGGGAACGGGCCCGAGGGGCGTAAGAGGGAGAATCCTTGAGGTCGCGGGCGCTGAAATCGGAGAGGATGAAAAGCTCCTTGTGCTCGTGGTGGCTGGCGCGGAACGTCTCAACGGCATGCCGAAGCCCCTTCTCGAAATCCGGGGAGGCGTCCGACGGCTTCAGCTTTCCCAGCCGTTCCTCGACGAGGGTCTCCGGAGGCGGCCATTCGTCAAAGACAAGGGACGCGGCCGTGTCCGTCAGGGGAACAATCTCCGTCCGGCCCGGGGCGCGGCCGGCCTGCAGCATCTTGCGGCACAAGCTGAGGCCCGCATCCAGGCACGTCGTGCTCCCGTAGGACGCCGTCATGCTGCCGGAGAGATCGAGGAGGACCATCCGATGAGTGGAGGGCGGAGCTGGTGGGAATGCGCCTCCCTCGGGCCGACGCCACTCCAGGTGTGGATGGAGGAAGGCCAGGGGAAGCGCAATGAAGGCCAGGGTCCGGATCAGAATAATGAAGTACTGCTTCCAGACGTTGGCCTTCGACTGCTTCTTCAGGGTCCGGCGGAGGATGTAGGTGGCGCCCCAGGGAACATCCCGCTTCCTCCTCCGAAAGAGGATGTAGAGCACAGTGGGAATCGCCGCAAGAGCGAGGAATCCGAAATAGGCCTGGGGCGCAAGGAATTGCATTTCAAGACTGCCAAGTCCGGGAATCCGTTAGCAACGTTGAATGCGATGGAACGAAAGTGCAAAAGGACTTCCGATCCACCGCACTCAACGGAACAACTCCATCCGGCGCTGGAGATAAGCGGCCAGCGGAACCTCATACGCTTCAGAGACGGGCAAAGGGGTGTAGTCGAACCCGTGCCGGAAACAGGCCTCCTTCATCTCCAACTGGTGCGCGTCAAATTCCCGCTGGTACTCCCTCTGAAGTATCTGCGGGTCCACGACCAGGATTTCTTCATCTTCCAGGTCATGGAAGCGCGTGATCGAGGTGAAGGCGAGCTCGCGTTCCGACGGGTCGAAGACCTGCATGGCGATCACGTCACTGCCCTGAAATCGCAGCCGGGAAACGGTCCGGACAATGCTCTCCGGATCGCCCATGAAATCGGAAAGAACGATGGTGAGCCCCCTCCGGCGAATGGGCGCTATGGATTCCTCGAGGCCCTTGGTGAAGTCGGTCAACCCTCCGGGCGTCTGATCCGCCAGGACTTGCAGAGCGCGGAAAAAGTGACGCTTGCCGGATCGAAACGGGAGACGCAAGGCCCGCTGGCGATGAAAAGTGGTCAGCGAAAAGGAGTCCTTTTGCAGGAAGGCGAGGTACAGCAGCGCGGCTGCGCAACGGACCGCAAACTCATGCTTGGAGAGCGCGTTGGCCCGGTAGCTCATCGAATTCGAGACGTCCAGCAGGACGCTGATCTGCGTGTTCGTGGTCTCCTCATACTCCCGGATATAGAGGCGCTCGGTCTTCCCGTAGACGCGCCAGTCCAGATATTTCAAATTGTCGCCGCGGAAATACTGCCGATGCTGGAGGAAGTCCGTGGAGAATCCCTTCGACGGCGAGGGATTGTTCCCGTTCAGAAAGCCCTGTACCCGAAAGCGCGAGAAAAGCTCCAGCGCCCGGATGCGGTCGGCCACCTCCGTGCCGAGAAGGTCCAAAGGATGACTGGACGCCTGGAATGACGGATTGGCCACGATGAGCGGTTCCTGCGGGGTTCCCGGTTCAGAAGCACGGGTGCGCTTCCGATCCGATTTCAAGTTTGGAGTCCCAAGCGCCTAATCCCTCACCGTCTCCAGGATTTTCTGGATCAGGTGGAGAGCAGTGACGCCCTCGGCCTCGGCGGTGAAATTGACGATGATGCGGTGGGCCAACACCGGCTGGGCCACGGCCCGGATATCTTCAGCGGCGACATGGGACTGACCGAGAAGGAAGGCGCGGGCTTTAGCGCCCAGGATGAGGTATTGCCCCGCTCGGGGGCCCGCGCCCCATTGAAGATACTTGCGGATGAAGTCCGGCACGACCTTGTCTCCTTCCTTCCCCCGGTCCACCCGGGTGCAACGAACCA
Source organism: Planctomycetota bacterium (assembly GCA_016179685.1). Taxonomy (GTDB): domain Bacteria; phylum Planctomycetota; class PUPC01; order JACPCR01; family JACPCR01; genus JACPCR01. The sequence goes on along the minus strand of JACPCR010000067.1, from coordinate 32,974 downwards.
TCTGGGTGACAAAGCGCTGGAGCGGCTCGCTGATGGGTATCTCCCGAACGATCCGGTGGATTTCCAGGAGGTCCTGGCCGGACAGGACCGGCTCCAGCCGGGCCTGGAGATTGCCGGTCGTTCGCCTGTAAATCTCCATCTCCTCGTCCACCTCGGGATAGTTCACCCAGAGGAAAAACATGAATCGGTCCTGCTGCGCCTCCGGCAGCGGATAGGTCCCTTCCTGCTCGATGGGGTTTTGGGTGGCGAGGACGAAGAAGGGCTCCTCGAGGGCGTAAGTCTTGTTTCCGACGGTCACCCGGTGCTCCTGCATGGCTTCGAGCAGCGCGGCCTGAGTCTTCGGCGGGGTGCGGTTGATCTCGTCCGCGAGAACCAGGTTGGCGAAGAGAGGCCCGCGGATGAACGTGAATTTTTTCGTGCCGTCCGGCTGGTCTTCGATGACTTCCGAGCCCGTGATGTCGCCCGGCATCAGGTCCGGCGTGAACTGGATGCGCTTGAAGCTCAGGTCCAGCACCTCGGAGAGGGCCTTGACCATGAGCGTCTTGGCGAGGCCGGGGACGCCCATCATCAGGCAATGTCCGCCCGCAAAGAGGCTGATGAGGAGCTTCGATACGACATCGTCCTGCCCGACGATCACCTTCGCTATCTCCTGCCGGGCGCGCTGAACCTTCTCGGTCAGGCTCTGAAATTTCCCTTCGTCGATTTCCATTTTCCTGCACCTTTCAAGGCTTAGGGCTCGTCAAGCCCTTAATCCGGATTTATCATCCCGCCGGGATGGGAAATGCGGGCTAAGGCCGACCCCGGCGGGGTCACTTGAGGTCGTGCGCCGCGTAACGAACGATCTGGGCATAGAGCTTCGGCCACTCCTTCCAGTGCCGAAGGTGGGTCTTTCCTTCAAAATCGCTGGCCGTGCCGAAGTGATTGGCCGTCACCACCATCGTGATCTGCTCGCCCGTGCGCTTTTCGATGATCAACGGATACCCGCCGACTTTCATCAGGACCCTCGCATCCGAGCCCTCCTTGAGCGCCAGGTCATGGCAGTAGAAAAGATAGGGCAGGTCGGTCAGATCGAGGTCTCGGAAGATGGGGTGATCCTGGACTTCGGGCTGCTGGAGCTGACACGCGCCTTTCCGGAGGTTGCCCGGCTTGAACTCCACCGGGTAGTAGGCGTTGATCTCGTGCTCCCGCAGTTCGTAGGTGAAGGCGTGTTCACCTCCGCTGATCACGAGGCCGCCGCCCGCCTGAAGCCACGGGAGAAGGATGGATGCCCCGATCGAACGATACTCCTTGTCCTGGATATTCGAAAACAGGAGAACCCGGTAGCTGAAGAGGCGGTCATAATCGTAAGGGAAGTCGCCGAGGCCGTAGCCGGTGGCATCGCTTCCCGTGCAGTAGCCGATGTCCAGCTTGACGCCGGGGATGCTCTCGACGATTTCCTTCAATCGCAGGCGCATGGTGCCCAGCCCGAAGACCGCGAACACGTTGAAGTCCTTGCGATTGAGCACCAGGCCCGCAGGGACGTCGGGCACGCGCGGCCTGCGCACGGGCCGGCGAAGCAGCTTGACCGGCTTGCCGTCGCGGCGCGAGTTGGGGCCGGTGGGGCCCTTGTATTCCCCGGCGTAATAGGTCTCAAAGTTGAAGGTCTTCAGCGTCCCGTCGGAAAGCTCGACGAAGGCCGTCAGGTCCAGCGCCAGCGGGTCCGGCGCATCCAGCTCCAGGTCCACTCGACGTGAGACCGGCTCTATCCCGATGCTGTCGAAGATCACGGGCTTGAGCTTGACCGATTGAGGCGACTCTTCCAGGAGATTGTATTCCAATCTGGCATTGAAGGTGATCTGAGCCACTTTCTCGTAAGAGGATGCAAGCCGGTATTCCAGGACAAACTTCCCTTCCTCCCGTTTCGGGTTGAGCTGGCAGATGAAATACTCGTTGGCATAGTGGACATCCGAGAGGCCGATGATCGGCAGGATATAGATGTGACCCTTCCAGGGCGTGTCCTGGAACGAGAGGATGCTGTCATACCGCCATTCCACGGTGGAATTCAAGCAGTTGTACAGCTCCCTTACGTAATCGTAGTCCATCAAATAGACAATCCCCTCCTTGCGTTCGTGGGCCATGGAAACGGACCATCCATGATTGAAGTCAAAAATATAGTGCTCGCCCGTAAGATTACGGCCGCCCCAGGGGCCACGGATGCTCAGGATGCCGCGCTCGGAAGGACGCAGCACCGTCTCGTCCCCGTCCAGCGTGATAATCGATGAATTGTGCGGCCAGAACGTGGGCCGCTTCGCATAACGGTCCCGATTGATGAACTCGAAGTCAAACCGGAAGAAGGGCTGTCCGCTCCTCAACGTCACGGTGCGCCGCAGCGTCAGATTCGACAGGAGCTTGGAGATGATGCCGCTGCCATCGCTGCCCACCCAGCCCACGATGTCCGTCTCAAACACGACCTGGCCCTCCTCCGGACCCGTCTTGGTAATCTTGTAGGGATAGGGCTTTTCCTTCAGCTCCTGGAAGCGCCAGTCCTGCTCTTCGAGGCAGTCCATGAGAAGGCCGCCGCCCATCCGGCGAATCTTTGGATGCAGCGCCTCTACAATATCGTTGCCCGTGGGCCGAAAGACGAACCGATTGATGATCGCCTGCATTCGCGGGAGAAGGTGCAGGCTGATCCATTCGCTTTCCATCAGGACCACCTCGTCTCCGTCCTGGTCCGTGACCACGGAGCAGTGCACGCCTTCTCGCTCGGCGCTGGCCGAAGTGAGAAAGGCGGTCGCCAGCAGTGGCAGCAGCAGGATTGCGGAGGAGAAGAGCCTGAAATCAGGTTGGAGGGACGGCTTGAGTACACGAGTTTGGCAGCGCGCCCGCGCTTCCAAACTCGTGTACTTTGGAAACCGTTCCCTCCCGTAGGGACTTCTCTTAACGCGGCCCAGGGACCGCAACCTAAGTTGGAGTGACGGATTTAGCCATTGTCCGAGCCGCGCCACGCCTAAAGGCGTGACTCCAACATCTCCGCGCCCGTTGCGCGGGCGCCCGGTGGAGAAATTGCCCCGTAAGACTTTAATGGGATAGGTCCGGGGAACGGGAATCCCCTCCACAGTCCCTCCCGAGTTTTTCCTTGTGGGACATGTCCCTATTGGAGGGATCCTTCCGTAGGAGCAGGTGTGGAAACGGGATTCCTCACACAGGGGCAGGTCCGGGAGGCGAAGTTTATAAACTCGGTCGAGCATAAGTTGTTTATTCTAAATCAGTTGAATCGAGAAAGCCGAAAAAAATGCGCCCCACCGAGAGGCCTCGCGGCTCACTTTCCAAATTCGATCGCAGCCACCTTGAAGACCACCAGCTCCGGGATTTGAAACGAAACTTCCCCCTCCGCCACCCGGTGTTCCAATGGCCTCACACGGGGATAAGGGTTGTTGTCCAGGAGGCAGACTCGGACCACTCTTGGAAATTCGGGCGGGACTTTCACCCAGACGGTGAAGGGCTCGCGGATGGGCTCTGGCAGGAGGCCGAAGCGGTTGGTCAGCCATCGTTCCGTCACCGGCGGATTGATGATGGGAAGGATATAGAGAAGGTTGTTTTTTTCATTGACCTTCTGAAACCCGCCTTCGGCGTACCAGAGGTCGCTCTTGACATCGACGTTGATCTTTTCGTGCAGGGCCGGGATGGGCCGCAAGACCGGGTCCCAGAAGAATTCACAGAATCTCGCCGCGTAGACGCCCAGGTCATACACGCTGTCCGGGATCGGGCCGAAGCCGGCGTCCAGATGGGCCCCGCCCAGGAAGGAGAAAAGCTGCTGGTAAATCTCATCCGGGGTGTACTGGCTGTTGCCGTCGTAAAACCAGAGCATGTGCCCATGGTGTCCGCCCGCATGCTTGATCGCCGAGCTTTCAAAGTGGGCCGCCCGCAGATAATTCTTGCAGACGTTCTTGTAGTCGCCGAAACCGGCATAGCCCATCCATGCCTCTTCCATGATGCTTCCATGGTCCCTGAGAAGCTCCTTGCCGTGCACGTCCTGATCCATCAGGGCATAGGCCCTCTCGAAATGGAATGGGTCTTGCTGCCACTCCATCAGCTCCTCGGTGCTGTGATTGGCGCGAAGCTCGAAATGAGGGAATCGGGCCCGAACCTCCTTTCTGAAACGCACCACATTCGCCGCGGAAATCTGCTTCAGCTCCTCCTCCGTCTTCCCGTAGTCCCCGCCCAGGGCCTTCGTGTTCGAGGCGCGGAAGGGCAGCCCATCCCAGCGGATTCCCTGCCAGGGAACGCGCTCGCAATACTTCAGAACGCCTTCGATGACGCGGTCGACGTTCTCCTTCACCAGGCCGTTGAGAGCGACGAGCTGGCCTGAGTAAGCTCCACCCGCGCGCATGCTGGGCGGCGTCTTCCCGTCCTTCGTTTTCCAGTTCCAGGCCCCGTCCCAGAGCTTCAGCCCCTCCTCGTAGGTCTGCTGGCGTTTGGTCAGGAACTCGTCCGTGTTGGCCGGCGGCTGCGGGACCCAGTCCGGATGGTCCCAGTAGATTTCGAAGGCCCTCATGGCCGATCCGCTGGACTCGAGATAGAAAAACGGAGCGATGCCCTGCGCCCGGTCCCCTTTGGCCACTCCTTCGAAAAAGGGCACGCTCGCCCAGGCCCTTCCGTTCCCCGCAATGTAAGGCTTGTCAAAAATCTCAGGGTCCGGCACGACTCCGGCTGAATCGTAAATCGTCCCCCCCGCCCCGAAATACTGGGCATGATTCTGCAGCTCCTGGGAGGACGCATACGGGTGCTGAAACCGCTCCCGATTGTTGGGATGCGGGAACATGACGGCATTGTTGAAAGGATGCACCGTGAACCAGCACCGCGCTTCACCCACCAACCCGCTGCCCGACACCACGCCGACCACCGCTTCCTGGCCCCAAAGCCTCTGATCGGGAGGAATGGGCCACTCCCACTCGAGGTCCTGCACTTCACCGTTCTTGGCGAAGACCTCACGCTCGCCAATCGCTTGCTCCTCCAGAAGTCCGTTATGAAGGGTCAGCCTCAGCCGCGCGGATTGATCTCGACCCGTTCGGTTGTGAAACTGGATGTGAAAGACCTGTTTTTCTCCGGGCGACCGCCAGGGATATCGCGGGAGGACGCTGCGGACCACGAGGTGGTCCGGATCCGGCAGCTTCTCGATCTTGATCCAGTCGATGACCAGGCTCTGCAACGTGGGAAACGGGGTTGACGCCCCTCGGGTGCACGCTACCCCCAGGCCAGTCGTATTCCTGGGGAAACTTAAGGAGACAGCCAGGCTCGGCGAGTCACGTCCTACCCAAACCTCGCCATCGAAGGCAAACTCCTCGAAGACCCCCCGGTCTCGGAATTCATTCAGGAAGATTTCACGGCCCGACCTTCCAGACCGCACCGCGATGGAAGACCCCAAAGAATTCGGCATTCCCTGCATCTTCATCCTGACCGTGACCCGATAGGCGCCCGTTTCCAGATTGTCCAGGGCGGGAGTGGATAGGACTGAAAAAGCATCATTTCGGACCAGCTCTTTTCTGAGACTAATAGAGAGCGCCTTGCCGGACTCCGACTCAGGCTCATCGACGACCTTGTAGCAGCTTTCGGTAATCTTTGAATCGTGCAGCCCCTGGTAACTGAACTTCTCGAAATTGAATTTGGCAAGCTCGCCCGCCTGTGCAACGGCGTCCTCACCAGCTTGCACAGTTAGGGCGTTTCCTGCCACGAGCAAGATAAAGTTTAATAAATTCACGGATGCCCTGATTCTTCTGCGGCCGTCGTGACCTTCTCGATGATAGCCGTTTTGCTTGAGGCGACCCTCTGACCGGTCTCCGATAAACGATGGCTTGACGGAGGGATGTAAAGAACTGATAGTCAAGAAACGGGAAAGTGTCATCCTAAAGATAACAAGTTTGACCTATAGCGCAATAAGAAAAGACAAATATAATACAGCTTTTGCTTGATTCTTAGACGAGTCATTGAAGGCTACGTTCTGCTGCCCGAGGCTTCAATATAAGGAGTTCTGAGGATGGCGGGTGAAGCCGCATCCAAGCTGTCGGATTAATAAGGTGAAGTCGAACCTCCTTACGGCTATCGGTGTTTTGGCGAGTCTGAGATATCCGAAAGGCTTGATTTTTTCGCTCATTCGGAGGGAAGCCATGAAAGAATCATCCGTTGCGCTGGATTTTATCAGGGAGGGAAAGTGAAGGATCGCGGTGGCGCCATGGGCGAGATGCACGGGTTGAATCAAGACCGAGGCTTCCAAGAAAAGTCGAGGACGGAAGTGTCTGCGCGCTCCCGTGCGCGACTTCTGGTCGTGGTTTATTTCTTTTCGGCATTCCTCGGCGCGGAAGACCTCGGGGGCATCCGAATCGTGAGGGCGCGTCCAGAGAAATTGCTTTATGCCCCAGATGAGGATGCCCACCTCCAAGTGATCCTCCAGAACATGGAAAACCGGGCGCGAACTCTTTTTCTTTCTGGTCGCTTCACTATCGGGACGACGAGGAGAAGTGGGAAAAGTATGGCCCCGAACTTTTCGATAACTGGATTCTGGCTCTGCCCAACCTGGCGCGGCTGGATGCTTTGGATTACGGCATCGACGACATGATCGAGTCGGCCCGGCTCCTCGGCTGGGACGGCGTCCGCTTCGATGGGCACTGGGCCGTTCGGGAAAGCGTCCCGCTGAGCGTGCGAAACGCACGCCGGATGAAGGAACGCATCTGGAAGCAGCTCCCTGATTTTGGCTTTGGATTCAACTATGGTTATACGCCTTCCAGTCCCCAATACCGCATCTTCAAGGGAGCTTGGGACCTCCAGATGGCCCTGCCGGAGATCCGGGAGAACATGGCGGGCGGGGGGTACTACATGCAGGAGGCCATCCGGAAAAACGTGGCGGCCCCCGGCTATCTTTACCAGCGATGGACCGAGTTCGGGGACATGGAAGGTGAAACGGTCGAGATGCTCCGCCGGATGGGCGGAAGTTATCATCCCATTCTGGAGAACACGAACCGACAGATTCTCGCCCTTGAACAGGCCCTGGTGGTTTCTGCAGGAGGCCACCCGGCCTATGGCACTCATTACGAGGCCAGCGGAATCGGCTGCCCGAGCTGGGGACGCTACTTTCTGCGCTGGTCTTCCCTTCTCTGGGACTACGCGATTCGGCAGATGGACCCCGAGGAGGCCGGAGTCCGGGTGGAAGCCGTTCCACATCTTTATTGGAAGAAACGCGTTTATGAGCGAATCGAAGACGAGCACACCCGGCAGGTGATCCTCCATTTCATCAATCTGCCTCCGGAGGACAAATTGTCGGAAGTCGTCAAGAAGCCGAAAGCTGCGACGCTGGAACTGAATGCGAAGGACGAGGGACGGAGCCTCGAGATCAAACCTCCTGAAGAGGAGGAGAATCCCGACCTGGTTTTTACTGAGGAGACGGAGGAGAGGAGCGGAGGCGGAGGCGCCGAGTCCGGCCACGAGAACCCGCGGGCCGTCTCCTTGCCCCTGCCACCCGTGAAAGACGTCCGAGTGGCCGTCCGCATCCCGGCCGGTCAGCGGCCGAGTCATCTTTATCTGGTCGAGCCGCATCGGGACACGGACGCGGCCACCGAGATAGCCTATGAGCAAAAGGACAACGAAGTTCATTTCGGCCTGGCTGAAGTGCCGTTCTGGTCCACCGTGGTGCTCGAGTTGGAGGGCGTGTTTCAGCGGCCGGCCCGGGTATCGCGATTCAGCGATCCGCCGGACGAGGCTAAAATACAAGATGAAGAGAAGAAGCTGGCCAGCTACGTCCGGGACACCCTGATCGCCTGGGGTCCCGTGGAGATGGACGACAGACCTCCGAAGGAGCCTCCCCGCACCTGGGCCTTCGATTTGGGAACCACACCTCGTCGCCGGGTGGGAAAGGTCATCGAAGACAAGAAATCGCCCGGCGGGCAGGTGGAGGAGTCGTCCCAAGAAGGTCTCGTGAGCGAGATTGAGAAGGCTAACCTCCCCTATCCTGGAAAGTATCGCGCCACCTTTTATTTTCTGGCCGAGCCCGCCCATGCAGAAGAGGTCGGACTGGAGGTCGAGATTACCGACGCTCCGATCGATGACGAACAGGAGCCTTTTAAGGCGCTGGCGGGAAGGATTTCGGGACCGGACCTGAAACACACTGATGAATACGGGAAGCACGAGTTCCTGTTCGTTCACCGGAGCAGCCAATGGGTTTCCATGAAGGTCTCACGAGCGGGCGAACGGACCGTGCGGTCCGGTCCGATCGTGCTCGAACTGCTAGAAATCTTCAACGAGGCTAAGCTTAGCGTTTATCGCAATGGCCCGACGAGACCTTCGGAGCTGGCCGCCTGGATTCCCGGCGCCCATGGCGTCAAGGAGGTGCTCGCCCTGGCTGGCTACTTCTACCCTCAGTATCGGTTGCCCGATGTGGCCATGGCCGTCGATGGACGGGTCGAATTCACGGAACGGATGCCGCCCACGGTCGAGGAGAAGAAGGCGGTCCTCGAGCCCAAGGGGCCACCCGCATTGGAGCTTGTCCCGAATGAGGCCAATGCCTCACAGCCGGATGACCTGATGGCCGGTGATGAAGACGAAATCGAGTCGGTAGCGGCCGAGGAGAAAAAACAGGCCGATGAAAAGAGCAGATACACCCGGATGATGGAAGAGAAGGCTTCCAGGACGCGAGTGCATTTCCTTCTCAGCGCTTTTCCTCCGAGGGAGATGAGTTACGAGAATGTACTGCGCCACGACGTGGTGATTCTGGCCAACGTCCACAGCGATTGGCTCGGTTACGAAGGACGAAAAATCCTCTACGATTTCGTTCAGGCGGGCGGGAAGCTCGTGGCGCTAGGCGGAGGGCAGGCCTTCGGGCCCGGCGGTTACAACGAAACCTTCCTGGAGGAGCTTCTTCCGGTCCAGATTGAAGATGGATATGACATCGTGAAACTGGACCCTCCCGGTGAGTTGCTCTTGACGCCCGGGGGTGAATCAGGAGAGGTCCATTACCTCCACCGATGCCCACCGAAGGAGGGAGCGGAGGTCAAAGTGTCGGTAGAAACCCGAGCCCATGGGGCGTTACCCATTCTGGTCTCGTGGCGCTTCGGGAAGGGAGAGGTCGCCGCTTTTCTGGGAACGGTATGGGGTGAAGCGCAGACAGCAGGAAAGGTCTCCTTCTGGGACGGGAAGGGATGGCCGGAATTTGGGGCTAAGGTCATCCTTCAGCGGAGGTGAGCCAGCCGCCATTTCTCACAAGACTTAGAAACCGCGCCCGTCGGCTACCCACCGAAGGCCAAAAGCAGTCACGTCTTTGAACTATGATCATCCGCATGGGCTTTCATCTGTCGTTAGCTCCCCGAAATTCAATGCGAAGGGGAGGAGACATGAAGAGCCAACCCCAATGACGTGCGAAGAGCCCATCCACCACCAACCCAGGAAGTGCTCTCTGGTCCAGTGTGACCCAAAGTCTGGCCGTGGAATCGGGCTTGTTTTGCAAAGATCAAAGTTCAAAGATGTGACCCCAAGCTTCGGTGCTGATGCTGTTGCCAAGTGGTATCATCTGCGCACCCGGCCCCCATGGTGACAAGTTCGGCGCGGTTTCCCGTGAGGGGGGCGGGTAGCGTATTTTGCTCGTAACGGAAGCACTGAGCTTCCATGGAAACCGCGCCCGCCGGCGCGCGGGCGCATCTGCGGAAGCGCCTCGCTTTCGCATTGTGGAGGACACCCCATGTTACGTGCCTGGATTCCGGTCCTGTTGATTCCGTGGACGGCTTGGACCGCGGCGGAGGAGAGGCCAGCGTCGAGCCGAATCGAGTCGCTTGGCCTTTTCAAGAACGGGCTGGCCGTGGTCCAGCGCGTGGCGACGGTCGCCGGGCCGGGACTCTACCGGCTGGACTCGATCCCGGAGGCTGTCCACGGGACGTTCTGGGTGGCGGCGGACGCGCGAGTGGAAGCGATGGTCGTCGCACGCGACGTGGAGGTATCCGAGCCGGGCCCGGTCGGGCACGACCTGCAGCGCGAACTGGCCGGCCGGAAGGTTCTCATCCGCTTCCGGGACGAGAAGATGGCCCCGGTGGAAGGGACGGTGGTGAAGTTCGAGTCCCCCCGAGGGGCGGAGTTTTGGGACCGGACCTATCAGCCCGTCCAGCAGTCGATATGGTGGCCTTACGGGTCACGCCCTGCTCCGGCCTCCACGCCGAGCCGTTTCCTGCTGATCGATACGGTGGAGGCGCGGCTTTACGTGGACACGGGCATGATCGGGACGCTGCGGGTGGAGGGACCGGAAGGGGCTGCCCGTCGCCGCCAGCCGGTCCTGGTGGTGGCCGTAATCGAGGCGAAGCAGGACCCGGTGACCCTTCGCTTCCAGTATTTGGCGAAGGGGATGGCCTGGGCGCCGAGCTATCGGGTGGACCTGACCGATCCGAAGAAGCTGTGGATCGAGCAGGGCGCGGTGATTCGCAACGAGCTGGAAGACGTGGCGGATGCAGAAATCTCGCTGATCTCCGGCTTTCCCAGCGTGGAGTTTGCGCACGTGCTTTCGCCGCTTTCGGCTCGGGCCACCTGGTCAGCCTTCTTCCAGCAGTTGAACCAGCGGGTGCAGCCGGGCCACGCGGCAACGATGAACGTGATGGCGCAACAGGTGGTGAGCTATGGCGGTGATTCGGGCGTGGGCGGGTCAGGCCTGCCCGAGATACCTGCGGGAGATGGCGTAGACATTTACTATCATTCCTTGGGCAAGCGGTCCCTGGCGGAGGGCGATGCGCTGTTCCTCCGCACCGCCTCCGGTGAGACCGCCTACGAGCGCATCGTGGAGTGGATTGTGCCGGACACGCGGCGTGCAGACGGTCGGTACATCGACGAGTATCAGCGGAATCAGAATCCGGACGATTTCCAGGACGCCGCGTGGGACGCGGTCCGCTTCAGGAATCCCTTCACGTTTCCCATGACGACGGGCCCGGCGATGATGACGGCGGGCGGCCGATTCAGCGGGCAGCGGATGACCTCGTGGGTGAACTCCGGAGAGGAGACGACCCTTCACATCACGAAGGCCCTGAGCCTCAGGACGCGCCAGGCGGAGCACGAGGAGGAAGGTGCCCGCTCCGTCGTATTCGTCGGCGGCAACGATTACCGCCGGACTACGGTGAAGGGCGAGCTGCTGGCGTGCAATCACCGGCGGGAGCCCATGAAGCTGGTGATTCGCCGCCAGTTTTCCGGAGACCTCCTGGAGGCGGAGGCCGGGCCGAAATGCGTGCTCCGTGAAGAAGGCGTCTATTCCGTCAACAAACGGAACGAGTTGATCTGGAATCTGACGCTCCAGCCGGGCGAAGAGAAGACCCTGACCTACCGGTACGGTGTCCTGGTGGACCAGTGAATCGGCGGCGAAGGCCGGACCGCAGACCGAATCATCCGATTTTCGCCTGCCCCTGTTGGACTGACATGGACGCCTCGATCGTCATCCCGATGAAAAACAACGCCGCCACCATCGGGGACTGCCTCGAACGCGTCCGCCAGCAGAAATTCAACGGGTCCTACGAGACCCTCGTCATTGATTCCGGATCGACCGACGGGTGCATCGATATCGTCCGCCGTTTCCCGGTCCGCCTCCTGGAGATTCGCCCGGAGGAGTTCCACCACGCACGGACCCGCAACTTGGGCGCGTTGGAGACCACGGGCCGGGCCATCGTGTTTCTCAGTGCGGATGCGCTGCCCGTTGACGACACCTGGCTCGCCTCCCTGGTGGCCCCGCTGGGGTCGGAAGGCATCAGCGCCGCCTACTCGCGACAGGTGCCCAGGCCCGGCGCCAGCCCGAGCCAGCAATTCGGCTACGCCTGGAACTACCCCGCCCATAAGGAGATAAAACGGGCCAAGGACTTTGACCGCCTGGGACCGAAAGTGTTTTTCTTCTCCAACGTCTCCTCTGCCGTGCTTCGCCCGGTCTGGCTCGAGTTCCCATTCCGGGAAGACTTGCCCGTCTTCGAGGACGCGGCGCTGGCCAGGCGGCTCATCGAGTCCGGTCATGCCATCGCCTACGAGCCGGCGTCCGTGGTGGTCCATTCCCATGATTTTTCCTGCTGGCATCTTTTCCGCCGCTACTTCGACATCGGCATGGTCTTCCGGATGCTGGAACTGGAGCATTTCCGGCCACGTCCATCGCGATTCGAGCGCGAGGGACGCCGCTACCTGATCGAGGAAATCCGCTTTCTGGCGCAGGGGAAAAAGCTTCTCTCGCTACCCGCCTGTATGGCCCGTGACGCCGCGAAGTACGCCGGCTACTTCCTCGGACATCGATACCGCTGGATGCCCAAGTTCCTGGCCCGGCGCATCAGCATCTACCGCAGGGAATGGAATTGATTTGCACGGGATTCCCCTCCCGCCACGGACGCGTCACCGGCCAAAGACCATCCGCCCGAACGCGCTCGGCACGTGAAAGTCGGGCTTCTCCAGCCCCGGGTCGCACCACATCGAGAGGACGTGGCGCTTCTGACCGTCCTGGAAAAACTGGTCCTCCCGGTTCACGCCGAGATGCCAGACGTCGCCAGGCACGGGCGGGATGTGAGGGGCCGCTGAAAGGTTCAGCTTCCAGGGGATGCGTGCCTCGACGGCGTAGCCGCGGTCCCTCTCACCGTCATTCAGCGTGCGCTCGAGGCGCACCGCGTACGCGAGCCCCTCGGAATCCCACTCGAAACGGAATTTCCGGCCCCACCGGCCGGCAAGACATCTTTTGACCGTAGGGCATCGGAGTGGCGTGTACGATTAGGCGTTAGCCCCCTCCGCGGGCGGCATGTTCCGTCTCGAACCGGCGCAGCCGGTCATACGATCCTTCCATGAAGTGTTCGAACTGGATGCCCGCCTGATATTTCTTCTGGTTTCCGGTCTGACACCACTTGACGATCGCCTGGACCTTGATCGGCCCCACCCCGCTGCCCGGTGAGACCTGGAGGTCCAGCTCCTGGCCGGGCTTGAGCTTCCGGCCGGAGCGAATCCGCGCCCCGCCCTTGTTCAGGTCGAGAAGTTCACAGGCGAAGCTTCGGCCCTTGAAGAGAAAATGGCAGACGCGGAAGGAACCCGAGCCGCTTCGAACGGGAATCCGCGTCACCTGCCTCTTGTCCTTACGTTTCGTTTCGTCCATCGTCCCACCTCCTGAACGGAAACGGCGGGCTGCTTCCGCGCTGACGCCAACAGAAATCGTGGAGGTCCCAGACCAGCAAGCCCAGAGCCGGCGCATACTCTACCACACGTATCCACTCCGGGACAAGGAATCGGTCGTCATGCAGATAGCTCAGGGGGAGGGTCGTCAGCAGCCAGAGGGCGGAACGCGACGGGTGAAGGGCGGCGAAGGCGGCCAGGACGGTCAGATACCAGGGATTGACCACGGGTGAGAGGAGGAAGAGGCTGGTGAGAGCCAGGAGTGCAGCGAGGGTGGCTGGCAGGGCGCGACCTCGTGGATGCCAGGCGAGCCAGGCGATGACTCCAGAGAACAGGATTCCGCAGAGGACCCGCGCCGCGGGCCCCGAGAGTGTCCGGGCTGCGGCAGGATCGAATCCCAGGGCGTTCAGAGTGAATCCAGCAGCGTTTCTGGCGAGCGTGAAGACGCCCGCGTTGAACTGCCACCCTTGTGCAAAGGTCTTCAGGCCCTGGAAGGTGTTCACGCCCGAGGGCAGGAACGCCCCGTATCCGAGGAACAGGGCTGCCGCGGCGAGGAACAGCCCCCGCCATCCCAGGGGCCGCCAGTAGAGGACCAGAAGCGCGATGGGATAGACCTTGGAAAGCGTGGCGATGCCGATGGCGAGGCCGGCCAGCGCAGGACGCCGGCCCGAGAGGCCCCACGCGGCCAGCATCACCCAGAAGACCGCCAGCGAGTCCTGGTGACCCGAATTGGCGAATTCCTTGAGCAGGAGGGGGCACCAGGCCGGGAGGACGATCCAGGTGCGCTTACAGCCCATGTCGGCGAGGAGTCGAAGGGTGATGGCCATGGCCAGCAGCTCGAACAGCACCACGAGGGACTTGAGAGCGAGGAGGCTGCCGGGCCGCATCCAGTAAGCGAGGGCGAAAAGCGCCTGGGCCATCGGAGGATAAACGGTGGGCACTTTCGGGTAATTGACTCGGCGGAGAATCGGCCCGAAGTCGTCTGCTGGCGAGTCGCCCCGCATGAGGAGAGCCGCACGGGCTGCCAGCCCACCGGCCCGCTCCGGGTCATACTCCTTGGCCGAGGAGTCGTCCCGGCCCGCTTGGAACTCGAGGACCTCGGCCGGGGCGAACTCATACGGGTTCATGCCATGGGCGAGGACCTTCCCATCCCAGAGGTAGCGGAAGTAATCGTCCTCCAGGATCGGGGTCGTCGGCAGGAGGATCACGCGATAGAGCAGCCCCGCGGCGAGGATGAGTCCGAGATGCCGGGGATCATCCGGCTGCCGTCGCACCGTCGCGAGGGCGGCGAGGAAGAAGCCGCATCCGAACAGGTGGGCAGGGATGAAGAGTTGCCGGGCTCGCCCGGGTTCTTCCTCCCGGGCAGCCTCTACCATGAGGAGGACGGCGGCCAGCATCCCCAGGGCCAGGAGGCTCAGGAGGAGCAGGCTCAACGCGTCGCCCCTGGTGTCCTTCCCGGCTTCTCGGGCCGGCCTACGAGATGTATTCGCTGGTCGAAACCAAGACAAGTGCGATCACGGCGCGGTCACGGCGCGGCAGGCGGATTCCCCCCGGCCGCTCCGCCGGCCGTGCCCTTCTCACGGTTCTTTTTTCCCTCGGGCTGCGCGGGCTTGCGGGAGGCCCGGATATCCTGAATCTGTTTCTGCAAGCCGTCTCTCTTTTCCATGAGAGCCTTGAAGTCCGCATCCTTTTCCATCATCTTCGCCATCGGCGCCTTCCGGGCCTGGTCCAGCTCCTGCTCCCGGGCCTTGATGGCGTCCATCTGCTCTTTGAGGTCAGGGTCCTTCTGGTGAGCGCGTTCCCGCGCCGCCAGTTTCTGCGTCAACTCGGGCAGCGCCTTCTCGAGCTGCTTCGTCTGCTCCTGCAGCTTCTTCAACTGCTCGCGAGCCTCCGCCATCTGGTGCGTCAACGTGCCCCGTTGCTCCAGCAAGGCCTTCGCCTCGGGGTCCTTCTCGCCGATCTTGGCCCTAAGGGCATCCCGGGCGGCTTCGACCTCGCCAGCCTTCTTCTCGATGGCCGCTTGCAGTTCCTTGATCTCGGGGTCCTGCATGTGTTGCTTCTGCTTTTCCGCCATTTTTCCTTGCAGCTCTCGGACATCCCGATGCAGCGATTCTACCGGGTCCTGCGCCTTCGGCTCTGCCGCAGGCTCCTCGGCCGACGCGGTGACCGCGCCCAGGGCGAAAACCAAGAGACCCGCACCCCATCGTCCCCTCATTGTTCTCTGCATGGTTTACTCCTTCAAGACTCGAATATGAGTTGGTGGACAGCCTCCTGTGGCTTTCCCTTATCATGATTCTAAGGATGCGCCATCGCCGATCAAGTCCGTTCTCGCACACGTGCACACGCACACACGCGCATGGAAGTGCGGGTGCACCTCCGTGCGCGTGTGCCAGAGGAAAGTGCTGCCTCCCGCCGGCAGGCCTCTTAGCGGAACGCTTGCCGTCTCTTATTTCGGTTCTGGTCGTTCGCACCACACGGGTTGGTTCAAGGGTTTAAGGCAGCGCTTCATTAAGAAATGGATCAGACACCCCTGGAGTTGCGGAAGTCGGCGGGCGACACGGACTTGCGCTCTCTCTTGGCCTTGTCGGGCATGGCGTGAAAGCGAGGATTCCGCTCCAGGAAGGGGCAACGATATCCCCACGTCATATCGTGCGATGGTCTTCGGCCACCGGCTGACCCGCGGACTGACTTGCATCTCCGCGCCAGTTGGTCTTGAATGAATGGCCCTGTGCACGGAAGTGCGGGAACACTTCCGTCCGCAAATACGGGGAGTCATCCGGTGAACGTCCATGTCAAGTTTTTCGCATCGGCCGCCGACGCGGCGGGTCAGAGGGAACGCCGGATCGGCCTGCCGGAAGGGGCGGACGTCCGTGCGCTTCTCGACGTGCTTTGCGAGGAGTTCCCGCGCCTGGCCCGGCTTCGACGCCAGATTCGAGTCGCGGTCAACCACGAGTACGTCCGGGAATCCGGTCCCTTGAAGGAAGGCGACGAGGTGGCATTGATCCCGCCTGTCAGCGGAGGCATCCGATGATCGAAGTCACCCGGCATCCGATCGACATCGAAGCGGTGACCCGGAGCGCCTATGCGGAGACTTCTGGCGCGGTGGTGACGTTCCTGGGCACGGCCCGGCAGGACCGGGAGGGGAAGAGGCTCATCCTGCTCGAGTACGAGGCGTATCCGGAAATGGCCTTGAAGCAGCTCGAGCAGGTGCGGCAGGAGATACTCACGCGCTGGCCGGCGGATCAGGTCAGCATGGTCCACCGCTTCGGTCCCATCCGCGTCGGCGAGGCCAGCATCGCCATCGCCGTCTCCTGCCCCCACCGGCAACAGGCCTTCGAAGCCTGCCGGTACGCTATCGACCGCATCAAGGAGATCGTCCCCGTTTGGAAGAAAGAGGTGTGGGAGGACGGCTCGGAGTGGGTAGAGACGCACGGGGAGGGGTGACCGGGAGTTAAGCCGCCGAACGGCGATTTCAAACGGGCAGGCTCCTTTCCCGTGCTCGTCCACGACGTCGACAGCGAAATCTCGAAAATTGGGCCCCACCGGTTGACCGAATATTTCTCTTCATCTCACGCCGATTTACTATGAACATGAGCTTGAGCCTGCGGTCCGTAGGCATAACCGGCGTTGGTGTCGTCAGCCCCGTGGGCACGGGCGCCGAGGCTTTCGCCCGGAGCTTATGGGAGGGTCTGGGCGCGTCGGGCCCCCTCACCCTTTTCCCTGACGCGGGGACGGCCATGGTGTCGGAGGTGAAGGACTTTCGTCTCGAGGAGCACATTGAGACGGTCAAGGCGTACATTGACCGGGCTTCGGCGTTGGCCTTGGCGGCCTGTGCGATGGCACGGAGGGACGCGGGCTGGAAGCCGGGCCCGGAGCAGGAGGCGGAGGGCGGGCTGGCCTTGGGGACCTCCTGGGGCTGCATGACTTCGATGGGGATTTATGCGGAGAAATACGTGCAGGCGGGGCCCAGGCTGGTTCCGCCTCTCGTTTTCACACATGCGTATGCCAACGCGCCCAACAGCCTGGCATCCATCGAATACAGCCTGCGCGGCTTCAACGCCTGCTTTTCCGGCGGGCACGCGTGCGGCCTGCAGGCCGTGTCCTATGGCGCGGACCAGATTCGTCTGGGCCGCTGCCGATTCCTTCTCGCGGGCGGAGCGGATGCCCTCTCTCCCTTCGTCCTGCAGGGCTACCGCCATCAGGGCCGGCTGGCCGACGCTTCCAGGCCCTTCGATGCCTCTTCTACCGGCTTTCTTCTCGGCGAGGGGGCCGCGGTGCTGGCGCTCGAGCCGGCCACCACGGCTGCACCGGGTGTGCGGGCCGTCCTGGCTGGCAGCGGGCTCGCCCGATCGCACGATCCATCAGAAGCATGTCTCGAGGCCATGCGCTGCGCCCTGGCTGAGGCCGGGATTGGACCCAGCGAGCTGGGGCTCATCTTTGCTTCGGCGAATGGGGAACGCGCCCAGGACCAGGCGGAGGCAGACGCTTTGAACAGGTTGCTTTCGCTGAAGGGCCCCCCCACTCGGCCACCGGTCTACGCCCTGAAGGCCCTGATGGGCGAAACCATGGGGGCCGGCGGGCCCCTGTCCTTGGCCGCAGCCGTTCTCATCCTCACCCATGGCCGTCTTCCGGCCTCTGCGCCCGGTTTCCTGGCGCGATGGCTGGCATCGGAGCCGCCCGGTCCGGCCAGTCGGCCATTTCCTCGTTCGATTCTGATCAACTCACTGTCAGCGGATGGTGTAGCCTGCTCGGTGGTGATAGCAAATCCTCAATCCGCTGCATAGCCTTTCCATTCAAAGCCCAATATGTGGTATAATCGTTTTGCGCCCGTGGAGCGTCGAAGATACGCGCGCTACCGCTGACTTCGTTTGCCTTCAAGACACAGCAGGTTTATTCTTCTTCAAGTCGGGGCCTGACTCGGAAGAAGGGGTGAACGACCATGGCCACACCCATCGAGGAGCTCAAACGGCACAGCCTGGAAAGCCTTCCCGAGCGGGACTTGCTGTTCCTGGTGAAGGCCTTTGCCGACCAGCGGACGGATTATGAGCGTATCCGAGAGCTGGTGCTCGGGGACGTGGACATCATCGGGATGTTCGTGGAAAGCGACCGGGTATTTCAGACGTTGATGGACCAGCGGACGGCGGTTCACAACATCTCGCCCTATCTTTTTTTCACCTTGCTTCTGCGGCGGACTTTCCGGGACTTGGAAGAGCGGCCCGAGTTGCTGGGATCGGCGGTGGAATCGGCGAACCGGCGGAGTCCTACGATTCCGTGGAATGAGGATCGGATGCGGAGGCTCCTCGGGGATCGGCAGTTGGTGAGCTACCTGGCGAACATGATTTCGGCGTTTTCGCGCAGCCCGCGGATGTTCCAGGTGGCTGACGGGGACGAGCAATTGCACTATTACCTGGTCGACCTGGTTCAGCACTGCCAGGAATCGGACCCGGTACGGCGTTTCTGGATTTATTGTCACATCGGGAACTACACCCTGTTCCTGACGGGTCTCTTTCCGGAGTTCATTGAGCACCGGTACAAGGTGCTGGGCCGGCCGGTGGACGAAAACTACTACATCGACTTCGGCAAGACCTATTATGGCCTCGCGAGCGATCATCCCTTATCGCGGCGGAGCGAGCTGGACACGGTCTTCACCCAGCTTTCATCGGGCTTCGAGATCGTCAAGCTTTTCCTGAATTACATGGCCCAGCGCTATCTGAGGCATGCGGGGTCCAACTGAGGGGCGGCTGCGGCCTGCTGGCACACTCGTGTGCCGCAGCCATTGGCCGCAACCCAAACTGGAGTGACGGCTTCAGCAAAAGCGGATCAGCGCTTTCCGGAGGGAGCGGCCGAGGGGCCAGGACGAGCGCTCCCCGGGGGAGTCGCCGAACCATCCTTGGAGGCGAGAGGGCCGATGGCCTCCTTCATCTTCTTCCCCATTCTGAAGGTGACCACCACCTTTTCTTTCACTTGGACCTTTTCGAGCGTACGGGGATTGTGACCCGTTCGCGCCGCTCTGCGCTTGAAGTCGAACACGCCGAAATCCCTCAACTCGATGCGGTTGCCCTGCCCCAGATGCTGATTAACGACCTCGAAAAGGGCATGGATGACATCTTGCACCTCAGCTACGTTAGACTGAGTTCTTTTCGAAATCTGCATCACCAACTCTTTCTTTGTGACCGTTGCCATAGCCCCTCCTACCTTTGAACGGTCCAGAGATTTCCGATGCCTCCACGCCCGCTGGTATAGAAGGTTGTCCCGGGTCTGTCAAGCTTTATTTTTTTAAAAAAAGAGGCGGGTTGAAAGCACGGTCCGGCCCGCTAAAATAATGTGGCTAGCCCCTGCCCGTACCCGGAGTCATCGCAAGCCAATGGCCGTAGAAGAAATTCGCGTCAACGACATCGTTACCGTTCTCAAGTGGCCCGAGAAGGAACGCATCCAGGGCCGGGTGGCCAGCATTCTCCACGGTGTTCCCGCGTCATGGGAGGGCATCTATTACGAGGCGCTCAACGGCGTCTACGTGGGTCGCAGACTGTTCGCCTTCATGCCCCAAGTCGTCGAGAACCTGTCTCTTCGGCGCAACCTGCCCAGGCCGCTGACCCTCGTGGGCAAGAACGCCGAGGGTTACGAAGAGTACTTCAATGAGGCCGACGGCTTGATCCTGGTCCGCATACCGGAGGGGCCCTTTATCATGGGCTCTGATTTCGGCCAGGACTTTGCCCGGCCCCGGCGGACCGTGGTGCTGGATGAGTTTTTCATCGACAAGCTTCCGGTATCCGTCGGCCAGTACAAGCGTTTCTGCCAGGCCACGGGTCATCCGCCGCCTTCTTGGTCCGACGTGGCGAAGACGGCCCCGACGGACGAGCATCCCATGGTCCTGGTGAGCTGGGAGGACGCGTCCGCTTACTGTGCCTGGGCCGGCAAGCGCCTTCCGACGGAGGCGGAGTGGGAGAAGGCCGCCCGGGGAACAGACGGACGCCTCTTTCCCTGGGGCGACGAGCCGGCGGACGAGAAGATTCCCAGCCTGGCCGACGTCGCTGGAAAATTGACCCCGGGACTCGTTCCCGCGGACGTCAGCCCGTTCGGGGTCCGCACGCTCTTTACCGGCGTGTGGCAGTGGTGTTCGGACGACTTTGATCCGCGTGGTCATCGTCAGGTTTCCGTCCAGAATCCGCGGGGTCCCGAGACGGGACAGAGGCGTTGCGTGCGCGGCGCAGGCTGGAACGCCGCGACGAGCATCGTGGACGCGCCGGGAAAGGAATCCCATTCGGCCCGGAATGCCGGAGAAGCGGTCCCTTCGGCAAGCGGCGACTCCAAGTTCCAGCGCGAGCTCCGGCGTCGCCTCCCCGGCTACGTGGACAACCTGCGACTCTTTGTCCGCAGCTCTGCGCCTCCCGATTTCAAGTCGGAATTCGGTGGCTTTCGCGGTGCACGTTCCTTCTAGCAGACGAGTTCGCAAGTGCGGATGCACTTGCGAACTCGTCTGCTACGACATGTAGATGCCGCCGTTCACGTCGAGCCGGGCCCCGTGGACGAAGCTGGCGAGCCGGGAGCAGAGGAACAGAGCGACGCCGGCCACCTCTTCCGGCGTGCCCAGCCGGCCCAGCGGCGTCTTGTGCGCCAGGTCCTCCTTGCGGTCCGCCGGCCAGGGGGCCGTCATCGGCGTGTCAATGATGCCGGGGCAGATGGTGTTCACTCGGACGCCGTACCGGCCCGCCGCCTTGGCCAGCGACTTCGTCAGGCAGATGACCCCCGCCTTGGATGCCGCATAGTCCGCCCCGGCGACGATGCCGCCGACCTCTCCCGCGACGGACGACAGGTTCACAATCGAGCCCCGGCCCCTCGCCTTCATGATTTCCAGCGCGGCCTGGCAGCAGAGAAACGTGCCACCCAGATTGACCAGCAGGACTTGATTCCACTGTTCAAGAGGAATCTGATCCGCTGGGAGCTCGCGGTAAATTCCCGCGCTGTTGACCAGCGCGTCCAGCCGGCCCCATCGTGCCACCAGCGCCTGCACCACGGCCCGGACCACTCCGGCGTTCGTGATGTCCGCAGCAAAGGCTTCCACGGGGCCTGGCAGGCCGGACAGCTCCGACACGGCCGTCCGCAACCGCTCCGATTCCAGGTCCGTCAGCGCCACGCGCGCCCCTTCCCGGGCGAAGAGACGCCCGCAGGCCTTCCCGATTCCGCTCGCCCCACCCGTGATCCAAACCACTTGATCCTTCAGTTCCAGGTCCATAGTCGATAGTCTTGAGGCGGGTGAACTTCGCAAACCGGCCAGGCGGGGAATGGTGCCTGCCGCAGGGTGTTGATCACGAACCGGATGAGTTGCAGGCCACTCCCGCGTGGACCCATCTGGGCTGTCACTTGGGCACAGGTCATACCGTGGGTTTGCTTTCTTTTTGGCCGGGCTGAAGCGCGGCTGTCAAACCCACGGTGTCAACTATGGGCAGAGGTCAGCGTATAGGAAATGGGCCACGACGAGCGAAAGGCACGTCCAGTCAGCGCCATTCTGGCCTCTGGACGCCGTTTGTCAACGTTGGGGCTCAGCCCGAGCGTCCCACAAAGCTGTGACATGGCTGCACTGTTCCCAAAACTTCATACCTCACGGACTTAACCGGATCGTCCTTCCCGAACTTATTGAGATGACACGATTGCGGGAGCCTCCTCAGGCCCCTTCCAAGGCCTCCGGCGACATCGCCACACGAAGCTGGCCGGCCCGCAGGCCATGGAGCAAGTTCTTGATGGTGACCGCGTATCCCATGAGGGCCCTGCCCGAGAGGGTACCCAGTTCGTTTTCCACCTTCCGGTTCTGCAAAGCGATGGCCAGATCGTCGAACCGAAGGCCCGCCGGAAGGATTTTCTCCAGCCGTGCATAGGCGGACAAACCGGCCTTGGCCGCCGCTCTCTTTCCAGCGGTCTCGTCAAGCGCGGCCTGGATTCTCTCGTAATCCGCCACTACCTCCAGGGTCTTCCGATCGAAGTTCCTGAAACCGTAGGAGCGAGCGGCCTGGTACTCGCCATAGATTTTTCTGTTCTTGTCCTGTTCCCTCTCGAGCCGCTCGAGCTGCCCGTTGCATTCACCGATGAGGCGGTTCAACTCCGGCCGGTTGTCCAGCTCGGCGAGCATCTCATTCCGGGTAAAGCGTTCCCGCAACTGTTTCATCCGATCGACGGCGGTGACGAGGTCCTGGAAATCCTCCTGCATCTGTTGCATCTGCGCATTCAGGATCAATTCGAAACAATCGCGGGCCTCGGCTGGAATGCCTTCGACGCCTTCTTGAATCCGGCGATCCCATTCATTCCGGAGGTCCTGGTCGAGCTGAAGCTGTTCCACGGTCTCGACAAGGATTTTCCATCTTTTTTCGGCGCCGAGAAGGGCATTCATGGCGCTGTCGATTTCACGACGCGAGTCCTTGAGGTCGGCCTCGCCGGGCTCCATCCAGTACCAGGCGGCCTCCTTGAGGCCCGAGGTGATCGGATTGCCCGCCCACTTGAGGAGTCCGCCCAGGCCGAGCCCGGCCTCGGCGGCAACCTCCTGAGCAAGGGAGTAATCGGTCCAGGAGGGCAGTTGAAGCTCCTCGGCCCAGAGCCGGTTGGCCTCGTCGAGGGCGCGGCGGACCTGGTATCGCTGGAGCGGGGAATAGAGGAGGCCCGGCGCGCCGGTTTTCTCGATGTCGAGAATCTTCTTTCCATAGTCGAAGACGGCCCTCCGATTCTGCGGCATGGGCGGCGTCTCGCCCAGGGTGCGGTCCAGTCCCCGCACCGCTTCCATCATGCGATCGGCGAGCTTCCGGTCCGCCGTCCCGGCGGCGACGACCCGATCGGCCTCCCGGATCAGCGGATTGTTGTTGATGCGGACCATGATTTCGCTGATGGGTTTCGTGCTTCCGTTGCGAAGCTCCATCCCCAGGAGGGCGCGCTCGTAGTGCTTGCGGACGTCCTTGAAGACCTTCTTGTCGAGACGGTTCTTGGTCTTCCAGATCGTTTCAGCCCGGGCAGCCATCTCGCGGGTGATCTCGTACCCGTCCACGGCGTCCAGGCGCACGGAATCCTTGACGTCCTTCGCCGCACCATAGTAGGCGGCGAGCCGCTGGCCGCCGTAGGTCCGGTAGGCGTCCTTGCTGGCCAGGTAGGCGGGACGCTTCACCCCGTGAACCCAGGCCGTCATCCCCTCCCTTTCCAGGATGTTGAATTGGCTGAGGTTGCCCGCAAAGGTGTTGATGCTCAGGTCCCCTACGTCGTCGATGCCTTTCATCTTCAGGTCCAGAAGCTTCTGGTTCATCTTGTCGGCCACGAGCCTTTTGAAATCTTCCGCCCGTTCGGCGTTCCTTCCGACAAACTCGACGTCGATATCGGATTCCAGGCCGTTCCATTTCTTCGGGGGACCGCCTCGGCCCAGGAACTGGTTCATCCTTTCCTGGGCGCTCCCGATGAACTTGATGTCCTTGTCCGGCAGGAGCTGCATCTCCTTCATGGCCTCGGCCACGGCCTCGATCCTCTTGTCGTCCACCGCGGCCGCCTTTTCCAGAAGCTCCCTCGGCAGGTCGCCGCCCCGGGTCGAAAGCGCCCGTTTGAAGTGCATGAGGTCCTTGGGGCTTCCCGCCAGCGCACGGTTCATCTTCTGCTGAAATTTCGGATTTTTGAGGATTTTCCAGCCGGCCTTTCCGAGGCTCATGCCGAGTTGAAGCAGGCCCAGGATATCCTCCGCCGTCTCCGCTTTCTCGAAAGCCTTCTCGAACTCCTGCGCCGCCTTGTCGGACGCGTTGAGGAAATACGTCGCATTGTCCAGGTAGCTTTCGGCTATCCGGAGAGATTCGTCCAAATCGTCCTTGAGGGCGTGCGCCTTCCTGATCTTCTGCTGCTGCTCCAGGATCAGGGACTGAAGGGCCTGAAGCTGCCGGCCGATCGCCTCGGCCTGGGGATGGCTTCGCAGGCCCTCTTCGCACGTGGCGCGCCGAACGTTCCGCAGGGGAAGCGGTATCATCAGGGGCGGATGCGCCGTGCCCTGAGGTTCCGTTATCGATACCCACAGCGTCACGGACCCGGTCCAGGGGTCCGCCTTTTCCCCGGTGACCGCGACGCCGTCTTCCTCCACGACCGCCTCGCCCACCAGCTCGGTGGACCAGGGGATTTCAACCCGGGACAACCCGGTCCTCTCATCCGTGAACGATGCCTGGTCCGACTGAACCTCGGGCTTCGGGATGCCGCGGCCCGTGACGCGGACCTGGGCCTGAACGCCGGTGGTGGCGAAGCCCAGCTTTTCGAGCATCCCCGGGTCCGCGGGCACGGGCCGAAGATGCTTGATCCGAACCTGAAGGTCCAGCACGCTGCCGTCGGGGGCCGAGGCCATGACGCTGATCCTCAGCTCCCCCTCGGTCAGCCGGTGTCGGGCGTACCGGATGTAGCGCCCGCCCACGAATTCCTCGTCCGCCTCGCCCAAAGACTGCCCTGCGGCCTGAGGGATGCAGAAAACGAGTCCGAAGAGGGCCGATCTGAGGAATGCGAACGCGTACCTCCGGCCATTCATGGGTTGGCCTCCTCCACAACTTTCCAGGAAAACCGGCATCCCTGGAGGACGCCCACCGCCAGCTTGTCCTCGTCGGGGCTGAACCAGGGGAAGGTGAAAATCCAGTCGCCGGCCTCCCGTTTCCTTTCGTTGAGGACGAGGACGTCGCCGGAGGGGGTATGAGCCGCGTAGGCCACGAGGCCGCCGCCGGGGCTCACCATGGGAGGCTCGACCCCGGGAAAAAGCTCTCCCCGCTTCCCGTTGACCACGACGAGCCAGGAGTCGCCCTCGCGCACGCGGGTGGCCCAGACCTTCGCATCGTTCGAGAAGCCCGGAAGCTTCACCTCGTCGAAGCCTCTTTTCGTGGTCGCCTGGTCCCCGACGACCAGAAAGGTCTTGTCCCGGCGGACGCCCTTGTAATAAACCGTCCGGAAATCCGGGGCGAATCCGAGGTCGGTGATCTCCTCGAAGGCCGGACCCACCTTGCCGTCCGCTACCACAAACTTCGAAGCGCCTCGCTCGGCCTTGTAGGCCGCGATCCCAGCGGGGCTGATCTGAATCTGGGAGACGTGATCCCAGGGCTTGCCCCTCTTGCCCTTGACCACGACGAGCTCGTTCCCGTCCAGGGCGCGGTAGGCATAAGTCCGGGTATCCGGAGAAAGGATCACGGATTCCATCTCGACGAGATCGAATCCGGGGTCCCGAACGTCAAAGTCCGGCCCCTGAATGACCAGGCGGTTCTTCCCGTCCTCGTTGGCCAGGTAAGCCACGTTGAGGCCGCTACGGTCCAGGGTCCATTGCTCGCTGCCTTCGGGAAGCTCCAGCAGCCGCGTCTCCTCGCTGCCGAGGGCCGCC
This sequence comes from Planctomycetota bacterium, assembly GCA_016179685.1. GTDB lineage: Bacteria > Planctomycetota > PUPC01 > JACPCR01 > JACPCR01 > JACPCR01. The sequence continues at coordinate 7,497 of JACPCR010000067.1, read as the reverse complement.
AGGTCCACCGCGCAGCGAAACACCTCGTTTCCTCGGCGGCCGCCATAGACCAGCGATGACTCGCTGCCCTCCACGGGCCGGACGCTGTCCCATTCCTGCTTGACCCCGTCAGCAAGGACAAAATCGGACTCTCCCGGCCCGGCCCGGACGACATAAACGGCCTTCCCCGCCCGGTTGGCGGCCATGATCACCCGGCCCTCCGCGCCGATCTTCTGGTAGTTGGTGTCCTCACGGCCTTCCAGGTAAATGTGCGGAAGCGCCTTCGAATCTTCCGTCAGGCACACCACCGCCCCTGTCACAGGGTCGAACCAGAGGTCCTTGACCCGTTCCGAAGCACCCAGGGGGTAGGCGGTCCGGTCGATGACGAGGTCAGTCGTTTCGCCTCGAGATGCGACGTAGGCGACCCTCGAATCCGGACCCGCCGCAAAGCGGTCAATCCTCTCGAAGGCCAGACTTTCATCGGGCTTAGCATCGAGGTGGGCCTCGAGGCGGATATGATTCCGGAGCAGGAATTCCCGGCCGCCCTCTCTGGCCGTGTAGAGGATGGCGGACCCATCAGGAGTGATGAAAGGCGGGCCCACCTGGTCGAACCAGCGGCCACGGTCATCGTTGATCTGGACCGCCCATCGGTTGCCGCTACAGACGGGAAAAGCGAGGCTGCCGCCCTCGGCGCTGCACACGAGGCCACCGCCTATCACAGTAGACGGAGGTATCTCAGCCATGGTCCTCGCCAGGAAAGGAGGATACCACTCCTCTGCGCCGATTCCTCCGGGCAAGAGAAGGATGAGAAGAACATGAGGCCAGCCTAGACCGATGCGCCCACCGGGGCATCTCGCGAGCATGCCGCATATCCTGCGCACCATGTCCAGCCTAGGCAGGCGATGTTGGCGGCGTGGGAAACCCTCAATCAGCGTCCGGGGAGGCGTACGTGCCGAAAGCAAGGCGAAGCCGAAGCGAGGTTTCAATTTAACCACTTAAGGAATGGCAGGTTATATAAGATTGGGTCTAAAAATCTTACCGCTAGAGAAGCAAAATTCACACCAGTCGCGACTTGAGTTTGTAGTTGGTACCTCTCGGAATCGTTGAGGCTGGAATGGTACTCATGTCTCAGATTCTTTGACTCCGCCGTACACCGCTCGCTGAAGCCGTCCCCGGCATTGACGCCAGAACCTGGCCGAGTTTGCAGGACAGCGTGTCCAGATTGCTCATCTTGATTGCCGAACCGTTCTCGAGCAGAAAGTCGCTGTTTCGGCTCTCCTGGCCCGGGATTGGGTTCACAATGGTCATGGCCGCGCCTCGCGCAAGAACCTCCGCAGTCATCAGGCCATCCGGTTAGTACACGTGTAAGGAATTGCACCCGCACTTCCTTACACGTGTACTAACCGGACCCCCGCAGGGGTCCCGCTTTGCATCGGGATCCCTGCGGGAGGGAGGCGAAATTCAAGAGTCATCCCGATTTAACCATTTGTGAATTAGTCACTTATGGAATATCGAGGCAACTTCTCAATAAGTTCGGGGAGGTGGGCCCGCCCGATTTCATCATCGATGATGATTCAGCACTTCACGAGTTTTCGTAGCGAAGCGCGTCAGCGCTTCGGCGAAACCCGGAAGGGCTTCGCCTACGTTCGCCGGGTGTCGGGCCTGAATTTCGGTTAGTTACGAATCATGTCCACCGGCTTGTTCCGGCCCACGTCAGACGACCTCACCTGCGAGGTGAAGTCCACGTGACCGTCGAAGAAGAGCACGTTGATGCCGTCGTCATGGTTCTCCGCGTCGTCGTTGTCGTCCGACAGCATGACGGTTGACGTGGGCATCTTGTCCACTCTAAAGGCACCCCGGATACCGTTCCGACCGGCACAGGACACATCCGTCGGCGACATGGGCGTGAACTTTCGCCCCAAACGTCCGCCCACGTCGTTATCGTCCAGCGTGCTGGGGCAGATATACAGATCGGGCTCGTTCAAGAGCGAAACCCATCACGCTGTCTCGCCACTTCCTGCAAATTCCGACAGGGAGGAAGATGTCAAAAAGAATGCCAACTGTGGCATCGCGTGAGCCTCCTTACTCTCCCTCTTCCATCTCCACGTCCTCGACCTCGTCGGAAGCATCTCCGGTCTCCGTCTTTTTCTGCAGGTCCAACTCCGGCGCGGCTTCCTTGTCGCTCCGGCCGCGGAATTTCACCGTGCCCCAAAGCTCTGGATGCAGCGTCGCTTCCGCGGCCTCGTCGGACACAATGCTCGTCTGGGGATTCGACCAGTAGAGGCGCTGAAGAACTTCCGTTCCGTCCGGACCGCTCACCAGAATGCCCCAGTCCATCTTGAGGGTCAGATCGGGCCGAGGAGTGAGGCCGAGGACCCCGAGAGGAATCGCCGCTTCCAACGTATAGCCGTGCTCATGGCCCCTCGCGGCGAGCCGAACTTCCGGCGTCAAGACCACGCGGTCGAATTTCGCCTGAAACACCAGAGTGCGCGCTTCCCAGGAATCCTCCGGTTTCGCTCGGGGATAGACCGGCTGATACAGGACAGCGGTCGGCCGGTCCCCCATCAGCGTCATGAGGAGACGCACGTCGCCCGGCGCGGGGTCCGTGCGCGCCGCCGGCGCACCCGGATCGACGCCAATCTGCAAGTCTACGGCTGCGCCGGTCTTGAATAGCCTTCTCCAGTCGTTGCCCGCATTGCGCAGGGGGCCGCAGCCGGAGACCTCGAAACAGAGGTAAAGGGCGTCATTGTCGTACGCCAGTGCCAGGGAAACATCACGGCCAGCAAGCCGCGCGCTCTCGAAGTCCCATTCGCTGCCGCTCCCGTCAAGCGTGATGGAGTTTCGGACCGGCCGGCATTCGATGAGCTTCGCCGTCTCGTAAATCTTCCGCGCTTGTTTCTTCCGATCCCATTCGATGGCCGACTGGACGTCCTGCGCCGACACCTTCAGCTCGTCCCCCAGGCGCCTGAACTGGTCCAGGCCCTCGACCTCCACAACGCTGGCGTGGTTGTGCCCGGCCACGACATAATACCGGTTGTCCTCGCGGGTGCGGCAGAAGTATCCGTTGAAGTGCTCTTGCCCGGCCGTGACATCGCTCAAATCCATTCCCCTCGCATGCTCGGCCATGCTCCACGGCCGAGCCCCGGGCCCGCGCATGTCCCGAAAAATACGACCCGCCAGAAGTCCGTCCGCCGTCCAGATGTGCCACACCCCGCTGTTGCCGTGGGTGACCAGAAACTCGCCCAGGTCGCCCGCGGCCGCTGTCTCGTGCCCCACAATGCCAAACTGCGCTACCGTCTGGCCAGAAAACCAGGGACGTGCGGAATAGAGAGCGTGCACACCCCAGCCCTCCGTCGGATGCGTCCAGATTGGATTGCCGCCGGCATCCAGTTCGGCCATCTGGTGCTCATTTCCTATTACAAAAAATCGTCCATTTGACAATTTCATTGCGCCGTCGGAGAAAGATTTCTTTATACGCTCATAAATCGGCACACCGGACACAAGAATCTCTTTCACCTCGTAGCGATATGCGCCTGAATCAATGGATAGTGAATCCTCAAATCGACTGACGGCGCCGTCGCGCCGGCCTGACTCGAAGAATTCAACTTCGCCAGGCTGGGGATTCTCGTCGCCATTCCGGTCCGACCAGGCGAAGGCCGCGTTTCCGAGGGGCGTCCTGCCCAGCTTCTCGAGGATAGACGAGGTGCGAAGCGGCTCGAAGTTTCCGGCCCGGCCGACTGCGGCAACGCGCTGCAGGCGATCCTTCTGATAGAGGTAAACGACGCCCACGGCCTGGCTCAAGAAGAGCGGGCGAGTGACGAAATAGAGTCGGTCACGGAGTCTGATAGGGACCTCTCCGGCAGGGGAATTACCCATCCAGGTGATATTTTTCAGGCGGGTGTCGCCGGTGTTCCAGTCGAGTGCGAACTCGAGCGGGCCGTAGAACAGGCTCGACTTGTCGTATGGGTTGAGGCATCCGCCGCCTCCGTAGCCGGTATTGCCGAAGAACTCGGCCCGGAGCTTTCCCTCTGCGGTCCAGAGGGTGATGCGCTTGGGAAACCAGTCGTTTTCGACCACCCAGAGCTGGTTCTGGGCATCCAGGGTCACGTCGCAGACCGAGCCGAACCGGGTGGGGTCGTGGGCGCCCACGGCGCGTCCGCCCGGCGTGCCGATGTTCCGGATCAGGGTGCCGGAGGGGTGGTAGACCTTGATGAGGCGCTGGTCCGGCGCGCCATCGAAGAGGAACAGGTTGCCGCTGCTGTCGAAAGCGAAGTCCCCCGGCTGCCTCACGTCGATGGCCAGAGGCGTGGGCGACCCGGCGTCGAGGTCCACCCGGACGATTTTCCCGCTGGAAGCGGCCCAGAGCACGCCGTCGGGGCTGAAGGCCAGGTTGCCCGGCCGATCCATGGGAATTTCCTGAACGATCTTCCGGCTCTCGATGTCGTACACTTCCAGGCGGTCCGTCGTGAGGGGGTCGGCGGCAGCGCCGCCGCCGAGGTGTTGCAGCGCCGCGACGCCGTAGACGCGGCAACGCGCCGGATCGAGCGTTTCGCCGCCGCGGTCCCGGCGCACGCCCACGCAGCCCGCCCGGTCCTCCTCCTTCCACAGCCACTGCTGCACGACGCGCAGCCGCAGGGCGCGAGTCCTGACCTCGCGTCCAAAATCGACCATGCCGTCCAGGTAACGGGCCGAGCTGTTGTGGTTCGCATCCGGCTGGTAGTAATAGCGCAGGGGCTGTTCATAGGTAGAGACCTTTTCCCAGCCCGCATCGCCTTTCAGGACCGGGTCGCCGGCTCCCACCCACGCGTCAATCTCCGTGGTGCGGCCGTCGATTTCCTTGATCGCCAGTCCCGCAATCGACTGCGGAGCATCCCACTCCATCAGGTAGATGCCTGGATCGGCCGTGGTGAGCGGCTTGTCGCGCTGCGCATCCCATTCGCCCTCCGGCGTGAGGGTCCCGGAGTCGACCCTGACCCTGCACGATGGAAAGAGGTTGGCGAAGCGCCCTCGCAGAATCCTCATGCCTTCCAGCCGGGCTTTCCAGGCCTCCTGGCTCGTGGCAAATTCCAGGGATTCCTTCGCCGGGACATCGAGTCCGCCTTCCCCTTCCTTTTCCTCCTTCTCCTCCGCCGAAACCTCCTCCAGCTCGTCCAGGCCGTGATCGAAGCTCAGCCGGATGGCACGAGTCTGGGTCTTCTCGGGAGCGGGAACGACCGTCCATCCTTTCCCTCCGCCTTTCCAGATTCGCTGCCAGTCGCTCTCCCGGCTGGATGCCGGTGGAAGCCTGGCCTGCGGCTTCAACACGCTGATGTGCATGAAGAGCCCTTCCGTTTCCGGCAGCGGGAAGACGAGGCTTCCGATCGAGACGGGCTTCTGGAAGGCCAGGACGATATGTTGCCTCGGGGCATTCTCCCGGACGGTTTCCAGTTCCGTCAGGCCATGGCAGCCCGGCGGCGTTCCGGCCAGGCGGAACAAGCGGAGGAAATCGGACCGCGGGTCCGGGTTATCGGGCCTATGGCTGGGCCGTGGGGCGCCGTAGCGCGGCTCGCAATGGTCGAGGTCCGCGTCACTGGCCGTAGCGGCGTCCTCGAATATCGAGGGCTGGCCGGCCTGGATGGAGAGGAAGAGCTTGCCGCCGCGTGCGGCCAGGCCGCGGATGCCGCGGAAACGCGTCGGCGTCGGACCGGCGTGCAGCAGCGTGTCGAGCCTCTTTTCCGGCAGGGTGAAGCGCCAGACGATGTCCGTGCCGCTGGCGGAGGTCCACGGAGCGGCGTAGAGAGCCTGGCCGTCGGAGGCCAGAATCGAGGGGCCGACCCATGGCATGAGGTTGTGGTGACCCCAAAGCTTCCGGCCCCGAAGATCGCATTCGATCAAAGCGACGCCGCTCTCGGCGCACGGGGCGCTGAAAAAGACCCGATCGCCCGCGGCACAGCCTGCGCTCGGCGTCGAATGGTCCGCGAGCCATCCGCCCGGACCGGCGGCGCCCTGAAGCCAGGGCGCATTCTCCGGCGCATTCATCTCGACGTTGGGATAGGGCGTCATCTCATACCGAAGCCGCAGGCCCGGATGCCAGACCGCCTTCCACCGGTACGTGGCCGGCTGGACGAACCGGCCAGCCTCGTCCTTGAGGTCCCAGCTCTGCTCGCACGGACCCCCTTTCCGGTCCTCGCGGGACACCGCGTTCCGGACACGGCGTCCGTCCGGCCCGTCGATGGCCATGGAAAACAGCCCGTCGCCCGGAAGGGTCAACCGGATTTTGAATTCCGGATCGCTGCCCGCAGGACGGCCGGGCGGCACGGCCGCGCCTTTCAGGTCCACATAGGCGTGCAGCCCTTCGACCATCCCGTAGGGTCCCTCCGCATCAACCCCGAGGAACTTGAATCCGCGTGTCGTGACCGGCGCGAAGGTCAGCCAGCGGGCGCGGCCGTCCCCCCGGGCGCTGTATTTCATGGCCTTCCAGTCCCTGTCGGGTGCGACGGCGGGATTGACCCCATCGGGCCCGCGGTAAGAGAAAAGGTGGAACTTCCTGAAATTGCTCCGGAGGAGCAGGCCGCAGACCGTTGGGGGCTCGTCCCACGAGAGCACGAACCAGGTGGGATCGATATCGGTCACGGGCGGCCTTCGGATGCGGCGTTCCTGGTCGGGCCCGTGGCTTTGCCACGTGCCCCAGCCGCGGGTGATGTTCGACGCCACGTAGAAGATGGGCGGACGCAGGTCGGCGTAGGAGATATATTCCGCTTCGCCGTTCGCCAGCCCGTCGGGGACGATGTTGTGAAGCCTCGGGGAAAACAGGCGCAGCAGGGAGAACGACGACCACTTCTCCCACCAGCCCTTCTCGACGCTGAAGAGGAAGGCGCGAGTCGAGGTGGCCGGGGGCAACGTGCCGAGCCGCCATCCGGACTGAGTGAAGGGCAGGCTCACCTCGTGCCAGAGTTCCGCGCGCGACACGTCGGGCGGGAAGGGCGCGTCCTTTTCGAGGAATCTGAGCGTCCCACCGTTATGCTCGCAGAGGACCGAACCGACCCCCACCGGTCTCTTGAATGCCAGCACGTAATCGTAGCGTGACTTCTGGCCGCCTCGGCCGGCCGACCAGGGCTCGCCGCCGCGAAGACCGAGCGTCGCCAATATGCCAGCCTTGGCGTCGCCGGATACGGGCTGGCCGTCCACCAGCGCCAGGCAGGACTCGAAATCCACATCGTCCGCCGTGAGCGGCAGGAGCGGCCACGGCGTTTCCGCATCTCCGTCCCCGGTGACGACGCGGGCAGGCAGGCAGCAAGCTGCGGCGAACCCGAGCCAAAGGCCCAGTTTCGCGCACGCGCACGGCAGTGCGGGTGCTCTTCCGTGCTCGTATAACTGCTTCGTGATCGTCACCGGAGGCCTGTTTCTGTGAGTCCCGTAGGGACGTCCGACATTAGCCCGGGGCACAAGTTCGCCGAAGCCCCGCGAAGGCGAACGCAGCCCTGGGAAGGGAAAGCGCATCAACCACAAGAGTCCCGTAGGGACGACAGAAGTTTTCGC
>JACPCR010000132.1 GCA_016179685.1 Planctomycetota bacterium | reverse complement strand
TCCGAGCAGCGCCACGCCTCAAGGCCTGTCTGCGCCGCCGCGCGCCTGCCTGTGCGTGCGGCACGCACGCAGACAGGGCAGGCAGGCGTGACTCCAACACCTCCGCGCGACGCGCAAACCTTCACAAGTAAATCTCTACCTCGGCCACCCAGACCCTTGTTTCTCTCTGTCACAACGAAGCGAGTCCGCGAGCTTCGTAAATCGCGCTCCCAACGAGACAGGTCCCGTAGGGACTGATTCCACAGGGACAAGTTCGGGATTCAGCCTACAGACAACGCCTGCTTGCGGAGGGAACCTGCGGAGAGTGGGCGATGGTGACCCACTGGGGCGCGGACCACAGGAATGCGACGCCTTGCCTTCCCTCTTCCTTACGCTTCGCGTACAAATATCGCTACGTCGTGTTGGCGGAAGCACCAGGGGCCGCCCTGGAACGGTCGGCCAGTCATGACCTCTTCCCAAGGGCCCGGATGCGGCAGCCGGAGGGTGTATGCGCCCGGGTCGCCCACATGGACGGCGACGCAGCGGCTCGAGGCCATCACTTGAAGGGGTGGCGGACCATAGAGGTGCACTCCGGCCCGCGCGGCCAGCGATGACAGGTCGAGCGCCGTCAGGCCCCGGCAGGGACCGTAGAGAGAGGTCCAGTCCGGCATCTCCCGGCGGACCGGCTGAGCAGGGACACGAGGGTGCTCTGGCGACTCGAAACCCGTCAGGCGTGAAAAGCCCGGGGGGTCACGCCCTCCGTCACCCAGCCATCCTGAAGCCGGCCCCCACCAGACGGTGCGGCCGGCATTGCAAAGGGCGCCGCGCAAGGCCGTGCGCCGGGCTTCTGTGAGATAGGGTGCGAAGACATAGATGAGGCGATAGGCTCGCATGTTGACCTCCTGGACATCCGAGGCGAGCCACACGTCGAAGGGCACGGCGGCCCAGGCCCACTGGGGGAGCTGGTGGTAGACCTCATCGAGGAAGAGGCGGCTCTCCAGTCCCAGGGCGTCGATGGCTTCCTCGTCGAGGACGAGGGCGATCTGGGCGGCGGAGAGCGTCAAGCTCGGGCGTGCGAATTCACTGAAAAGGCGCTGAAGCCGGCCCATCTCGGCTCGAAATCCGGGGTCGCTGAAATTGGAAACGCCCCGCGCCCGGGCCGCCGCGTCGAGCAGGTCCGTCCACCAGAAACTCGTCCCACGGGCGAGGGCCTGCCCCAGCGCCCATTGCTGGTGCAGGATGGAGTCCTGGCGGCTGGCGGTATGGCCCAGGGAGATAGGGGACGGTCCGGCGGGCGGCGGGTTCGTGAAGCTGCGGAGGTCGTTTTCCTCATAGCCTTGAAGGCCATGGGCCCGGAGGCTTCCCAGAGGGTAATGCTGGATGAGGAGGCCGCGTCCCAGATTGCGGTCCCCGTAGGCGTAGGGAGAAGCGAGGTAATCGAGCAGGCCGGACCGGAGGACCCGGCCCAGGGCGTGGTGTCCTCCGTGCAGGCCGCCCGAGCCGTGCTGGCCCATGAAGACCGAGTGTTCCCGTGCGGTGAGCGTGTAGCCGTAGAAGGCTCCGAGGACGTAACGGCCGCCAGCGTGCTTTCGGGCGACTCGGGCCAGCCGGTGGAGGTAGTCGGCGTTGGCATCGGAAAGGCAGCGCTGGAAGTCGTAGGCGGGCCGATCGCGGGGGAAGACGCGGAAGTCGCCATCGGCCAGAAGACGCTCCACGGGGCGCGGAATCCCGGCGTCCTCGAAGGTCAAGCCGGGCCGGGACCAGGCTTTTTGGAGCGCGTCGGCCGACCTGTAGGTTTCCTCGAGCCAGGCCCGGAATCTTCTCCTCATGGGCTCGGAGTAGTCCGGGAAGTCGTCGCTGCCGAGGATGCCCCATTCCCAGGTGATCCCATAGGAGAGGTGGAGGCCCCACACGCACCGGCACCAGCCGGAGGATTCGAGCCAGGCGAGGAAGCGGCAAAGCGCCACTTCCGCGTCCTCCATCCATCGCTCGGAGGCCAGGCTGGGAATGCTGCGGCGTGCCGTCCAGAGGAAGGCATGCTCAGCGCGGTCGCCCGGATAGCGCTGCAGCTCTTCGGGGTAGGCCTCATCCCACCACGGGGGAGAAGCGACATAGAGCCGGAAACAGAATCGGGCGTCGGGGCAGCGGCGGACCAAGGCCTCCCACCCGGCTTCCTGCGGCGAGTAGTCGAACCGGTCGGGGGACACCCAGGCTCGAAGGGCCGGCTGGTAGATATCCTCCGAACAGGTGGCGTCCACGTGGAAGACACGGACGCCCTGCCCGTAGAGCTGTTCATAGACCTCCAGGGCGTCAATCGGTCCCGGCCGGTTGAACATGAGCGGGAAGCCGGGTTCGATCGTTCGACCTCCGCCCGGCTCAGCAGCCCGGGAAGAAGGTGAGGTAAGGTTTTTTTTCGAGTTCACGGCGGAGGAGAAGAGCGAATTCGAGAAGATGATAATCGCCCCAGAGGGCGGACTCGCCCCGCGGAATGGAACTGCCGGGCGGAACGTGATCCCAGCCCCGCGGGCGGTGGTAGATCACGTGGAGGAGCAGCCCCTGGTGGCTCGGCGATTCGGAGAGATAGGGCGCGGAGCAGAGCGTATCGGCGAGGGTGAGGGCGGCCTGGCGGTATTTGCGGCCTCCGGCCGGATCACCGCGGGCGGCCAGGTATCTCCCCAGGCGCCAAAATCCCTGCGCCGCGATGGCCGCGGCCGAGCTGTCCACCGGCTCGTGAGCGTTGAAGGGATCGGACGGCCGGTCCCGATAATCCGGGAGGCGGACGAGGCCAGGGGCGCCCGTGTCCCAGAACGGGATGCCGTCCGAGCAGGTGTTCTGGAGGTAAAAGTCGGAGGCGACTGCGGCGGCCCGGAGGGCCTGCGCCTTGAAGTCCACGGGATCGGCGAACGGAGACATCTCTTCGGCTTTCAGCGTCTCGAAGAATTCGAGCTGCTCGGCGTATCCGAGGATGATCCAGGCCAGGCCGCGGGTCCACGTGCTGAAAACGGAGTAGCCCTGCTGCGTGCTGGGACAGCGGTAGCTCCCATCGGCGGGGTTGAAGACCGACTCATGGGCGACGCGGCCCGGCACGTCATAAAGATCGCGGCCTTGCCCATAATACACGTTGTAGAGGGCCGTGGCCTGCGCATGCCGGATCAGGCGCTCGAGGAGCGAGATCGGCCGATCGCCCTCCCCCATGAGCGTGTGCCCCAGCTTGTAGGCCAGGCCGAGAATGCGAAGCGAACGAATCGTATCGGCGAACAGGGAATGCCGGCCGTTGAACGACGGGATGAAGCCCTGCCCGTCCGGCAACGGAGTCCAGCGGCTGGCCTGAACGGCCCCGGAGACCTTGAGGGCGAGGTTGTAGCATTCCAGCTCCATGTCGTTCCAGGGCATCCGGCCTTCGAGCATCAGACGCCGCAGGTTGCCGTAGGTGGAGACGTTATTGAAGCCGTGGTCGTGCACGCCGACATGTGAGACGTGAGTAGCCATGCGGCGCAGAGTGCCCTCCCGGCCCAGGCGGAGGAAGGCTTCCCCGCCCGTCGCGTCGAATTGCAGCAGCGCGCCGCCAAACTGGAAACCTTGGGTCCATTCCGTCCAGCCGCGGGTCGTATATCGGCCGTCCACCGTGAACACGGGTGTGCCCCGCTGGGGGTCCCACGTCCGGCTCAGGTCGACAATCTTCGGGCCCGCCGCGGCGAAGACGCGGTCGAGCTTGGGCCCGACCTGCTCGAGCGTGATGGAAGGGTTGATGATCATGAGAGTGTCACGTTCTTGAATCTAGTAGACGAGTTTGCAAGTGCATCCGCACTTGCAAACTCGTCTACTAAAGGAAACCCCGACGAGAAATAAAAAGACTCGATATTCCACAAGTAACCAAATCACAAGTGGTGTGATTGAAATGACTCATGAATTTCGTCGGAGTTTCCGGCTACTATTCCTGTTCCTAAGTGCTGGCGCACTTAGGAACAGGAATAGTAGTAAACGGGTTGGGAAGTTTGGTTGCATTTCCTAACTCGATGACCTAACGGCGCGCGCGGCGTCCCGGTATCGTTCCAGATGCTCGCGATAGAACTGGTCCACATTCAGATTCTGCTCCACCAGAGCCCGGAAGTGCTCGAATTTCTCGTCGCTTCCAAAACAGGCCGGATTGTCACGGTGGCATTGCACCATGGCCCCGAGTTGCGCCCTGAAAAGGTCGGCCGGGTGCGGGCTCTCCGGGCCGCCCAGCCGGCGGGCCAGCCGCAGGAATTCGTCCTGGAGATAGGCGTCCAGAAGCTTGAGAAAGACCGCTTCACCGTTCAAGACGCCGCGGGCATCCGTGCACTCCCGGAGGGTCCGTTCGACCCAGGCCCGAATCTCTGCTTCCGAGCGCTGATAAAACTCATTCCCCACTTGAAAGCGCACCTCTCCACAGGGGTCCCCCGGCGTCCTGTCGCGAGTCTCCGGCTTCCGAAATCGATTTCGCTCGTAATGCTGTTGCACGCTTTCCCATGCTCGGTGGAGATTTTGGTCCGGGACTCCATGAAGCCGGCGGGAAAGGTCGAATGCCCTCTGATAATGTTTCTGCAGGATAGCGAAGTAGCGTTCGCTGCACTTTCGGAACTGATCCTCAGAGCACCGCCCCGATTGCCTCAGGTCGATGATCTGCCTCAAATACCGATTGTAGTTCAGGAAGACCGTCTTGTGGAGGTTAAAACGGAATTGCTCGAACATGGAAGGCGGGGACAACTCCATTCCTGCGTGTCAAGTCACGATTTCGAATTTTGTAGGAATGACTGGGGCAAGTGAGTAGAATCTTGACGGGGGCGAATACCGCTCAAAGATCTCCACCGGGTGCCCGCACTAGCGGGCGCGGAGAAGTGAGAACCCCGTCAAGAGAGAAGAATCGCATAAGCTGTTTAGAAGCAAATGGTTAAGCCGTTCTTGGGGGAAAAAGAGGCCATTCTCGTGGGCGCGTCTTACCAAGAATTTGACAACGACGAGTTCATCGCGTGGCCATATTGACCAGTCTCAACTGCCGATGGGGTCGCCGGGAGCGCGGCCAGGCTCTTACGGAGTACGCCATCGTCCTCGCGGCGTGCGTTGTCGCCCTGCTCGGCGTCCTGGGGGCGTACCTCACGGCCACCGTAGGCTATTACGAGGACATCATGTGCCGGCTCACCTTGCCCATACCGTGAGAAGCGAGACCGGAATCCACTGACTATGGCGGACCATCCTGACAACTTCGTGCCGATAATCAACCTCTTTCGAGAAGTCGTCTTCTTCGTACTCATTGTCGGCGTTGTTTATGGCGACCTCCGGCATGGAAGAGCGTTCAACTGGCTGACCCTGCCCGCCATGGGAATCGGGCTGGCGCTCGCCTTCGGGTTGCATGGGCTGGGGCTGGAGGGGGAGGGACTTGGCCTGGTGAATCACGTCATGGCCGTGCTTCTGCCCATAGGAATTTTCGGTATTCCGTATTCCTTGGGGTGGTTTGGAGCTGGCGACGTGAAGTTCGTTGCCGCCGTCGGCGCTCTCGAAGGCCCATCGTTCGTCTTTATGACCATGGCTCTCACGGGTGTTGCCGGCCTGCTCCTCGCCGCGGCGACCGTTCTGGCCCGGCGTCTCCGGCCGGTGGCGGCCGTGGGGCCGGCCGAGTCCGGAGGGTCTGGGCCGCAGGCGGCCGGGTGGACCCGGCAGATTCCCTACGGGACGGCGATTGCCGCGGGCGCGGTCCTCACCTGGTTCGGCTCGGTGTTGCCCCAATGAAATCCGCTGCGCCCTTCGGGCTCGCGGATTTCAGAGCCAGGATTGTGGCCGGCTTCGCCGGCCCAACCCTGGCGGGGAAACGGAAGCTTTTGAGCGGGGAGAAAAGATTTTTCAATCGAGATGGTCCCAGATCAGCCTAGAAGTTGTACATTCGAGTTAGACGCGCCAGCGGAGCGGATCCTTTCTTGTTGCGACACCATGGGCCGCGACGGAAAGTTGTTCGGGCAACGCCTCAAGCCTGTCTGCGCCGCGCAGCAAAGCGGCGCGGCAGGCAGGCCGCCACTCCATCTCGGGTTGCGGCCATCGTGCGGCGATGGAAGGCCTTCGCGCCGTGAGCCTCCGCTGCGGTGCGGCCGCGGGGTTCAAGGCCAGGCCCTGGTGGAGTTCGCCCTGATAGCCCCGGTGCAGCTCCTGTTCATCCTTTTCCTGATCCAGGCCGCGCACGTGCTGGTGGCCCGGCAGGTGGTGGCGTTCGCTTCGCATGCAGCGACGAGGGCCGTGCTCGTGGGTCTCGATCCGCACCAGGCCGCGGCGATGGTCTGCACCGGCCTGCACCCGGTCCGGCACGGCCAGGGCATCGTTCTTCCCGGCTGGAGCGAGCTGGGCATCTCGGAAGACGTGAGGAATCGCACCCGGGTGAGCGTGCTGCGGCGGCCCGGCGCGTCTTCAGGCGAGGTCCGGGTAACGGTCGAGCATGATTTCCGGCTGATCGTTCCGGTGGTGAATCGGTTCTTTTCCACCGCCGGCGATTCCGGCGGCACGCTGCTGACCTTGCGGTCCGAATCGGTGACGCACAAGCCGTGGTCGGAGGACGTAGAAGGGCTGCGGGGCCATCCCGTGATTCCGGACCTGCCTTGGGGTGCGGGAGGAGGGAATCCGCCATGAAACCGGGCCAGAGGCAGAACTCCTGTTTTCTGCGTGGCGACTCCGCCCAGGCGATGGTGATCGGCGCGATATCGATGTTCTTCATCCTGCCCGCCATGGCCCTGGTCTATAACGTCTCACAGCTTGTCCACCAGCGGATTGCGGTGCAGCAGGCTGCGGATGCGGCCGCTTATTCCGGCGCGCTGGTAGAGGCGAACCTGTTGAGCACGGTAGCGGTGGCCAATGAAGCCATGGCCTATACCTATTACGGGCTCATGCGGGCTGCGACCGATGTGACGGCCACAGCGGTCCTGGCGGCGATCGAGGACCGCGGGGCGCCGCCGGACGTCGTCGGCGTGGACCACGCGGGGCAGCGTTACGAGGCTTCGTATGCGCATGCGCAGGAATGGATTCCCCGGGGCGAACGGTGGTTCGATCTGCTGGGCAAGATGGAGCAGGGCCTGGCGGGCGCGACGCCGTTCTTGCTGCTCCAGGAAATCGCCGAGAGCGCACGAGCCAGCGGGGCCGAGGCGGCGGCCGTGTTCCCCAAGCGGCGTTATGCGCCCGAGGCGGGTTACCACCTCCTGTACTTCATTGCCAAGTTGAGCAACGGATGGCGCATCACGAATAATTCCGGCTACCTGCTGGAGTTCCTGGAACTGGGCGATCGCCGCTGGCAGGTCACCGCCTCCAACGTCGGCACCGTGCTCTTCGAGCAGCTCGGGGACGAGCATTGGAGGATCACGTCGGGTCATTTCGAGGACGACCTTTTCACGGACGGGGTGAGCTACCTGAAGCTGGACATGACGGATCGTTCGACCGGCGAGGTGACTCACGTGGAGGCCCAGCAAGTGAGCGCGAGGCTCTGGGAATTCATCCTGGATTCAGCGCAGTTTGGCCTCCACGTCCTGCCTTATCTGGACGGCACCTACCTCGTCGAGGTGAAATCTCCAACAGTGAATTACTCCGAACACGTCAAGTGGGACACCGATAACCGGTTGATGGTGGAGCACGGGGGCCTGTGGGACTACCTGCCTGCCCAACCGACCCAGGTGACCGTCGGCGGCGTGGTCATTGACGTGCATTACGTGCAGCGGCTGACGTTTCCCGGGGGCGAATTCTTCCCGCCTGATTTCGTCAGCTTCCACGAGGTCGTCTTCCGGCCACCGAACCGGCTGGTCATTCCGGAGGTCACCATCCGCATCGAGCCGGGGAGCGTGACGCTCTACGGCCAGCACGAGCTGGTGCGTTACCGCATCCGCCAGACGGTATTCTTCGACATCAACGGGCTGACCCTGAAGGATGCGGACGGCCGCTGGCGGTATCTGGACGAATGGACGCGCCACCGGCTGATCGAGGATTCATCGGTGCACTGGACTTACGAGCTGCAGAAGGAGCCTTCGGACCTCCAAGGGGAGACGCCGCTTCGGCTGGGCTACCACGCCGTCTTCGATCACGATCCGGACGCCCGTGGCCCGGGCGGCTTTGTTCTGCCGGAATGGACGAAATGGTTTCGGATCGACGCGGGACGGAGCGCCAGCCTCCAGGCTTATCACCAGACGAGGCCCTGCTGGAACTCGACGAGCTGCGACCATGTCCCGTTCAGCCCGGTCAGCCGGAACTGTGGGGTCTGCCGAGGGAGGGACAACGATTTTGATGGAATCACGGACTTTCGGGTTTACCAGGGGGACACGGTGGGATGGCGTCAGCCGGACTATCAGAGCGTGGACGTGTTGAGTCTGCCACCGCCCCTGAGGTTGAGCGAGGCCTTCTGGAACTTCGGCATCCAGGTGGCGGCGTGGTCGCCCGGGAAGAAGCCCATGCTCGGACACCGGCCTTCGGGCCACAGCCTGTTCCCGTTCTTCCCGCATTCTCGGGGTCTGTTCGCCATCGCGAGCGCGCGAAACGGTTTCCTTTACCGAGGGACAAAGCCCGCCGTGGGAGTGCCCGAGCCGATGATGATTTACCATTTCCCGAATCCGCAGGAGGCCAGGCGGTGGTCGCTCGAGGGCTTTCAGTGCCTTTATGAGCCTATCTGGTCCTCCAAGCTGGTTCCCATGTCGGAGGCCGCGCGGTCGGAGGATATCGGTGCGGTCCCGCCCGATTCGGCCACCGCTTTCCTGTTCCGTGCGTTCGAATCGGTTTCCTGGCAGAATGTGGACCCCCCGGATGCCTTCGGGCACGGGGCCGGCGCCCCTCGTCCGGACGTCCGGGATGCCTTCAAGAATCTGTCGAGCCGATGGGGCAAGAAGCTGGACAAGGACGACCCATCCTTCACCGGCTTCCTCCTCCATTAGAGTCTCAGGGTGTCGTTTCTCCGCGCCCCGCGCCGCGCCCACTACGTGGGCACCCGGCGGGCACACGGCGGAGAAGTTGAAAGGTGTCCCGCTAGACTTGTCCCAGTGGGAGGCTGGTCGGGTGTCAGTTGATTCCTGAACCCTGGACCCTGACACCTTTTGCACCCTTGTTGGGTTGCGTGCGGGCTTCGCCCGCCTGTAACTGCTTAGTGATCGTCACCGGAGGCCTGTTTCTGTGAGTCCCGTATGGACGTCCGAAATTAGTTACGTATGCCAAACGTAGACCGTTTACATACAACGGGTTATGCAAAGTGGCAATGTCAAGGGCATTGCCACCCTACATTAGCAGCCCCGCGAAGGCGAACGCAGCCCTGGGAAGGGAAAGCGCATCAACCACAAGAGTACCGTAGGGACGACGGAAGTTTTCGCTAAGGAGTTATGAAAATAGTTGTCTCATCTGGCTCGGTATTGAACCTTGCAGATGCCTTGTCGCAGAACTCTTCACCCGGAACTTCATCGTGCCAACTCCAATTCTTCCCCGCCAGAATCTGAGAACGCGATTCCCACCCCCTTCTCAGCGCGGCAGCGCCATGGTTGAATTCGCCATCCTGTTGCCGGTCTACCTCATCCTTCTGCTCGGCATCCTCTATCTGGGCCGCATCGGAGATTTCCGTGAACGCAGCCTCGAGGCGAACCGGCTGGCGACACTGCTGCCGGGCGACCAGAGCGAGGGAGCGTACGGGGTCGGAGGAGGCGGTCCCATTTCGAGCAAGGTTTTCATGCCGAACCCGGGGAAGCTCAAATTGGTCGAAAAGAGGTCGGATTTTCCTGATCCGATGGAACTGGCGAATATTTTCTATCCCACGGCGGTGGTCGTGCCGCCTCCCCCCCCGCCGAGCCCGGTGGGTGCAACGGGCCATGCCGATATTGACCTGGACGCGCTTCTCGATGACATCGAGGCCGTGATCGATGTGGGATCGAACTCTCCTTCGCCGGTCGTCCCGCCTCCGCCCCCTGCCCCGGACCCGCGCCTGGTCCCCCTCCTGCAGGCAGCCCTGCAAGGGTGGGTCCAACGCTCGACGAGCCATTCGGAATATCGCTATAATCCCGGTTACCTGTCTTTGAATTATCTGAAATTCGATCCGGTTACACCCGTGGGCGACCATCAGACCATGAGCCGGACGGAGAACATTCGAGAAGTCCGGGACTCCGATGGGGCCAGCTTGTCACCGGACTTGCTGAATCAGTTTCAGGATGGCCGCGCGCCTCTTCCGGGCTTCCCCCGATTCGGCAATCTGCCTCCGTGGGTGATGAGGCCAAACTAGTAGACGAGTTCGCAGGTGCACCCGCACTTGCGAACTCGTCTACTATAGGAAACCCCTCCCACCGGGACCTTCGAAGCGAAATAAGAAAACTCGATATTCCATAAGTGCCTAATTCAGAAGTAGCTAAGTTGGGATTGCGTAACTTCTCTATATCTTCGGGGAGGATGATCGCGTCATATCCATGAGTTATGAACGCAGGCGAAGCACTGACTCGAAGATTCCCCTGGGAGGACTTCGCTACGTAGCGGAACGCGTCAGCGTTCCGTCC
Organism: Planctomycetota bacterium; assembly: GCA_016179685.1. Classification (GTDB taxonomy): domain Bacteria; phylum Planctomycetota; class PUPC01; order JACPCR01; family JACPCR01; genus JACPCR01. Next base: position 27,761 of record JACPCR010000132.1, on the reverse strand, counting down.
AAGAGATGACTTTTGAGGGTCCAGACGAAGCCCTCACGGGCTTCCCTACGGAATTCAGGGCTGACACGTGGGGAACGTAGCCGAAGCGCTGACGCGATTCGCCAGGAACACTCGTGAAGTGCTGAATCATCATCGATCATGAAATCGGGCGGGGCCATCTCCCTGAACTTATTGAAAAGTTGCGGGATGGCTCTTGAATTTCGCTGGGGTTTCCAGGTAGCATCCCCGTTCAGAAGTGCGGGCGCACTTCTGAACGGGGATGCTAGAGCATGGTTCAAAAAGATTCTATAGTCCGAAGCCGTGGGGAGTGGCCGGAGGCTTTTGCTGCTTTCCGGCGGTCCTGGCAGAGCTTTCCGCTCTTCTGCGTGGCCTTTGCAGGGATGTATCTCTTGCCCATCCAGTGGGGCTCGACCACCCGGTATGTGGCAGCGAATTCAGAAGCCGTGTCCCGCCTTTCACCCGACCCAGCGCCTGAAATCGAGTCGGCCATGGACCCCGCGGAGGGAAACGTGGAAGAATTCCTGGCGGTCGTCCGACAGGAACATTCGGCCCGGTCCGCAGAACCAGCGGGGCTGCCTTCCCTCTCGTCATCTTCTTCAGGCGGCAAGTCGCACGTGTGGATCGACGATGCTCGCCCGGACATTCCACGCCCCGTGCGCTCCAAGCTTCTGGTGTCCAAGGTGCGTCTCGGGGGCATCCACGCCGCTTTCCAGGTTTACGAGTGTTGGGGGAGCTTCACGGGCCTCCTGGCGTGCTTGAGAGAGGATTTCCGCCTTGCCGGCTGGCGGCAGAGTGTCCAGCTCGAAGCCCTGGCTGGCCGGGAGATGCCCGGAGTCCTTCTGGCCTACGATCAGGGTCCCGCGCGCTGCCTCATGCACGTCGCGCGGTTGCCCGCGTCCGGGAAAGTGGAGGTTCTCCTCCTTTACGTGGAGGGGCCGGTGTCGAATCCTGGCGGAGTGCGAGCATCGAACGGGCCTGATGGAGGGGAAAGGTGAAGACACGACTTGCCCTGGCCGCTGCGATCCTTCTGGGCGTCCTGGCCGCTCTGGGGCTGCGCGTCTACATGGTGAATCTCAGCCAGGAGAGTGGGGCGCGCCAGCAGAGCGCCATCACCGTCCTGGCGGCCCGGCGCGCCCTGCCGAAGGGGCAGCCCCTGGCCGGCGGTGAAGAGGACCTCGAGAGCCGGACCGTGCCCGAGAATCTGGTCGGGCCCAACCATGTTCTGCCTCACCAGCAGCACCGGTTGGCGGGCATGCGGCCCGTCGTCAACATCGAGCGCGGGGAAGTGCTCCTCTGGACCTATTTTGTTTCGCCCACAGAAATTCACGACGAGGTGGGCGAGCGCTTGCGCGAAGGCGAACGCGCCGTTTCGGTGAAGGTCGACCAGATTTCCGGCGTGGCCGGCCTCATCCTTCCGAATAGTCGTGTCGACGTGCTCGGCACGTTTGCCGAGCCGGACCAGGGCGGCCGCCGCGGTGGAGGACACTATACCCGCCCGCTCCTCTACAACGTTCCGGTACTTGCCATCGACAACCAGGTGAGCCTCCTGGGCATCCAGAGCGACCAGCGCGCCCGCCAGGGAGGTTACTCATCGGTCACGCTTGCCGTGAACCCCGCGGCCGCGCGGCTTCTGATCTTCGCGCAGGCCCACGGACAGATCAGCCTCGTCCTGCGCCGGCCAGCGGATACCGGGATCGAGTCCGCCACGGAGGTCCTGACGCCAGAAAACCTGGATGCCGTGGCCGACCGGCTGATCCAGGAGCAGCGAGACGCGGCGCGATCGGGTCAGCCGGAGAAGGGCCCCTGAAGCTGCCGGATGGGCCCGGGTAACGAAAATAGCCGGGGCACAAGTTCGCCGAAGCCCCGCGAAGGCGAACGCAGCCCTGGGAAGGGAAAGCGCATCAACCACAAGAGTCCCGTAGGGACGACGGAAGTTTTCGCTAAGGAGTTACGATCGGTCAAAGCTGCTTGGCGATCCCATCGGAAAGGCATCAGCCGAAAAGATGCGGCAAGTGGAACATGCCCAGATGAATTACCTGCTCCTTCGAGCCGATGGACACCATGCTCAGCCTGATTGTCACGGATTTGGCCACGGGAACCCGGAAGCGCATCCAGGTCTCGAAGACGCCCTTCTGCATCGGCAAGGCGGCGGGTAACGACCTGATCCTGCCCCATGAGAGCGTGGGGGCGCGCCACTGCCAGTTGGTGGTCGAGGGTGACCGCGTCCAAGTGCAGGACCTGCGGGTGCCCGGGGGCACGCTGCTGAACGACCGTCTCGTGGAGACGGCCGCTCCGTTTCTTGCGGGTGATCGGCTCACCGTCGGCAAGTTCCAGATCGAGCGGCTCGGGGACGGCGATGCCCCGTCGCCGGTCGTCCCGCCCGTGCCGCAGGCCCCGGGCTCGTCCGTCCCGCCCGAGTGGACGCGGCCCGTGACGCCGCGGATGCGGCAGGAGATTCTCGACGAGCTGCAGAAGCATCCGGACCTGATGAAGATGGATTTTGCGCAGACGCCCCTCGAGGAGGTCCGGAGCAAGGCCACCCACGTCATCCGCACCCTTTTCCGGCGCAAGACGGGCTCGAGCGCGCCGGAGTCCCTGGTCCAGGAACTGGTCAGCGAGGCCGTCGGCTACGGCCCCCTCGAGAGCCTTCTCCGGGATGATTCCGTGGATGAAATCATGGTGAACGGGCCCAGCGTCATCTACGTCGAGCGCCAGGGCAAGATCGCCCGGACGGATTGCAGCTTCACGGACGAGGACCAGCTCATGAACATCCTGAGGCGCATTCTGGCCCCCATCGGCCGGCGCATCGACCAATCGAGCCCCATGGTCGATGCCCGCCTTCCGGACGGCTCGCGGGTCAACGCCATCATCCCGCCCCTGTGCCTGATCGGGCCGGTGATGACCATCCGGAAATTCGCCGCCAGGCCTTACACGATTCACAACTTGATCGAACGCGGCACGCTGACTCGGAACATGGCCGTCTTCCTTCAACTCGCCGTCCGATACCGCCGCAACCTCCTCATCTCCGGAGGCACCGGCTCGGGCAAGACGACGCTTCTCAACGTTTTTTCCTCGTTCATCCCGGAGGATGAACGCATTATCACCATCGAGGACGCCGCGGAGCTGCGGCTGCGCCAGCCGCACGTCATCCCGCTCGAAGCGAAGCCTCCGAACATCGAGGGTCAGGGCGCCATTCCCATCCGCAAGCTCCTGATCAACAGCCTGAGGATGAGGCCCGACCGTATCCTCATCGGCGAGTGTCGCGGCGGTGAGGCGCTGGACATGCTTCAGGCCATGAATACCGGGCACGATGGCTCGATGACCACGCTGCACGCCAACTCCGCCCGTGACGCGCTCAATCGTCTCGAGACCATGGTGCTCATGGCGGGCATGGACCTGCCCATCCGGGCCATCCGTGATCAGATTGCCTCGGCCATCCACCTGCTCGTGCATCAGGCCCGAATGCCCGACGGCTCGAGGAAAATCGTCGCCGTCTGCGAAATCACCGGCCGCGAGGGTGAAACTATCGTGCTCCAGGACCTCTTCCGGTACGAGAAGAAAGGACTGGACGACGATGGACGGGTCCAGGGCGACCATCGGGCGCTGGGCACGGTCCCGAAGTTCGTCCAGGACCTGCGCGCCCGCGGAACGCCTGTGGACCTCTCCCTTTTCAAGGAGTAGGAATCGGCGGCGTTCCGGGCAGGACGCCGCCGACCCCTTTGGAGCGAGGCATTGACGACTCTGAATTTGCCGCTCGACATCCTTCTTCCGGCCTGCCTGCTCGTGGCCGCCGCCCTGTTCGCCTACGTCGGGATCGACCTCTTCAGCCGCGGCTGGGTGTCCTACGAGCAGCGCTACGTCCAGGGCCTCGAACGCACCCTCGCCGCCCTTTACCTCACCTTCCGGCCCGAACAGGTCCTTTACCTGTCCTGCGTCTCTCTCTTCCTCTTCGGCGGTATCGGCCTCCTGTTGACCGGCCGGTGGGCCGTGGCCGTTGTCTTCGCCGCCGCTGGCTTCGGCCTGCCACGGTTCGCCATCCGGCTCATGAAACGACACCGGGACAATCTCTTCCGCCAGCAGCTCCCCGGGGTGGTCGATGCCATTTCCCGCGGGCTGCGGTCAGGCCTCAGCCTCCAGCAGTGCCTTCAGCTCATCGAGCGCGAGATGGGCAACCCTGCCGCCCAGGAGTTCCGCGTCGTCAATGCGCAGGTGCGGCTCGGTATGCCCGTCGAAAAGGCCCTCGCCGAACTGCTCGATCGCATGCCCGGCGAGGACCTTGATCTGGTGGTCACCGCGGTCCAGGTGTGCCACGAGCTGGGCGGCAGCCTGCCCGAAGTGCTGGAAAATATCGGCTTCACCATCCGGCAGCGATTCCAGCTCCAGGGAAAACTGCGGACATTGACCAGCCAGGGACGCCTCCAGGCCGCCGTCCTCTCCGTCATGCCTCTCGTCGTCTTTCTCGCCCTGCACGCGGTCAACCCCGACCTGATGCGGCCGATGTACACGACGGTGGCCGGCTGGATGATGATCGGCGGCATCCTGGTGTGGGAATCCCTGGGCATTTTTTTCCTCTGGAAGATTGTGGCTATCCGCGTGTGAAAGGTCTTAGCTGCCAAAGGAAATCCGGTTCGGCCTAGCGCCGCCCTGTCTGCGTGCGGCGCCTGTCTGCGCCGCCGCGGCAGGCAGGCGCACAGGCAGGCGCTGCGCCGGCGGCCAGGTCTGCCGTCGCACAGCGACCACGCACCACAACCACCAACCGGGATCCTCAGGATTGAAATTTCGAGGCTGATAGGCGCGAAAAACAGGAAGTTCTTGCTGGTTTGCTGAAGGCATTGGAAGAGGAAGGCCCTTCTGTCCGGCACCGGCAATGCGCGGTTTAGGGCCTGGAAACCCCCGAAGTGGACTCCGCATCAGCCTGGTCATATCTCCCGCGGGCGACGCATGGCCCAGATGCTCGAGTAAGCAGGAAAGAGCTGCTGAAGCCATGGACTTCCCCCAGCATCAGGGATATCCTCTCCTCGTCATGGAAATCTCGGCTTTCCTCACCCTGACCGCCTTCGGCGGCAGCGTCGGCTTCCTTTTCTGGGCGCTTTACGACATTGGACGGGGCTTCGCGCGTTCCGGCCCCCTACCGGCTTCCGTCCCTGAGGCCCGGGCGGAGGTCATACCCGAACGCTGGGTGAACCTGTTTCTTCTCTTGGCCGAGCCGCTGGCGGACTCTCTCGAGTCGTTTCTCAGACGCCGTCCCAGTCCGTGGCTGCAAGCGGCGCTCCATTACTATGGCCGGCAGGTGCAAGCTGCGGGCCTCGGCGGCACGGTCCGCGCCGCGGACGTTGTGGCGATGTTGCCCGTCTCGGCCGCCTTCGGCCTCCTGGCCGGCGCCCTCGCTTACGCCCTGTGGCCCTGGCCCGCTTTCATCCTCGCTTTCGCGGCCGCCGGGCTCGTCCTGCCCTGGCTCTGGCTGCGTGACCGCGTGAGCCAGCGACATGACGAGATGAGGCGCACCCTCCCGTTCGCCATCGATATCCTGACGCTGATGACGGAGGCCGGCCTGGATTTCACGCTGGCGCTGGAGCGTATCGGCCAGAAGCTTTCGCGCAACGCCCTGGGGCAGGAGCTGGCGCAGGCCCAGAAGGAGATTCAGGTGGGGAAGAGCCGAGCCGAGGCGATGCGTGGTCTGGCCCAGAGGACGGGCCTGTTTGAGCTGGGCGCCCTCTGCGCGGCGATTGTCCAGGCCGACGAACTGGGCAGCGGCTTCGGGCCCGTCCTGCGCGTCCAGGCGGACCAAATCCGGTCCGCTCGCGCCCAGTACGTGGAGCAAAAAGCGATGGAGGCCCCCGTGAAGATTCTTTTTCCCCTCATCGTCTTCATTTTTCCAACCACTTTTGTCGTCATTTTTGGGCCCGTATTTCTTTCCTATTTATTCTGACCATGAACAGTCCCGGGCAAGTGGCCTTGCGCATCCTGAACGGTCCCGCGGCCGGGCGTGAAATTCCTTTGAACGAGGACCGGATGAGCGTGGGCCGGGGGGAGAAGAACGACATTGTCTTGCCGGATGCGGGGATCGCCGACCTGCAGGCCCGTATCCGATGGATGGACGGCCGATGGGTCATCCTCAACTGTACGCCGGAGACGCGCATTTTTGTTGGGAAGGTGCCGTTCGACCTCTGCAAGCTGACGCCCGGGGTCCGCTTGCAGGTCGGCACGACCGAACTGGAGTTCGTGTCGCTCGAGGAGCGCGCGGGAGAGATGCCGTCGAGCCACGCCCTGGTCCAGCCCGGCCCCTCAGCGCCTGCCGTGCCCGCCGAGCGCGTGGGCGGCCTTTTCCCTCAGCCGGCGCACCAACCCGTTTCCGGTGAGAGCCTTCCCGGCCGCCCCTCGACGGGCCTCGAGCCCTCGACTCGAACGGCAGCCGGCGCTCCCTCGGGAACGCCGGGCAGCGGGGACGAGACCGAAGCTCTTCCCTCTGGCCTTGCCGAGCCGGCCCGGACGCCGCCGGCGTCTCCGGCGGCGTCCGGCTACCGCCGGACCGGCAGCCTCTTGTTCACCGCCTCGATCCTAGCACTGATCATCGCCGGCACGCTGTTGCTCCAGCGCGTGGGACAGCGGTCCGATCGGACTCCCGTGCAGCACGTTCTCATTTCCGAAGGCGGCGAGGGCGAGATCGTCTCCGTGCTCCCGTACGGCTACGACGAGATCGGTGGGGGCGGATCGGACCCGGTCTGGCAGCGTCTGGTCGATGCCCGGCCCGTTTCGCCCCGCGTCATGGTGGAGTTGGTTGGGCGAGGCCAGGGCTCGGCCGAGATTCCCCTGAGTCTGGAAGGGAAGCGCGTCTTGACCCTGCGAGTGATCGTGCGCGGCCGCCGAGCCCGCGAATCCGTATTCCGGTCGGACATGCCCCTCGAGGAGGTGATCGAGACGGGGGAGCGGCTGATCCGGCAGGGCCGGCAGCTCGAGCGCGACCGGCCCTACGATGCCCTCGCACGCTGTTATCGTCCGACGGCAGAGTTTCTGGAGAAGATCGAAGGGGAGCGTCCCCAGGCCCTGGCGTCGGAGGCCCGGAGGCTCGGGCTCGAAGCCGAGGAGGACCTCGAGCATCGCGCCGGGGATATCGAGCAGCAATTCTGGCAATCCTTCTATCTCAAGGACTACGCCCGGAGTTTGCGGCAGCTCGAACGGATTCTAGAATTGACTCCCGACGAGGCGGACAAGCGCCACCAGCGTGCCGCCATCCTGGCGGAGGTCGTTCGGCAAAGGGCCCGTGGCGTGGCTTCCAGGTAGTACCCGTCTCGGAATTCCCATTTGTCCCGTGCCCAAGGGTCCTCGGTAATGACCGTACGGACTTCGGCTGCGTTCGCCGGAAGTCAGGCCCGAATTCCGCAGCGAAGCCCTCTCCACGGGAGCTGGATTTCGGGCTTCGCCGAAGCGCTGATTCGAAGATCCCTCCCACGGGGATAAAGTTGGGAGCGTTTCGCTATAAAAACTCATGAGGTGCTGAATCCTCATCGATGATGAAATCGGGCGGGGCCATCTCCCCGAGCTTATTGAGGAGTTGCCTTTCGGACCCTTCAGCCTCGCAGAAGGCTCCCTCCCAACGCGACAAGTCCCACGAGGACAAGTCCGGGATTCTGCCTTCAGTGTGGTGGTTCTGCCGACATGGAGAGTCGGTCCTGCGACCCGGCACTCCACGGACGTCCTCTTCTCATGCGCAAGCTCCAGATTCAATGCGGAAGCCATCGGGATGAATTCGTCCTGCCCGAGGGTTCCACGATCATCGGCGGGGCGGCGAGCTGCCGCCTCCGCATCCCTTCACCCGGCCTCCAGCCCCTGCACGTGAAGTGTTACCATGACGGCCGCGGCAAGGTCATCCTGACGCGCCTGAGCGAGCGCGGTCTCGTCGAAATCAACGGCCGCAGCGTACCGCCTGAACAGCCCCAGATGGTGCTCCCGGGTGACCGGATATCCCTGGGAGAGGTGGTCCTCGTGCTCGTGGGAGACGCCCTGGAGCCGGCTGCCCCTCCGGTCCCGGTTTCGCCGGCGCCGGAATCCGGCGAGACGGGCGCACGGGGCATTTCGTTTGATGAGGCCCCGGATTACGCGCCAGGAAACGCTTCGGCCGTCCAACAGCTTTCCGAACGTTCTTCCACCCGCAGCCTCTCGCAGGGGGGTCGGCCCGTCGACCTGCTCCAGCATGACGGCCGGTGGTTCTTGCGGGACCGGGAGACGCACCGCGAGGTGGAGATCACGCCCGTCGAGGCCGAGGCCCGCAGGGCCGGGGTCTATCGCGGCGAGGCCGGAGGAGTGACCGACGTGGAGGCCGCTCCGATCGCGGCTGCGCCCGGGGCGTCGCCGGGGCAGGTCCGGCGGCGGGTCCTGGCGGCCGTGGCGCTGGCCGCGTTCGCAGGCGTCCTGGTCCTTTGGCGTCCATGGGGCCAGCCCGCGGTCACGCCGCAAGCCGTCCTCTCGGACTTCGAGGGCCACATCCGCCTGGGCTTCAGCCTCCTTCTGGCCGAGGATTTTTCAGGGGCCCGATACCAGTTCGAAACCGCCCGCAGGGTGCTGCCCGACGACCGACTCAGTTCGATCGCGCTGGACGCGGTGCATCTCGAGGCGAATCGGGGCGAGCAGTTCGAGCGCTATCGGTGGGACGTGGCCGAACATCTTTACCGGGAGTTGGAACGCAACCCACGGGCCGCCCCGGAGGTCCGGGAATTTGCCCGCAAGCGCACGGGCTTCGTGACGACGCACCGGGTGCAGGAGGCGACGTGGCGTTCGGCCCGGCAGCTTCTCGAGCAGGGGCTTGTGCGCGAGGCCTGTGCGAAGGCTCGGAGCATCCCGGCGGATTCCATCGTCCATCGGCAGCAGAAGGCCTGGTTCGAGGCTCTTCCCCGGGCCGCGGCGCGGGTGTTGGCGCAGGAGGCCGAGGAGGCCCGCCGGGCCCAGCAATGGACCCGGGCGATCGAGGTGGCCAGGGAAGCGCTTCAACTCGATGAGGCCTGTGCCGAGGCCCGGCAGACCGAGGCGGAATCCGCCGCAGCCCAGAATGCCCAGCAATGCCTCGCTGAGGCGCGGGCGCTTCTGACGCCCGCCGGGCCTGAAAAGGCGGATCAAACGGCTCGACGACTAGAAAAGGCGCTCTCCGTCTCCCAGGGGAGCGGCGTCAGGCCGCTCTTTGCCGGCACCCCTTTCGAGTCGGAAGGCCTCGACCTGGTCAAGGAAATTCACCAGCGCCTGAACAGCCTCCAGGCCGAGCAGCGCGCCCAGGTTATCGAGCGGCTCTTCCATGAGGGCAACGGGCGAGACGCGCTCAAAATGCTGGCCGAGGCCGCTGGCTCGCTCCCGGCCTCAACCGTGGGTTTGGAGGCTCAGATCGAACGTGCGGTGAAGCTCCACGAGGAGGCCGCGGGGTGCGAGCAGGTGAAGGATTATGGCGGGGCCAAGCGGGCCTGGGCCGGCCTGAAGGACGCGGTCCCGGATGCCGACAATGCCTACCATCGTCTCGCGCAGCGGAGTCTCGAGCGTTACGAGCGGGACGCCGGCACCATCTCGGACGAGTTCCGCCGCTGGGCCACCCAGATTCTCGAGACGTCGCCCGCAAAGGCCCGGGACATGCTGCGCCAGTCGCTCCAGTGGGACCCGGGTAACCGCGAGTCCGCTCGCACGCTGTTGGAAATGGACAAGCAGGCCAACCAGCACTTCCAGCTCGGCTATACGAATCGGACTCGGGATCGGGCAAAAGCTCGCGAGCATTTCGAACGGGCGGTCCAGTTCGCCGAAGAAGGCTCCGAGGTCTCCCTGAAGGCCGCGGAGGAGCTGAAGAAGTTCGGCGGGCAGTAGTGACGCGACTTGACCGACTTTTCACATAACTATTTATACAAAAAAGAGTTGCAGTCTTGCTCGCCCGTCATTGGTCTGAACCCTTGATTCATAAGTATCTAATAAATAATAACTTAAGATTTGATCGGGCCATAGTCAGTCAACTTGAGTAGTGAGCAGTAAACAGTAAACAGTGAACGGTGAACAAGGAGGGTTGCCTCTGATGAACCGTGAAGCCTTTCTGGATGTACTGACGCGCCTCCTGAAGACGCACTCGCCGTCGGGTCAGGAGGAGGAAATCGATACCGTGCTCATTCCGGAGTTCGAGCGCACCTGCGGCTCGGTGACCCGGGACGAGGCGGGCAACCTCATCGGTCGGGTCCGTGGCCGTGGGGAACAGCCGCCGGTGCGCATCATGGCCCACAAGGATGAAATTGGGGTGGTCGTCAAGCGGGTTGAGGCGGACGGCCGGCTGGCGCTGGACCGGCTCGGCGGGAGCTTCCCCTGGCGTTATGGTGAGGGACCCATGGATGTTCTTGCGGATTCGGGCGTGCTCACGGGCATCCTCAGTGCTGGCGCCAGCCACGTTTCCGAGGAATCCGCATCCCTTTTCCAGCTCAAGACGGGCCGGGCCTTGACCTGGGACCTCCTGCGCATCGACCTGAAGATGCCGAGGAGTGAAGTGCTCGCCAGGGGAGTGCGTCCAGGCACTCGGGCGGTGGTCAGCCGGGCCCGCAAGAAACCGACGTTACTGGGCGAATACGTGGCTGCGTGGGCGCTCGACAACAAGGGCGCTCTGGCGGTCATGATCTCCGTCATGGAATCACTGAGCGGCAGCACCAGCGGGCCTTCGCGGGACACCTACTTCATCGCCAGCGCGGGCGAGGAGATTGGGGTGAGCGGCGGGGCCTTCGCGGCCCGCAGCGTGCCGGGTGAGGCGCTCATTGCGCTGGATGTGGCGCCCGTGGCAACGGAGTACGGCATCGAGAATACCGCCCAGCCGGTGCTGCTCTACAAGGACGCCCACTCCTTCTACCACAAGGGAGTGACGGACGAGCTGCATCGACTGGCCGCCACACTCGGGTTCGGCTGCCAGTCCGCGGTCCTCAGTTCTTATGGGAGCGACGCCAGTTATTCACACCGCTACGGTTACACGGGCAAGCCCGTCGGCCTCTGCTTTGCCGTGGAAAACACCCACGGGTACGAGATCGCCCGCGTCGAGGGTATGGAGAACGCCGCCCGTCTGCTCACGCGATATCTCGGGGTTACCGACTCTCCGTGATGCTTTCCCCTCCTGTTCGGAAACTCGACGCGCTCGTCGCGTGCACGAAGCAGCCCCGCCCTGTCTGCGTGCGGCACGCACAGGCAGACGTTGCGCGGCGGGCCTGCTGGCAACTCTGCGGTCGCACAGCGACCGCGCGACTTGGCGTTCCGCGCGAACTAGCCCCGCCGCTTTTTTGGCGGGGTTTTCCGGCATTGGGGGATGATCAGGAAGAGAGGGTTTTCTCTTTTTGAAATCCGCTGCGCCCTTCGGGCTCGCGGATTTCCTGAAACGCTTCCAGCGCCAAACTTGAAAACGGTACTGGCAGGTCAGGAGACCTGCCCCACGAGACAGATTGGAAAATCTGTTCCACAATGGCGAGCAACCGTAAGGAAATGGGTGTTCCGTGGTGCGAGCCGCTGGTGCTGAAGTAGGGGCCAGGGCGGGCCCGGGGTCCTTCTGTGGGACAGGTTTCTTCAGGCGGGCGAAGCCCGCAACCGAACAAGGCTCGGAAAGGTGTCAGGTGTCAGGAATCAACTGACACTCGACACTTGACACCTTTCGACTTCTCACTGTGGATGCCGCTCGATCACGATTTGAGACCTGCCAGCGGGCATCCCGCGGCTCAACGGGCCAGGCCTTTCGCGAGGCCTTCGCGCGCCTCGGCGAGGGTGCGAGGCGTCCAGGCGCGCAGGCGCTCCTGGGCGCGCGCACGATCGCCGTCGCTGACGCGGCGCGGGAACGGCATCTCCGGCAGATTCGCCAGACGATGGGCCGCCTCCGCGTAAAGATGGATGCCCGAACGCATGGCCTCGGGCGCCAAGTCCTCCGGGACGTCATACGGCGTGTGCCAGGTCCTTTGCGGCCGGCGGTCCAGATGGACGGCCGGAACATCGAAGGCGGCCAGCACGATGGGATCGAGCGTGATGAAGTGATGCCGGGCATCCATACGATGAGAGATGGATGAAGCGATTTCCTGGAAAAAAGCCAGTAGGCTCGGATCGCCCGTCACGAACAACTCGTTACGGCCGACGATCGTCCCGTGGCCGTCATAATAAAGCTGGAGGGCGCAGCGCTCCACCAGCTCGCCATGGTCTCGGGCGAACTGGAGCGAGCCTTCGAAGGCCAGCTCCTCCGCGGTGTAGGAGACGAGCCAGAGGTCGCGCCGAAGATTCGCCCGGGCGAGGGTACGGACGACCTCGGCGGCCATGGCCACGCCCACGGTGTTGTCGGCCGCGTTCGGACCGATGGGATTCGTATCGTGGTGGGTGCTGAGGAGCACGACCTGCCGGTCAATCGGGGGCCCGCAGGCCGGCAGACGCGCGACGAGGTTGTGGCCGGTCACCTCCTGGACCCGGGTCTGCACGTCGAGAAAAACAGTGGCCGCGCCGCTTTTCAGGATTTCCATGCCGGTGTGATGAGCGACGCCGACGACCGGCACGCTGCCGCAGGCGGCGGCGGCGTTCGGCAGCGCCATCAAGGTCGCGAATTCGTGGTCACGGACGACGACCAGGCCGGCGAGCCCGGCCTGGCAGGCGTCCCGGTAGTGGCGGACGATGCCGTACTCCCCGAAGCCGTCGAACACGATCAGCATCCGGCCGCGAAGCGACTCGTCCCGGAAATCGACGTCCGTCACGTGGTCCGCGTAGCTCAGCGGGGCCGTGACGCCTCCGGGCCGGGTACTGCCGGTAAAGAGGACGGGGCAGGCCTCGAGAGCGTTTCCCCCGGGGCCGTTGATGCGCAGAACGCACCGGGAAAAATCTGCCGCAAGACACGACACCGGCTCGAGTGAGAGGTCGGTCATCCCCGCGGCGAGCAGCGTCTCGCCAAGGAAGTCGAGTGCACCCCGTTCACCCGGACTCCCCACCGTCCGCATGGGGAATCGCTCGCAAAGGACGGACAAGAGGTCAAAGCCATGGCCGACGTCGATTCCGGCGGCCTCGAGACCCCCCCCATGGGTCCGGGGGAGCAGGGGATAACGCGGAGGAGCGTCCATTCAGGCCCTCTTTCCTTTGCCGTTGACGATTTCAACCATCTGAAAAAGCCGGATGCCCCCGCCCGGCATCAGGGGGACGGCGCGAGTCGTGATGGTCACATCGACGCGGCCTGACTTGCCGCGGGGACGAATTCGCACGAAATCAAGCCCCTCGCCCTTCAGCGTGAGGCGCACGCCAAGCCCTGAATCGGCCTGCTCCAGGAGGAGGACACGGGCCGCATCCCGGGCGCTCAGCTCGATGGGTCCATCGAGCCGGAAGCGCCTCCTGGCGGCGGGGAAGGAAACCCGCAGGCCGTCGGAGGGCCCCAGGACGAAAGGCCAGGTAGCCTCGATAGCCGAATCCTCCTCGGAGCTTCCGCGGTTCGCCACCAGCGTTTCGACGGTGAATTGGGCGGCGCGGGGCGAGAGCCTTACCCAGCGTTCGAATTGCATGGGGTGGACATAGAAACCCTCGGTCTCAAACGAAAGCCGTTCGAGGTCCCATTTGCACGTGTAGCCCTCGCGACCGTCGCGGACGCCGGGTGCGCCCGACCATTGTTCCCCGTAGCCCGAGGCCGCGAGCTGGCCGGGGCGGGTGCTCCTGGTGAGGACGCAGGCGTCTTCGCCGCCTTGCCGGCCCTGAATCTGGACCAGCCGGCCCTCGAGGCGCGGCAGGAAAACGAGCCTGAGGAGGCCATTTTCGAGGGTAACCGATTCCGATTCGATCAGCGCTTCGTACTCGGCGGCGCCGAGGTTTCCGACAGGCGAGTCCGCTCTTCGCGCCCAGGCGACGAGATGCCTGGCCTGCTTCTTGAGCCGGATGGACTTGGCATCGACGTAGTCCGTATCCCGGAGGCGGCCACGGTGGAGAAGGGTTGCCCGGGCCTCGTGCTCGATTCTGGCGTATTGCCAATGAGCGTACACCTTTTGCACCCGCTCGAGCATCTCGGGCTGCCGTGCGACCGCCTCGAGGGCATCGCGCCAGAGGGCCTCACCCCGCCGGAACGTCTCCCAGTTCAGGTAACCGGGGCAGAGCGGGGCCTTGTAGCGGACGTGGACAGGGTCCGATTGCACTTCTTCTTGGAGATGCCGGGTCCAGGCCTCGAGGGACGCCGCGGCGGGGCCGTATGCGGCTTCGAGGAATTCCCGCTGGACCGAATCGCCGTCGGCCCGAGGGTCCCACAGCAGCCGCGCCATCACGTAGGCCCGCAGCTCGCGCCACTCCCTCGGACCCGTGTCTTGCAGGAAAATGCCCGAGACACCATGCTCCATGAACAATCGGAGATTCGGCCCCAGAACGTGCAGACCGGGGCCCGGGACGAAGGGATGCCACAGGTTCGCCAGATAGTCCCAAATCCAGAGCCGGTCCGCCGCTCCGCGCCAACCCTCCAGGTCCCCTCGAAAGCTGACGCTGTCGGCACAGTCGCAGGACGCATGGGGATGAGACTGGCAACACTCGATGGGACAAAGCTGAACGATCAGCTTCGGATGGGCTCGGAGTGAACGAGGCGGCTTGCGGCTGAACCGGTAGGCCAGGGTCAGGATGGACTTCTCCGGGAACTCTCGATCGAGCTGCTCAGTGACCTGATTGCAAAGATGAAGGATGGGAGCGGAAAGGGCCTTCTGGTCCCTGGCGAGGGAGGCGCAAGAGGCGCAGGTGCAGCAGTTGCCCCAGTCGTTCTGTGCGAGATAATAGACCTGCGGCGAGGGCGAGTCCGGGTCCGATCGCTCGAGTTCCAGGTCCCGCTCGATCTGCCGGCGAAGACGGTCGGTGACGAGCCGGATAACCCTCGGATGGGTGCAGCAGAGTTGGGTATCCCGCCGTAATCGGCGGCCTCGCACCAGGGCATAATATTCCGGGTGCTGGCGGAAGTAGGACTCCGGCGGGAGAAGGGCATCGAACGAGTGTCCAAACTGCCAGTGGGAAATCTTGTCCCCGTGTTGGCGTCCCGCGGTGCTGCACGACCCGTTCATGTGATTTCTTGCGCACCAGTCCGGGTCCAGCGTTCCATCGAGGATGAAATTCCGGTAGAGCAGGGCCGGGACTCGGGTCTCGTCCATCGGCCCGACAGCGATTCGCCGGCGGCGGGGAATCCGCTGGATATCCGGGGCGAACCACCGGCATCCCAGGACGTCGTGAAGAAAGGCAAATACCCCGTACAGGGTGCCGCGGGGCAGGCCCCCGGCAATCAGGAGGCGGGAAGCTTCTGACCTGATGACGTAGCCATCCGGACCGAGCGGTCCGGGATGGAAGGGGATGCCGAGTCGGACGACCCGGGCGCTGGGACCCACGAGAATCTCGTACGGGCGAGGTGAACCTTGGTCATTTCGAACGGGCAGAATCGCGTCCGAAATTTGCCTGAGAAACCGCTGGAGTTCGGAAGCAGCATGCCGGACCGGTTCGGGCGCGCCGGTTGCGACGACGATGGACCAATCGGACCGGCCATCTTGGGCCAGGACGAGGGGATTGTGCAGTACAGTGCCCCGCGTATCTCTCCAGGATTTGCGAGTTGTGGCCATGGCGGAAATCCCGAAAAACGTATGATGCACATCCCGCTTCTGGTCGGCAAGACGAGATGGCTGCGGCTACGAGTGGCATTAGAGCCTTAGGGTGTCAGTTCTCCGCGCCCCGCGCCGCGCCCACTACGTGGGCACCCGGCGGGCACCCGGCGGAGAAGTTGAAAGGTGTCAGGTGTCGGGTGTCAGTTGATTCCTGAACCCTGACACCTTTTGCACCCTTGCTGGGTTGCGGGCTTCGCCCGCCTGCAACTGCTTAGTGATCGTCACCGGAAGTCTGTTCCTGTGAGTCCCGTAGGGACGTCCGAAATTAGCCCAGGGCACAAGCTCGTCGAAGCCCAGCGAAGGCGAACGCAGCCCTGGGAAGGGAAAGCGCATAAACCATAAGAGTCCCGTAGGGACGACAGCAGTTTTCGCTAAGGAGTTACGCGTTCACCAAGGAGTTACGCCCGCCTTAAGCGCTTGGAATTTCAAACTTGAAAAAAGATTTTTTAGTGGGAGTTACGCTTTAGACGAACCCGGCCATTTCGAGGAGGAACGGCGTTTGACGCGACTCAGGAGGGAGGGTAGTGTCGTCTTTCTTTCACCGGCGTTCAGCCTGGGAAACCTCTTTTGGAGAATTTCTACGGAGTTGTCATATAGGGCGTCTGATGTCTTATCGATTCAACAGTGTCATATACAATAAGTTATGTCTCATCATTGGGCCGGGGAGCCTATGGCATTGCGACCGTGCGAGTTGAGTAGGCGTGCATGTTTTGCAGGGTTGGTGTTCATCTATCCATTCATCGAGCAGGGATGTCAACATGTCTAAGAAATCGAAAGAGAAAGTGGATGATGACGGTGAAGAACGGGACGGGAGCTTGGGTGACGGTTCTGAGCCTGCCGCTGTTGGCCGAGAGGAGGGCGAAGAAACCAATAGAGACAAGAGGAAGAAAAAGAAGCTCAAGAAGGAATTTTACGAGAAGGAGCTGGCCAAGCTTCATATCGAGCTGGTCAAGCTTCAGGAATGGGTCAAGCACAGGGGGCTGAAGGTCGTTGTCATCTTTGAGGGCCGGGACGCGGCGGGCAAGGGAGGGGCGATCAAGAGCATCACGGAATCCTTGAATCCGCGGGTCTGCCGAGTGCTAGCGTTAGGGACCCCCACGGAGCGCGAAAAAACCCAGTGGTACTTCCAGCGATACGTCCCCCACCTCCCGGCCGCCGGAGAGATGGTTCTCTTCGATAGGAGCTGGTACAACCGGGCCGGTGTCGAAAGGGTCATGGGATTCTGCACCGACGAGGAGTACCGGGAGTTTCTTCGATCCTGTCCCGAATTCGAGCGCATGCTGGTCCGGTCGGGTATTATCCTGGTCAAGTATTGGTTTTCGGTGAGCGACGAAGAGCAGGAACGCCGGTTTCGTGCCCGCATGGATGACCCGACGAAGCGCTGGAAGCTCAGTCCGATGGACTTGCAGTCCCGGGCCCGCTGGGTCGAGTATTCGATGGCCAAGGACGAGATGTTTGCGCACACGGACATCAAGCAAGCGCCGTGGTATGTGGTGGAAGCCGACTCGAAGAAACGGGCGCGGCTCAACCTCATCCATCATCTCTTGAGCCTGATTCCTTATGAGGATTTGACGCCCAAGCCCATGAAGCTGCCATCCCGGCAGCGGAATCTGGCCTACGTGCGCCCGCCCATCGGTGATCAGACCTTTGTGCCCCATGCCTATTAGCGAAGCGCTGCCTCCTGCTGGCCCGTGCCGCCCCGCAAATCGAGTCGTCGCTGGCCGCCGGCGGTCGGAGGCCCCCGCCATTTCGGGACCGGGACGCTCCCAGGCGTTCCGGCTCTGATTTTCGAACGCAGCCAGGAAAGTGCCAGGCTCCATCCGCCTCTCCGCGCGCGGAGAGGAGAATGGCGCGTCTGGAGAAACTCTCGGAACGCGTCTCATGGGTCGCCGTGTTGACCCTTGTTGCCGTCTCACTTCGCATAAATCGCAGTCGTGGGGTATGCTTTTCCGGTAGCCCCTTCGACCTGCGTGGGACATTCCGATGGCTCGGCTGCAGAACCAGGATAAGGCGGAAGACCGGGCTCGTTCCCTGGCGGTGCAAGGGAATAGCGGGGAGCAGAATATCCGTTGCTGCGCCGCGGACGGCCAGCCTGAAGTGGCCAGGCTGATCGATGCGGCCGACCTCTTTCGCATCGGGCTGGTGGCTCTGGCAGTGGTGTTGAGCTGGGCCGGACTGTGGAAGCTCCTGGCCGGCTTCGACGTGATCGCCCTGGCGGCCACGGTCCTGGGCGGCTACCCCATTTTTGTCGAGGCGTTTTCGAACCTGCTGGCCCGGCGGATGACCATGGAATTGTCGATGACCATCGCCCTGGCCGCGGCGATGCTCATCGGCGAGTTCTTCACCGCGCTGGTCATCGTGCTGTTCGTGCTGATCGCCGAGGTGCTCGAAAGTCTCACGGTCGGGCGTGGCCGGCGGGCCATCAAAGACCTCCTGGACCTGTTGCCGCAGAAAGCGACCGTCCGCGGCGTCGGCGAAGTCAGCGCGTCGGAGATTCAAGAGGGCGACGTGGTGCTCGTCAAGCCGGGCAGCCGTGTCCCCGTGGATGGCCTGGTGGTGGCCGGGAACTCTTTCGTCGATCAAGCCACGATCACCGGAGAGTCCCTCCCGGTCGAAAAACTGCCCGGCAGCAGCGTCTATGCGGGTAGCATCAACCAATCGGGGATGCTTGAAGTTCGGACTGAGGAGGTGGGCCGCGACACGGCGTTCGGCAAGATTCTGGAAGCCGTGGAGCGTGCGGAGAAGTCACGCGCTCCGATCCAGGGTGCAGCGGACCGGCTCGCGGGCTACCTGGTTTATTTTGCTCTCGTTTGTGCGGTCCTCACCTTTCTGGCGAGGCGCGATATCCGTTCAACGATCTCGGTGATCATCGTCGCGGGCGCCTGCGGCGTCGCCGCCGGCACACCCCTGGCCATCCTGGGCGCCATTGGCCGATCGGCCCGGCTGGGGGCCATCGTGAAGGGCGGGCTGCACCTCGAGGTCTTGAGCACGGTGGATACCATCGTGCTGGACAAGACCGGCACCTTGACCCTGGGCGAGCCGCAGGTGACGGAGGTCTGCCCCTGCCCGGGAGTGGCGGCCGAGAAAGTGGTCGAGGCCGCCGCGATCGCGGAACGCGCATCGGAACATCCGCTGGGGAACGCCGTGCTGCACCAGGCCGCGGCAATGTCCCTCACGGTGACCGAGCCGGACCGGTTCGAATATCTGCCTGGCAAGGGTATCACCTGCTCCTTGGGGGGAGAAGTGATTGTCGTCGGCAGCCGGGCGTTTCTCGAGGAGCACCTGGGCGGCCTGGAAGGGATGCCTGCGAACGGCGGCGTGGCCTCGGAGGTGTTCGTAGCCCGGAATGGGAGATTGCTGGGGGCGCTCCACATCGCGGATGCGTTGCGGCCGGAAGCCGTGAAGGCGGTATCGCTCCTGCGGCGGATGGGCCTGAGAACCGTCCTTCTGACGGGCGACTCGGGGGCCATCGCCGGTTCGATCGGGCGTAGGCTGGGCGTGGACGAGGTGGCTGGGGAGCTCTTGCCGGACCAGAAGGTGGTGCGGATTCAGGCCATGCTGGCCGAGGGGCGGAAAGTGGCCATGGTCGGGGACGGCATCAATGACGCCCCGGCCCTGACCATGGCGAACGTCGGCGTGGCCATGGGGTCCGGCACCGATGTGGCACGTGAAAGCGCTGACATCGTCCTGCTGGGCAACGATCTGGTCAAGTTCGTCGAGACCCTTCGCATCGCTAGGCGCTGCCGCCGCATCATCCGCCAGAACTTCGCCGGGACGGTACTCGTGGACAGCATCGGCATGGCGCTGGGCGCCTTCGGGTGGCTGAGCCCGCTCCTGGCGGCCTTCATCCACGTCACCTCGGAGCTGGCCTTCATACTGAACTCGGCCACCCTGCTTCCCGCCCCGTCGAAACGGTGAGCGTCTCGTTTACAGCGGTGAAAATGCGTTCCCGCATTTCCACCGCTGTAAACGAGATACATATCCCCTCCCGCAACTTTTCAATAAGTTCGGGGAAATGGGCCCTCCCGATTTCATAATCAGAAGATACCCCCTCACCCAGCGGGGGGGGCGGCGCGTTAGAGTCGAAGTCTGCAACATCTCCGCGGCCGCCTCCCGGCCATGTCCTCCCGAACTTGTTCCCTCCCGGAGGGACCCTGTTGGGACGTTGAGCCATGGGAGGGATTCAGGCGTGGAGCTGCTCGGACAACGGCCAAAACCTGTCTGCGCCGCGCAGCAAAGCGGCGCGCCTGCCTGTGCGTGCGGCACGCACGCAGACAGGGCAGGCAGGCCGTCACTCCAACTGGGGTTGCGACCGATGGCGGCGTTAAATCTGAAAGGCGGCGATCAGTTCAGGCTCCTCGTAGAGCAGCGCGCGTGCGAAACTGCCCTCTCCCCGATACGAAGGCGTGTTCCAGGTCCGGGGCGCAGAATAATAGGCCGTCACGAGCCGGCGGCCCAGCCGAACGGTGGACGGGTATCCCAGGTCCTTGGGGCCCAGATCGTCAGTCACCACGAGACGCCGAGGGTCCCACGAACGGCCACCGTCCCGGCTGATGAGGGCCTGGACCCCAAAAGGCTCGTGGCGCACGCCAAAGACTACGAGTATCCAGCCGTTCGAGAGCAGGGTCAGGTCAGCAGGATGTTCCCGGCCCGCCGTCACGGCCTCGGGCTGCGTCCAGGTTCGGCCCCCGTCCGCGGAACGGCAGACCGCAAGAAGCTGGTCCCGGTCCTGTGAACGAATGGCGGCCACCAGGTCGCCGTCGGGCAACAGGAGCAGACCGGTCTCGTTGTACCCCGCTGCGATGAGGCTGGGATCGTTCCAGGTGCGGCCGTGATCCCGGGAACGGAGGAGGAAGGCCTGGTCGGGGATCGGCTCGTTCTTGTCGATCGCCCACCCATATAGGGGGAGGAGAAGGGTCCCGTCGGCGAGGGTGACGATGTGGCCGTATGCGGAATGTCGGGCCATGAGAGGGAAACCGAGGGGATACGGCGTCTCCCAGGTGCGGCCCCCGTCGCGGGACCGGGTGACCCTCATTTCGACACGGCCCAGATGAGCGGCCCATTTTCCGTCCGAGTCGTAGGACCCCTGCCGGTGATAGGCCAGGACGACCGAGCCGTCCCGGGCGATGCCCACCGCGGGATTCCGGTCGTCCACCTCGCTATCGGTAATAACAGCCGGGCCGCCCCAGGTGCGGCCCCCGTCGGTGGAAAGGACGGCGTCGAGCCGGCCAGTGATCCCCACGTGTCCCGCTCCGGCGCGGACCACCGCGAGAATCTGGTTATCGGCGGGACTCACGAGCACAGGGAAATAGCCCTCATCGCGGCAAAGGTAGACCTCCGAAGAGGAAGACAGTTTTCGCAGATCGAGAGGAGGCCGGGTCGCCATCGGATTGGAGTCTCCAAGAGAGGAGGTTAGAATGCCGTCGCAGAATGTGGCGGCACTTCCGTGACCAAAGTGCATCAGGGCGTCACGGACCTGCCGCTATCATCGCGATTTTTTCCAGCCTCGGCTACGCCTTCCTGTGAAAATTAGAACTCCGGCAAAATCTACAGAGCCTTGACTGTCTAACTCCTGGCAAACTTGCCCATGATGTACGATCCCGTTTCTCCATTTGGCCGGAGTTTCTTAAATCGCTCAGGTTCGAAATTGCGTGTGCGCTCCCGGTCTCGGGTGCGCCTCGGGATGGCCGCCAGTGCGTTGCTGATGAACGGGCTGTTCTTGTTCGCGACGTGCGCCGGTGACGTGATGGTGGTGGAGGACGGACGCGCTCGTGCGGTGATCTGCGCGCCAGCGCGGGTCCTGGCGGCGGATGACGCGGCCATTTCCGTGGAGGAGCCCCGGCGGCCGCCGGCGGAGGCCGAGTTCCGTCGGCAGCAGCTCCGCAAGGCGATCGAGGACCTGGCGCGCTGCTTGAAGAAAATGTCCGGGGCGCAGGTCGAGATCGTCCCGGGGCCGCCGCTCCCGGAGGCCGGGCCCCTGCCCCTCTGTGTCGGCGAGCTGGCCGAGCAGGTCTTCGGTCCCCCGGCCAAGTCGGCCCCTTATCGGCAGGGATTCCGGGTGGTCGTGTCGCCCCGCGGCATCGGACTGATGGGGGAATCCGACCTCGCGGCGAGTTATGCCGTCTACGAATTGCTGGACCGGCTCGGATGCCGCTGGTTCATGCCGACGGAAATGGGGGAATGCATCCCGGAGCTGAAAAGCGTCACACTGCCGGAGATGGATTTTTCGTCCGCTCCGGGGACGATTTACCGGGGAATCTGGTATGCCGACGACGACTACAAGCGCCGCAATCGTCTGGGCGGGCTCGTTCTCGCCGCCAGCCATGCGCTGGACTCCTACCTGTCGCCCCAGCAGTTGGAAAAGCACCTGGAATGGATCGCCGTGGTCCAGGGCAAGCCCGCCCCGCCGGCGATCAAGTGGACGCGTCCCGAGATCGCCGACGCCCTGGCCGAACACCTGATCGACTCGATCGGGAGGACCGGCGTCCGCTCCCTTTCGCTATCGCCCGAGGACACGGTCTCCTTCGACGAGTCGGAGGACCCGCGGTTCGACGCGGGCGACATCGATCCCATCCTGGGCACGGCCTCGGTCACGGACCGTCTCATGGTCCTCTGCAACCGCGTGGCGGACCGGGTGACGGCGAAGTACCCGGATACGCTCTTCGGGATGATCGCCTATGTGAACTACACGCGGGCGCCGGTGCGCGAGAAGGTTCATCCGAGCCTGGTCCCGGTGATAGCTCCGATCACCTACAGCCGGGCGCATCCGATCACGGACGACGGCGAGCCGAACAACCGGGCGTTTCGGGCCCTGATCGAGGGGTGGGGCAAGGCTGCCCGGATGATCGGTTGTTATTTTTACGGGTACAACTTGGCGGAGATGGCCGCTCCGAACCCGATGATCACGAAGTGGAGCGTGGACGTGCCTTACATCCTGCGCCACGGCTGCCAGTTTTTCCAGCCGGAGACGAGCACGAATTTCGAGTCCTCGATGCACGCCCTCTATCTGGGGCCGCGCCTGGCCTGGGAGCCCCAGCGGAATCCCCAGGAGATCATCGACGATCTCCACGCCCGTTTTTACGGGCATGCGGCGAAGGAGATGGGGGCCTACTGGCACTTCATCGACGACGCCTGGGTGAAGACCCCGGAATATTCGGGCGCTGGGCATGGCTACATCCGGCGCTTCACGCCCGAGGTGATGAAAAAGGCCAGGGAGTTGCTGAACGCTGGCATGCAGGCGGCCCGGGGGACACTGGAAAAGGCTCGCGTCACCCTGGCGCACGAGGCCTTCAGCCAGTTCGAGCTCTACATGAAGATGCGCTACGACCTGAACGAAGGCCGCTGGGGCAAGCTGGACTCCGAGGCCGAGCGCTGGATCGGGAAGCATCACGCGCTGGCGGAGCGTTACCGGCCGCAGTGCGCCTTCACGGCCCGGACCTACGGGGCAGGCGGCATCTGGGGCAGCGATAACGGCGTGGACTTCTTCGTCCAGTATTACAAAGGGACCTATGACGACGCGGCACGGATCGCTCGCTTCTACAACGTGCTCAACCCGCAGCCGCTGCGGCGGTGGCGCTACCAGGCCGATGCGGACCGGAAAGGCGAGGCGCTCGGATGGTCGAAGCCGGACTTCGACGACCGGCCGTGGAAGGAGACGGACGTGGCGGCGGAGACCTGGTCCACGCTGGGCTATCACAACACTTTCGGGCGCATGTGGTATCGAGCGAGCGTCCCGATTCCGAGCGCGGGGCCCGGGAGGAAGACGTTCCTCTGGATCGGCGCGACGGACGGCAGCGCACGCGTGTTCCTCAATGGGGTCCACGTCCCCTTTACCGGTGCCCGAGGCCAGAAGGCTGATGAGTTCGCAGGCTTCTGCCAGCCCGCGTCCTTCGACATCACCGCCGCGGTGAAAGCCGACGCCGCCAATCAGATCACCATCCTCTGCGAACGAGTCGCCTGTAACGAGATCGGCGTCGGCGGCCTCCTCGCCCCCGTGGCCGTCTATGCGGAAAAACCATGAGACTCCGCGAGCAGCCGTTGTTCACGCCGCCCGCGGGTTAGCGCCTGCACTACGCCGGCGACGGGGCCACCCACCGGCCGCGGCGCGGCCGTGATGCACGCGGCCGCGCCCGCGTGCCGTTCTGGTTCGTCCGCTCGTAGAACGTCGGGGGCTCGTAGCTCCAGCCCCGCTGAAGGCGTTTGTTCTCCCGCCGCAGGCAACCCAGCAGATAGCGTCCGATGCAAGGCGCCGCCAGCCGAGCGCGCCAGCCGAAGGTGTTGTAGAGGGACTGGAGGACCTCATCGATGCGCGGCCTCAGCCCGGGCTGGTGGGCAAACCAAGCGCGTGCGGCCCACACGGCCCCGGCCTGCGTCGTCGCCAGATCGCGCGCCTCGAATTCGAATCGCTTGCGAATCCTCTGGTCCGGATGGTGGCGGTAGCGCTGGTAGCCGCGCAGCGTCGTGCGGATCAATCGCACCACGCTCGGACCGTTGACTTCGAAGTCCCGCTGAAAGGCGCGCAGCAGATACCCCGTCTCCTCGCCCGGCGGAATGTGCGGGTGTCGGTAATTGAAGCGAAATTGCCCGTGCGTGTCCGCCATCTCCTGGCAATCCGGGTCCGTCAAAGTGCCGGCCGCTACGTGCTCCGCCCAGAGCCGTGTGCCCGGAAGCGGCGTGTAGAGCATGAATTGGTGAAACTCGGTCTCGTGGCGCACCGCGTAGTCAATCGCCTCGTCAATGTTGGCCGGGGTATGCTCCTCCAGGCCGATGATGCTCGAACCGAGCACCCGGATGCCATGGGCCTGAAGCTCCCGGACGAGGTGGAGCGTGTCAGCCCCCGAAAGCTTGGCATACTGGCTGTCCTTGCCCTCCAGGCCCATCCATACCCACGAGACGCCCAGCCCCACCAGTTGCTCGATCGAATAGGACTGAAGCACCCGCGCCGAGCTGAATACGTACAGGGACCACGGCTTGTCGTGCCGCTGCATCAGTTCCAGCAGGCGCAGGGCCCGCTGCCGGTGCAGCAGAAAGTTTTCGTCCATGACGAAGAACGACTGCACCTTCAGGTCACGCTCGAGGCCGACCATGACCTCGAACAGGTCGTCGCCGGTCCTATAGAAGTCGATGAAACGCCCCTTGCCGCCGAACATCGCGGAGGTTGCACAGAAATTGCAGCCGACCGGGCAGCCGACGGACGGGATCAACGTGGCCGCGACGTCACCGGACTTCTCCCGCAGCCGGAATCCGAAGGCTCGTGTGCCGAAGGCCGACAAGACCCGCGGATGGCGGATGGGCGAGTCGATCGGCTCCCCCAGGAACTCTCGAAACCAGCGGACGCCCTCGCCTCGGACGATGTGATCGGCGTCAATCCGCTTTTCAATGCCGCTGGCGTTGGCCACGTGTCCACCGACGAGGATCGTCGCGCCGGGCTGATGCCGGCGGATCAGCTCGCACATCTTCTCGACCTTCAGGATGTTGGGCAGGATCGCGCTGATGCCGATGACGTCGTACCGGCGGCTCGAAATCTCCTGCACGAATCGCTCCAGCGTGGGAAAGTCCAGCAGCGTGCAGGGCGCGCTGATGTTGGCCTGGATCAGCATCAATCCCCACGATCGGTGGAACATGCGCACGGAGAAGGGGCCCTGCACCCGGGTAACCTGGTTGTGGTACAGTTCCATGGGGTTGATCTTCCGCGAGCCATGCGCGTCATCCTGGCCGTAGGCGCCGAAAACGCTGGTCAGGAGAACGGAGGCCTGGACGCCAAGCGGATGAACGGGTGCGGGCGATGGGGACGCGCTGGACGCGCCTTTCAGAAACGACATGAGTGGAATCCTTCGAGTCAAGGGCGATGGGAATGCTCCGGGGGGGATTTCAACGGCATCTCCCCTTCCGGTGCACTCGGTAAAAACCCCGGCAGAAACCGGCCGAGCCCTGAATTCTGCTTTTAGGTGGACGGCTATTGTAACCGCTGGTGCGCCCTGTGCCAGCACGCCGGACGGGATGCGCCCAACACCCCCCGTTCCGGCGTATCAGAAGCCGCGATCCTCGCGTTCGAGATGCCTCTTCTCACGCTCAAGCGCTTGCAGTCTTGCATCGGCCATGCACCAGGTATAGAATGTTATTCCACGCGGCGTCAGCTAAACATTTGAGCACCAATCCGCATAGCTGCGCATAATTGAAGCGGCGTTCACTAAGGAGTTACCTGCGCAGCGCAATGTGTGGCGCTCGTCCGGTTGCAATCCTCTTCACCACGGCTCCACCGGAAGTCGCGATCACCGCTGCCGCATGTTCTCCGTTGAGCGTCACGACGACACGCGAACCGTCGGCCGCAACTTCCAACTGATTGGGGCTTGCACCGGCCTTCCAAGTCGCGGTGACCTTGTTTGTCGCGGGATCGATCACGCTGACCGTGCCGCTCCCCTCGTTGCTCACGTACACCGCCCGGCCGTCTGGTGCGATGGCCACCCCATGCGGCTTCGCTCCGGTGGCGATGTTAGCGACAAGCACGCCCTTGATCGGATCAACCACCGAGATGCCGTCACCGCCGAAGTTGGTGATGTAGGCCCGGACGGCTTTTCCGGAAGCAGCGGATTCGTCCGCTGCCTGCACGGCCAAGGATATGCCGGCCGAAATCGCTGTCAGCAGACCGATTTGCAAAAACCATTTTGCGTTCATGTGTCGTTTCCTTTGAGTGTAGTTCTCCTTCTTGCCGCGTAGTGACATGCCTGCTAGTTCTTGTCAAGCGGGGTGACTTTCAGGTCGTCGAACTGAATGACGCTGTCGGCCTTGGTCCACAATCCGACCTTTCCCGCCGACGTAATCGCGTCGTTTTCCACCTCGAACAGTTTCTTTTCGTCGAGGTAGATTTCAGCCGTGTTGCCGACCATGCGGACGCGGAGCGTGTTCCACTTGTTCGACGGAACTTCGGCCTTGACGCCGTATGCTCTTGCGTCCCCCTTGATGCCGATGCTGGTGCGTTTGCCAGCTAAGGTCTTATAGGCGACTACGTTGTTCTCCAACGCGTTCGCCCGTACGACGAGGTAGTTGTCCTTGTCCTGCCAGCGCCAGACGATTCCCGCGGCCTGATCGACCTTGCCGGAGACAGGCTTGAACTTCACGGACACCTCAACGTCCTTCGCGGAGAAGTCGTCAAGTATGAGGAGCGGATACCGTGTACCTGTGGAGTCCTGACTGAGCTGCGCCACGACCTGCTTGCCAGACGGAGCGTCGCCCGCCTCGATGACGTGCCACTTCACGGGGCCTCCCTCGCCCGTGAGCGCCTCGACAAACCCGGCCGGAGGCTTGCCGGTCGCGTCCTTGTTAAACGTGTACGAGCGCTCGGACGAGTCGGCTGCCAAGCCGCGGACAGCGAGAAGCGGTACGAGCGTCAAAGCGCCCGCGATGCCGCACAATCTTCGGGAGAGGGAAATGGATGCGTTCATGTTGGTTCTCTTTTTCATCAGGGGACAGTGCATTCCTCACTGGTTCAACGCGAGCCAGCGGCGGTTGATCTCGTTCCAGTCCAGGAATTGAACGAACTTGTTCACGTATTCCTGTTTGCGGTTCTGATAATCCACGTAGAACGTATGCTCGTACACATCGCACACAAGGACGGGCTGGCCAAGCCAGATCACGCCCACGTCGTGCAGGTCGCTGGCCACGTTGTAGAGCTTGGCGTTGACCACATCGCGGGCCAGCACGCCCCAGCCAGCCGCCGCCACGCAGGTCGCTTTGAAATCCTCAATCCAGCGGTCGAGCGAACCAAACCTCTTGGCGAGCGCCGCCCGGACATCTTCCTGGGGGTCGGCGGGCTTGGCGGTCAGTCCGTCGAAGTACAGTTCGTGCAGCAGCACGCTGTTCATCCGGTCATCCGGTTGACCTTATCCTTCTGCATCAGCGTGTGAGCGTCGCCGCCGAGAGGCTCCTTACCGGCGAGCAGCTTGTCAATCTGCTGCTCAAGCGAAACAAACCGCTTCAGCGCGCCGCCGTAATGGGCTTGGTAGTGCGGTGTGACCTGCTCCTTGGTGAGCAGCCCCGGAATCTCCTAGTCCAAACTTCCCGCGTGATTTTCGAATGAACTCCTTATGGTCTAACGAGTTAGACGGGATACGCATTGCACGATTCTGGCTACAAGGTGGGGCTCACGTC
>JACPCR010000052.1:135403-160269 GCA_016179685.1 Planctomycetota bacterium | reverse complement strand
GAGCGTAACCTCTACTGAACCGCCGTATACGAGGCCCGTACGTACGGTGGTGTGACAGGGAAAGCCCGCGAGGGCCTACCTATGTCGATGCCATTCGGGGCTGACACCCCGCGAACGGTGTCGAAGCGCTCTCGCGCTTCGCTGCGAGAGGCTGCCGCACGCGCTCAAACTTGTGAAGTGCTGACTCATCAGGGATGATAACATGAGGCGGTCCATCTCCCCGAACTTATTGAGAAGTTACACCCCCCCACTAAGTCTCGGCGAGAGAGGGGGTTGCGGTTTTCTCGGTTTTGAGCTTTTCGAGGGCATCCTGAGCCTCACGGATGTCGGGTTTCAGACAGGTTGAACTTGTCCCATGGGAGGCTGAATCCCGGAGGAAGCCCGGTGGGATGCTGAAGGTCCCGATCACTGATGACTGATGACTGATGACTGGTCAGTTTCCCCATGTCTCCACGCGCTCGTTTTTCCGGCCTACAGCCTCCCAGCGGGCTCCCTCCCATGTTTCAACGTCCCAACGGAATCCCTATGGGAGGGTCCCTTCCGGTGGGACAGGTCCGGGAGGGACAAGTTCGGGGTACAGCCTACCCGTCTTCCCAACGCGTGAGCGAGCCTTCGGCGTGGCAGCGCCCTCAGAGCGCTGAGGAACCCGTCTTCCCAACGCGCAGAGGAGCGCCTTGTTTCTATCTGTTACAACGAAGCGAGCGCCAGCTTCGAACGATCGCTTCCAAGCAATGCGACGCTCCAAGGAAAGGCAGCCAGAAAACTGCCAGACTCCTGAGTGGCTCGGCGAACGAGGCTCTTCGAGCCTTGACACCGGTCATCCGGCACAGTCGTCAAGCTGGAACGAGGCCCAAAAGGCGCCGGGCAGGTGGCTCAAACTGATTTTCCCCGGCCTTGCTTCTCCCGGCCTCTCTCCCCATAATTTGCAGGCCGTCACCGATAGATTCAGGGCTGCGAAGCCCTGAGGGTGTCACCGCGCCGTTTGACCCATCGCGTTCCCGTCATGAGTGAAGGCTCGCGTTTTCTCGACCCGAAGATTCTCACTCAGCTTCCGGACATCGAACTGATCGCCCGGAGGCTCGTCCACGG
This sequence comes from Planctomycetota bacterium, assembly GCA_016179685.1. GTDB lineage: Bacteria > Planctomycetota > PUPC01 > JACPCR01 > JACPCR01 > JACPCR01. Next base: position 159,180 of record JACPCR010000052.1, on the reverse strand, counting down.
CATGTTCATCGGCTATCACCGCAGCCCCTACTACGGCTACAGCGTCGAATTTGCCGACCACCGCGAGTACACCCAGGGCGACGACGTCCGCAAGATCGACTGGAAGGTCTGGGGCAAGTCGGACCGTTACTTCATCAAGCGATTCGAGATGGAATCCAACCTCCGGTGCTTTTGCATCCTGGATACCAGCGCCTCGATGGACTACGCCGGCGACGGCATCACGAAGCTCGAGTACGGGTGTTTCCTGGCCGCGTCCATGGCGTATCTCATGATGCACCAGCACGATCAGGTGGGCCTTGTCACCTTCGACCGCCAGGTACGGGACCTCGTTCCGGCGCGGGGCAATCGGGCTCACCGGCGTCTCCTGCTGGACCGCCTGGCGAAGATTCGGCCTGGCCCCGGCACGGATGTCCCTTCCATCCTGCACGAGCTGGCCGAACGGCTTCCTCAACGTGCCCTTCTCGTCGTCATCAGCGACTGTTTCGGGTCGCCCGAGGCCATTTCACACGCTTTCGAGCATTTGCGATTCCGCAAGCACGACCTCATCCTGTTCCACACCCTTGACCGTTACGAGCTGGAGCTTCCCTACGAAGCGCTTTCGGACTTCGTCGATGCGGAGAGCGGGCGGCGTCTGCCGGTCGATCCCCTGGTGGATCGGCCGGGCTACCTGGAGCGGATCACGCGTTTTCAGCAGGACATGCGTGAGGCATGCCACAAGAACCAGATGGACTATGTGCTGGCGAACACCAGTGAGCCCATCGAGAAGATGCTGTTTCAATACCTTCTTCGCCGTGCCGGAGCCGCCTGATGGGATTCCTTCAACCGGCCCTGCTGGCCGGCGCCCTCTTCCTTGCCGTGCCGGTCGTTCTCCACCTCATTCACCGGCAGAAATATCCTCCGGTCCGTTTCAGCACCCTGGACTTTTTTGGGAGGACGGTCAAACACAACACGCTGCAGAAGCGGCTCATCGACGTGCTCCTGCTTCTTCTGCGGCTGGCGGCTTTGGCGTGCCTGGTTCTCGCCTGTGCGCGGCCATTCTGGCCATCGGACTCGGGCACGGCGTCCGCAGCGGCCGTCCTCGTGATCGACAACTCCGGAAGCATGAACATCGAGCACCGGCCAGGAGAGCCGCAGCCCACGGCCTTCTCCGCCGCCCAGCAGCGCGCCCTGGAAATCCTCGATTCGCTCAAGCCGGGGGACCGCGTCGCGGTCCTGCCCACGGTGCTCCCGGGCGGCCGGTCCCTGGCGGACCGGGCCCTCAGCTACGACCTCGCCGGCGCCCGCGCCCAGATTCAGAATCTGAATCAGGAATTCCTCCCAGGACACATGACCGAATCTCTCCGGTCCGCCGACCGGCTGCTCCGGTCCGCGACGGAGCTTCGCCGGCATCTGGTCCTCTTCTGCGACGGACACGCCCGGGACTGGCGGGAGTCTCCGTCGCTCCAGGGTCTTCCTGCTTCGGTCACCTTGTATCATTTTCCCATCGCGTCGCAGCAGGGCCTGGCCATCACCTCCGTCACGCTCAGTGATCAACCCGCCGCCGCCGGCCTGCCCGTCCAAATCTCCGTCGTGGTGCGCAATTTCGGCGACAAGCCCTCGGGACCGGTCAAAGTGGAGCTGGTCCTGCATTCTGCCCGGACGTTCCCTCCCAAGACCATCCGGGACATCCCGGCCGGCGAGGAGCGCGTGGCGGATTTCACCCACGTGTTCCTCGGCCGTGATCTGGAAGGCGGCCGGGCCTCTCTGGTAGCCGGCGACGATCCCTACACGGACGACAACACGTTCTTCATCGTGCCCCAGGTACAGGACGTCGTTCGCGCCCTCCTCGTCAATGGCGTGGAGTCGCCCCGGGCGGCCGACCGCGCCAGCTATTTTCTCGCCCGGGCGCTTCAGCCTGCCGCCGGCGAGTCCGACTCGGGCGGACTCAGCCCGGTGATCGTCGACGACGCCGATCTATCCCAGCTTCCGCAGAAGATTTTCTACGATTATGGCGCGGTGCTCACGGCCAACATCCCGGCCTTCCCCGAAAAGAGCCTGCCCAAGTTCAAGGATTATGTCCGCAACGGGGGCGCCTGGCTCGCCTTCCTCGGCGACCAGGCCGACCTTCAGGCCTACAACGATATGGGCGTCCTGCCGGGCCGGCTGAAGGTCCGACACCATCCGCCTCTGCCCGTCGTGCTGGACCGCTGCGACCTTTTGCATCCGGCGCTGGCCTACTTTGCCGAGCCCGGCCACGCGGACCTCACCCTTTTCTCCTTCAGCCACTACTACGAGTTCGAGCCGGGCGCCGAGGACACGACCCGCGTCCTGGCGGAGTACTCGGACGGGCGTCCGGCGCTCGTCGAAGGCCGGTACGGCCTGGGCCGCGTTCTCGTTTTTACGTCGAGCTGCAGCACGGACTGGACCGACATGCCGCTCCGGCCCACCTTCCTCGTGCTCGCCCAGCGACTGGTGGGATACCTGGGCTCGCGGGGTGACGGGGACCCCGTCCGCAGCCAGGTCACGGTCCGGGAAGCGCTTTTCGAGCCCAAACCCGAGGGGCCATTCGCCGCGGACCGCGTTTTCCTGGGACCCGACCTGGAGGTCATTCCTCGCCGGGCCTTGCCGAAAGGGCATCTCTCCGAGGGGCCACGCCGGCCCGGCATTTACTATGCCCAACCGGCCGAGACCCTCAAGGTCGGCGGCCTCGTGCTGGACCGCAGACCTTACGCCGTCAATGCTTCGCGGGAGGAATCCGAGCCGGGTTTCTGGAATGTTGAGCAAGTCCAGCAGAAGCTCGGCGTGGAAGCGCAGGTTGTGGAAAACCCGTTCCAGCCTGCTGGCGAATCCGGCCTGCCTCGCGGCGGATTCGAGTATTTCCCGGCTCTCTTCGCGGCCCTGCTTGCCGTGCTCGTCGCGGAATCCCTGGTCGGCTGGCGCGTCGCCAGCGAGTCGGGCTAGTACAGGTGCAGGGAAGTGCACCGGCACTTCCCTGCACCTGTACTAGCCCGAAACCCCTCCCGCAGGATTCCCGATGGGAGGCGAAATTCAGGGGCCATTTCGTAACAGACTTCTTTCCCTATTCTAGGACACCTGAAACCCGACACCTGAAACCTTGACCATGTCCGCCTTCCTGACCAAGACGCTGCTTTGGATATTCGGGCTCGACACGGGTGATGCCGCGGTCATTGAAAGGCTCGACTTCGCACTGCTTTACGGGTCGTTCGGCCTCCTTCTTGCCGCCGCGGGTCTTGCCGTGGTCCTCGCGACCCTGTGCTATGCCCGGACCACCGAGGGTATCACCACACGGATGCGGGTCTTCCTCGCCCTGCTTCGCGTCCTGTCCATCAGTCTCGTTGCCTTCGCTCTCCTCGGGGGCATGGTCCGCTTCCACCTCGGCGACCAGCGCCGGCAGACGGTTGTCTTCGCCGTCGACGGAAGCGGCAGCATGGCCATCGAAGACGTCCGCGGCGCGTCCCGGCTCTCCGCCGCCTGCGAGGCCCTGACCTCCTCCCCGGCGCTTCGTGCCCTTGGAGCGGTGTATGACCTGGAATTCTATCGCCTCGGAAGCCCCCTGGTCCGCTGGGGAGGCACGAGCGGACTCGGCGGACTCGCAGGGCAGTTCAGCAGGAGTGGCGTCGAGGCCGCGGCCGCCGCGAAGGGCCTCCTGCCGCCTTCAGAGTCTCCCGGCACAGGCAACTCGCCGCTCCGGGACAACCTGGCCGAAATCCTGTCCCGATTCCCCAAAGAGAACCTCCGCGCGGTGGTCGCCCTGACGGACGGTCGGGACACGACCGGGGCATCTCTTGGCGATCTTTCGACGGAAGTGCCCGTGTTCGCCGTGCCCGTCGGCCAAGTGCAAGGGAAAGATGTGCGGATCACACGCCTCGAGGCACCTCATTACGTTTACACGGGGGACCCCATCACTCTGGTGACGACCATCGAGCACAGCGGGCTGGGTGACCGTTCCGTCTCCTTGAAGCTCCTCGTCGATGGAAAGGTCCAGCCGGAAAGCGAGCAAAAGATCACATTGGACAAGGCGGGCACGGCCCAGGCGGTTCGACTCTACGTTCAGCAGAAGGAGCCGGGTCTCAAGCGATTCCAGGTGCACGTCCCGGCATTGGAGGACGAGGCGACCGGGCGCAACAACGAGCAGAGCGTCTATCTCGATGTCCGGCCCGAGCCCATCCGGGTCCTCTACATCGAGGGAAAGCCGAGGTGGGAATTCCGGCACGTCAAGGACGCGTTGAGCACGGACCCTGCCATCCGGGCGACCTTTCTCATCCGGCTCACCGGTGACGAATGGCTCTGTCAAGGTTATCAGGGTCGTGAAGACAAGGCGGCGGCGGGACCCGAAGGCGACGGCGGGCAGGGGACTGCTCCGCCGGAAGGAGAGGCGAAGCCGGCGGAGGGCGCTGGGCCGGCCTCGTCGAAGGCAGCCGCGCCGCCGACCGCGGACCTGCTTCTGAAGAATCCGGCCCGAGGCTTTCCCCAGGACCGGCTGGAACTGCTCCAGTTCGACGTCGTGATTCTCGGGGACGTGCCGAGGAAGGACCTCGAAGGGGTGCCCCTGCAAAATCTTTATGAATTCGTGCGCGAGCGCGGGGGCGGCCTCGCCACCCTCGGCGGATTCAGCGTCTATTCCGCGGGCAATTATGAGTCCTCCCTCTTGAACCAGATGCTCCCGGTCTTCATCCAGGACGAGGAGGAGGACCAGTTCGAGGAACGCTTCCGAGTCGTCCCGTCGCCAGCCGGGCTGCGCCATCCCACCCTGCAGCTCGATCCGGACCCGGCCCTCAATGCCAAGGTCTGGCGCGAGCTCCCGCTCCTCGAGGGCGGCAATGTCGTCACCCGTGCCCGGCCCGGCGCCTTCGTCCTCGCCCGGCACGACACCGACTCGAACCGCATCATCTTCGCCGCACAGAAGTTCTTCGAAGGCCGCGTGCTCTCGGCAAGCGTCGACAGCACTTACCTCTGGCGGCTCGGGCGCAAGGAAGAGACCGAGCCCAACTACCACCGCCGCTTCTGGGGTCTCGTCGTCCGATGGCTCGCCCGAAATCCCCAGATGCTCGGGCAGAACGATACGATCTTCACGGACGTGAACCACTACCGGATCGGCCGCCCCATCCTGCTGATGACGCGAGTCGTCGATAAGGACTTCAACCCGGTCGATGACGCGGACGTGCGCTTCAGCGCCAAGTCGCCCGGCGGCCGCGTCACCCGCTATGCCCCGGAAGTCTCCCTCCTCACACCCGGCCTCTACCAGTGCCGCGTCGTCCCGAACGAGGCGGGGCCCCACCAGTTTACGGTCAATCGGCCGAGGCCCGACGGCAGCGAGGGCATCGCGCAGATGACCGTGCACGTCGAAGAGGACCCGAATGAATTCCGCCATCCCGCGGTCCACGAGGCCGCCCTGCAGGCCCTCGCGGAAAATACCGGGGGACAGATCGTGCCGCTGCGGGACGTGGACCGTCTGGGCACGCTCCTCGCCCGTCCGACTTCCCGTGAGGCCCGGGTGATCGGCATCGAAGTCCGGCGCTCCTGGACATTTCTCCTGGCTGTTGTCGCCCTATGGACCATGGAATGGGTGTTCCGAAAGCGGAGGGGCTTGTCGTAGAAAGGACAGTCGAAGCGAAACCATGAATTTTCCAGTCGAAGCGAACCCGGAATCGCATGCCCTCTACCTGGAGCTTTGCGGCCGCGCCTCGGCCATCGAGGACGACCTCCGACGCGTCCGGCTCGGCACGGGCCTCTGCTGGATCGTCGGGTGGGTGATCGGTCCTTTCCTCACCGCCATCCTGGTCGACCGCTTGCTGCCGTTGCCGGACCTGGTCCGGGCGGCCGTCACCCTGGCCTGCGCCGCCACGCTCCTCTACGGCGTGGCCCGCCACCTTTTCCTCTCCGCCTTCCAGAAACTCTCGACGGAGACCTGCGCCGCCATCATCGAGGGCGGCATCCCTGAACTGCGGACTTCTCTCATCACCGGCATTCAGATTTACGAGGACCTCGAGAGTGAGCGGCCGCGGTTCGACCGGCAGATGGTCGAGGCCACGCTCCGGCACGCCGCACAACTCGCCCGCCGCTTCGACTTCCGCTCCGTCGTCGAGACCGCCGAGTTGAGGCATCGGGCGGCCGTCGCCGGCCTGGTCCTCCTGGCGTCCCTGATCTACGCGGCCACCGACTTTCCCGGCCTCCTCAGCCAGCTCCGCCGCTTCTTCACCGCCTTCGGCCGCGTGCAGGAAGAGTGGGTCACCGGGCCGCGCCGCAGCATCTCCGTCAAGGTCCTGCCCGACGGAAAGACCACCCTGCTCCGCGGCTCGAGCGTGACGCTCGAAGCCACCCTGGTCGGATTCCGCAGTTCATCCGTCACCCTCCAAGTCCGGTCCGAGAAGGGAAAAGAGGAAGACATGGACCTTCCCACGGAATCGGACGGAACGGCCCGGCACACCTGGCCTGGCCTCGAAGAGAGCTTCGAGGCCAGCTTTCGGGCCGGCGAAGTGGCCTCCGAGACCGTCGCCATCAAGGTCGTCGAGCGGCCCGAAGTCGTCAATATCCAGCTCGAAAACATCTACCCCACCTACGTGCGCAGACCCCCTCTCCGGCTTCCCCGGTCCTCGGGCGAGATCACGACCCTCAAGGGCAGCTACGTGGTCCTGACCATCGAGGCCAACAAGAACCTTCGGGCCGGCAACCTCGAAATCCTGCAGGGCAGCCCCATGCCCCTCACCGTCGGCGGCCGCTTCGCCCGCGTCGTCATCCCGGTCGAACGCACGACGGAATACCGCATCCATCTCACGGACGAGGACGGCTTCGAGAACGAGAATCCGCAGGTTCGGATCATCCAGATGGTGATCGACCAGGACCCCCAGGTTCGATTCGTGAACCTCGGGATCGAGCCGGAGGGCGAGGCAATCTGGAACGAGGGCGTTGCCTCCGGCAAGTCGCTCGACGTCGAATCTCGGGACGACTATGGCATCCGCAAGCTCATTCTCCACTACGACATCGAGGCCGTCGTCAAGGACGTGGCCATCGAGCCGGTCCGCGACAAGGAAAAGGTCCGCTCCTTCTCCCTGCCGCTTCAAAGCTGGACGGGCAGCATCGCCCGCGTGTCCGAGCTGGGGCTGCGGATCGGCGCGCGCCTGACCTTCTGGGCCGAAGTGCAGGACTGGTACGACCTCGGCGAGGACGGCAAGCCCCATTCGGCCCGGACACCGGTCTTCCGGCTCGTCGTCGTGGGGCAGGAGGAGAGCTGGGAGGACCTGGGCTACAAGCCGGACGAGAACATCAACTTCAGCCTTTACGAGGAGATGCAGCGGACGAGCCGAGGCGGCCGGCAGAAGCCGCCCCGCGAGTCCATCACGAGGGAGGAGCGGCCCGAGATGCCCAGCATCCAACTCGACGTCTCCTACGGCCACGAGGACGTGCCCGTCGAATATCAGAGAGCCTGGAAGGCCTACACCGGCTCGCTCATGGAATAGTTTTTCAGCGGGCACGGCGCCGTCGCGCCCGCTGAAAAACTATGACCTGGCAGGTTCTGGTCGCATGCATGCTGCTGGCCGCCTTTGCCGGACTGGTCCTCTGGAATCTCAGGTTGGGGCGCAGGCGCTCCGCGGATTTTCAGCAGTTCCTGAAGGCTGGTGGCTTCCAGCCCGCTGCCGACGCCGCTCGGATGCTTCAGAAGGCCCTTCTGGAACGCTACCCCCGCTGGCAGGGGATCGAGCAGCCGCTCCACATCCAGGAACGTACCGCCGAGGTCTCTGAACCTTATCAGACCACCCTTTCCGGCAAACCGGTCTATTTCTTCGCCGCTCGATTGCAGGTCCGGCAGGGACCCCTTCCGCGCGAGTCGTCCGAAGACTATCACCGCCGGTTTTTCCTCCTACCCTGGTCGCCCGGGCCGGCCGGGCCCTTCGTAGTCCTGATCGAAGCGGACCTCCCCATTCCCAAGCTGTTGAAAGCCTTTGGCCACGCGGCCGATGCCGCGGCCCGAAAAGCCCTGGGCGACACCCTGGCCGTCGGAGGAGCAGGAGAGACCATTCTCCTCCAGCCTCAGAAAGACCCTGGCCCCTTCCCGGGCCTCGAGTGGTTCAGCTTGGGCGCGGAATCTGTCTCCTCCCGAATGCAGTCCGACCTGCTGGACCTTCTCCAGCAAGCCCCGCAGCAGGGTCTTCTTCGAATCAGCTATCGAGATGGAGTTGCGCTGCTGGAAACCCTCTATGGAACCCTCTATAACTTCCAGGGCTTCAAGCAGGTGGTTGGGAGCGATGAAGTGTGGCGCTACGTGAGACGGTTCGCCGGGTCAAGCACTTGAACGGAATACGTCGTGAAACAGAGGCTCATCGCCATCGGCGATATCCACGGATGTCTCAAGGCCCTGGACACGCTCCTGGAAATGGTCGCGCCGGAGTCCGGCGACCGTCTCGTTTTCCTCGGCGATTACGGGGACCGGGGGCCCGATACCCGCGGCGTCATCGACCGCCTCCTGGCAATTCGGGCCAAGCACCAGGCCGTATTCCTCATGGGCAATCATGACGCCCTCATGCTTTCGGTACGGTCGGATGCGCATGACCTCATGGCCTGGCTGAGCTTTGGCGGCGACAAGACGCTGGAGTCCTACCGTCCGCCGAAGGAGGGTCTCGACCTCAAGCATGTCCCCGATTCGCACTGGGCCTTCCTGCAATCTTGCGCGGACTTTCACGAGACGGACAGCCACATTTTCGTACATGGGGCCGTCGAGCCGCACCTCCCGCTGGCCCGGCAGGATTCCGAGCATCTCCTGTGGCAGAAGCTCCAGAAGCCTCAGCCCCACATCTCCGGCAAAACGGTCGTCTGCGGCCACACCGCACAGAAGAGCGGCTTGCCCCTGGACCTCGGACACACGGTCTGCATCGATACCTACGTCTACGGGTCCGGATCGCTCACCGCACTCGACGTGGACGCCGGATCGATCTGGCAAGCCAGCCAGACGGGCATCCGGCGCATCCTGCACCGTTCCCAGCTTGCGGCGTCCAGCGCGCGGTGAACCGGGAGTGGTGGCACAACCCTTATGGGCTGCAGCGCTGAATAGCAGCTCATGGCCGTGTCGCCGGCGGCGAGTCGCGCCCCACTTATCCGGTCATTGCGCCCCGGGTCGCGCCCCAATCCGGGAATTTCAACCCAACACCTGGTCATTATCTCACTTTGTATTTCATTACTCATTACGGATTATGAACTCATATAATCCTGCCGTAACTTCTCAATAACTACGGGGAGACGGCCCCGCCCGATTTCGTAACCGATGATGATTCAACGCTTCGCGGATTTTTGTAGCGAAGCGCGCCAGCGCTTCGTCTGGGCCCTGAAATCTTACTCTCGGACGGAACGCTGACGGGTTCCGCCATCATCCTCGCGAGAGTCAAGGGCACGGAGGAGATGACAGCGCGTCCGCCGCATCACCAGCGCCTTGACGTAGCCCCTGCTGGTGCATGGGGACGGCCAAGAGCGATCGTTCCTTCGATCCGGTTAAAAAGGGATTTCCACCTTGCGCCGCTTCGACTGACTATACCACAAGGTAAGTGGACGTCTCATGGAGGATGGCTCGTCGGGCAAAGGGCCTCATTCTTCCCGCAGGTGGATCACCTTGGGGGGCGGCAGGAGCGTGAGGGTCAGGTCGTCCAGGAGCGGGGTATCGACGCGACGCGCGAACGTGCCGTAGGGAGAGCCGGGATAACTGCTGGCCGCTGCCGCGGGCGTGAACGTCACACGGCAGCGGAGGTGCGCTCCGGCGCCGCCCGATTGATACTCCGTCGCCAGTGGGCCGCCGATACCGTTAACCAGAGCGCCGCTATCGGGGTCGGACAGGCTGTTGCTCGATACCGGGGCCAGGAACAGGCCGGTGCCGGTATTGTCCACCTCCACCTGAACGGCAATGCTCGCCGTGCCGTCGTCCGGAGGCAGAGACTCCGTCCAGGTCGCCGTGCCGATGACCACGCCGTAAGGCAGCATTCCGGAGGCGGGGAACGGGCCCGAGATGAACTCCGGACTCCCCGAACTGAAGTAGCGGTCGCCGCCCGGGTCCGCCGCCAAGGCGGGCTGGGCCGAGGTCCAGGACCTGACTTCGTCCAGGGTTCCCAGGTCCGCAGCGGCCGCTCCCGTATTCGCATTCCCGAAACGAGCGTAGGTGAACAGGAATTGCGGATCGGGATGCACCGCCTCCCCGGGCCGCATCGGCAGGCCCGTCAACGCTCCGCTGGACTGGCCGTCGGCGAAGAGCTGGAGCGAGGAGGGATTTGTTCCATCCGCCTGCCAGATGACGGAGACGTAGTGCCATTCTCCCTGCTTCCAGGAAACGATGTTCACGGCGACCTCGAGGAATTGGCCGGGGACCCTCTCGCCCGGCTCGTCCACGCCGTCGTTTCCGTCGTTGTCGATCCCATCCGCCAGGGACGCGGTCTCGACCGCGCCGACGAAGCGAGCCTTGAGCTGCGTGCCCTCCACGTAGAGCCACAAGTAACGGAGATACTCGTTCGGGTCAGCCGCGTCCACCGACCCGTCTCCGTCGTTATCCACCAGGTCGGAGGCGTAACTTGCGCCCGTGTCGCTGAGCACATCGGTGAAGGGAAGGTAAGAAATCTCCCGCGAGAGCGAGGGAGCGGGAGTGAAGCTCAACTTGACCCAGAAGGTCAAGGTGCCCACCGCGGGATCGAAGTTCTTGGCGCCCGTCAGTCCCACGCCGATGCCCTTGCCGTGGAGCGATCCCTTGCCCGCGCCCATGTTCAGCCCGGACTCGTAGTACACGGCCTCGGAAAGGTCGTCGGCGTCGCCGGCAATGCCATTCGGGCCGCTGAACCGGCCAAGGAAAGCGCCATCCGAACACAGCTCGCCGGGGAATCCCACCTGAGCCGCATCCGTGAGCGGCACGTCATCGTCCGTGTTCGTTGCCGGATCGGTCACCGCGCCGGCAAGCTGGGACTCCGCCACGATGTCCGGATCGAATTGGCTGGCAAAGCTGATGTAGAAGTTCGGGCTTCCGCCACTGTGGGGGAGCGGGGCCAGGCCCAGGCATCCGTCCACCGTTGATGGCTGGCCCGGAAAAGCGACCAGGTTCTCCGGGTAGGTGGCGACCTGCGTGGCGTCGAAGAACGACCCGGTCATGAAGTCCGCCTGCGTCGTCTGCTTCCAGAGGATATGAGCACGTGCTACGGCCTCATAGGCCCGCCGGACGAGAAGCGTCTGGCCCGCGTCGCCATAGAGGGAGGCCGAGAGCTGAATCTGATAGAGCCCGGTGGACTTCAGGCAGAACTCGGTGGTGCGATTCGGCCCGACCTGGTCCTTCCCTTTCGACAGGCCCCGAGAAGGATTGGCGCTGGAAAGCCCGGCGTTGGGGAGAAAGCCGGCCAGAAGTTCGTCGCGGTCCGACTGCCACGCGGCCGCTCCGCCAGAGTAATAGGCGGCCATCACCGTCTGCACCGCACTCTCTTGAAGCAAGTCCACCAGGCCTTTCCAGGGCGCACCTGCGGGGCTCTTCCAGCCCCGGAACGGCCGGTTGCTGATCAGAATGCCCGCCAGGGCTTCTTCGGCAGTTACAGGAGGCGAGGCCAGCGTCACGTCGGCGGTCACCGCCGGATCGAGAAGGGCGGCCAGCACGGCACCCGAGACGGTGTTGAGATTGACGGGTATCCGGGGCTCGGACGACAGGTCGGGCCGGATAGTGGAAGCGTCCGGGTCCCCATGTACCGTCAGATAGTCCCGGATGGCCTGAAATTTATCGGCTTGTTGGGCGGCGCTTCCCGTCAACCACTTCTGGACCTGGAGCTTGGAGTGGAATCCCTGGGCCATGCCGGCGACCACCGCGGCCGCGTCCGCGGGCGGGTCCAGGGGCGTCGCCGGGCTCTGGTAGTTGTTGATGTATTGCATCAGGGCCTGGAGGACCTGCTGGAGCTGATTCATCGCGCCCGCGGTGTTCCCGACGTAGACCTGGGCGGAGCAGTCGAGGACGCCGACGTCGCAGAAACCCGTCATCTGCGGTTCCGAGAGAGGCAGCGAAAGCGTGAAACGATAATAATCGGGAAATTGAACCGGGTCGGGTGAATAGGCCATGGAAGCTGCGCCCAGCCGGTAGAAGTTCCCATCCAGGGTGACCGAGCCGTTCTGCAGTCTTTCGAGCGTATAGGCCAGCGCCGAGTGGGCGACGTGTTTAGCCTCGGTGAAATCCGCATAATTCCGGGCGCTGCGGGACTCGATTCGCTGGAGCGACACGAACGTGGTGCCCATGATGACCAGGGAGGTCAGAATCCCCAACGAAACGATCAGGATGGCTGCTCGGTCCTTCACCAAGGGCCGCAAGTTTCGCCTCAGACCCACAGATCGGTCCATCGTGGCCTCCCTTATTGTTTTCCGTAGGCGTTCGTGGGGAAATACTCGCCGTAACCGGGCCCGTCGCCGCTCGAGTTGTTTCCGGACTTCACCCAACAACCGACAATGCGCTTGCCGCTGAAGGACCCGGTGCCGCTGAAGGTGCCCATCGTGCCCGTCAAACCGTCAAACTTCTGGCGCGAGCCGTCGGAAAACTCCAGGACGACGTTCGACAGGTCCTTCGTGGAGGTCACGCTGACCGAGGTGGAGGTGAAGCTGCACGTGATCTTGGCGTCTGCGCCCCGGGTGAAAACGTGCACGTGAGCCGCACTCGATGTCGAGGTCGTCGAACCTTCGCCCGCCGGCACGGTGGTCGTCGTGCTCGTGCTGCCGGGCGACGCGTCGCCCTCGACTCCCTCCACCGAACGGTCCACACAGTGATCGCCCGCGCACAACCTCTCCCAATGGCTGTCATCCAGGTAGATGAGGTTCAAACAGGTGTCCTGGTGATTGTCGTAATCGCGGTCATACACCGCCCCGAAGTCCCATCGGTCGTTCCAGCTCTTGCCCGGGTGTGCCGGATCGAATGCCTGGCTGTTGTGTGCGTCCCCCTGGCAACACAAGCCGTCGGAACAGAGCCCCTTCCGCTTCAAGTCCTTCCGTGTCCCGAAATACCGATAGGAAGTTTTCCCTTCCAGGTCGGCAGCCGAGTTCACCTCATGGGAGGCGCCCGGGCACTCGAAGACGTTGACGTCGGTCACCATCCCCGCGATGGGCCGGAAATCCGCCAGTGGCTCGGTGGGAAAGCGCTGGTGATAGGCCTTGTAGACGTTGAGCGTATGGGCGATTTGCTGCAAGTTGCCGATGCACCGCACCACGCGGCTTTTTTCCCGCGCCATCGTCCAGGCGGGCAGGACCAGCGCCCCCAGGAGAAAAGAGATCAATCCGACGACCAGCAGATTTTCAAACAGGGTAAATCCGCGAAAGCATGAAAGTCTCCGGAAAAGACTCGACAAATACGTGGGGCGGCGTCCTCTTTCGTCCATGATTCTGTCTCCTTCTTTCCTTGAAACGGACCGGGGGGCAAGTGTGCGGGATGCGGGACGGACTTTCAGCGTCGGCTCGGGGTTCGTCCTCCTTGAAGCGCGGAGGCGGCGTCCCAGCCGTCGTCCAGCCTCCAAGGCTGGACCCCATTGCGGAGTAGGGAAACGTTTTCGGCCTGCGACTCCGGTTTCTGGCTTTATAAGGTGAAGTCTTCAGACGGCTTCAGGAAACCGGGCTGGCCGATAGGAGAACCACGAGCCAGGCAAGAAAGAGGAAAAAGGGAAAGAAGACCGGCGAGCAGAGAAGCGAAGGAAGGAACGAAAAGAGGATGGGCAGGAATAAGGAATGAATTCGAGGAAAGAGAGAGCAAACCCGGTGCCGTCGCCTCTCCGGAAGCTCCGGGCGGCGGCGGGCCACGCTGGTTTTCTAAGAGCCATGGGCTGTAAATTCTTCGCATCACCTGCCTCCCATGGCATCCTGAAGATGCCGGCAGGCAGGCGCGGAGATTTCTTGAAGGGGCAGGCGCAAGCGTTTTCTTCGGTGAAAAATCGCGCAGGATATTTGGTCCACCCGGTCGAAGTCGAGGGTGCGGCCCCCACGTTTTGTAGGATGGTCCACAAGAAAGGAAAGGACTCGTCTCGGCTGAATGGGGTATCCTTAGTTGCCTGATAGGGATACCATGACCTTAGCAGTGAACGGGTCCGCGCTGACCCTATTTTGGTAAAGAAAATCAAGACACACGCTGTTGAAAACTGAAATTTGGAAATTGAAAACTACGCACGAGAAAGCCGAATGCGTTCTTCGAAACCCTCTCGCTACCTTTCCGTCCTCACATTGCTGCTGCCCCTCGCCGAGGGGGTCGGCGAGGATTTCACCGTCACGGTGAGGCAAAGGACAACTGATCGGCTGCTCGTGGACGGCAAGCCATTCGACTTCTCTCAGGCGCTGATGACGTTCGGGGAGGCTGCGGAGACGCCGGCCCCCTTGGTCGCGACGATCTGCGTCCGCCGGGGCCCATCCCCAGAGACCCGAAAGGTCCGGGCAACCTGGAATGTCCTGGATGTGCAGGGTAACCCGGTCCACCAGTTCACCGAGGAACAGGATGTCGGCCCCGAGTCCGAGCGGCAGTTCCATTGTTCGGTCTCACCCGGCGTCCACGCCGGCCCGTTCCGCTTCGACTGCGAGTTCAACCCTGGACACGATGCGGCGGGAAGCATCCCGCGCGGGAGCGTCATCCTCTCCCAGGCGAACCGGGTGTTCCGCGTCGAGGATTTCGACGCGGCTGCCTGGTCCGTGGCAGGGCACGCCCGGCTCGATCCGGCCTCCGCCCACTCCGGCCGTTTCGGTCTCCGGATCGAGCCTGCTGCAGAGGACCGGGAACGGCTAACTGCCCTGGATGGCCTGCTGGGGGCCGCGGCATCCAAGAATCTGGCCGCCTGCGGAGACGCGGCCCAGGCGCTTCAAGCCGTCGGCCTGGCAGGAAACGTGCCCGGAATTCTCCAGGATAACCAGGTGAAGGAAGCCGAAAAGCTCGAGCGGCTCGCCGCAGAAGGCAGCCGCCTGCGGCAGGAGTTTCTTGGCCGCCACGCCCTCTCGCTTCCGATGGGACATCTCCTGCCCGGGCGGCCCGTCTTGTTTTCCGCCTGGGTGAATGTTGTGCAGCCCGGCGGCCGTCTCGACCTCGCCATCGCGTCCCCGAACCAGCGCTGGACGGTTCTAGGACCTGACCTGGCTGGCCAGGGCTGGCGGCAGGTCACCTGGGACCTTCCCGTCTATGGGGCGCTTCATCAGCCGGTATTGGCCGCGGAGCTGGAGAGGAACCCCCAGGCGCAGGGAGCCCCGAATTACCCCCTTCGGGTGGAAGCCCTTGTCCTGCGCGCCATGGCGGACCTGAGCGTGGATGAGATCACTGTACGCACACAGTCGGAAGACACGGAAAGCCTGGTCCAGGTCATTGCAGGCGGCGAGAAGCCGTCCGAACTTTTCTTTCCGGGCGACCCTTTTCACGTTCGTGTGCAAAACACCCGCCTGGCGAGCGGAATCCAGGCCGCCTTGCGGATCGAAGTCGCCGATCTGGCCGGGCGCGCACAGGTGTCGGAGACCCGGCCTTTGGAACTGGCCGGCGGCGGTACGCAGGAATTCGATCTTTCGACGCAAGATTGGCCAATCGGGGTGTATGCCGCCCGCCTGAGCGCCAGTGAAGGCGATCGGACGCTTTATCGCAACTTTTCCGGTGAAGCGGCTGGCCCGGCCGCGGCGGGCCAGCGCATGGTCCTTTACCGGCCGGAGACGCCGGGCCTGGACACGTTTTCCCTGGCAGCCTTTCTGCGCGAGGGTGACCGCGTCGAGCTGGACCTGGGTAAAAAATATGAGGTCATCCGACTCCAGTGGCACAACTCCTACCCGGAGAAGCGCGACGGCATCGAGCCCCGAGAAGGCCTCTGGATGTGGCATGAATACGACGCGCAGATCGAACGCACGGCATCAGCGGGCAAGGCCATCATCGCACGCCTCGGACTCACTCCCGCATGGGCGAGTCCTGCCGGCCGCTACGATGCCATCCACAATAACGATTGGGTCGGCAGCCCCTTCATCCTTCCGGAGCGCACCATCGCCTGGCAGCGACACGTCTACCAGGTCGTCAAACGGTATCGGGACATCGTCTCCGTGTGGGAAATCTGGAATGAGCCGGACGAGCCGGCCTTCAACACTACCGCGCAGGAGTTTGTCGAACGCATCCTGAAGCCCGCTCACAAGGCGGCAAGGTCTGCCGCATCCCATTCCTTTCTTCTTCTGGGAGGCATCACCAAGGAACGTATTCTTCCATTTCTCCGGGACCTGATCCAGCACCGGGGCCATGAGTACGTGGATGCCATCGGCCTCCATCCGCTGGTGGACCCGCTGAGCCCGGAGCGGGCGTTTTTTGGAGAGCTGCTGTGGGAGGCGCACCAGGCCGCGGAAAAGGCGGGCGCGGGCGACAAGTTGTGGATCACCGAACTGGGCTGGAACGTCGGCCGGCCCGATGACATTTCCGAGCTCGAGCAGGCTCAATATCTTGTCCGCGCCTTTGTCCTGGCGCGGTTCGCTGGCATCCACGCCATCCGCATCGATCTCCACTCGCTGCAGTGGGAGGAGAAGGGCTCCGGCGTGCTTTACCGCCTCGAGGCCGAGCCTGGCCTGCCCTCCCTCGCGGCGCAGGCCATCAAGCCCGAAAACGCCTTCATCCGATACCGGCTCGGCGCCCTCGCCTTCCGGCAGATCATCCGTACCCTGGGAGAGGAAACGCGCCCGGTCGCCGAAATTTACCTCCGAGACAAGTCCTTCCACCTCGCCCGCGCTTACCTCTTCGAAACCGCCGATGGATACCTGCTCGTCGTCTGGCGAGAAGAGGGCCGGGCCGCCATGCCTCGTCCTTGCCCCGACGCCAGTGACATGATGGGCAACCCTCTTCCGCCTGAGCAGGCCGACCTCGAGATTTCCGCCAGCCCGATCACTCTGCGAATGCCTCGGGAGGACCTCGCCAGACTCAAGCGGCGGCTCGAGCGCCTGCCTATCCGATTCGAGGACGAGCCTGCATCGAGTTGGAAGATGAGGTTGAATTATTTTGTCGATGTCGGGAACACCTCCGATGAGGAAAGTGCGGGCTACCGTGTCTCGGGACCCGCATCCCTGGTCACCCAGTCCTCCCACTATCCCAACTCGCGCGCCCTGGAGGACTCCGGCCGAGTCATCCAGGAGTCCGAAAGCTACACCCTCCCCCTCCGGGACTGGGGCCAGAACGACCTCATCCTCAGGCGGCGAGTCGACTATGAAGTCAAGGACCAGAGATGCCGGGTCAGCGTGGACGGCAAGGAAGCGGGCATCTGGCTCACGCCCGGACAGGACAGGTCGAGACACTGGCGTGAGGACCATTTTTTCGTGCCGAATGCCCTGCTGGCTGGAAAGGATTCCGTGACTCTTACCCTGTCGGCCGTGACGGGGCCGTTTACGACCTACGAGCTGGTCGCCGGGCCCCTCAGCCCCGGCAGGGTCTACCTGAGCGACCTCGCGCCGCTGGTCGATACCGAAGGCTGGATCGGTCTTGCCCGATCGGACGCGAGTTTCCTCCATTCTCCGCTGTCCCTCCGCGGAAAGGCCTATGCGAAGGGTCTGGGCGTCCATGCCCCGAGCCTCCTCGTGTTCAACCTGAACCGCCAGTTCCAGCAGTTTCACTTCCACTGCGGGCTGGACGACGTGACCGAAGGCAAGGGCAGCGTCCTTTTCAAAGTCATCCTGGACGGCAAGCTTCTCTATGAATCGAGACGCGTGGACTCCTTCGCCTCGCTGCCGCCACAGGTGCTGAATGTGTCCGGCGGCCAGGTCCTTCAACTCGTCGTCGAGGATGGGGCGGACGGCAAGGAGAACGACGTGGCGGACTGGGCGGACGCGGGGCTCACCTATTAGGGAAGCCATGCACCATGCGCTTCGCTTAAGTGCGTGGCTTCCCTAACGCGGGCGAAGCCCGCAACCCAACAAGAGTGCAAAAGGTGTCAGGGTTCAGGGTTCAGGAATCAACTGACACCCTCCCGCCTCCCACTGGGACAAGTCTGGCGGGACACCTTTCAACTTCTCCGCCGGGTGCCCGCGCAGCGGGCGCCGACGTTCGAGGTGACTGGGGGCGGATTCGACTGGTACGGCTGCGGACCAGCCCATATCTTTCTGACCGCCTACGGGATTCTCGAGTTTCACGACATTCGTACGCCCGCTCCTGGCGATCACAGCAGCAGCTCATCCCCGGTAGAAACGGCCACAGAGCCCTTGCCGACGGTTCTGGGATCACCGAAGGCGATCGTCCGCGGCGGGCAATGTAAACCAGAAGGTGCTGCCCTCCCCCAAGCGGCTCTCGAGGCCGATGCGGCCGCCGTGCGCTTCTACGGCGAGCTTGCAAAAGGTGAGTCCCAGGCCGGTCGAATAGGGCTGCTTTCCCCGGCCAGCGGCGACCTGTCCGAACTTTTCGAAGATTTTCTGGTGATATTCTTCGGGAATGCCGCGTCCGGTATCAGAGACGGACACCTGGACCTGGTCGTCTCGGGATTCGAGGCGGATGCGGACCTCGCCGGCGGCAGGAGTGAACTTGATGGCGTTGCCGACCAGGTTGAAGAGAACGCGTCGAATGACGAAAGCGTCGCAGAGGGCCGTCATAGGGCACGGAGGGGGCTGGAAGGCGATGCGGCACTGGTTGGGGAACGAGCCGAGTGCAGCGAGGAATTCCGTGACGAGTGTGGCAAGGTCGTACCGGCTTCGATCGAGGGGCATCTGGCCGGCCTCGAGGCGGCTGACATCCAGGACGGAGCTGGCCATTTCGAGCAGGATGCCGGTGGCTTGGTAGGCGCGGTCCAAGAGGGGCGTCTCCTTTCCTTCGAGTCTTGGCCCGGCCCGGTGGCGGAAGAGCTCGAGACAGCCCCGGATCGTCGTCAGCGGCGACCGCATGTCGTGGACGATCATGTGGGTGAGGTCGTCCCGGAGGGCCTCGAGCCTCTGGAGCTGCTCGACCTGTGCCTGGACTTGATCGAAGAGGCACTTGGCATGGACGGCGTTCCGGACCCGCAGGAGCACGTCCTGGGTATCAATGGGCTTGGATAGGAAATCGTTGGCCCCGGCCTCGATCCCGGCCAGGCGCTCCGCGCGGTCGGTGAGCGCGGTCACCAGCAGCACCGGGACGGCGGCGGTCACCGGGTCGGCCTTGATGCGGCGGCAGACCTCGAAGCCATCGAGGTCCGGCATCATGACATCGAGGAGGATGCTGTGGGGCCGGGCTTCCCGTGCCAAACGGAGGGCCCGGTGTCCGTCGGCGGCCTCTACGACCTGATACCGTTGGGCTTCGAGAAGGTCACGGAGGAGCAGGCGATTTTTTTCGTCGTCATCCACGACGAGAAGGCGCACTTCCGGCGCGGGCATCGGACCTGTCATCGGGCCCCGGGCATCGGGCGGGGGAGAAGGAGTCGTGGGCATGTCAGGCACTTCACGAGATGCCCTGGCTCGCCGGTCCCTCCGGGCCAGGAAAGCATTGGCCGATTCGCTCCAGGAACTTCCTGGGCTGGATGGGCTTGGGGATGAACCCGGCGCAGCCCGCCTCGCGGGCGTTTCGCTCGTCCTCCGGCATGGCATAGGCCGTGAGAGCGAGGATGGGAATGGCCCGGGTGCGATCGTCTCCCTTGAGCTGCCGCGCCGCGTCGATCCCATCGATACCCGGTAGCCCGATGTCCATGAGAATGAGGTCGGGAAACGAATCCTGGGCCAACCGGATGCCATCCTCGGCCGTCTTGGCCTGGAGGACAGAGTATCCGGCGGCCTGAAGCAGGTCCGTGACCAGTTCCAGGTTCAGAGGGTGATCTTCGATGACCAGAATGTGGAGTGTTTTCATGGCCTTGCAGGCGACAGGGGGAAACGGACGGTGAAGGTGCTGCCTCGGCCTTCGCCTTCACTTTGGACGCCGATCTGTCCGCCGTGCAGTTCGACGAGGCGGCGGGTCAGGGCGAGGCCGAGGCCGCAGCCCTGCTGCTTCCGCGAGTAAGAGGAGTCCGCCTGTTCAAATTCATGGAAGATACGGTCCCGGTCCTCGCGGCGGATGCCCACGCCGGTATCCGAGACGGAAATTTCGATGGCAGGCCGTGGCGGCTCTTGCGACAGGGGGCCCTGCGCCCCTGCGGGCCCGGACACGGTGACGCCGGCCGCCGGCCGCCCGCCCGGCGTCGCGTCCGGTGCGGGCACGAGCCTGGCCGAGAGGGCGACGCGGCCGCCCTCGGGAGTGAACTTGATGGCGTTGCTGAGCAGGTTGTACAAAATCTGTCTGACCTTTGAAGCGTCGGCGGTGAGGGGCGGCAGGGACTCCTCGAGGGCGAGATCGAGCCTTATCCTCTTCTGGTCCGCCAGGGCCCGGACCGTGCTCTCGACCTCCTGGATGGCTTGCCGGACATCGATCGGGGTCAAATCGAGCCGCATCCGGCCGGCCTCGACCTTGGCCAGGTCCAGCACCTCGTTGATGAGGCCGACCAGGTGGCGGGCGCTGGTGAGGATGTTGCCCATGTATTTCTGCTGCTTGGGGTTGAGGTCCCCGAAGGTCCGATCCGCCAGGATTTCCGAGAAACCGATGATGGCGTTGAGCGGCGTGCGCAGCTCGTGGCTCATGTTGGCCAGGAAGACGGACTTGGCCCGACTCGCGACCTCTGCCGTCTGCTTGGCTGTCCTCAATTCCTCCTCCGCGGTCTTTCGGTCCGTGATGTCCGTCATCAGCCCGTCGGCGTAGGCGACACCCTCGCGCTCGTAAGTCGTCAAGGCCCGGTCGTGCAGCCAAATCCAGGCCCCGTCCCTCCTTTGGACGCGGTATTCAACGTCGAACATCTGGCCATCTCGGAAGAGCCTCACGTAGCGCTCGATCACGAGGTTGACGTCGCCAGGATGGATGCGGTCCAGCCAGATCGCGGCGCCGCCCCGGTAGATTTCCTCCGGCGTATACCCGTAGATTTTCTCGATGTTGGGGCTGATGAAGACCGTGTTCCCGCTCCCGTCGGAAGTCCAGACGACGTCCGGGATGTTGGACACCAGGGCTCGATATCGCTCCTCGCTTTCCTTCTGGATACGGAAGGCCTGGCCGAGCCGGACGGCATTGATCTCGTGCTCGGCCCAGGAGGCGAAGTCATGCAGGGCGCTGACGTCGGAAGGCGAGAACATCCTGGGCTGGCCGTCCATCAGGCAGAGGGTGCCGACGCGGTATCCCTCGGGCCCGGATAGAGGATGCCCTGCATAGAAACGAATTCGGGGGCCACCGGTGACGATAGGACTGTCACGGAATCGGCAATCCTTCGTCAAATCGGGAATGATCAGCGGCTCGCTGCCGAGAATGGCGTGGGAGCAGAAAGAGGCCTCGCGACTCGTCTGGTTGAAGGACAGGCCTGAGCAGGACTTGAACCACTGCCGGTCCTCGTCGACCAGGCTGATGAAAGCGATAGGGAGGCGGAAGAATTGCACGGCGAGCCGGATGATGCGGTCAAAGCGTTCCTCCGGCGGCGTATCGAGGATTCGGAGGTTGCGGAGCGCAGCCAGTCTTTCCCTCTCGTCGGGCGGAACAGGGGGCATGCTCATCGTTTTTTCCCATCCGGGCCCCACGTCGCCTTCACTGCAGCGATGATCCGGGCCTCATTGGGAATGGTCTCGAATTCCAGGGCGGTGCTGAAGGGAACGGGCACGTCGGCCGCCCCGAGGCGCGCGACGGGCGCATCGAGGTCGTCGAAGGCTTCTTCCTGGATGACGGCGGCCAATTCCGCGGTGACACCGTACTTTTGATGGCCCTCGTCGATGATGAGAGCGCGTCCCGTCTTTCGCACGGACTGCACGAGGGCCTCGCGGTCCAGAGGAACGAGGGTCCGGGGATCGATGACCTCGGCGGAGATGTTCTCCTTTTGAAGCAGCTCGGCGGCCTTCAGGGCCACGTGAACCATGCTGCTGGTAGCGATGAGAGTGACGTCCTCGCCCGGGCGTTTCACATCCGCCTGGCCGAAGGGAATGGGCAAGTCCCCGTCGGGCACGTCTCCCTCGAGCCGATACATCATCTTGTCCTCGAAGACGATGCAGACGTTGTCGTCGCGGATAGCGCTCTTGAGCAGGCCCTTGGCGTCCGCAGGCGTCGAGGGAATGGCGACCTTGATCCCGGGGATATGGGCGAACCAGGCATGAAGGCTCTGGGAATGCTGGGCCGCGGAAGACCGGCCGGCCCCTAGCGTCGTCCGGATGGTCAGAGGGACACGGGCCTGACCCCCGGACATATAACGGAGCTTGCAGGCCTGGTTGACGATCTGGTCCATCGCGAGGGTGATAAAGTCGCCGAACATGATCTCGACGATGGGTCGCATGCCGGTGAGGGCCGCGCCGACGGCGAGTCCCATGAAGCCGGCCTCGGCGATGGGCGTATC
The DNA here is from genome assembly GCA_016179685.1 of Planctomycetota bacterium. Taxonomy (GTDB): domain Bacteria; phylum Planctomycetota; class PUPC01; order JACPCR01; family JACPCR01; genus JACPCR01. The sequence goes on along the minus strand of JACPCR010000052.1, from coordinate 136,876 downwards.
CCGGACGCGTTCGGGTCCGAACTCTTCCAGGAGGCCGACGGTGACCTTGAAGACGCCGCCGGCGCCGCCGACGTCCTCTCCCATGAGGAAGACCGCTGGGTCCCGGCGCATTTCCTCGGCCATGGCTTCACGGACGGCTTGAGCGAAAGTCAGTTTCCTGGGCATGGTGCATCACTCGTGAACATCGGCGGCGTGGGGTCGCCCCCAGAGCTGCCAGGCTAAAGGCAAGAACGGCCTGATGGATTTATTATTATAAATCCTGCTTTCAACTTCTATCTATTAAAGCTTTATATTCAAACCACTTAACTAGAGTGGAGCTCCCTTTTCGCTTCATCATGCGAAGACGTGCTCCACCACCTCTCGAGGGTCCGGCATGGGCGAGTGGAGGCCAAAATCAACCGCGGCGACCACCTCGGCCTCCACGGCCTCATCAACGGCCCGGAGATCGGCCTCGGAAGCACTCCCACCGGCTGTGAGCCGGCTGGCCAGACGGCGGATGCAGTCTCGGGCCATCCATTGCTCGATTTCTTCTTTCGTGCGATACGTGTTCTGGTCGCCTACGTGATGGCCGCGGTAGCGATAGGTCTGGCAGAGGAGGAAACTGGGACCCTCGCCGCTCCGCGCACGGTCCACAGCCCACTGCGTGGCCTCGTAGACCGCGAGGATATCCAGTCCATCGACTTGCCGGGCCGGAACGTCGAAGGCGGCCGCACGGGCGCAGAGGTCGTGCCCTGCCGTTACCTTGCTGGCCGCCGTGTATTCGCCGTACTGGTTGTTCTCGCAAAGGTAGATGACGGGAAGCTTCCAGATGGCGGCCATGTTGACCGTCTCCAGGAAGATTCCCTGGTTGAGGGCGCCGTCCCCGAAAAAACCCAGAGCCACCTGGTCCGTCTTCCGCATCCGGGCGGACAAGGCCGCGCCGGTAATGATGCCAAGGCCACCGCCCACGATCCCGTTGGCCCCGAGGATGCCGAGGCTCATGTCGGCGATATGCATGCTGCCGCCCTTGCCACGGCAATAGCCGTCCACCTTGCCCATGACTTCCGCCATCATGCGATCGATGCGGCCTCCCTTGGCGATGAGATGGCCGTGTCCTCGATGGGTGCTGGCGATGAAATCGTCGTCACGGAGGGCGGCGCAGGCGCCAACGGCGACCGCTTCCTCGCCGATGTAGAGGTGGGCGAGGCCCGGCATCAGGCCGCGGGTATAGATGTCGTAGATGTGTTCCTCGAATTTCCGGATCACGACCATTCGGCGATACATGTCCTTGAGCTTTTCGGGCCCGAGTTCCATGGGGTCTTCACTCCTCATATCACTTGCCTATTGATCCTGGTTCCCGTCTTGGGTAATTGCCCTCATCCTTGTCCTCGTCCCTCCTCGTCCAACGTCGTCGTTCTTGTCCTCGTCCAACGTCGTCGTTCTTGTCCTCGTCCAACGTCGTCGTTCTTGTCCTCGTCCAACGTCGTCGTTCTT
>JACPCR010000052.1:0-135358 GCA_016179685.1 Planctomycetota bacterium | reverse complement strand
GTCCAACGTCGTCGTTCTTGTCCTCGTCCAACGTCGTCGTTCTTGTCCTCGTCCAACGTCGTCGTTCTTGTCCTCGCCCCTCCTCGCCGCCGTCCTCCTCGTCCTCATCTCCGGAATGTGCGCCCGCGTTTCAAGGCGGCTTCGCTGTCGTTCCCGAAAACCCAGGGGTCCCGATGCCGTGGTATGCGTTGATCGGGGCCTGATAGGCCTCCACGGCCCCGGACAGGACCTCGCTCATGCGGACCGGCTGGCCCGATGCGGCGGACTCGAGGATGCCGTAGAGCGAGGCCACGGCAGTCATGCCCTCGAGCCCATCCACCTCGGGCCGGCAATGCTCGAGGATGGCCCGCGCAAAATCGTAATACTCGATGGCCAGCAGCAGCGCATCCGCGTCCACCTGTTTCGCATCGTAGCCGGTGCACCGGGGCCCGAAAAGCCGGCCCGTCACCTCATCCAGTTCGAAACGGGGCGCGGCCTCCAGAATTTCCTTCCCGACCAGTTCCCGGTCGTCCAGTTTCAGCTTGAGAGGGAGTCCGGAGCGTGCGCAGGGCGAGGCATCGATACGGCCTTTCGTGCCGAAAAGGTGGCGATGAGAGAGGCCGGGCTGGCCGGCCATGGCGAGACTCCAGCTCACGGTCGCCCCGCTCTTCATCCGGATCAAGGCAGCACTGAAATCTTCGCAAGTCGGGACGATGGTGGGCGGCATCTGGGCCAGGCGCTGCTGGTAGAAGGGGTCGGGCCGGTCCCGCTCGGGCTTGTAACGGATGGGTTCGATCCTTTCCGCGGCGGCGAAGAACTCGTCGAATTCACCCAGGTAGTACTGGAGGATATCGGTGAAGTGGACGCCGAGATCGAGCAGGAAACCCCCGCGCAAGCGGTCATGCCGCCAGGGCGTGATGAATATCCCGCGGCCGCCGCCGAGGGCATGTTGCATCATGAAGTAGATGCGGCCGGCGGCCTCCGTCTCGATCAGGTGCCGGGCAAGGCGATTCAAGGGATCACGGCGGTAATTCTCGGCCACCGAGAGGATGAGCCCGCTGCGCTCGGCGGCGCGGACCATGAGTCGGCAGGCCCGGACCGTGATGCCCATGGGCTTCTCGACCATGACGTGGTAGCCTCGCTCGAAGGCCTCGCAGGCCAGAGGGTGGTGCAGCCAGGGCTCGGTCGTGATATCGACCGCCTGGACACCGGGTGTCAGGCGATGCAACTCCTCGAGGCTGGCGGCGATCGGAGGACGTCGGCCGAAGTGAGTCTCGGCCTCCGCGGCGGCAAGCTCCGCGTGGGCGCGCACGGGATCGACCAGGCCGGCCAGCTCCACGTTGCCCAATCCGCTGCGCTCCAGAGCCTGGATTCCCCGCAGATGGCGGTTACCCATTCCGCCGCACCCGACGATGGCTATCTGGACCTTGGGCAAGACCGTTGTCCCCCAGAAAACCTTTTCACGAAGCGCCGCCCGACGCCCGCATTATAATAAGCAAAGAGAACGATTGACACGCTTTCCCGGCCCTGGACCCCGGGTGAAGGATTCTCCCACCCCTGGAGACGTCCCATGAAACCTTCCCTCATGCCTTCCAGTCCGATTCTTCCCGGCGAGCCGTTCAGGCCGGAGCAGACCCAGGAGATTCTCGACCGGTTCTACCGCGACGGTTTTGCTGTGATTCCACAGGTCCTGACGCCGGGCGAGGTGGCCTCGCTGCGTCAGGTCACGGATGAATTATTTGCCGACCCGGCCCTGGCGGGCACCCGGTATATCGAAGGGAAGTTCATCCTGCGCAATACGCTCGAGCTTTCTCCGCTTTTCCGCGACATGCTCGTCCGCGAGCCGATTCTCAATTTGGCCCAAGCGATTGTGGGCCAGGACTGTCAGTTTTGCGGCCAGAACGTGCTGCGGAATCCCCCGGGCGTGGCCATAGCGCGCTGGCATGTCGATGACGTGGTCGAGTTCCCCCTTCCGGATGGCGTGGCCCGGCACGATCCCCGCCTTCGAATGCCCGTCCAATGGTTCACGGTCCAGATGGCTCTGACGGATATCGAGAGCGAGGAGGACGGGCCCACGCAATTCGTTCCGGGCAGCCACTATTCGGGCCGGAAGCCGAACGACCCGGACCATCCGGTGTTCGGAGGCCGAGGTCCCGTTTCCATGTTGTGTCGAGCGGGCGACATTTACTTGCAGAACAACCAGTGCTGGCATCGCGGCGCTCCGAACCGGTCCCATCGCACCCGCTATATCTTGCAGTCCCAGTATGCGGCCCGATGGGCCACCCGGCGTTTCGGCGATTACACGCGTGTGCCCGTGCCCGAGGACTATCTCCGTTCCGCCAGCGAGCGCTTCCAACGAGTGTATGGATACCGCCCAGCGCCCGCCGGGCCAAGTTACTAGTGAAATCCGCCGCGTCCTCCGGGCTGCGCGGATTTTAGAGCCATCTCCCAAGAAACGAGACAAACGGGTAACACGCTATGATGCAAGCACTTAAGAAGAAGGTCTGTAAGTTCTCAATAAGTTCGGGAGGACAGGTTCGGGAGGCGTGACTCCAACCTCTTCGCGCGACGCGCAAATTTTCACGGGCAAGACTCTACCTCGGCCACTCAACCCAAGTTTCTCTCTGTCGCAGCGAAGCGAGTCCGCAAGCTTCGTAAACAACGCTCCTGGAGAATCCACCATGTCGGAATCTGCTTTTGGAATGATCGATCGCTTTAGACTCGATGGGAAGGTCAGCTTGGTCACCGGCGCGAGCCGCGGGTTGGGGTTGGCCATTGCTGAGGGCCTGGCAGGCGCAGGCTCGGACCTGGTCATCAACGGCAGGAATCGTACTACGCTCGACGAGGTGGCCGAGTCGATCCGCAGGGGCACGGGCCGCAAGGTGCTTCCCGTTGAAGGCGACGTTGGGGACTCGGATTCCGTGGCCCGTCTGGTCTCGAAGGTGTTGTCGGAGTGGGGGCGCATCGACATCCTGGTCAATAACGCGGGCATCAACGTCCGGGCCGACAGCGCCACCTACCGGGTCGAGGATTGGGACCGGGTGACGGGAGTGAACCTGAAGGCGGCCTTTTTTTTGACGCAGGCCTGCGGCAGGGCGATGATCGAGCGAAGTCGGGGCGGCAAGGTCATCAATATCCTCTCTCTTGCGTCGAGCATCGGGCTGCCGGCCATTGCGGCCTATGCGGCTGCTAAAGGAGGCCTGATGCAGGTCACCAAGACGCTGGCGGTCGAGTGGGCGCCGTACCACATCCAGGTGAACGGCATCGGGCCCGGGTTCTTTCGAACGTCCTTGACCGAGCCGGTGCAGAAGGACCACCGGAACAACTGGGTGATGAGGCGCATCCCGGCGAAGCGCTGGGGTGAGCCGATCGACCTGGCAGGCGCGGCGATCTATCTGGCTTCGCCCGCCTCGGATTACGTGACAGGCCAGGTGCTCTATGTCGACGGCGGTTTCCTGTGCGGGAGCGACTGGCGAACAGGAGATTAGTTTTCCGATTCCGAAGCGCGGGCGCGCTTCTACCCGTTCGCAACTTCGCCGTTGCGTCATGACCCCAATGGCCGGACCCGAACGGAGTCACGCGCCACGACGCCCCTGGCCGGCGTGCGCTGGGAGATGCGTTCGTTCCGGATTTCGCCGCCCGCTTCGGGTCCCTCCTCGCTCGCCTGAAAGGGCAGAAAGAAGGTCACCAGCGTGCCATTTCCCACTTCGCTCTCCAGGGTCACTTTCCCGCCGTGTTCCTCGATCACGCGCTTGGTGATCGAGAGACCGAGCCCGGTCCCTTCGCCGATCGGCTTCGACGTGAAAAAGGGGTCGAAGACCTGTCCCAGGTGTTGCTTCGGAATCCCCTCACCGGAATCCTCCACCTCCATCCGGATGCCCTGTGCGGGCACCCCGTAAAGGCGAGTCCTGACCGTGACCGCATCCGTGGGCCGGCAGGCGTCCACCGCATTGTGAAGCACGTTCAGAATGGCCTCGCTCAGCCGGTTGGGGTCGACCCTCACCGGCGGCAGGTCCGCAAGGTCCAATGCCACCCTGACCGATTTCTTGCCGGCCTTGACATCGATGAAGTGGAAGGCTTCCCGCACCAGGTCGTTGAGGTCCGTCGCCGTCTTCTGGAGCGGCTCGTCGCGGCTCAAGCGCAGCAGTCGCTGCGTTACCGTATCGATGCGAGTCAGGCCTTCAGACATCAAATCGAGGATTTCCTGCGCAGCATCTTGTGGAGGCACCTTTCGTTTCAGGATATCTACGCAATTGAGCAGCCCGTGCAGGGGATTGCGCACGGTATGAGCGACGCCAGCAGAGATTTCACCGATGCGGGCCATCCGCTCGCGGGACTGGGCCACTTGCTCCCGGGCCCGGCGCAGCGCTTCGGCCTTGTGATACCGCACGGTGATGGAGCGCACGAAATAGATCACGCCAAACAGGGTCAGGATGAAAGTGGCCAGATAGCCGAAAATCCACAGGGGCGGGTAGTGGTGGGCCATTTCCGGGACGGGTCGGGTTGAAATCCCGAAGCGGAGGAAATGGTGGGGAAGAACCTGGAAGAACTCCGCGAGCACGGTCCCGCCATGGAGCACGCTTGCAGCCGTCCCCAGCGCCAGGGTCATGCGCAGCGGGAGCAGCATGGCCCCGATGGCGATGTGGAAGGTGAAGAGCATGCCAAAGGGATTTTCCGCTCCGCCCGAATAGTGCAGCAGGACCGTCAGGGCCGTGATATCCAGCCCCATTTGCAGAAACACAGCCCCCTCCAGTCGGTCGAGGGAAACGGGCCCCAAGGCCCGGCGCGCCCACGCGGCAAACCCCAGGTTGTACAAGACCATGATCGCCGCCACCGCGAAGAGGCGCTCCGGCCCCACCACCGCCCCGATCCAGAGGCCCAGAGTGACCGCCAAGAAGATGCCTGCAATGGCAAGCCACCGCAGCCGGATCAGCCAGACCAGCCGATCCGCCAGGTAGGCGTTCAGAACGTCCGCGTCCGGCTCACGAGTTACCTCTTCGTCTTTCATCATGATGTGTTCTTGTTTTCAGGGGCGGAAATGCGAAACCGCATTTCCGCCCCTGAAAATCAAAGCGGATGACTCCGAGGGGACGTCGCGCCATTGAGTTCCGCTATCAGGGTGTTCAAATCGATGCCGTGAATTTTCGCCGCCGTCGCCACGGTCACCGTCCTGGCCACCGTTTTCTGGAAGATCGGGCTGCGAAGAGGCTCGAATCCGTGCCCCAGAAACACCTCAAGGGTCCCTGGGAACTTCTCCACCACTTCCCCCACGCTCATGGTCGGCCGGACCGTTGGAGTGTCCGCTGGAGTCCCCGCCGGCATCGTCGATGTCGTCGGCCTTTTCAGGGCGCTGAGCGGCACAAAAGCACCCGGCGGCGACTGTGGCCGGGCTCCTCCCGTGCGTGGCGGCCGTATGGTCAGCCAGAGCACGCGGGCAAAGGTGAGGGCGGACAGGAACTGCAGCGATCCGGCGGCCAGGAGGACCCACAGCCCGCCCCGTCCCAGGGATTCGGCCGCTGGCTGAACAAGGACCCGCGTCGCGGTCCCGAGATTCACGAGCCAGAAGGTCGCCGCGACCAGCGGCGTCTCCGCGAGGCGTTGGCCCGTGAAGAGTGGAACGGCCCGGAAAGCGACTCCGAAGATCATCTGGGTCATGAATCCGACGGCGAGTGCATGGCGGTGGGCCCCGGCCATCGCTTCTGACGCCACCCCATGAAGCGTCCGGGTCACTTCGAGCCCCAAGAGAAGCAAGGACGATAGGAGAAGCCAGAGGTAAGCGCCTCGGAGCATCCACCGGCACGCCGGAGGAGCAGGCACAGCCCGCTCCTCCGAGGGGCGGAAAATTCCGATACCCAGGAGGAATGAGACGATTCCGAGGGCTTCCATGCCCGCCGACCATGCCGCCAGGCCGGGGAAACCAGCCGGCAGCCCAATGGCGATCCCGAGGATTCCGAAGTTCACCAGCGCCCAGGCCAAGGTGAGCAACCACTCGGAAGAGGGAGTGAACCCGAAGAAATGCGGGAGGAAGCGGAGAGATACGGCGAAAATCCACATGCCGGCGAACCCGAGCAGGAGGATGTGCCAGTACGCCGGATTCCAGGAATTGATGAGATGGTGGCGCTCGTGAAGAACAAGGTCCGTGGTCAAAGCCAAGTTGATGACGGCCGCAACGAGCAGCCAGTACAGTCCAGAAGCCAGAAAAAGCAGGAATCCCCCTCCGGGCGCGTTTCCCGACCGGAGCGTAAGAACGATGACGCCGGCGAAAAGAGCAGCTACGCCCAGGTCGAGCAGGGCCGAGAACAGGAGCAGTGCCTGGAACGCCGGGACGCTGCTGAACGGCTGGGCGAAGACTCGGAGAAGCAGGGCGGTAATGGCCAGCGGCAAGGTGGCCCATGCCGCGGCGACGCCTGCCAATCTGGCCCCTGCCATCCGGGGTATGATGTGGTAAGCGACACCCATGATGAACAGGGTCATCCAGCCTGAAATTTGCACGCGGCCATGCACCTGTGCGAGCCACGCGGGGGCACCCCCTTCCCACTGCCCAGAAGTGGCCCGCAGAAAAAGGTCTGTTCCGCCCATAAGTCCAGCTCCCACGAGGAAGGCTGCCAGGGCGGACACCAGGAAGGGCCCGTAATGCTCCCCGGACGGCGCGGGAACGCTGGCATCCCTTGCTCCCTGTGCAACGATTCCCGGCGAGACGGACACGAATCTCGGCTGCGAAGGGTCATGGCGGTTGGCATTCAATTCCGCAACGAGCGCATTGGCTGAGAGCCCGTGCATCTTGGCGAAGAACTCGATCGATTCTTCAGGCCCTTCCGGCCCCCCACAGCCGAGAAGACCGTAACGGTCGAGCACTTCCCTGACGCCAGGATGCTTCTTCAGCGTCGCACGAATGGTGTCCGACGCTTGGATCATGGTGATTTCACCGGCCGAACCCATTGGCGTTTGAATGGACTCGGGGGGTGCTCTGTGCTCTTTCATCACTCCACCTGCTCAGTAACAACCCGGCTAAGACGTTAATGGTTATCATTCTCGGCCGCCACGATTTAGATCGCGTACATCATCGAGTCGTGGGCCGTTCCTTTTCCCTATGGTCACCGCGATCACGAAGAGCCCGAAATTCCGGTGTGGCACGCTTAAGGAGAAGAGCAAATTCAGCGCCACTTGAAATCCGCTGCGCCCTTCGGGCTCGCGGATTTCAGAGCCGGGGTTGGCCCGGCTTCGCCGGCCCAACCCTGGCGACTCAACAGAATTCTCTGACTCGATTGGAAGTGGCCGACCTCAACCTGGTGCGCCCCCTCTCTACTCGGCAAAGAATCCTTGTGCATTAGAGCCTAACTCAAACTCAAAAAGGTTTTCCAAGTTTGGGATACTCAGCGCATAGCTTTTTCGGCCACCGCTTGCTTTGAGATAGGTGGTTCACTACCGGCCTGATGATTGCTCCGGGTAACCATGGGGCAGATTCTATTCCCTGGTCTGCAATTTTTGCAGCAGCGCGCCGCCCATAGAACTACCGAGGCAATATTTGCCTATTTACCCCTTTCGATGAGGATGCCGTGTGCCCACACCTTCGGCTGACTCCCACTCAGGAGACCCTGTTGCAAGCTTACGCGATGGGGAACAGACGTGACCGGAAGGCCACGTGGCAGGAAGGAAAGAGGCGGCGTGCCGTAGTCGCAACTTTCTTGCTCGTGCTGGTAGTTCTGACGGCCGCTATTCTGGGGAGCTACCTGGTCGTCAGGTCTTGCGTCCGTTGAGTCCGGCGATGGTTGTCACCGACCTCATTGCCCCGGGGCCAGATGCCAGGCGCATCCAACGCCTCGAGCCAGCGGCGTTTCAAGGTGCGGAACGTTTTCTCGGATTCCAGCGAGCGGAGAGTCTCCATCGTGCCCACGCCGGAGGATTGTACCGATTCCAGGAACGCGGCGGCCGCGTCATCATCTGATGCTTCCAGCATCAATACGCTATCATAGTGTCCTAGTGTCCAGTACATCCCCAGGACTCGCACTTGGGCCTTTCGTCCGGCGCATTCTACCGCGGTTTCCAGGTCAGATGGGCATGCCCGAAAGGCCTCCTCCTGCCTCCTTAACCTCAGCAATACAATGTAGATAGGCATCCGTTTCCTTTCCGTCAGGAGCGTGCCAAGACCTCTTCAGCGTGCGGTAAGCTTTGATATCCCGTCAGGGCTTCAACCAGCGGCAAGAGCCTGGATGTCGGAACGACCGGATACGATTCCGTGCATACAGGCAAGAAAAAAGGCCAGCAGCCGTCCCTGGAATGAAAAATCACCTGGGGAAATCGGTACGCCAGACGGCAGAAGGCTTCGAGACCTTCCAGGTCGCTGGTGGCTAAGTTCACCAGGACGAGGTCCGGTCGGTGTTCGTGGGAGAGAACGAAGGCCGTTGGAAAACTCTGAGCGACCATAACCGTACTTCCGGCCTTCAGGAGCGCCTGGGCCGCAGCATCACACCCTTTTGCATCTTGGTCGATGATCAGGATGGCAGACACGAAAAAATTTCTCGGAATCGGCCACCATCACCCGGAATATGAATTTTATGCAAAAATCCAGCCATCCACATTCCGTAGTCCGAAGTCTGCAAGCGCCTGCCGCCGTGGGACGAGGGGACCAGGGACCAGTGACCCGCAGCCCGAAGGTGCCGAGCTTCGGGAATTGGAATTGGGCTGTTGGTTTGGGGCCTACGGCCTGCAGACTGCGGACTGACTTCCCGCTTCCCGCTCCACTCGCAGGCCCTCGTCCCTTGTCCCTTCCTTTCCGCTCCCCACTTCTCGCTACATGTCTCACGCACCCGAATGGAGCGGCAGCGTGATACGGAAGCATGCACCCCGGTCCGTATTCTCCGCGCTGATGCTGCCACCGTGGAGCTCGACGATGCTCTTGGCGATAGGCAGGCCCAACCCCGTGCCTCGGGCCTTGGTCGTCACGAAGGCATCGAAAATTTTCAGCCCGCTCGGAATACCGGGCCCGCTGTCGACCACCCGCGCGATGGCGCATCCGGGCCCCATTCCCGTCTCGAGCCAGACCGTGCCGCCGTTCGGCAAAACGTCCAAGGCATTGATCAGGAGGTTCGTGATGACCTGCTGCAGGCGATCCCAATCGAAAGGGAACGAAGGCATCTCCTCCGTGAGAAGAAATTCGAAGGCCACCTTCTGAAGGCTCGCGCGGTCGGCAAGAAGACCGGCGACCGTTCGCATCAGCTCGTTCAGGTTGCGGACATTTCGGTCCAGGCGGGGCGGCCGTGCAAAGGCGATGAAATCGCTGAGGAGCTGGTCGAGCCGTCCCATCTCTTCACGGATGACCTTGACCCTCTTTCCGATGCCGCCCAGGTCGCCCGTCTTGACCATTTGGCGTTCGAGGAGCGTCAGGTGCAGGCTGGCGGAGTTGAGCGGGTTGCGGATTTCATGGGCGAGGCTGGCCACCATGGTCTGAAGCGCCTCCAGTTTCTCCCGGGCGCGGCGTTCCTCTTCGGCCCGCAACCGCGCGAGGAGATCGTCGCGGTAGGTCTCCAGCATGATGGCCAGCTCCATGTCGAGAATCTTGCTCAGTGCCGTCAGCCTTGGGGCCAGCTCGGCCGGTCGCCCCTCGTAGACCTCCAGCAGAATGCTGTGCAGGTGATTGCGGATATCGTCCATGGCCCCAAACATGTAAAACTGGTCGAGCCCCACCAGAACGTGCCGGCGTCCGATGCGCGAGCGAAGCTCGTAGTAAGTCTGGTCGAACGGACCCGCCAGAAGCTTTTGAAGCCAGAGCTGGAGTGTCTGTTTGAGCCGTCCGACCTGTTCGGGACCGGCGAGTACTCTCGCCGCGCCCGGATGCGCCAGAATGCGGGCGTAGAACCGGTCGGTGATGGCCTCAGCGTGGGCCAGGATGATGGGCCGCAATTCGCCTAAGAGGCGAGCGTCGTTGTCGGTGAAACCGACGTACCGCTTGAGCTCTTCGAAGAGGGATTCAGCCATCGTTGGGGGATACGAGGGGCTGCTGAAGGTGCAAACGGGTTTTTTCGCGCGAAAAGGCGCTTCGCCCGAAGGGGACCGGGCGTCAGAAAGAAAAATTGTAGCGGGAAGCTGGCGGGAAGCGAGAAGCAAAAAGCGGTATGCAGGTTACGGGCGGAAGGAGACGTGGTCGTCGATGAGGAAAACCAACCCGTGATTCAATGAGCAAGGATCCGTGATGCGTGCCCGCAGACTGTAGCCTCCTGAGAGACAACCTCGCTAAGACGTTTTTCTACAGTCACTTAACGGCAACGGCGGTAACTTCTCAATAAGTTCAGGGAGGACGATCAGGTCAAGTCCATGAGGTATGAACTTAGGCGAAGCCCGCAAGAGCTTCGCTACAAGGAATTTAGGGCTGACACCCGGCAAAGGTAGGCGAAGCCCGCAAGAGCTTCGCTACAAGGAATTTAGGGCTGACACCCGGCGAAGGTAGGCGAAGCCTTTCGCACGGGATTTTCGATTCTGGGCTTCGCAGAAGCGCATCGCTACGAAAATCTGCGAAGCGCAGAATCATCATCGGTTATGAAATCGGGCGTGCCCAACTCCCCGAACTTATTGAAAAGTTACTAACGGCGGAGAGACTTCTTCGCGCCCGATTCCGACCCCGACCCCGGCGCGCGCAAAGCTGCATAGAGCCCCGATTCTTGGCCATTCCTCAGTAACCGAAACCTCCTGTTTTGATCCCCTGGCCTTGATACCTGACATGATGGGTCAGGGTCGCCTACGGGGCGGCTGGAACGCCGGATGCCGAGGCCTCGTGCTGCGGGACGCAATCGCGGCCGTTCCACTGGGGCGGGCTGTACTCGTAAGGCCAGCGGTGAACGACGGGCAGGCGATCGTAGTTGTGATGCGGCGGCGGCGAGGTGGTGGCCCACTCGAGTGTCGTGGCGTTCCACGGGTTCTGCTCTGCGGGCTTTCCCCAGATGAGGCCTGCCAGGAAATTCACGACAAAGATGAGCTGGACGGCCCCGAGGGCAAAGGCGGCCATCGTGATGAAAAGATGTCCGCCCTGGTACGGCTTCAGGAAGTCGTAGGACGACGGGTCCGCTATCCGGCGCATGTGTCCGCCGATTCCCAGGATGTGCATGGTGAAGAACACCGCGTTGAAGGCCAGGAAGCTGAGCACGACGTGGATTCGGCCCCAGAACTCGTTCAGTCTCCGGCCGAACATCTTCGGATACCAGAAATAGAGCCCCGCGAAGACCGAAAAGACGCTGGCACCCCCGACGACATAGTGGAAATGCGCTACGACCCAGTAGGTGTCGTGCACGTAAACGTCGATCGCCGCCATGGCGTTGAAAAGGCCGCTCAGACCACCCGTGACAAAAATCACGACGACCGCCATAGCCGCCAGCATCGATGCCGTGAGCCGGATCGACCCCCTCCAGACTGTGGCCAGCATGTTGAACACCAGGACCCCGGACGGCACTCCGATGAGCGCCGTTACGATCGAAAACGCCGTCCCCAGCGCCGGGTTGAGCCCGCTGACGTACATGTGGTGGCCCCAGACCACGAAGCCGATGGCGATGACCGCAGCCAGGCTCACCACGCTCGACCGATAACCGAAGGTAGGCTTTCGGGCGAAGACGGAGAGGATGTCCATGACCATGGCCAGGCCGGGCAGGACCATCAAATAAACGACGGGATGGGAATAGAACCAGAAGAGGTGTTGGAACAGGAGGGGCTGTCCGCCGCCGGACCGGCCGAGGGGCTTATCACTGATGACCAGCCCAGCAGGGAGGAAGATATTGGTCAGTCCGGCCTGATCGCTCAGAAGGAGAACGAGGGCGCTGGCGATGACGGGCGTGGCCAGGATCAGGATGATGGAGACCAGGAGGAAGGACCAGCAGGTCAGGGGCATGCGGAAGTATCCCATGCCCGGGGCGCGCATGGTGGCGATGGTGACGACGAAGTTGAGTCCGCCGAGGATGGAGGACCATCCGAGGAGGAAGACGCTGACGACCCAGAGGATATTCCCGATCCGCGAGGGCACCGCGTCCGGCGCGGCGCTGAGCGGAGGATAGACGGTCCAACCGCACATGCAGGGCCCGCCCGGCACGAAGAGGCTGGCGAGCATGAGGAGTCCGGCGAGCATCAGCAGCCAGTAGGAGGTCATGTTGAGCCGAGGCAAGGCCATGTCCCGCGCCCCGATTTGGAGGGGCACGAGATAGTTGCCGAAGGCGCCCACCAGCGTGGGAATGATGAAAAAGAGCAGCATGAAACTGCCGTGCATCGTCATGATGCCCAGGTAGCCCTCTGGGGTCATCGCACCCTGGGAGTCCGGGAAAAGCAGCTTGCCGACCACGGGCACGGGCTTCCACGGGTAGGCGAGTTGCCAACGGACCAGCATCGCCAGGAAGCCAGCCGCCAAGAAGAAAAACAGGCCGGTGAAGAGGTATTGAAGGCCGATGACCTTATGGTCCGTCGAAAAGACGTACCGCAGCCAAAAGCTTTTCGGGGCCGGAGGGAAAGGCTCGGTCGACCCCGCGTTCATCGTCTCAGCGCTCAATCGTCGGTCCCTCCTGTCCAGTATCCCCACTTGGATTCATCGATGCCGTACACGCGCTGCGATTCCAGCCAGGCCACAACCTTCTTCGGCTCCTCAATGGTCAGGTAGCCGCGCATCCGGTAGTGGCCCAGTCCGCACAACTCCGCACAACCCACCTCGAACTCGCCCGTCTTCGTCGCCTCAAACCATGCCCTCGTCGTCCGCCCCGGAAGCACATCCTGCTTCACGCGCAGATGCGGCAGAAAAAAGCTGTGAACTACGTCCTTGGACCGCATGACGGTCAGCACGGGTCGCCCCACCGGGACGTGCAATTCGTTGATGCTGGCGACGTCATCCGGGGTCCCGAACTTGCCGTCCGGGCCAGGATACCGGAAGTTCCAGGCGAATTGCTCAGGAAAAACCTGCACGACGAAAGCTTCACCCTTTGCCGGGCGGTGCTTCCTGGCATCAGCCCAGATTTTCTCCTGATAGAAATCGAAGGGCAGTTCCATCAGCAGGAATAGCCCGCAAAGCACCGTCAGACCCCAAGGCGTACGGAATCCCGTAATATAGGCCGCCTTGTGGCCATCCCGTTGCCGGTAACGAACGATGCAATAGAGCAGGATGATGACGACCGCAGCAAGCAGAGGAAGGGTCACCCACGTCATCAGGGTGAACAACCAATCCATCTGATGGCCTCGTGCAGAGACGTCCTCGGGAAACCACAACGGCATGGTATTGGCCTTTTCTTGGCGCTGATGCGCAAAACTAGCGTAGAGTGACAAAGCGCTTGCAACATCGATACCGTGACCCAGTTAAGCCGGACATGAACCACTAATCTCCTGAAATCGCTTGTTTTTAAACCATGTATCTATAAGCTGTTGCGCTTCTCAAATCAGAGCACGTTCAGATGTAAGTCAGTCATGTCGCCTCCTTTGACATTGCTTTATATGCGCAATTTTGTTGTGTTGGAACTATGTCAGACGCAACGGTTGCGCCATACGGTAGTACATTGGAGCAACGATTGCTTGACGTATGCCAGTCCTGCACGCGTTGAATTGCGCACAAAAATACGGCTGCGCTCGCCGGGCGTAGACATGTCATTGCTCTGAACTCCTGATTCATAAGTATCTAACGACATTAGTTAAGATTTGATTGGGCAAGAATCAGTCAACTTGAGTCAATTGAACGCACGTCGGGATCGGGACGTAAAGAATGCTTATCGATAATTGGGCTACTCGGTGGACGCGGATAAAGGGCAACTCAAACCTAAAAACTCTTTTCAGGTTCGGCGCTTCAAGCGCCTGAGCCCTTACGCAGTACGGGTACGCTCTCAAGCTCGCGTTGGTGCTTGACGAAAGAGGGTGCCCGAATAAAATCTTATCTTTCCTTCCCTATCCTGCGGCTCCCATCCCCGTGGGACCCGGCCTAGACCTTCGAGAATGCAGCCTCATGTTCTGATCACGGGCGGGAGCGGCTTCATCGGGCGCAATGTGACCCGATGTCTCCTCCAGCATGGCATCAGGGTCCGCATCCTGGATACGACCGAGCCTCCGTCGGACCTGGCGTCGGAAGTCGAGTGGGTCCAGGGTTGCATCCTGCTGCAGAAGCCGCTTCAGGCCGCGCTGGACGGATGCACGGACGTCATTCATCTTGCCGCCGAGCTGGGGATCGGGCGCAGTCAAGCGGAACCCTTGCGTTTTTTCGAGGTCAACGTCCAGGGGACTGTGCATCTTCTCGATACGCTTCAGAAAACGCACCACCGGGTGCGGCGTGTGGTGCTGGCCGGATCGATGACGGTGTACGGCGAGGGGAGGTACGTGTGCCCCGGTTGCGGGGAAGCGGGGCCCGTTCAGCGCCGGCCCGACCGCCTCGTACAGAAGCAGTGGGAGCCCTGCTGCACCCGCTGCGAGCGCGATCTCGTGTCGCGGCCGACGCCGGAGACCTTTCCTGCCCAGGCGGCAAACATCTACGCACACACGAAGCTGTCCCAGGAAGGTATCCTGCATCTCCTGGCCGAGCAGGCGGGGATCGAGCCGGTAGTCCTCCGCCTGTTCAACGTGTACGGGCCCGGCCAGTCGCTGGAGAACGCCTACACGGGTGTGATAGCGATCTTCACGAGCTGTCTGCTGATGGAGATAGCGCCGCTGGTTTTTGAAGACGGCAACCAGAGGCGTGACTTTGTTTTCGTGGAAGACGTTTCGGAGGCGTTTTACCGCGCCTGGGCGACGCCGGGGATCGGCGGCCGAACGTTCAATATCGGCAGCGGCGAGGGCCATTCCCTCAACGAAATCCTCGGGTTGCTGAGAGGTCTGACCGCAGGGAGGGCGTCCCCGCGCATCCTGTATCAGTACCGGAAGGGGGATGCGCGGCACGTCGTGGCCTGCACGGAGAATAGCCTCAGCGGCCTCGGCTGGTCGCCGCGGACGCCGCTCGGGGAGGGACTCGGCAGGACGGTCCGGTCCGCCCGAGAGGACATCCGGACGCCCCTGAACCTCGAGAAGATGATGGGCGAGCTGAGGAGGCGCGGCATCCTGCTGGAACAGGGCGCGTCCGCCGCCGTTTCACGTTCGAACGCGTGAAGGAGAGGCGCATGACGATCGTGGATTCGCATGTCCATGTGTGGCAGGAGCGCCCGCTTCCGGACCTCCTGGCGGAGATGGAGAAGGCGGGTGTGCAGAAGGCGATCATCGTAGGGGCGGTCCGTGACCGCGATCCGGGGAACAACGAGCAGCTTGCGGAGTGCGTGTCGAGCCATCCGGGCAGGCTCGCGGCCCTGGCGGACATACCGCTGAAGGCGGAGGACGCTCCGGCGCGCGTGGAGTGGGCCTCGAAAGAACTGGGGCTTCACGGCATCAGCCACTATCTGTCGCCGGCGGACTCCCTCGATTGGTTTCTCGATGAGACCCGGAAGAAGCTCTGGTCGTTCGTGGAAAAGCGTGGCCTGGCGGTGAGCCTGAGTCTGTTCCCGGGCCAGCACCCGATGCTGGGACGTGTGGCCGAGGCCTACCCGGGCATCCGATTCATGCTGTGCCACATCGCAAGGCCGGACCGGAGCGAAGCGCCTCCCTATCCCGTGTTTCGGCAGGCGCTGGCTTCGGCCCGCTATCCTGGGATATTCGTCAAGATTTCCGGTTTTTACGCCTATACGGAAAGGTCATGGGATTATCCCTACCACGACGTGCACAGATGGGTACGGATGGTTCTGGAAGCGTATGGCCCCGAGCGGATGTGCTGGGGCTCGGACTTCTCACCCGTGCTGAGGCACAGCACCTACCGGCAGTCCCTGGAAATCGTGCGAACCCATGCGGCGTATCTGACGGAAGCGGAGAAGGAGTGGGTGCTCGGGAAGGCGGCGCTGAACGCCGTGCCAGCGCTGGTTTAGCCCGCATTTCTACCACGGCGGGTTCGAAATGGGCCCTTCGGGCTTCGGCTCGAACGACTTGCGCCATTCTCGCTCAGGGCTAACCCGCATCGAGGTGCCACCAAGGCGGTCTTGAAGCCTGAATTGCAACGGATTGCTGGACAGGCGGATATCGAGCGTGGCGCTGCGACTCGTGAGAAATCCGGCTGAGTATCCCTATCCCTATTGAAACGGGCCACATCCCCGTTGGACGTTTGAAACAGACACTCTGATTGATTGCGACTCCGGGCTCGTGGACAATGATGGGGCCATGAACGCTCCGGATTCCTCCGCCCCGTCTCCATCGGTGACCAGGCGCGCCTTGCAGGCCCTCCGCGAGCTGCGGTCTCAGGTCGACGCGCTGGAGCGGGCCCGGACGCAGCCGATAGCCGTGATCGGGCTGAGCTGTCGGTTTCCCGGCGGAGCGGCGACTCCGGAGGACTTCTGGCGTCTGCTGCGGGACGGCGTGGATGCGGTGGCGGAGGTGCCGCGGGATCGGTGGGACATCGAGGCGTATTACGATCCGGACCCGGACGCTCCGGGCAAGATGTGGACGCGCTACGGGGCGTTCCTCGACGGCGTGGACCGGTTCGATGCGGGCTTCTTCGGGATCGCGCCGCGGGAGGCGGCGAGCCTGGACCCCCAGCAGCGCCTGCTGCTCGAGGGCTGCTGGGAGGCTCTCGAGCATGCGGGCCTGGCGGCCCCCAAGCTCTTCGGCACGCGGACGGGCGTCTTCGTCGGGATCGGGAGCACGGACTACCTGCACCTGCTCGGGAGGCAGGGGCGGGAAGGGATTGACGCCTACATCAGCACGGGGAACGCGCACAGCACGGCGTCGGGCCGGATTTCGTACCTCCTCGGCCTGCACGGGCCGAATTTGGCGGTGGACACGGCCTGTTCCTCGTCGCTCGTGGCGGTGCACTTGGCGTGCCAGAGCCTCCGCCAGGACGAGTGCAGTCTCGCGCTGGCGGGCGGGGTGAATTTGATCCTGCTTCCGGAGCCGAGCATCAACTACACGAAGGCGCGGATGCTGGCCCCGGATGGGCGCTGTAAGACCTTCGATGCGGACGCGGACGGCTACGCGCGCGGCGAGGGCGTCGGAATCGTCGTGCTCAAGAAGCTTTCGGACGCCCAGGCGCATGGGGACGACATCCTGGCGGTCATCCGGGGCACGGCGGTGAATCATGACGGCCGGTCCAGCGGGCTGACCGCGCCGCACGGGCCATCGCAGGAGCGGGTGATCCGGGAGGCGCTGGCGAACGCCGGCGTCGAGCCCTCGCAGGTCTCCTACATCGAGGCGCACGGGACGGGGACGTCCCTCGGGGACCCCATCGAAGTGGGGGCGCTCGGCAACGTGTTCGGGCCAGGCCGGATGCCCGAAAACCCCTTGCTCGTCGGATCGGTCAAGACCAATATCGGACATCTCGAAGCAAGCGCGGGCATCGCCAGCCTCATCAAGACGATCCTCTCGCTGAGGCACGGAGAAATCCCGCCGCACCTGCACTTCCGAAAGCCTAACCCGTTTATCCCCTGGAAGGAACTGCCGGTGCGGGTGGTGACGGAGCGGATGAAGTGGCCGCTGGCGGGTGGCAGGCGCATAGCGGGTGTCAGCTCCTTCGGCTTCAGCGGCACGAATGCGCACGTGGTCGTGGAGGCGGCACAGGCCGATCAGACGGATCAGGCGGATCGGACAGATCGGCCGGATGCCCGGCCTCTCCACCTTCTACCCCTCTCTGCGAAGACGCCGGAGGCCCTGGCGCAGCTTGCGGGGCGATATGGGGCATACCTCGGGCGGCATCCGGATTTAAAACTGGAGGACGTCTGTTTCACCGCCGGGTCGGGCCGGGCGCATTTCGAGCACCGTGCCGGCCTGCTGGTGGGATCGATTTCGGACCTGCAAGAAAAGCTCGACGGGATCGCGCTCGGGAATCGAGTGGCAGGCGTGGTTTCCGGAACAGCACCGGACACGGCGCGGCCCCGCGTCGTCTTTCTGTTTCCTGGCGAGCGCTCGGACTGGGCCGGGCTGGGCCGCGAGGGGGTCGAGGGCAGCTCCATCTTCCGGGCTGTGATCGACCGATGCGCCGAGTGGCTGAGACCCCGGCTGGGCCGGCCGCTGCTCGAAACGCTCTGCCGGGAGCATGAGGAGAAGGACGGGAATCCGGCGGGAGCGGAGGAGGCCGCGGCAGCCGTCTTTTCCATTCAATGCGCGCTCTTCGAACTGTGGAAGTCCTGGGGAATTCGCCCCTCGGCCGTCCTCGGCGTGGGCGTGGGCGAAGTTGCAGCGGCCCATGCGGCCGGCGTGCTCGGCCTCGAGGACGCTTTGGGCCTCGTGCTGGCCCGCAGCCGCATGGAGCGCCTCCAGGGCAGTACGGGATCGGCGGTCGGGCCGGACGCTCGGGCGGCGATCGAGGCCTTCGAGGGGGCCTGCCGCGTCGCGCAATTCGGGCCGCCTCAGTTGCCGGTGGTCTCCTGCATGACGGGCGCACGCGTCGGCAGCGAGATAGCGGACCCGAACACCTGGACCGTGCGGGCGGGCCAGCCGCGGCGCTGGCGGGAGGCGATGGAGTGCCTCCAGAAGATGGGATGTGACGTAACGCTGGTGATCGGGCCCGATCCCGGCGGCGTCGAGATGGAGTCCGGAGCGGCTACTGCCTCCGCACCGAGGCTGCCCAGCCTGCGCCGCGGCGAAGGGGCCTGGCGCACGCTCCTCGATAGCCTGTCGCGCCTCTATGTCCGAGGGTGTCCCGTCGAATGGGAAGGTCTCACTATGGGGGCGCGCCGACGCCGAGTGATGCTGCCGGCCTATCCCTTCCAGCGACAGAGATACTGGGTCGAAAGCGAGCACGGGCCGACGGTCTCACGGCCCATATCGGGTGACCAGCCGGATAGCTTGCTGGGACGACGCCTGTGGCTGCCGCTCTCGCCGGATGTCCGGTTCGAAACGATTCTGTCCCCTGAGGATCCTCCCTATCTTCGAGATCACCGGCTCTACGGAAAAGTGGTCGTGCCGGGCTCGTCCCACGTCGCCATGGCGCTGGCGGCGATGGAGCGAGCGCAAGGGTCCGGGCCTTGCGAGTTGGTCGAGTTGTTCTTCCCGGAACCCCTGGTATTGGCCGAGGGGGATGCCCGAAAGTTCCAGGTGGCCCTGACGTCAGAAAAGGGGGGGGGCCAGACCTTGCAGATGGCGAGCCTCCGGCCGGATGGGGGAGACGAAGCGGCCTCAGCGGTTCATGCGACCTGCAAGATACGGCGGCTGACCGGCGAAGCCGCGGGCGACCGGGATGCTCCGCTGGACCTCGAGGCGGCGAAGGCCCGCTGCCCGCAGCGCGTGTCGGGCCGTGACTTTTACGCCGGGCTCGAGCAGGCGGGCTACGGGCTGGGGCCTCGCTTCCAGTGGGTGTCGGAGGTCTGGCGTCGGCCCGGCGAGGCCCTGTGCGAGCTGCATGCGCCGGACCTGGGCGATCGGGCTGAGTCCATCACGCTCCACCCGGGTCTGATCGATTCCTGCTTCCAGGCCCTCGGGATTTGCCGCGAGGCCGGCGAACAGCCGCCTCAGCCCAGCAGCGAAATCTATATCCCTTTCCGCATCGCCGCGTTCCGGTATCTGGCAAGAGAGGCTGGGGATCGGCTCTGGTGTCACGTCCGCCTGCGCGGCGCGAGCACGGCCGGTGGTCGAGGCGTGGTGGGCGACCTGTGTCTTCTGGATGAGCGCGGGATGCGGGTGGCGGAGGTGGAGGGCTTCGAAATCCGGCCGGCGAAACGCGAGGCCCTGCTGCGGGCCATGTCGGGCCATGCGGCCGAGGGCTTCTACCGGGTGGAGTGGCGCGAGAAGGCGCTGGTGACCGGGCAGGACGGCGGACTTCGGACTGCGGACCCCCGGGATGCGAAGGACCAGGGGCCAGGGGCCAGGGGCCAGGGGTCAGGGACCAGGGACCAGGGACGGGGGGACACGGAGACAGGGGGACACGGAGACAGGGGGACGCGGGGACAGGAGGACAGGGGGACAAGAGGGCAACGAGCAGCGGACCAGGGACACGGGGCAAGCGGAGAAGAAGGGGAGAGGGCGCAGACGGCGGAGGGGCCGCGGGAGGCCGGGGCGCGGGGACGCTGGCTGATCTTCACGGACGGGGAGGTGGGCGATGGCTTGGCGAAGGGATTGCAAGAACGCGGGGACGAAGTGGTGCTCATCGAGCCCGGCAAAGAGTACGTGAAGGTGTCCGACGCACGGTACGCCGTGGACGGCGGCCAGGCCCAGGAGGTGAGAAAACTCATGGGGGCCGTTACGGGCGGCTCTGGGGAACGCCGGCTCGGCGTCGTGCACCTCTGGAGCTTGAAGCGGAGAAGTTCGAGCCCGGCAGGCGGCGGCCTTTTCCTGGAAGAGGAGCGTGCCCTCGGGTGCGGCAGCCTGCTGCACCTCGTACAGGCGCTTTCCGGGCCGAGCCTGCCCGCACCGCCTCGTCTCTGGATCGTCACCCGAGGGGCCGTGGCCGCCGGCCTTTCACCCGCAGAGCCCCCGACGCCGCACAGCGATTCGGCCTCTCTCCCAGGAGGCGCGGCCGCACCCCGCCCGGCTGCCATGGTCAACCCGAACCAGGCCCCACTCTGGGGCATGGGCGGGGTGATCTCTTCGGAGCATCCGGAACTGCGATGTGTGCGATTGGACCTCCCGCTGGCCGATTCCGGGGCCGGGGAGGACGCCCGGGCGGTACAGGCCGAGGTCCTGGGGCCGGACGATGAGGACCGGGTAGCCCTTCGCGGAGGCCAGCGCCTCGTGGCTCGGCTGGTGCGCCACCAGCCGATGGAGGGCGGGGCGGCCGTCCACGGCGACCGGTCTTACCTCATCACGGGTGGCCTGGGCGGTCTGGGGCTCGAGGCGGCCCAGTGGCTGGCGTCGCGCGGCGCGCGTCACCTCGTGCTGGCGGGCCGACGAGGCGCCAGCTCCGAGCAGGCCCAGAAGGCCGTGCGGGCCCTCGAAGAATCGGGTGTCAGGGTGCTCGTGGTCAGGTCCGACGTGTCGGACGAGTCGGACACGGCCCGGCTCTTCGAGGTCATCAAAACGTCGATGCCGCCTCTGGCAGGTGTGCTCCATGCCGCGGGTGTCGTGGAGGACCGCACGCTCGCGCAACAGGAATGGGCCTCGTTCGAGCGGGTGATGTTGCCCAAGGTCCTCGGCGCCTGGAACGTGCACGAGAGGGTGCAGAGGCTGCCGCTGGATTTCTTCGTCGGTTTCTCCTCCGCGGCGTCGGTCTGGGGGACCCCGAGCCAGGCGAATTATGCAGCCGCCAACGCGTTCCTGGACACCCTCGCTCACCACCGCCGGCAGCTCGGCCTGCCCGGGCAGACCATCAACTGGGGGCCTTGGTCGGGCGCGGGCATGGCTGCCGGCGCTGACCGTGCGGTCCGGGCACGCTGGGCCGCCAGCGGGGTGCGCCTGATCGGACCGGCCGATGGCCTGCGGATGCTCGGACGCCTCCTTGCAGCGCCCGGCGAGGTCCAGACGGGCGTTTTCAGCGTCGATTGGACGAGATTCCTGGCCCGTGCGTCGGGTCCCTTCTGGTCGGAGATCGGCGAGACCCGGGCCGTCAGGCCCGGCGAGCGCCCGGCCTTTCTGAAGCGGCTTGGGGCGGCGACGCCGGGCGAGCGCCCTGGCCTCCTGCTGGCCCACGTGCGCGAGCAAGTGGCGCAGGTGCTGAAATTCGATCGGACGTCGCCGCTGGGAGCGTCGCAGAAATTTTTCGACCTGGGGATGGACTCGCTGACGTCGGTGGAACTTCGGAACAGGCTGCAATCGAGCCTGGGAGAATCCTTGCCGGCCACGCTGGCGTTTGATCACCCGACGGTCGATGCCCTGACCCAGTTCCTCTCGGAACGCCTGCCGGTCATGAAGGACGGCCGCGGGCATCGGGCCAGCCAGGCGTCGGCAGGCACGGCCCGTCCCAGAAGCGGGCCTCACGCAGCGCTCGCCGAGCCGGTCGCCGTGGTGGGGATGGCGCTGCGTTTCCCCGGCGGGGCACGGGACGCCGAGTCCTTCTGGCGGCTGCTGAGCGACGGGGTGGATGCCATCACGGAGGTCCCTCGGGAGCGGTGGGATATCGATGCGTATTACGATCCGGACCCGGACGCCCCGGGCAAAATGAGCACGCGGTTCGGCGGGTTCGTCGAGGGTGTGGACCAGTTCGACAACCGATTTTTCGGGATCGCGCCGCGGGAAGCCGTGACCATGGACCCCCAGCAACGCGTCCTGCTGGAGACGTGCTGGCAAGCGCTGGAACGGGCGGGTCTGCCGCCCGAGCGGGTGTCGGGCAGCCGCGCGGGCGTCTTCATCGGGATCGCGAGCACGGACTACACGCAGGTGGTGGCGCGGCTCGGCCAGCAGGGAATCGACGCCTACATCGGGACCGGCAACTCGCACAGCGTGACGACAGGCCGGCTCTCCCATGTCCTGGGCCTCCAGGGGCCGAACCTGGCGGTGGATACCGCCTGCTCCTCGGCGCTGGTGGCGGTGCACCTGGCGTGCCAGAGCCTGAGGACTGGGGAATCGGACCTCGCGCTGGCAGGCGGGGTGAACCTGATCCTTTCGCCGGAGATCAGCATCAATTTCAGCAAGGCGCGGATGATGTCGCCAGACGGGCGTTGCAAGACGTTCGATGCTGCGGCGGACGGATACGTGCGCGGCGAGGGCGTGGGGGTGGTGGTGCTCAAGCGGCTTTCACAAGCGGTGTCGGACGGCGACCGCGTATGGGCGGTCATCCGTGGGACGGCGGTGAATCACGACGGGCACAGCAGCGGGCTGACGGTTCCGAACGGGCCCTCCCAGGAGGCGGTGATCCGGGACGCGCTGGCATCGGGCGGGGTGTCGCCGGCGGAAGTGGACTACATCGAAGCGCATGGGACGGGCACGGCTCTGGGCGACCCGATCGAGATGGTCGCGCTGGGGGCGGTCTTCGGGCCAGGCCGAGGGGCGGACCGGCCACTCTGGGTGGGATCGGTGAAGACGAACGTGGGGCATCTGGAGGCGGCCGCTGGCATGGCCAGCCTGATCAAGGCGGTGCTGGCGGTCGAGCGCGGCGAAATCCCGCCGAACCTTCATTTCAAGAGCCCGAGCCCCTACATTCCCTGGAAGGACATGCCGTTCCGGATACCGACGGAGCGGACCCCTTGGCCTGCAAAGGAGGGTCGCCGTGTGGCGGGTGTCAGTTCGTTCGGATTCAGCGGAACGAATGCGCACATCGTGGTGGAAGAGGCGACTGAAAAGTCTGACCAGTCGGGCCAGTCTGACCAGTCGGACGGCCAGAGGGTACACCTGCTGCCCCTATCGGCCAGGACGGCGAATGCATTGAAGGAACTGGCAAACGGGTATGCGGATCACATGGAGCGAAACCCGGACCAGGAGCTGGCGGACGTCTGTTTCTCGGCCGCGGTAAGCCGGGCGCGTTTCGAGCACCGTTTGGCCGTGGTGTCGCCTTCGCTGAAGGCGGCGCGAGACCTCCTGCGGGCTGCCGCGGAGGGGAAGGAGGCGAAAGGCCTGCTCCGCGGGGATGCAGATGTCGGCGGAGAAGTGAAATTGGCATTTCTTTTCACGGGCCAGGGGTCCCAGTATGCCGGAATGGCGTGTGAGCTGTACAAGACGCAACCTGCCTTTCGCGATGCCCTGGACCGGTGCGACGGCATTCTGAGGCCAATCCTGGGAAGATCATTGATTTCAGTGTTGTATCCCAGCGACGATCCCAGGGGCCAGCAGGATGCGGGCGCTCCCAGCAGGGGCCAGCAGGATGCAGGCGCATCCCGCGGGGAATTGTTGCTGAACGAGACGATGTGGACGCAGCCGGCGTTGTTTGCACTGGAGGTTGCGCTTTGCCGCTTGTGGGAATCCTGGGGGGTCCGGCCCTGGGCGGTGATGGGGCACAGCGTGGGGGAATACGTGGCGGCGCACGAGGCGGGCGTCTTCAGCCTCGAGGACGGGTTGAAGCTGATCGCGGCGCGGGCCCGCCTGATGCAAGCGCTGCCGAGGGACGGCGCGATGATGGCGGTCCTGGCAGGGGAGGAGGCCGTTGCGCGGGCGGTGAAGCCGCACGCCGAAGAGGTTTCGATTGCTGCCGTGAACGCGCCGAAGCAGGTGGTGATCTCGGGCCGGAAGCCGGCCGTGGAGGCGGTTGCGGCCGCTTTGAAGGCGCAGGGTGTGGCGTCGAAGCCTCTCGCCGTCTCGCATGCCTTCCACTCGCCGCTCATGAGGCCCATGCTTGCGGAATTCGGAAGGGCGTGCCGGGCGGTCAGCTTCCACGAGCCGCGGATTCCTTTGGTCTCGAACGTGAGCGGGGGACGCGCGGGGCCCGAGATGGCCACGCCCGAATACTGGGTGGGGCACGTGCTCGATCCTGTGCGCTTCCTGCCCAGCCTTCAAAACCTGCACGGCGAGGGCGTGGGCATCTACCTGGAAGTGGGGCCGCACCCGGTGCTGCTGGGCCTGGCCCGGCAGTGCATGCCAGACGTGTCAACCCGGTATCTGGCCAGCCTGCGCCGGGGAGGCGGCGACTGGCTCAGCCTGATGGAGAGCCTCTCAGCGCTCTACCTCCTGGGCTTTCCGATCGATTGGCGGGGGGTCCATGCGGGCCCTCCCCGCCGAAAGCTGGACCTGCCGACGTATCCCTTCCAGCGGCAGCGGTTCTGGGTGGAGGGAAAGGCCTCGTCGAGCGCGGCGGGGCCGTCCCCGGTGACGGACGAGGAGTGGTTTTACCGGGTGGAGTGGCGCAAGAAGGCGCTGGCGGCCGGGCCGGACTCCGGACTGAGGACTTCGGACTCCGGTGATGCGGGGGACCAGGGGCAGGGGACGAGGGACAAGGGACTGGGAGGCTGGGAGACAGGGGGACGCGGGGACGGGGAGACGAAGCGACAGGGAGACACGGGGGCGCGAGGACGCTGGCTGATCCTGTCCGATGGCCCCGTGGGGGACGAACTGGCGCAGCGGCTGAGGGAGCGAGGAGAAGCCGCCGTGGTGGTCGAGCCGGGGGACCGATTCGAGTCCGTGTCGGGGGAACATTACCGTATGCCGGCGGGTGATGCGGCGTCCTTCGATGCGCTCTGGGACGCCGTGTGGGGGAAGAGTGAGCGAGCGTGTGCCGGGGTGGTGCATCTCTGGAGCTTGAGAGGCCGCTTTGCGGCCGAGGGGACGGCGGGGGCGCTCGAGTGGGATCAGCATCTGGGGTGCGGGAGCGTCCTGGCCTTGGTGCGGGCCCTGGTTGCTGGCCGATTCCAGGCCGCGCCGCGTTTGTGGCTGGTGACTCGGGGTGTTGCGCCTCCTCTTGCGGATGAGTCGCCGCGCCGGACCGCCGTCGATTCGGGGTCATCCCCGGGACTAGCCGGGGCCACCCTCTGGGGCCTCGGCAAGGTGATCGCCCTGGAGCATCCGGAATGGCGGTGCACGCGGGTCGACCTTGAAGCCGAGCCGGGCGATTTCGACGCGGCGGCGCTGCTCAAGGAAATCCGATCGGCCGATGGGGAGGACCAGGTCGCGGTCCAAGGCGGGGAACGATGGATGCCCCGGCTGGCGCGATACCGGCCCGAGACGAGCCGCAAGGCGGCTTGGGACGCCAACGGGACCTACCTGGTGACGGGCGGGCTGGGTTCGCTGGGCTTGAAGGTGGCGGGTTGGATGGTGGCGCAGGGAGCGAGGAGGCTGGTGCTGGCGGGCCGGAAGGGCGCGGACACGCCGGAGCGGCAGCAAGCGGTGCAGGAACTGGAGGCTGCCGGGGCGCGCGTGGTGGTGGTCTGTGCGGACGTAGCGGAGATGGAGGGTGCGACTCGTGCGGTGGAGTCGGCCCGGTCGCTGGGTGAGATTCGCGGGATCGTGCATGCGGCGGGCGTGCTGGACGACGGCGTGCTGGCGCAGCAGGATTGGGCGCGTTTTCGCCGGGTGCTCGCGCCGAAGGTGCAGGGAGCGTGGAATGTGCACCAGCTCAGCCGGTCGTTGCCCCTGGACTTTTTCATCTTCTTCTCATCGACGGCATCGCTGATGGGGTCGCCGGGCCAGGGCAACTATGCGGCGGCGAACGCGTTCCTGGACGCTCTGGCGCAGCACCGCCGGCAGCGGGGCCTGCCGGGCCTCAGCATCCACTGGGGCCCGTGGTCCGACTCGGGAATGGCGGCGAAAGTCAACGCGCGGGATCGTGCGCGCTGGGCGGCAAGCGGCGTGAGGCTTCTCGATGCCCCCAAGGGTCTCGAGCTGCTCGGGCGGCTGCTCGCCTCGGACGAGCCGGAGATCGGCGTCTTCTCGATCAACTGGTCGAGATTCCTGGCGCAGTCGTCCTGGCCATTCCTGGCGGAATTGCGGCAGGCCGAGACCTCGCCGGGCACAGAGGGGGCCGGGTCGGTCCTGAGGGCGCTCGAAGGGGCGGGGCCGAGCGAACGGGCGCGGCTGCTGCTCGAGTTCGTGCGTGGGCAGGTCTCGGCCGTGCTGGGCATGGGGCCCGGCGATCCGCTCGGCGGGAAGCAGGGGTTCTCGGAGCTGGGCATGGATTCGCTGACGGCGATGGAACTGCGCAACCGGCTGCAATCCGCGCTGGGCCGGTCACTCCCATCCACCCTGTCCTTCGACTATCCCAACGCCGATGCGCTGGCGGGCTACCTGGCGGCCCATCTCGGGTGGACATCGGATGGGAAAGAGGCCTCTGCCGGTCCGGCGCGCCAGACCGCGGCCAGGGGGAGAGGAGCGACGGAGGGAGGGAGCGAGCCGGTGGCCATCGTGGGCATGGGGCTTCGATTTCCTGGCGGGGCGAGGGACCCGGAGTCGTTTTGGCGGGTGCTGCGGGACGGGGTGGATGCCATCACGGAGGTGCCGCCGGACCGCTGGGACGTGGAGGCGTATTACGATCCGGACCCGGACAAGCCGGGCAAGATGTGGACGCGGTATGGGGGATTTGTGCAGGCGGTGGACCTTTTCGACGCCTCGTTTTTCGGGATAGCGCCGAGGGAGGCATTGAGTCTGGACCCTCAGCAGCGGCTCATTCTGGAGGCGGCGTGGGAGGCCCTCGAGCATGCGGGCATCTCGCCGCAGGGACTGGCCGGGAGTCCGGCGGGGGTCTTCCTTGGGATGTACAGCACGGATTATACGAAGTTGATGGCGCAGCTCGGGAAGCAGGGGATCGACGCGTACCTGGGGACGGGGAACGCGCACAGTACGGCGGCGGGGCGCATCTCCTATCTCCTGGGCCTGCACGGCCCGAACCTGGCGGTGGACACGGCCTGTTCCTCGTCGCTCGTGTCGGTCCACCTGGCCTGCCAGAGCCTGCGGCAAGGGGAGTGCGAGCTGGCCCTGGCGGGCGGGGCGAGCCTGATCCTCGCGCCGGAGGTGAATATCTATCTGACGAAGGCGCGGATGATCTCACCGGACGGGGCGTGCAAGACGTTTGATGCCGAGGCGAACGGTTACGTCCGGGGCGAGGGCATCGGGATGGTGGTGCTCAAGCGCTTGTCGGACGCGAGGCGGGATGGTGACCGGATTCTGGCGCTGGTTCGGGGCTCGGCGGTGAATCACGACGGACGTAGCAGCGGTCTGACGGTGCCGAACGGGCCCGCCCAGGAGGCGGTGATCCGGGAGGCCTTGAGGTCGGCGGGCCTGGAGGCCTCCGCCGTGGACTACGTGGAGGCGCATGGGACGGGGACGCCGCTGGGTGATCCGATCGAGGTGAATGCGCTGGGGAGGGTATTCGGGGCGGGCCGTTCGAAGGATCGGCCGCTCTGGGTCGGATCGGTGAAGACGAACATCGGGCATCTGGAGGGCGCGGCGGGAATTGCGGCACTGATCAAGGCGGTGCTCGTGATCGAGCGAGGGATGATACCTCCGCACCTGCATTTCCGGCGTCCAAATCCGCAGATTCCCTGGGAGGAGCTGCCCGTACGGGTGCCCACTGAGGCGATGCCGTGGCCGACAGAAGGGGGGCGGCGCGTGGCGGGTGTCAGCTCGTTCGGCTTCAGTGGCACGAATGCGCACGTGGTGGTGGAGGCGGCACAGGCCGATCAGACGGATCGGACGGATCAGACGGATCGGACGGATGCCCGGCCTTTCCAGCTTCTGCCCCTATCGGCCAGGACGCCGGAGGCGCTGGCGGAGATGGCCGTGCGCACTGCGGAGCATCTCGGACGCCATCCCGAACAGGAGCTCGCGGATGTCGCCTATACGGCCAGCGCGGGCCGAGCGCATTTCGGACATCGGATGGCGGTGCTGGCAGAGACGGCGGAGGAGGCCAGGGGATTGCTCGAAAAGGTGGCAGCGGCTGGTGAGGCCTCGGGCGTGTGGCGGGGACAGGTCGCCGAGGGCCGGGAGGCCCGAGTGGCGTTCCTGTTCACGGGCCAGGGCTCGCAATACGCCGGGATGGGTCTTGAGCTTTATGCGGGGCATCGGGTGTTCCGCGAGGCGTTGGACCGGTGCGACGCGATTCTGAAGCCGATCCTTGGGAGATCGATGATTTCCGTGCTGTATCCCAGCGACGCCCCAAGGGGCCAGCAGGATGCTGGCGCTCCCAGGAAGGGCCAGCAGGATGCTGGCGCATCCGGAGAGGAAGCGCTGCTGAACGAGACGGCGTGGACTCAGCCGGCGCTTTTTTCTCTGGAGGTCGCGCTCTTCGAATTGTGGAAGTCCTGGGGAGTTACGCCGGGTGTGGTGATGGGCCACAGCGTGGGTGAAGTTGTCGCGGCGTGGGCGGCGGGCGTCTTCAGCCTGGAGGACGGATTGAAGCTCATCTCGGTGCGGGCACGGCTGATGCAGGCCCTGCCGCGGGATGGGCGGATGGTCGCCGTGATGGCCGATGAGGCCCGTGTGGCGGAGGCGATACGGCCCTACAGGGACGAGGTCTCCATCGCGGCCGTGAATGCGCCGAAACAGGTGGTGATCTCGGGGCGAAGCCAGGCGGTGCAGGCCGTGTGCGCGCGGTTGGCCGGCGAACGCGTGCCCGCGCGGCCGCTCACGGTCTCTCATGCGTTCCATTCCCCGCTCATGCGGCCCATGCTCCAAGAGTTCGAGTCGGTCTGCCGCGAGACTGCTTTCCACGCTCCGAAGATGCCGGTCATCTCGAATGTCACGGGGGAGCGGGCGGGTGCGGAGATGGCCACGCCGGAGTACTGGACGGGGCACATCCTCGCCCCGGTCCGTTTTGCCGACAGCCTGGCGTCGCTCGAGCGAGAGGGCTTTACGGTCTTTCTCGAGGTCGGGCCGCACCCGGTGCTGCTGGGGCTGGGCCGGCAGTGTTGTCCGGAGAAGCCGATGCGGTGGCTGCCGAGCCTGTCGAGGGCGTCCGGCGTGCGGCGTCCACTTCTGGAGAGTCTGGCCGCGCTCTATGCGGAGGGAGCGCCGATCGACTGGCGGGGCGTTTACGCGGATGCGCGTCGGCACAAGGTGGTTTTGCCGACCTACCCCTTCCAGCGGAAGCGATTCTGGCCGGAGGGCCGGGAACTGGCCGCCGCCCCGGGGCTGGGGGGCCGCGCCGAGCATCATCCTCTGCTGGGGCGGCGGTTGCGCCTGCCTTTCTCGAAGGAGCTGCGTTTCGAAAACCGTATCGGAGTGCGGAGTCCGGCATTTCTAGATGACCATCGGCTGTTCGGCAGGGTCGTGATGCCTGCGGCCTCGCACATCTCGATGATGCTGTGCGGCGTGGAGCGCGGGCTGGGGGCGGGGGCCTGCGGGCTGAAGGACCTCTTCTTCCCGCAGGCCCTGGCGATTCCGGAAGAGGAAGTCGTGACGCTCCAGTTGGCCTTCATTCCGGAGGGATCGGGCGAATTCGCTGCGCAGGTCGTGAGCCTGGCGGACGAGGGGCAGGAGGCCAGGGATGATGCCTGGCTGGCGCACGCCTCGGGCAAGGTGGAACGGCTGGCGGCGGAGAGGCCTGCCGCTGGCGGAGGCGAGGCGGCGGATGTCGTGGCGATCGAGTCCGTCAAGTTCCGGTGCGATCAGAGGCTTTCCGGCGCGGATTTCTATGCCGGTTTTCGTGAGGCCGGCTACCACCTGGGACCCTCGTTCCAGTGGATAGCGGAGGCCTGGGTGGGTCGCGGCGAGGCGTTGTGCGCATGCTCGATGCCGGACCAGCTCGGCGGAGTGGATGAGGTCGCGCTGCATCCCGGCCTGGTGGACTCCTGTTTCCAGGCGATGAGCTTGTGCCGGCAGGGCACGGAGACGACCGGTGGAGACGTGATCTATGTCCCCTTCCGGGTCAGAGACCTGCGATTCTACCGTCGGCCCCGGGGCAGGAAGCTCTGGTGTCATGCGCGCCGCCAGCCGGAGGCGGCATCGGATGAAAAGAGTTTCATGGGGGACCTGGTTCTGTACGACGAGGACGGCGGGGTGGTGATGAAGGTGGAGGGATTTGAGAGCCGTGCGGCGAGCCGCGATCTCTTGGAACGTGCGGCGGCGAAAGAGGAGGCCGATTGGGCCTACCGAGTGGTCTGGCGGGCGCAGCCGGGGCCGGAGGGCCGGGGGTCGGCCGCAGCGGGCCCGGCCTGGCGCTGGCTGATCCTGTCGGAGGGCGGCGAACTGGGGAAGAGGCTTGCCGAGCGCATTCGGGAGCGCGGTGGCCACGGCGTGGTGGCCGAGCCAGGTGAGGATTTCGAGCGCGTTGGTCCGGACCATTACCGGGTGTGCCCGGCCCGGCCTGAGACCATGAAGCGCCTTCTGCAAGAGGCGTATGGCGGGTCCAGCGCGGGCCGAGCAGGCATCGTGCACCTGTGGGCGCTGGGAGCGGAGCTGGAGGAAGACGGGGGCGAGGAGGCGGTGCTGGCCGGTCAGGCCCGGGCCTGTGGGAGCGTCCTGCATCTCGTGCAGGTATTGGCCTCGGCTGGCCTTTCTCAGCCGCCTCGGTTATGGCTGGTGACCCGCGGGGCGCAGGCGGTGGCTGGAGACGCGGTGAACGCCGCGCAGGCTGCAGTATGGGGCCTGGGGCGCGTCCTGGCCATCGAGCATCCGGAATTGAGATGCGTGCGGGTGGACCTGGACGGTCGGGTTCGGCCCGGGGAGGAGGATGCGCTGCTCGGGGAGCTATGGGGAGGCAGCGAGGAGGACCAGGTAGCGTTGCGCGGGGCCGAGCGCTTCGTGGCTCGGCTGGCGGCGCAGCAGGCTGGCGAGGGAGGCCGGCTCGGGTTTCCGGCCGTGGGCGCGGCCTATCGGCTTCAGCTTTCGGAGTATGGCAGCCCGGAGCATCTCGGGCTGGGAGTCCTGGAGCGGGCCGCGCCGGGGCCCGGGGAGGTGGAGGTGGCGGTGGAGGCGGCGGGCCTGAATTTCCGCGACGTGCTTCGGGCCCTGGGGATGATGCGGGCCTACGAGGAGTCGCTCGGGGTACGGACCGCCCGCGATGCCCTTTTCGGCTTCGAATGCGCCGGCCGCGTCACGGCAGCCGGCACAGGCGTCGCCCGGCTCGCTCCGGGCGATCGCGTCCTGGGCCTGGCCTTCGGCAGCCTGGCGAGCCATGTCCGCGGCCGGTCGGAGTTCTTCGTGCGCGTGCCGGACGAGATGAGCGCCGAGGACGGGGCGGCGAGCGCGCTGGTGTTCATCACGGCCTGGTATGGCTTGAGAGAACTGGCGCGGTTGGGGTCCGGCGAACGCGTGCTGATTCATGCGGCCGCGGGCGGCGTTGGACTCGCCGCGGTACAGGTGGCCCAGGATGCCGGGGCGGAGGTCTACGCTACGGCGAGCCCGGCCAAGTGGGAGTTTCTGAAATCCATC
This sequence comes from Planctomycetota bacterium, assembly GCA_016179685.1. Lineage (GTDB taxonomy): Bacteria > Planctomycetota > PUPC01 > JACPCR01 > JACPCR01 > JACPCR01. Next base: position 103,774 of record JACPCR010000052.1, on the reverse strand, counting down.
GGCGTCCGGCACGTGATGAACTCGCGGGCGCTGGACTTCGCGGGAGAGGTGATGGAGCGCACGGGCGGCCGGGGCGTCGACGTGGTGCTCAACAGCCTGAACGGTGAGTTCATCCCGAAGAGCCTGTCGACGATGGCGGCGGGCGGGCGCTTCATCGAGCTGGGCGCGCTGGGAATCTGGACGCCGGAGCAGGTCGCCCAAGCGCGGCCGGACGTATCCTACCAGCCGTTCGACCTGGTGCAGGAGTTCCTGCGGCGGCCGGAGCTGGCGACCACGCTGCTCGAGCGAGTGCTGGCCGAGATGAGAGGCGGGCGGCTGCGGCCGCTGCCCAGGACGGACTTTCCGATCCGGGAGGCGCAGCGTGCGTTCCGGCACATGCAGCAAGGGAAGCACATCGGCAAGATCGTTCTGAGATTCCCGGGGGGCGGTGGCGAGCCGGCGTCAGGGCGGTTGATCAGGGAATCGGCGAGCTACCTGATCACGGGCGGGTTGGGCGCGCTGGGGCTGAAGGTGGCGCGCTGGATGGTGGAGCAGGGGGCGAGGCATCTGGTCTTGACGGGCCGGAGAGGCGTCGAGACGCCGGTCCAACGGGAGGCGGTGCAGGCGATCGAGGCCGCGGGCGCGAAGGTGCTGGTGGTGAGGTCTGACGTGTCGGACCCGCCGGACGCGGCCCGGCTTCTTCGAGAGGCCGCGGCGGAGATGCCGCCTCTGGCGGGCGTGATGCATCTGGCGGGCGTGCTGGACGACGGAGTGCTCCTGCAGCAGGACTGGGAGCGATTCCGGCGGGTGATGACGCCGAAGGCCGACGGGGCGTGGAATCTGCACCGCCTGACACGGACGTCTTCGCTGGACTTTTTCGTCCTGTTCTCCTCGGCGGCGTCGCTGCTGGGATCGCCGGGGCAGGGCAACTATGCCGCGGCCAATGCCTTCCTGGACGGCCTGGCGCACCGGCGGCGCGCCCAGGGGTTGCCTGGCCTGAGCATCAATTGGGGACCCTGGGCCCAGGCCGGGATGACGGCGGGCATGGACCGGCGGGACCGGGCGCGCTGGGCGGCGAGCGGCGTACAGCCGATCGAGGAACGGCAGGGCCTGGAGATGCTGGAGAAACTGATGCAGCAAGGAGAGGCGCAAGTGGGGGCGCTTCGGATGAACTGGTCGCGGCTGCCGGAAGCCGCGGCGTCCTCCCCGTTCCTGTCTGAAATCCGGGCGGCGGCGGGTCCCGGAGCGCGGCCCGCACGGTCGGACCTGCTCCAGAGGCTGGAAGCGGCCCCCGCGGCGGACCGGCGTCCGATGTTGCTGGCGCACCTGCGGGAACAGGTGGCGAAGGTGCTGGGTCTGAAGTCGCTGGAGGAGGTTCCCGAGGGCCAGGGCTTTGCCGAGATGGGGATGGATTCGCTGACGTCCGTGGAATTGCGCAATCGTATCCAGGCGAGCCTGGGGCAGTCGTTGCCGCCGACGGTGGCCTTCGACTATCCGACGGTGTCGGCCCTGGCCGGCTACCTGATCGAGCGGGCGATACCAGTCTCGGGTGAGACGCCGTCGGGAGTCGAGGGGAAGGCGGCATGGGGCCGGGGCGAATCGGTTCTGCCCGCCGGGGACATCGTCGATCGGCCAGGGCCGGCGGAGGGTCTCGATGGCCTATCCGAGGAAGAGTTGGCGAAACGATTCAAGGAGAAGCTGGAGAGCCTGGAAGAGAGGGGAGGGGGCCGATGAATCCGGGCGGGCAGGCGACGGACTACCGGGCGCTGCTGAAGGCGGGGCTGGCGAAGCTCGAGGCGCTGCAGGGCCAGCTCGACGAGAGCCGGCGGGCCAGGACCGAGCCGCTGGCGGTGATCGGCTTGAGTTGTCGGTTTCCCGGCGGGGCGCGGGACCCGGAATCTTACTGGCGCCTGCTGCGGGACGGGGTGGACGCCATCCAGGAGGTGCCGCCGGAGCGGTGGGACGTGGACGCCTATTACGATCCGGACCCGGATGTTCCGGGGAAGATGAACACGCGGTATGGGGGATTTCTCGAGCGAGTGGACGATTTTGACGCCGGGTTTTTCGGGATCACGCCGCGGGAGGCGGCGACGATGGACCCGCAGCACCGATTGCTGCTCGAGGCCTGCTGGGAGGCTCTCGAGGATGCGGGCCTTGCGGCGGCGAGCATGCCGGGGAGCGCGTCCGGAGTGTTCATCGGCATCTCGAGCACGGACTACGTGGAGCGCATGAAGCATCTGGGCATCGAGGGCATCGACGCCTACGCCGGCACGGGAAATGCCCACAGCGTGGCGACGGGCCGGGTCTCCTACCTCCTCGGGCTTCAGGGGCCGAACCTCGCGGTGGACACGGCCTGCTCGTCCTCGCTCGTGGCGGTGCATCTCGCCTGCCAGAGTCTTCGGAACAAGGAGTGCGACCTTGCCCTGGCGGGCGGCGTGAACGTCATCCTGAGCCCGGAGGTCAGCATCAATTTCACGAAGGCGCGGATGCTGGCGTCGGACGGGCGCTGCAAGACCTTTGACGCGAAGGCGGACGGCTACGTGCGCGGAGAAGGGGTCGGTGTGGTCGTCCTGAAGCGCTGGTCCGACGCGGTGCGGGCCGGGGACCGGATTCTGGCGCTGGTCCGGGGATCGGCGGTGAACCACGACGGCCGGACGAGCGGGTTGACGGTTCCGAACGGCCCCTCGCAGGAGAGGGTGATCCGGCAGGCGCTGGCGAACGGGGAGGTATCACCGCCGGAGGTGGCCTACGTGGAGGCGCACGGGACGGGTACGGCGCTGGGGGACCCGATCGAAGTCAGCGCCCTGGCTTCGGTGTACGGCGTCGGGCGTCCGGCTTCGAAGCCCCTGCTCCTGGGGTCGGTGAAGACGAACATCGGCCATCTCGAGGCGGCGTCGGGCATTGCCGGCCTCATCAAGGTGATCCTGGCGGCCGAGCGGGGAGAGATTCCACCCCACCTGCACTTTCAGGTGCCGAATCCCCACGTGGCCTGGGACGAAATTCCGGTTCAGGTGTGCGCGAAGGCCGTGGCCTGGCCCCCCGGGTCCGCCCGGAGGCTGGCGGGCGTCAGCTCGTTCGGCTTCAGCGGAACGAATGCCCATGTGGTGGTGGAGGCGGCGACTGCGAATCGGACGGATCAGACGGATCGGGCGAATCGAGCGGATGCCCGGCCATTCCATCTGCTGGCGCTGTCGGCGCGCCAATCGGCAGCGCTGCGCGCGCTGGCCCAGCGATATATCGAGCACCTGGAGCGGAATCCGAAGCAGTCCCTGGCGGACATCGCTTTCACGGCCAACACGGGCCGGTCGCACTTCGAGCACCGGTTGGCGCTGGTATGTGCTTCGGCAGCGGAGGCGAAGGGTCAGCTCGAGGCCTGGTTGGCGGGCGGCCCCGCCGCGGGGTGCTTTCAGGGCGAGATTCCGAGGAACCGGCAACCCCGGCTGGCTTTCGTGTTCACTGGAGTCGGGCCAGAAATCCCAAAGATGGGCCGTGAGCTGTATGAAGGGAATTCGGTTTTCCGGGGGACCCTGGAGCGGTGCGATGAGATGCTGAGGTCGATGGGGTGGGACCCTCTCCTGGCGGCGGTATTCGGGCCGGGGGGAGAGAAGTGGCGTGCCGAGGCCCATCGAGCGCGTGCCGCCGGGTTCGGCGTCGAGATGGCCCTGGCCGAGTTGTGGAAATCGTGGGGCGTCGTTCCGTCCTTCGTGACGGGTGAGGGCGCGGGCGAGACCGCGGCGGCCTGCGTGGCCGGGCTCTATTCGCTGGAGGACGCGCTGAAGGCGCTGGCGGGCGGGTCGTGGTCGCGGGTGGCGTTTGCCCGGCCCCGGCTCGCCCTGATGCCGAGCGACACGGGCGAGGCCGGTGGAGAGGGGATGAACGAGGCGGGATACTGGGAGCGAAAGGTGGTCGAAGAGGCGGGACGCGGGACGGGATGCGAGAGGGCGAGGCGTCAGGGCGCGGAGGTGAGCCTCGAGCTGGGGCTGGGGCCCGTCCTGTCATCGGGGGCGGATTCGATGGACGAGGCGGGGCAGATGCCCATCCTGCGCTGCGGCGCCGGCGCGTGGCGGCCGGTCCTAGAGAGTCTGGCCCGGCTCTACGTGTTGGGGTGTCCCGTGGATTGGCGCGGCTGGGACTCGCTCTTCGTGCGAAGGAAGGTCCGGCTGCCAACCTACCCCTTCCTGCGCGAGCGTCACTGGATTGCCGGTGATGCGGCCCGGAATGGCCGAGGCGGCGACGGGGGCCGCGGGGGCGGGAAGGTCGCGGCCGCGCCTCCGGCCCGGCCGGTGACAGGAGGGAGCAGACAGGATGGGGTGCCCGGCCTTTACGAGGTGGAATGGGAAGCGGATGAGGCCGGCGGGGGAGGCGGGTCGGCCATGGCCGAGGCGGGAAGCTGGCTGGTTTTTTCCGACCGCGGCGGGCGCGGGCTGGCGCTGGCCGAGCGGTTACGGGCCCGGGGGATGCCTTGCACGCTGGTTGATGCGGGAGCGGAGACCTCGCGCAGGGAAGCCGGGCGGTTCTCGCTGGACCCCTCGAGGCGAGACGACTATGCCCGCGTGGTCCGGGAGGCCGCGGACAGCGGACCGCTTCCGCTGCGAGGCGTCATTCATCTCTGGGGCACGGACTGCCCTGTTGAAACGGCGAGGGGAGAAGCGGCATCCGATCTTTCCGAGCTGCTGGAAACGGGATGCCGCAGCGCCCTGTATGCCCTGCAAGCCCTGGTCGCCGCGGAACGGGCCGTGCCGCCTCGATTCTGGCTGGTGACGGAAGGGGCGGCGGCCGGCCTGGAGTCTCCCGCGGCTGCAAGCGGTGTCAGACGGATCGCCCAGGGCGCTTTGTGGGGGCTGGGCCGGACGGCGGCGCTCGAGCATCCGGGGCTCTGGGGCGGGCTGGTGGACTTGCAGCCGGGCGGACCGGAAAGCCTGGATGCCGTGGCGCTGGTGGATGCCCTCCTCGCCGCTCGTGGGGAGAATCAGGTGGCCTTTCGCGGCGGGCGGCGCTATGTGCCGCGCCTGGTGCGCCGGGTGTCGCCCGGCTTGAGGGGGAATGGGCCGCGTCTCGAGATTCGACCGGAGGCGACCTACCTGGTGACCGGGGGATTGGGCGGATTAGGACGCCGGGTGGCGGGATGGTTGGCGGACCGGGGTGCAAGACATCTGGTCCTGGTGGGTCGGAGCGGTCTTGGGGAGGGAGACCAGGCGTGGATGCGGGTCCTGGGAGAGCGGTGTCAGGCGGTCGTGGAGCGCGCCGACGTATCCAGCGAGGAGCAGGTGGCGGCGTTGATCGACAAGGTGGAGCGTGAGATGCCGCCGCTTCGGGGAGTGATACACGCTGCTGGAGTGTTCGACGACAGCGTCCTGTGGCAGGAGGAGTGGCCACGGTTTGCCCGCGTGCTGGCCCCCAAGGCCCTCGGAGGATGGAATCTCCACCGGGCCACGCAGGGCATGGAGCTGGACTTCTTCGTCCTGTTCTCTTCGTCAGCGTCGGTCTTCGGTCTTCCGGGCTCGGGCAATTACTCCGCCGCGAATGCGTGCCTCGATGCGCTGGCGCATGCTCGAAGGTGCCTGGGTCTGCCCGCCCTCTCGATCAACTGGGGTCCGTGGGAGGGCGTGGGAATGGCCGCCGCAGGCGGACTGAAGCAGGATGCCCGGTGGGCGGCGGCGGGCATCGGCAAGATGCCCCAAGAAACGGCTCTCGGCGCGCTGGAGGGTCTGCTAGGGTCCGACAGGGCGCAGACTGCGGTCCTGAGCATGGACTGGCGGACGTTCGAGGAGCGCCTTGCCGCGCCGGCCGAGGCCCGGCGTTTCTTGCTCCGCATCCGCGAGGCAGGTCCGTCCCTCGACCCTATGTTCCTTGGCGCAAAGGATTTGCCGGAGGAGGGGTTGCTCCTGAAACGGGTCCTGTCGGCCGCTCCGGGGGACCGAGAGGGGATCGTCCGAAACCATCTCCGGAATCGGATCGCAAAGGTGATCGGGCTCGGCGAGGAGCGCGTGCCTCTGGATGGCAGCGTCGTGGCCCTGGGCATGGATTCGCTGATGGTCATGGAGTTGATGAAAGACTTGCAGGCAGCCTGCCAACTCGCGCTGTATCCCCGCGAGATTTATGAGCGCCCGGGTATCCCCGCTCTCTCGCGGTATCTGGTCAGCGAGATGGAACGAGCGCACGGAGCGGCCGCGGGACATGCGGTCGCCGGGCCGCAGGAATCTCCGGCCGCCGACGCCGCCGGTCGCTCAGGGGACGCCGCGGCAGTCCCTGCTGGCAGGAGCCTGATCGTCAAAACCACTCAGCCGGTCCAGTCGCCGGTGGCGAAACGCGTGCCGGGAGTACACTTGGTGCTGTCCAGCCCGAGGGCGGGGTCGACCCTCTTGCGGGTGATGCTGGCGGGCCATCCGAGGCTTTTCTCTCCGCCGGAACTGCATCTCCTGCCGTTCGAGACCATGGGGCAGCGGCAGAGGGAACTGGGGGTGAGCTTCCTGGGCGAGGGGCTTCAGCGGGCGGTCATGGAGTTGAAGGGCCTGGACGCGGCGGGAAGCAGGAGGCTGCTGGAGGGGTGGGTGGCAGGGGACCGCTCGATCCCCGAGACGTATGCGGCGCTCGTGGAGATGGCTGGCGGGCGGCAAGTCGTGGACAAGACACCCACTTATGCGGCTCGGCTCGGCACGCTCGAGAATGCCGAACGGTTTCTGGAAGGGGCGAAGTACGTTCATCTTGTCCGGCATCCCTACGCGGTCATCGAGTCGTTCGTGCGGATGCGCATGGACAAGCTGGCCGGTGCCGCCGAGGGCGACCCCTATGCTCTGGCCGAGGAGGTGTGGGCGGTTTCCAACGAGAACGTGCTGGCGTTTTTCGAGCGCATCGAAGCTGGACGGAAGCACGTGTTGCGGTATGAGGACCTCATGCGGGGGCCGGAGGAGGCGATGAGACGCCTGTGCGATTTTCTGGGGGTGGGGTACGTGCCCGAGCTGCTGACGCCCTACGAGGGCGATCGGATGACGGACGGGGTGCATCCTGAGTCGGCCCCTTTGAGCGATCCGAACTTCCGGACGAGGAAGAGGATCGAGCCGGAGCTGGGCGATGCGTGGAGGCGGATCGTGTTGCCGCGCCGGCTGTCCGAGCGGGCCTGCGGGCTGGCGAGAAAGCTGGGTTACGAGTTGCCGCGTGAAGAGGGGGTTCTGCAACCGGCTTCAGGCGAATCCGCCGGACCGGCCGCGCCCGCGGCGGAGGCGATGCGCGACGAGCGCGTCGAGGTGCGAGGGGCTTCACTGGGCGTTTGCTCCTGGGGGCCCGAGTCCGGCCGGCTCGTGCTCTGCGTCCATGGCATCCTCGAGCAGGGCGCGGTCTGGCTGCCCATAGCGGAAATCCTGGCCCGGCGCGGCTGCCGCGTGATCGCTCCGGACCTCCGCGGACACGGGCGCTCGGACCACCTGCCGCCGGGCGCGTCCTACCAGCTTCTGGACTTCGTGGCGGACCTGGACGGCCTGATGCGGCGGACGGGGGAGGGGCCAGCGGTCCTCGTGGGGCACTCGCTGGGGGCGGTGGCAGCCGCCCTGCTCGCCTTGGCTCGGCCGCGTCGGGTAGGAGGCCTGGTGCTCCTCGAGGCGCCGGCGCCGGCCGCGAAGCCGGAGGGAGACTGGTCGAGCCGCTTGGCTGCCCAGTTGGATTATCTGGCCTCCGTCCCGGAAGCGCCGAGGTTTTCCAGCGTCGCGGAGGCAGCCTCCCGGTTGCGCGAGGCGGGCCCGGCATGGTCCGAGGACATGGCCTTGCGGCTGGCCGTCCGGGCGACGCAACCTTGCACGGACGGAGGATTCACGTGGCGCTGGGACCCGAGGCTGCGCACGCGGGCGGGTCTCACGTTCACCGGCCCCGGCGGCCTGCCGTTTCTCGAATGGCTCAGCCAGATTCCATGTCCTGTAACCCTGGTCTATGGCGCTGAGGGAGACCTGGCAGAGGCCACCAAGAGGCCGGAACCGGGGAGCGTCCGGCGTCTCCTTCTCCCCGGCGGGCATCAGGTGCATGTGGAGTCGCCGCAGGCTGTTGCGGAGGTGATCGCGGGTATAGCGGCCAAGCCGTGAGGCGTGGGTGGGAAGCATGTAGCGAGGAGCAAGAAGCGGGAGCGGAAAGGGGCGAAGGATCAGGGGATAGGGGCAGAGGGCAGTCATCAGCGTTGAAGGGCGGTCGCGGCACGACTCACGTTGAACAGCCCGTATCATGGCGGAATCCGATGAACCTCAGGAATCCATTTTTCCCCTGTTTGGCCCTCCTCTGGCGGCTGCCGCTGGGCGTGCTGTCTTTCCTTGTCTTCAAAACGGCGGCGTGGGCGCTCAGAGCGCTCCTCCGGACCGGACTGAGCCGGCGGCGGGACCTGGCGCACCGGTGGCGTCCGATCTCGCGGGAGACCTTTGAGCAGCAGCTTGCGCTGCCGGTGCTGATGACCAGCGCGCCGAGGTGGAATCCCCATGCGATCGTAGCGGCGACCGGGCCCCTCGAGGTCAGCCGGGCGCTGACCATGGACGCGTCAGCGGCCAGCAGGTCGGCCAGGATCTGGACCCTGGTGGTTTACACGTTTCCCGGCGGGAAAACGGTGAGGCACATCGGCTCGCTGGACTTCGAGCACGGGGGCGGCGTTCTTCGGATGGAGCTCAATCCGGGCCGCTACATGCTCGGGCTGCGGTACTATGCGTGGTCCACGGTGATCGAGTTTCCGGCGATAGGAAACGAGGGAGGCGAGGGAGTGGCCGCTCTGGGGGCTGACGGGACCCTCAACGATTTCTATGCGGGATGGGCGGGCCAAAATAGAGGGCTTTACGCCTGCCTGCACTACTACGTCAGCGTGCTGCTTCGTTACCGGCGCTGGCTGCCGCGCCGGCTGGTCGAGCGGGAGTTCCTGCCCGTGGGCAATCCGGAGACGAGATTCCATTTCGGTCTGATCCTGAAAGGGGAGAGCGTCACGTTCAAGCTTCACGAGGCCTTGCTGGCTCATCATGAGGTGTATTACACCGAGTACAGCCGGAGCAGCTTCCCGGCGCGGTGGTATCGGATCGAGGCGGCGGTGCACACGACCGAGCCGGTCGATGAGATGCGGCTGTACCTGCTGCGCGCGCACCGGACGCGTGCGGGCGGAGAGGCGTGGGATGACCGATGGGTGGAGGTGAGCGGGGGGAGTTGAAAGACGGGCTCGTCCATCCGTTGAGGAGGGGTGTCAAACGATTTCTGAACGGATGGAGGAGTGAGGCGTTATCCGCGTGCTTCGGCCTGTTTCAGGCGGTGCTGGAAGGTGGAAAGGTTGCAGACGGCGTAGAGGAAGACGCAGAAGAGGACGATCCAGACCTGGACGTCGAGGTGCGGGAGGAGGCGGAGGACGAGTGCGAGTGGGCTGCCGGGCTCGGGCACGATCCACCTGGTGTACTGGTAGAGGTAGGTGAGCAGGAGGAAGAGGCCGGACAGGATGACGAGGCCGGACGAGACCCGGAGGAAGGGGGTGGTGACGGACTGATCGACGCCGCCGCCGGAGCTATCGAAGACCTGTGCGAAGCGGCGGATGGTGGCGCCGCGAAGCATGACCTGTTCGTTGCTGGTGACGAGGACCTGTTCCTGGACGCTGCGGAATCCGCTGCGGGTGGCGGAGCTTCCGCCGCACTGGGCGATCCGCTGGAGGAGTCGGCGGTTCTTGGCTCGGATATAGGCCTGGGTAATCTCGGTGAAGTTGGCATCGGGCATGAGCTCGATCATGGAGCCGTCCAGGGTCATGAAGGAGCGTCCGACGCGCATGAACTCCCAGTTGGCGGGAAGCTGGTATCGGGCCGCAACTCGGGGCAGCTCGTAGGAGATGTTGAGGACGGAGCGCTCCGAGTAGGGAAGGTTGCTGATGGAGGTCCGGGTGTGCCAGTTTTTCATGACGCGAACCAATTCTTCCTTGAGCTCGGCGAGGATGCCGGAGGGGATGCTGCGCTGGAGGAGGAGGTAGAAATCGGCGGCCTTGGCGTGCTGGCCGGCGACGAGGGCGTCGATGAAGTACTCGTAAATCCGGAGGAAATCACGGTCCAGGAAGCCGATGCACCCGAAGTCGATGAAGGCGAACCGGTTTTCCCGAAGGAGGATGATATTGCCGGGGTGGAGATCGCCGTGGAAGAGCTGGTCCTCGTAGAGTTGGCGATTGATGGAGAAGACGAGTCGCCGGCCGACCTCTCCGGGGTTGACCTGGTTGATGCGGCACCACTCGGTGATTTTTTCGGGCTGAGTACGAAGGACTTTGAGGTAATCGGACATGAGGACGCCGCGCACGAATTCCATGACGAGGACGCGCTGGGTGGTGTATCGGCTGAAGACCTTGGGGACATGGACCTTGTGGCGGCGGAGCGTTTTTTTCATGCGGCGGAGATTGGCGGCCTCGTACCGGTAATCGATCTCCTCCTCCATGATCCTCTCGATTTCCCAGATGAACTCGTCCCAGCGCATATAGGGCATGATGGCGAGCCACTTGAGCAGCCCGAAGAGGGACCGCACCAGGACCATGTCGCTCCGAAAGACGCGTTCCAGATGGGGCCTCTGGACTTTGACGGCGACGAGAACGCCGCCGGGCCGAAGGGTGGCGCGGTGGATTTGAGCGGTGGAAGCCGCCGCGAAGGGGAGACGATCAAACGTGAGAAAGAAGAGATCGAGGGGCCCGCCGAGCTCCTCCTCGAGGATACGGGTGGCCGCGTCGGGCGAGAAGCCCCGCGTACGGTCGGTGAGCTTCATCAATTCGTCGCAGATTTCGAAGGGGAGGATGTCGGTGCGCATGGAGAGGAGCTGGCCCGTCTTGATCCAGAGGATGCCCATTTTTTCGCAGAACTGTCGGGCTTTCCGGCCGATGTCGCGGTGGCGGGGCCGGCGGGCGAGGAAGCCGAGGAAGAGCAGCCAGAGGATGCCCGCGGCGAGTCCGGAAAGATGCCAGGCGACGAAAGGGATGCGGAATCGAGGGGCCCGCGGATGCTCGTCAATCCCGACGGGTGGAAGGCTGGCGGGATCGACGAGCGGGGTGGGCGTGAATCGCTCGTAGAGCAGCCGCGGGCCGGGAGTGGCCGGCGGCTGCCCCGCGGCAGCGTTCCTTCCCGTTTCCGGCAGGCCGCCGGCTGACCGGGTCCCGGGGACTTCAAGTTGGGGCAAGGGGTCGGATTCCATGATGCGGGTTTCGAGCGCGCGCGACCGTGCGGCTCAGACGGTGGTCTGGGGTGTAGAAACGCCGGCATCCTCGGAGACGAGCTGTTTCTGCATGCGGGCGACGATCCGCTGGAAATAGAGCAGAGCCAGGGCGAGGACGGCCCAGACGCCGAGGTGGAGCGATGGGAGGCTGACGATAACGGCGCTGATCTGGTCGCCGAAATAGGGTTTCATGGAAGCGCTGTCGCGCTGGTAGAGGAAGGCGGAGAAGAAGAAGAGAGCGGCGAGGGTGAGGCCGAGCCAGAAGTAGCCGTAGAGAGCGGCGAAGGTGTAGCCGATCTTGGAGGACGTGCCGCGAAGGACGATGGCCTGGCGTCGGACCACGGTCTGCTGGAAGAGCATGAGCTCGGAGATGCGGTTGGGAAGCTCCTGAGCGGCAAGTTGGCTCTGGGCCCAGAGGTTGAGGGTCTTGTTGAGGTCGATCGGGGCTCGTGCGGCCCGTTCCTCGGCCTTGGCGAAGTATTTCTGCAGGGACTGGAGGTAATTCATGTCGGGGCAGAGATAGCGGAGGGAGGCATCGAGATTCTTGAGGGTATGGACGAGCCGCGACATGGGCCACTGGGCCGCGAACCGGTACTGGAACACGATGAGGTCCAGCTCACCGAACATGAAGGCCAGCGATTTCTGGTCGTAGGGAAGATCGCGGATGTAGTTGTGGGTCTCCCAGTTGCGCCAGAGGCGGAGGATGCGGGTCTTGACCTCGGAGATATCGACGGCGGGCAGCTTCGAGGCCAGCAGAAAATAGATATCGGCGGCCGTCGAGTACTCGCGCCGGGAGAGGGCGCGAAGGTACATGCGGTGCTTCTGCATGGTCTCGACTTCGAGCGAGCTGACGGTCCGGCAGTCGATGACGGCCAGGCGGCTGTTGCGGAGAAGGATGATGTTGCGCGGGTGCATATCGCCGTGGAAATGGTTGTCCTCGAAAATCTGCCGATAGACGGCGGAGAACAGACGCCGGCCCAGCTTGCGGGGCTCGATGTTGTTCTCTCGCAGCCAGGCGTCGAGTCGCTGGGGATCGGAACGCGAGAGGTTGATGAAATCAGACATCAGGGCGGCACGGATGAATTCCGTGACGAGGACCCGGCGAGTGCAGTAGTCCGGGAAATGGTCAGGCACGTAAACATCGTACCGCTGAAGGGTCTTCTTCAGGTCACGGAAGGCGGATGCCTCATAGCTGAAATCCAGCTCTCGGGTCATCGTCTCCTGCAGTTCCTGGTAAAGCGCCTTCCATCGCATGGAGGTGTGGAAGGAGGCGAGGTCCAGAAAGTGGAGAAGGGCACGGATCAGGACCATGTCGCGGGCGGAGGTCCACGGGGCGTGGGGCTGCTGGACCTTCACGGCGACCCAGACCTTCTCCCGGCGGAGGAAGGCGAGGTGGGTCTGGGAGATGGTGGTAGCGGCGAAAGGGGCCACGTGGAACTGTTCGAAGACGCGTTCGATGGGGCAGCCGAGGTCTTCCTCGATGATGCCGCGGGCGTTCTCGAACGGGAAGGCCGCACCCATGTCGCGAATCTGGGACAGCTCGGCGCAGAATTCGGTCGAAAGAAGGTCGCTGCGCTGGGCCAGAATCTGCCCGGCCTTGACCCACACGGTGCCCATGCGCTGGAGGAAATCGCGGACCCGACGGGCGCACTCGGCGCGGGTGAGCCTCCGGATGAGCCACAACCCGAGGAGGACGGCAAGGGTGCGAGCCCCATGGTAGAGGACGTAAATCGTACGCAAGGGGGATGGCCGCGGCGGAAGCCCCCTGGGAAGCGGGCGGCGCTCGGAGGGGTCGATCAACGGCGTCGGGCTCAACTCGCTTGGCAGCACGATGCGCTTTTCTCTATGATGGAATTCTTGCAGCTCGGCAAGGGTGCCGCACTCTCACCGATCCAACGGAAGATTGTGAGGGTTGAACGCCGGGTTTGTCAAATAGATGAAACTCTACGCCATCAGCGATCTGCATGTGGACTACCGGGTGAACCGTGAGGCTCTGGATGGCCTTCCGCACAGGCCGGAGGACTGGCTGATCGTGGCGGGCGACATCGGTCCGTCGGAGGAGCCGTTCCACCAGGTGCTGGCGCTGGTGACGCGGCGTTACGCCCGGGTCCTCTGGACGCCGGGCAATCATGACCTCTGGACGCTGCCCGCGGGTAACGGTGGTCTGCGGGGCGAGGCGAAGTACCGGAAGCTGGTGTCCATCTGTGCGGAGCACGGGGTGTCGACGCCGGAGGACCCTTTTCCGACGTGGCCTGGCGGGGGCGGCTGCTGCGTCCTGGCGCCGGTCTTCGTCCTCTACGATTACAGCTTCCGCCCCGACCACGTCCCGGTCAGCCAGGCGGTGGAATGGGCGAAGGAGGCGGGCGTGCTCTGTTCGGACGAGCTGCTGCTGCATCCGGACCCTTACCCCTCGCGGTCCCAGTGGTGCGACGCCCGGTGCGAGTATACGGAGCAGCGTCTCTCGGAACTGCCCGCGGATTCCTCGGTGGTGTTGATCAGCCATTTTCCGCTGCGGGAGGACCTGGTGAGCCTGCCGGCGATTCCCCGGTTCTGCGTGTGGTGCGGGACGCGGCGCACGGAGGACTGGCACACGCGGTATCGGGCCCGAGTGGCCGTATACGGGCACTTGCACCGGCGATCGACCTCCTACCGGCACGGTGTCCGGTTCGAGGAGGTTTCGCTGGGGTATCCGCGGCAGTGGAAGCCGGAGCAGGGTATCGGGCGATACCTGCGGGAAATTCTGCCGGGCCCGGGGATGGAATAATCGCATCCCTGTTCCGAAGTGCTGATGCACCTCGGAACAGGGATGCGAGGCGCATCTGCGGGAACGCTTCCGCTTGCGCGTTGAGCGCTGGCCCCGGCAGGATCACCAAGGACTTGTGTTCCGCTTTCGTGATCGAACCACACGGGGACGCCGCCGGGTTTCAGGAAAACGGCCACGCCCTCACGGACGACCATCGTTCGGGGATGATCGACTTCGAATCGATGGCCTCCGGCGACTTCTACGATGAACGGATGAAACGGAGGCCGGCTGCTCAGGGCGGCAAGAAGGTGGTCGGAATGTTCAGCGGTCATCAGGGCGTTCTAACAGAACCACGATTCATGACCAATAGGAAGCTGGGAGGCTGGATGGTTGGGCCGATGCGGCCGATGCTGCCGGACGGCGAGGTGCAGGTCTGGCAGGTTGCGATCGACTCGGCGTCCTGCAGGGTCGAGGACTTGAGGGGTGTGCTGTCTGCTGGCGAGGTTGCCCGTGCCGATCGTTATCGCTTCGAGAAAGATCGGCAGCGGTCCGTTGTGGCCCGTGGTGTTCTGAGGAATCTGCTCGGCCGCTACCTGGGGCTGAAGCCGGAGTCGGTGCGGTTCGTGACCAGCGCGTATGGCAAGCCGGCGCTGGACCCGTCGCTGGGCCTGCACGACGTGCGTTTCAACGTCTCCCATTCGGGCGATCAAGTTCTACTGGGATTCGCTGCGGGCCGGGACGTCGGGGTGGACATCGAACGCCGGCGGACGGTCGAGAACGCCGACCGGGTGGCCGAGGGTGTTTTTTCGCCCCAGGAGTTTTCGGTCTACCGGGTCTTGCCGGCGTGGCAGAAGGAGGAGGCGTTTTTCAATTGTTGGACGCGCAAGGAGGCGTACATCAAGGCGCGGGGCAAGGGGCTGGCGCTGGCGCTGGGAAGCTTCGATGTTTCGTTTGTGCCGGGCGAGTCGGCCCGGTTGCTCGCCACGCGGAACGACGCGGGCGCAGCGGACGCCTGGGAACTGCGGGCGCTGGACGTAGGCGGCGGCTATGCGGCGGCGGTGGCGGCCCAGGGGCGCGGATGGGGCCTCCAATGCTGGGCTCTTCAATCTGAAACGCTGTAAGGGCGGAGGGCATACGGGCCGACGGGCCCGGTCACACCTCGCGAGGTGTGAGGGTGCCCGGCGCCGGACGAAGGAAGGCGCGCATCGGCGCATGCCTCCGCCGAATCGGTCACGGTTCACCCGTGCCGTTCGCGTCCCGGGTTTCCTTTGGCGGGGTGGCGGCTTCCCCGGCATCGGCGAGCTTGTCCAGGAACGAGAGGCCGCGGGACTGCAGGAGGGTGCCCTTGGCGGTCTCGAGGTCGACGAGCGACTTGAGCAGAGCGAGCTGGGCGCGGAGATGGTGTGTCCTCGCCTGCGCGAGGTCGAGCTGGAACTCCAGAAGGTCGCTCGTCGTGGATCGCCCCGCCTTGTAGAGCTCTTCTTCCGAAGCGAGCTTGGCCTCACGGAGCTTGCGTGCGGCCTCGGTGGTGCGAATGCGCTTCTGGGCGGCCCCGGTGCTCCGGTGCGCGTCCCGGACCTCGGCCACGATCTGGTTTCCGAGCTCCCTGAATTGGAGGAGAGCCTGAGCCTTTTCCGCCTGGCGGCGCTTGAAGAGGCTTCGACCGGACCGGAGGCCGATGGGCAGATCGAGGGAGACGCCGACGCCCCAATCGTAGAAATCCATCGTGCCGACGGCCGCGAAGGAATCCCCGAGGCCGTCCGTGATACCATTGAGCGTGAAGGAGGCATTGAGATCGAGCTGGGGATACCGGGCGTTCTTTGCCATCACCACTGCGATGTCCCGATTCTCCAGGTCTTTCTTGGAGCTGAGGTAGTCCGGCCGGTTCTGGAACGCCTGGTCGGCCAGGCCTTCTGATTCGGGGACCGGGCCCGGGTCAGGCGGGGCCGTCAGAGGGATGATCCGAGCGTCCCAGAGGAGGGGATTTTCGATGAGGTTCGTGATGGTCTTGAGCTGGTCTTCAGCCCCATGAACCTCCTGCTCGGCGAGGATGATCAATTCTTCGCGGTCAGCGGCTTCGGCCTGGGCCAGAAGGAGGTCGTTCTCGGTGAGGATGCCGGCGGAGGATTTCTGCCGGGTATCCTCGACGAGGACCTGAGCCTGCTGGAGGGCCAGTTCCTGGACCTTGAGGTTTTCTTTGGTGAAAAGAAGGTCCCAGTAGGCTTTTTCGGCGCGGCCGACGATATCGATGGCGGTGCGTCGGGCCTCCAAGGCACCGATGAGGCGGCTGTTCTCGGCCATGCGGATGGGGCCTTCACTGACGGCGAAGCCCCGGCCCTTGAGGAGGGGCTGGGTCACGTTCACGCCGAGGCGGCTGGTGTAATAAGGATCGACCGTGACAAAGAGGGAGTTGTTGCGCTCGCGGAGGTTTTCCCATCCTCCGGTGAGCTGCGTCCCGGTAAGGAACTTGCGCCGGAGGGCAACGTTCACGTCGGCACGCTGCGTCCTGTTCAAATCCGCGCCAGCGAGTTGGGAGATGGTCTGGCTTCTGGACTTGTTGCCGTTGACCTCGGTGGTCAGCACAGAGTCATAGAGGGATTCGGCCTGGAGGACTTCGTCCCAGAGGATATCCGGGTTGAGCCGTGCGGCCTGGAGGTTGAGGTTCTTGCGCGCGGCGAGGAGGATGACCTGGCGGAGGGTGGCGCGCACTTCTGAAACGGCGGTGACGCCCGCTTCCACGCTCTCCTCGGCGGCCTCCTCGGTGTGCGAGGGGGAGGCGGGCTCGCCCCAGAGCGCGGCCCCGAGCCAGGGAAAGAGGAGGAAAGCCAGGGGAAGGGAGGCGTCAAGGACTCGGATGCGAGAGCCCGACACGAATGGAGAAAAGGAAAGTGCAGGCATTGAGGGTAAGGTTCCAGGTGTCAGGTATCGGGATGCTCATTATGGGGAGGTGAACCGGGCGACTGCGTCCGAGACAGGGGGGACGTACCCGCTTCCCCCTCTGGCCGTGCTGCCGGGTCCGACCTGGATACGGACATCGACCTGGAGGTTGGTCAGGCTAGCCGCCGAGAAACTGTCCCGCAGCTTAATGCGGACCTCGATGACGCGCGCATCGGTATCGGCGGCAGGGTCGACGGAGAGGACGTCGTTTTTGAAGATCATGCGGCCGATGTGTTCGACCTCGCCATCGATAGGCTGGCGGAGGGCCGGGCTGGAGACGCTAGCGGGCTGTCCCTTACGGACGAGGCCGATGTCGGTTTCATAGACTTCGGCGACGGCGTACATTTGGCGGGTGTTACCCATTTTGAGGATGGGGCTGGACCCGGTTTGTTCCCCGGGGCGAATGAAAATCTTGAGGATTTCGCCGGCGGAAGGCGCTTTGAGGATGGACCATTCGAGGCGCGCCTGGGCGAGTTGAAGGCTTTTCTCGAGGGAGTCGATGGGGATGTTGTTGAGGGTCCTGGCCAGGTTGGACCGGGCTGCGGCGAGCTTGGCGCGAGCCAGTTCCTGCTCCACGAGGGTGGACTTCTTGAGCTTCTCGACGAGGAGAAGGGCGTTATTGAGGTCCGCGAAGGGGTCCGGCGAGGGTTTTTCGCTACCCGCAGCGTCGCTGCCGGGACGGGGCCGGCGGCCCAGGGTCTCCATGGCCAGTCTCCGGCGAAGCTTCTCGAGATCGGCGATGGCCGCCTGGAGCTGGATGACGATCTGGCTCTCGGTGCTCTGAAGGCGAGCCTTGGCGGTCTCGAGCTGGGCGCTGGCGGCGACCGTATCGATGGCGTGGGCGCTCTTGATGCGGGCGAGGACGGCCTCGGCATTCTTCATCCTTTCCAGGCTCTGATTCATCAAGGAGGATTTGCGCTGGACCTCCTCGTCGGTAATGGTCTTTCCCTGAGTGAGCTTGTCCAGGCGCTCAAGATCGCTTTTCGCATGGGCGTATTCTGCCTGGAACTGGCGGAGCACGGCCTCCTGGGCCTGGACGTTGATCGGGAAGAGCGACTCGACCTCCTGGACACGGAGCTCGGCTTCCCGGATTTGGGCCCTGTGCAAAGCGGTCTCGGCGGCGAGTTGGGCCTGGAGTTGAGTGACCCGGACTTCCTGCGCCTTGAGGTCCTGGAGGAGGAGTTCTTCCTTTTGAAGAATGCCGAGCTCCTCGATCCTGACCTCGACGGGCAGAATTTCTTCGGCCCTCTGGAGTGCCAGCTCGGCCTCCTTGACGAGGGCCTCGCCGTAAGCCTTTTCCGCCTCGTATCGCTTCTTGGCTTCCTCGAGCTGGCTGGCCGCCTGGTTCTTCTCGGCGAGGCGCACGGCGTGCCGTTCCAGGTAGCCCAGCACCGCTCCAGACTCGACCGTTTCGCCTTCCTGGACGGTCAGGCGCTCCAATCGATCCACTTCCGCCGCGTTGACCTCGATGACCTCGCCTTCGGGCTCCAGCCGGCCCAAGGCGGACACGGTGGTGCGGCTCTCGCGGTCGCTGGCGTCGGGCGAGCCGGACTTCTTGTCCGTTGTGCGGCCGGGCATGAGGGGACCGCCGGGCAATGACCGTTTTTGGGCGTGAATCAGGACGCCGGCCAGGACAGCGATGATCAGAAACAACAAGACGATCAGGGCGAGAAGTTTCCGGCTCATGCTGGACCTCGGGAAAAAAGAAGGGCTTCTGCCGGCAACCTGGTGGGGTGCCCGACGTTCGTCCGGCGGGCGGCCAGGGGGACGAAGGACGCCGGGTTTGACGCGACGCTGCTTCCGAAGTGGCCCCTGATGGCATCCGACATCCGGCCCGCGTTGAATGAGTGTATCGTCCGGCGTGTTTTTGTGCCCGTGCCGGCCGCGGCCACGGAGCTACCCGAGCCTCCGTTTGAAGATTGTATCCGCCCGAGACCGTGTTCGTCCATGGGTCCCTTGAAAGATTTTTGAAGCTCTTTCTTTTACCGCTTCGTGGCGCTATAATACATTTTCAGATGAATCTCTATGGTCTTTCCCCCGCGTGGGGAGAGGGGCCGGGCGGAAAAATTCCTGCGGGTTGATGCTTTCCATGTTGGACAGGACGCTGGTGCAACAGATCGCCCGGGATGTGCGGCTCGATGAGAGGCGGGTCCAGGGGATTATCGAGCGCCTCCAGAGTGGCGATTCCATTTACTACCTGGATCGATATGGCCGGGAGGAGGTGGGCAACCTCGGGGAGGAATGCATCCGGAGGGTACGGGAGCAGTGGGTGTATTACGAGAATCTGGCGGAGAGGAAGGCAGCGCTGGTGCGGGACTTGGCGTCGAAAGAGAAGCTGAACAGCGACTTGCGGCAAGAAATCGAGGCGTGTTGGAGCGTGGTGGAGTTGGAGGATATCCAGCGTCTGTGCGAGCCGGCGGAAGGCTCGAAGGGCGCGCGGGCGCGGGAACGCGGGCTGGGCTCGCTGGCGATGATGATCTGGATGCAGCGGAACGGGAGGCGCGACATTGACGCTCTGGCTGCCAAGCTGGCGGACCCGGAGCACGAGATCGCGGATGCTGCCGCGGCGCTGGATGGGGCGTTGCGGATTCTGGCGGAGCAGATGGAACAGGACCTCGAGGTCCGGAAACACCTGCGGGCCTGTTTCTGGAAAGAGGGCGTAGGGATGTCCCGGGTGGTCGCCGGGAAAGAGGGGCTGGCCGGGAAGTTCAAGCCCTATTTTGATCTCCAGGAACGGCTGGGCGAGATTCCGCCGCATCGCCTGATGGCCATTCGCCGCGGCGAGGCCGAGGGTGTCATCCAGTTCGAGGTGGAGATCGACAACCATCGATTCCTCGAGTATTTGAGGCGCAAGGTCATTCATACGTCCGATCCGGAGATTGTGGAGCTCATCGAGAGGGCGTTGGAGGATGCGAGGGATCGGCTGTTGCTGCCCGAGGTGGGCCGCCAGGTCCGAGAGGAACTCTGGCGATCGGCAGAAGAGGACGCCATTGAAGTTTTTGCGAGAAACCTGCGGAAGGTGCTCCTGTCTCCGCCGGCCCGTGGCCTTCGGGTTCTGGGAGCGGACCCGATTCACCGCGGCGGGGTGAAGCTGGCTGCCGTGGATGGGGCCGGGCGTTTTTTGGAGGCCGCGACCCTCCATTTCGGCCACTCGGAGAAGAGAAAGACGGCGGGCGTCGAAAGGGTGAAATCCCTGGTCCGGAGACACCGCATCGACGTGGTCTGCATCGGCAATGGGCCCCATGCCCGCGAGATAGAGATCCTGGTGCGAGAGGCCCTGCGGCAGGTGACGGACCGGCAGGTCGTGCAAACCCTGGTCAACAAGACCGGGGTCCAGCTCTATGCGACTTCTGACCTGGGGCAGGAGGAGTTGCCGGATTTGGACGTCGCGGCGCGTGCCGCCGTGAGCATCGCCCGGCGTTTCCAGGACCCTCTATCGGAACTGTCGAAGGTGGACCCCAAGTCGATCGGGGTGGGACAGTACCAGCAGGAAGTGTCGGCTGAACGATTGAGCGCCCGGCTGGAGGAGGTGCTGGTCTCCTGCATTCACGAGGTCGGAGTCAACCTGAATGCCGCCCCGCTGTCCCTGATGAGCCGGGTCTCGGGCCTCTCCCCATCGCTGGCGGCGGCCCTCATCGCACGCCGAAAGGACAAGGGGCCCTGGACGAGCCGGTCTGAGGTCGCGTTGATGCCGGACCTGCCCCCGCAGAGTTGGGAACGGGCTGCTGGTTTTCTGGTCATTCCGGACGGCGTAGAGCCGCTGGACCGGACGCGCGTTCATCCCAGCCGATACGAGCTGGTGAGAGAGATGGCAGCTTGTGCGGGGAAGACGGTGTTGGAGTTGATGGAGGACCCGGCTCACTTAGAGAAGATTCCCTGGGAGAAATTCCTATCGGGTAACGTGGGCAAGGCGACCCTGCGGGTCATTCGAGAGGAACTGAGGCGCGGGGGTCGGGATGCCCGCGGCGTTTTGGATCCCGCGAGCCTGGTGTCCGAGCCTCCTGCGGAGGGTGAGCTGCGGGAAGGGATGGTGGTGAGGGGCACGGTGACGAACGTGACGAATTTCGGCGCTTTCATCGATCTCGGCATGCAGAGAGAAGGACTGGTGCATGTCTCACAACTCTCGAAAAAGTTCGTGAGCGATCCAAGCGTGGTGGTGAGCGTAGGCGATCGCGTCACGGTGAAGGTCCTCAAGGTGGACGCGGCGCGCAACCGGATCAGCCTGAGCATGAAGCAGGTGGGCCGGCGGGACCGCGTGACCCCGCCGGAGTCTCGGGCCGCGATGTCCGGCGAATCGGCGGCGGCGGCATTTGCTCCCGCGCCCATGACAGGCGACGGTTCCCAGGCCCCTTCAGGGCCCGGCACGTCAGTTCCTGCGGCCTCTCCGGTCGCGTCGGGTGTCGCCGCAGCAGATGCGGCCCCAGGAGGCGCGGCCGCGGCATCTGCAATCCTCGCGCCTGCGGCCGCAATGGAGTCCGCTGCCGTGTCGAGCGAGTCCAGAGCGGTCCGAGCCGATGGGCCGACCACGAGTGCCGTGGTGGGGGCAGCGTCATCGGCTATGGCGCGTGAGGGTCACCCGGGCGGTCCCGGCCCCGGAGACGGAGGGCCTGTCGAGATCGTCGCTTCCGGGGATGGCCCGGCGGCTCAGCGCCGGGCCGACACGCCTTCTCTTGCGGCACGATCGGAGGGCAAATCCCATGAAGATCACGCGCATTGATTGTTTTCGGGTGTTTGTTCCGTGGCAGGCTTCCTACCGAGAGGCGATGGCCGACTGGCGGGCGCGCATGAACACCACGCCGGAGGAAGAAGATTCCTACGTGCTGGTCAGGGTCCATACCGACGAGGGGCTGACGGGCCTGGGCGAGGGCGATCGGGACCTCGGGGTGATTCAGAGGGAGGCATCGAGCTATGTGGGCCGGAATCCTCTGGAGTTGATGCCTTGGAAGCTGGGCCGTCCCTGGGCCCATGCGTTTTTCGATCTTCAGGGAAAGGCCCTGGGTGTGCCCTTCCACCGGCTGATCGGCACCCCGGTGCACGACCGCGTTCCGATGGCTTACTGGTCTCCTTACGAAACGCCGCACAAGACGGCGAAACACGCGGAGGAAGGTGCCCGCCGCGGTTTCAAGGTTCACAAGATCAAGGCCAGGCCATGGGACGCGGTGGACCAGGTCAAGGCGATGACGGCTGCTGCCGGGCCCGATTATGCCATCCGGATCGACCCGAACTGCACGTTCGAACAGCCTTCGGTGGCCATCCGGATCGCGCGCCAGGTGGAAGGTTACCGGGTGGAGTGCCTGGAGGACCCCGTGACGCAGGATCGGGTGGAATGGAATCGGCTGATCCGGGAGAAAACGACGGTGCCGGTGGCACTTCACAGCTCGCAGCCACAGAACGTATGGCGTCATCTGACGGCGGGCGCGATCGATTACTTGAACGTTGGAGGCAGCCTGGAGACGCTTTTCCGGGCCGCCCACCTGGCTGAGGCGGCGGGCGTGCCGGTCTGGCTGCAGATCGAGGGGCACTGTTACGACATCCAGGCCGCGTTCAACGTGCACGTCAACGCGGTGATTCCCAACGCTGTGCTCCCGCAGGATACTTTGCCGTTCCTCCGCGAAGCGAGCATCGTTACGGAACCGCTCTGGCCCACCGACGGTTTCGTGAAGGTCCCGGAGAAGCCCGGCCTCGGGGTGGACCTGGACGAGAATGCCGCGGAAAGATACCGGGTGGGTTAGTTCTGGGTTCTCGTAGACGGGTTCGGAAATGCACCCGCATTTTCGAACCCGGGCAGCAGACGGGACGCGATACCCATGGGGATTCATGCCACGGCCATCGTGGATTCGAAGGCGGAACTGGGGTCGGAAGTCGAGATCGGGCCCTATGCCATCGTGGAGGCCGGGGTGCGGTTGGGCGATCGCACCCGTGTGCTGGCGCACGCGCATCTCAGCGGCGACTGCATCATCGGGCCGGACTGCGTGGTCCACATGGGTGCGGTGCTCGGGCACGTGGCGCAGGACCGCGGGCTGGTGGGCGGTGGGGGCGGCTTGACTCTGGGAGCCAGGAACATCGTGCGAGAATATGCCACGATTCACCGGTCGAGCAAGCCGGGGAAGAGGACGGAGGTGGGGGATGACAATTTCTTGCTGGGGATGTGTCACATCGGGCATGACTGCCGGGTGGGCCATTGGACGACGATCGCCAACGGGGCGCTGCTGGCGGGCCACGTGACGATCGGTGACCGCGCCTTCATCTCGGGCAACGTGGTGATTCACCAGTTCGTCAAGGTGGGGCCGGTGGTCATGATCGGCGGCCAGGCCCGGGTCTCCAAGGATGTTCCCCCCTTCATGCTGGTGGAAGGGAACTCGAAGGTGCGTGGATTGAACGTGGTGGGCATGAGGAGGGCCGGAATGACGGCCGAGCAGCGAGAGAGGGTGAAAGAAGCGCATCGCATCCTCTATCGGTCGGGTTTGAGCGTTACGAATGCGGTGGCCCGCTTGCGAGGCATGGCCGACTCGGCGGAGGTTCGCGCGATTCTGGCTTTCATCAAAACATCGGAACGAGGGTTGTGCGGCGCGGGCGCTGGACGAAGGGAGGAGGAGGACTGAACGCCGTCGAGGACCTTCCATGGTGAACGGGAGCCGAAAGCCGATCTTAAGCCCTCTGGACCACGAACATTTTCTCAACCACGGATACGTGGTGGTGAAGAACGCCGTGCCGCCGGACGTTATCGCCCGGGGGGTTGCCGCTCTGGAAGCGGGCCGATTTCAGGGCGGTGTGGGCCAAGCGGACTACAAGCCGGTGCGGGGCGAGGCCGTGGATGCATGCACGACGGACGTGGTGCATGAGGCGATTGCCGAGTTGTTCGGGTCCGAGTTTCCGTTCCAGCGTCATCGTGGTGGATGGGACATGCCTCGGCCCCACCAGGCCCATGCGGAATGGAAGGTGCCGGCCGCCCATGTCGATGACAGTTATCCCACGATCATGCCGAATGGCTGGGCGGTGGGCACCTTTATTTTTCTCACCCGGGTCCGGCCGAGGGGCGGCGGATTCGTTTTCTTTCGGGGTTCGCCGCTGAGATACCGCAAGGCGATGTCCCTCGCCAACAACTGCATCAAGGGAGTCGCTGCGCGGCCAGAGGTTTCAGGGCCTTATGAAGAATACCTGGCCGAGCCCGGTGACGTCCTCCTGTTCCAGCAGCTCATGGGCCATTCCGGGTCCGCCAATGTGAGCGATCCGGTGACACGTCATGCCCTGCTCTCGCGTTGGCATCCGGTGCGCCGGATTATTCCTGGCCGGAAGCCCTTCGATCAGATGACGACGATGGAGAAGGCCTATTCGGCTCGATACCTGGAGGACCGGTATGGTCTGGGCCTGGCGCTGCCTGCTCGGTCTGAGGCATCGAGTGCCGGAAGCGCCTTGCGGAACGGGGTGGCCGGCGTCCCGGCGGTCCGGTGTCACGCGATCCTGCATTTTGGGGGCCTCGCCCACTGGCTGTTCGTGGCTTCGGCCAGCCCGCGGACCATCCGGCACTGGGCGAGTTCGAACCTCATCGATTGGCAGGATGCGGGCACGGTGGGTCTGCCCACCGGGCCAGCCCACGGCCTGCAATTCCACCAGTACGGGGCCGAGGCCATTCTTGGCGTCGTTGCTGGCGACGGCCCTCGCTCCCTTCACCTCTACTCGACCGAAGACATGAGGCGATGGAAGCCGCTGGACCGTATCGAGGGAGTCGAGGTCGCAGCACCTTGGTACGTGTATCCGAAGTATCCCAGCCAGGTGGCGGGCGGACAGGCGGTCTTCGCCGTCGCTCCTGGCGCTCCTTCGGAGGTTGCCTGCCGGTGGGGCGAGAGGTGGGAGGAGGCGAGCCGCTGGTCCACCCGTTCGACGGCCTTCAGGAGCGGAGACGGTGCACGCATCCGCGACATCGGCGTGTCCATCCAGTTTGCCGACTCGGTCGGCGTCCTCGTTCTGGACATCGCGAAGGAGGCGGGCGTCGAAGCGACCTTGCCCCACGTGGTTTTGCCCAAGGATATCGCCGCGGCTCATGAGGCCATGAGCCCGCTCGCCTTTTCGTGTCCCTCGCCGCCGCGGCAGATTCGCGTTTACTGCCGCGCCCGGTCCTACTGGCTCGTCGCCTATCTGCGCCAGCACGAGGGTCAGGACCGGCTCTTCTGGGGTGTCATCGATTGGGATGCGCCTCCCCTCACGCTCAGGGAACTGACGACGGGTGAGGCCCTCGAGGAGGCCTTCAGCGTGGTCGGGTTCGTCTAGTATTCCGGCTCAGAAGTGCGGGAGAACTTCTGAACCGGGATACTAAAGCCCGTATTCGGCGATTTTCTTGCGCAAGGTGGTCCGGTGAAGACCGAGAAGGCGGGCGGCTCGCACCTGGTTTCCGCCGGTGAACTCGAGGACGCGCTGGAGGAGCGGCCGTTCGAGGCGCGGAAGGAGCAAGGCGTGCAGGCCTTGCGACGGTTCGCCGCGAAGGGATTCATCGACGAGGCGGCGGACGACCCGCTCGATCTCTTCTCGTGAGTGTGTCGCGCCGGACCGCGCCGACTCGGGAAGGTCTTCGATCTGGATGGTCGAGCTGCGGCTCAGGACGGCGGCGTGCTCCACGGCGTTACGGAGCTCTCGGACGTTGCCGGGCCAGGTATGGCGGCGGAGGGCTTCGAGGGCCGGCATGGAGAAGGCCTTGCCGGGGGCCGCCTGTCCGAGAAAATGAAAGGCGAGGAGATCGATGTCCTCCGGCCTGTCCCGGAGGTCCGGTATTCGAATCACGACGACGTGAAGGCGGAAGTAGAGGTCTTCCCGGAACTGGCCGGACTGCACGAGGGACTGGAGGGGCCGGTGAGTGGCGGCGAGGACGCGGACGTCGGAGTGAACGGGCTGGCTGCCGCCGACGCGTTCGAAGGCTCGTTCCTGGAGGAAACGGAGGAGCTTCTTCTGGAGGGGCGGGGACAGGTCGCCGATTTCGTCGAGGAGGACCGTGCCGCCCTGGGCCCGTTCGAAGTGACCGAGGTGGCGTTCGGCCGCTCCGGTGAAGGCTCCGCGCTCGTGTCCGTACAGCTCGCTCTCGGCAAGGGTCTCGGGCAGCCGCGCGCAATCGACGGCGACGAAAGGTCCGGCAGCCCGGTGGCTGTGCCGGTGAATGGCTCGGGCGGCGAGTTCCTTGCCGGTTCCGCTGCCGCCTTCGATCAGGACGGTGAGGTCCGACTGGCTGACCGCGCCGATTTGCTTGAAGACCTCCTGCATGAGCGGGTGCGATCCCAGGAGCGGGTCCGTTCCGGCGAGGGCGCGTTCGGCGTCGCCTGCGGGAACAGGGACACGGCGGACCCCGCCGGCGGCGAGCGCCCGGTCCATGAGCCCGCCGACCTGGTCGAGGTCGATCGGCTTGGTCAGGTATTCGAATGCCCCACGCTGGATGGCCTGGATGGCCGTGTCCATGTTCCCATGGGCGGTGATGACCACCACCGGCGCGGCGCAGTCCCGGGCGCGGATTTCCGGTAGGGCATCCAGCCCGCTCATGCCGGGCAGCCGAACGTCCAGGAAGATTAGGTCGGGCCGGACCTGGGTCAGGCGGGACAATCCTTCCTCCGCGCTGGAGGCGGAGACGACCTCATGTCCGGAGTCCTTGATGAACTCCTCGAGGGCCCAGCAGACGTTGCGGTCGTCTTCGATGAGCAGAATCTTGGACATCGTCAGTCGTGCATCCTCTTGTAAACGAAAAGAGAGCCGAACGCGAGGATAGCGGCGATCCCTGCTCGGAGAAAGGGGAGCGGGATGAGGAGGCTCGCCAGGCCGACAAGGAGGCTGCCGGATGTCCAAAGGCCCTCCGGCAGATGGCCGGATTGTGCGACCCACCGCACGGCGACAGCCCTACCGATGTTCAGCAGGATTTCGAGTTCGAGCATGAAAGGTGCCCTCCGATGAACATTTTACAGGATACCGCGATCTTTCTTCGGCCCCCGGGTCCTACCGTTCCGGCATCTCGGGACTGTGCCAGATGGGCAGTTCGACCCAAAAACATGTTCCGGCGCCGGCGGTCATAAAGTCGATCCGGCCCCGATGCTGGTCCACGATCCGGCGTGAGACGGCGAGGCCGAGCCCGGCGCCTCCTTCCCGCGTGGTGAAGAAGGGCTCGAAGAGGCGCGAGCGATATTCCTCCGGGATGCCTTTCCCGGTGTCAGCCACCTCGAGGCGAACGTGATCGGGCGCAGCCCGTGTCAGGCGCAAGGTGAGGTCCCCGCCTCCGGGCATGGCCTGCATGGCATTGAGGAGGAGATTGACCAGGACCTGCTTGAGCTGGTCCGCGTCTCCGGCGGCGGGTGGTGCGGAGGCATCCAGGTCGCGCTGGACTCGGACATGGGCGTGTTCGAGTTGGCGGGCCATGAGCTGGAGGACGGAATTCATGAGCTCGGCCAGGCTGACAGCGGCGATCTGGATTTGCCGCGGCCGGGCAAAGCTGAGCATCTCGGAAAGGGCGAAATCCAACCGGTCAATCTCCTCGCGGATCACCCGGAGTGGTTCACGAACCTTCTCATCCTCGGGCAGTCGGCGTTCGAGGATTTGTGCGGTCATGCGGAGGGAGCTGAGGGGGTTGCGAATTTCATGAGCGATGCCGGCGGCGAGCTGGCCGAGAGAGGCCAGTTTTTCGGCCTCGACGATCTGGGCATGAGAGGCCCGGAGGCAATCGAGCATCTGGTTGAAGGATTGGGCGAGTTCGCCGACCTCGCCGGGAGAGGTGATGGTGACGCGGCCGTCGAGTCCGCTTCGAGCGATGTTCTGGGTCTGGTGGGCGAGATCACGAATCGGCGCCGCGATGGTGCGGGCAATCAGGAATCCGAGCAGGGTCAACCCGGCGAGACTGGCGGAAAGTACGAAAGCAATAGGTCTGGCGGCCTTCCACTTGGCCTCGGAGACGCGTGAGGCGGGCTGCAGGAGGAAAAGGGCGGACTCCGGCTCGGACCGGTGTGAAAGGCTAGCCTGTGCGGAGCAGAAATCCTCCCCGCGGAGGAGAAGCCGATGGAATCCATCCGGGCGCGCCTGCCAGGCCCCGGGCGACTCCAGCCAGGCCTGGAACTCCCGGGCGGTGTCGGCTGAGAAGGTAGCGGCAACGAGGCCTTCCGAGGGCGAGGCGATGGCCAGGTCGTAGCCGACGACCTCGCGGATGCGGGCGAGCGAGGCTGAGTTCAAGGGAAATCCGGCCCTCGAAATCATCGCGGCCAGATTGTGCAGAGTCGCTGAGGTCTGTCGGTCCACCTCCCGGGAGACGGCGCTCAGGCCGAACCAGGCGACGAGGGCCTGGGAAAGAACAAACAGGCCGAGAAACGGAAGGATGATGCGCGTCTGAATTCGCACAGGATGTCCCAGTTGGAGTGAAGCGCCGGCGTTTATTCTTGAGGTTTCGCCCACGAGTTTCAAGATTCCTTCGTCCGCGCTTGAAAATTCGAGTTTGGAGCATAAGTTGTTCTGATTCGGCATTGACGCCGCCAATGTCCCTGCGCTACTCGTATCCCTGCTCAGAAGTGCACCCGCACTTCTGAGCAGGGATACGAGTAGACGGGTCTCGATTCTGGCCGATGAGGATCGGGACGGATCGGGCTGGAGAAGCGCTTCGTTCCCCAATCTGAAACTGGAACGTCTTAAGTGAGATGAACTCGGTCCAGATTTCCTGCCCCCATTGCGGGGGCGCGATGCTTTTGGAGAACCCCCAGCCGGGCGCCCAAGTGGCGTGTCCGTTCTGCCAGAAGCCCTTTGCCATTGGAGCGGAACGCGGGGTAGCGGGCCGGAAAGTAGGCGCGTACGAGCTGATCGAGAAGGTGGGCAGCGGGCGGATGGGGGCGGTATTCAAGGCCCGGCGGGCGGGCGATGGGCAGGTCGTCGCGCTCAAGCTCTTGAAGACGACGCTGGCGCAGAGTCCGACGTTCGTGCAGCGCTTCCAGCGTGAGATTCAGGCATCGGCGGCGCTGGACCACCCGAATCTGGTGAAGGCCTTCGATTTCGGGATGGCCGACGGCTACTACTACTTTGCGATGGAATTCATCGATGGCGAGACGCTGGCGGCGATGCTGGCCCGGGGGCAGAAGCTGGACGAGGCCCAGGCCCTGGGGGTGGCCCAGGCGGTGGCCGAGGCGGTCCGATGCGCGTGGGAGAAGAAAATCGTCCATCGCGACATCAAGCCCGAAAACCTGATGGCGGAGAAGGGTGGCCGGGTACGACTGATGGACATGGGACTGGCGAAAGAGGTGGATGATCCGGGTGCGACCGTGACGCAGGCGGGCGGGGTGCTCGGCAGCCCGGCCTATGCGGCCCCCGAGCAGCTCCGTGGGGAGACGAGTGTCGACGTGCGGGCTGATCTGTATGCCATGGGGACGACGTTGTACCACCTGGTCTGCGGCCAGCAGCCTTTTACGGGGCCGACGTCGGGAGTGGTGGCCTCGAAGCAGCTTTCCGAGCCGTTGCCTGACCCTCGGCTTCTGACCCCAACACTTTCGGCCTCGTTCTGCAAGTTTCTCGAGCGTCTGACGGAGAAGAATCCGAGGGACCGTTACCAGACGCCGGAGGATGTGTTGCAGGCCATCGAGCATGTCCGATCGCCCGAGGCTGCGTCGGAGCTGGCCGACAAGACGCGGCCGAAGCCGAAGCCGCCGCCCCGGCCCGGCGGGATGTCGAAGGGTATGCGACAGGTTCTGCCGATCTCTGCCGCGGGAGTCCTGATCGTCATCGTGGCCTTGATGTATTTCTTCACGCGGGGGTCTCCCTCCGGGAAAATCCCCGCTGGGCCGGTGATGGGAAATCCGAGCGAGACGACAACGACCAAACCCCGTGCCGCGGCGAAGGCGACTGGAAAAGGCCCGGGCTCGACGACGCCTTCAGGCACCAAGGCGGCGCGCCCGGTGGAGCGGCCTGGCCGAGCCCCGGAATTTCTAGCCCGTCTGGCGCAACTGCCCCAGGTGAAAGGCCTGATGGCGGACGAGCTGTTCCGGGGAAAATTCGATTTGCCCGGAGACGGCCGGGTGGTTCTCGAATACGGTTTCGAGAAAGCCGAGGAGTACCGGGACTGGGGCTACCGCGGGCAGAAGGCGGGCCCCCTGGTTTGCGCCGGAGGCGGGACGGGCCTCCATGCACGTTTTCTCGAGGGGGATTTCAAGGTGGAGTGCGAGGCGGTGCTCCGGAAGGGGGCGGAACTGGGGCTGACGCTCCATGACCCCCTGGCCGCCGCGGGCGCCACGGCGACCCTGTTCGGCGCCAGCGCGGCCGGGTCCTTCCTCCGGGTGCGGGCCGGGACGGGCCTGGAATGGAAAGAGTCGGAGAAGCAGAAGGGAGCAGCGGTGGGCGAGAGGCTGCCACTGGTGCTCGAACGGCAGAAAGACAAGGTCGTGGGAAGCTGCGGGACGGTCCGGTTGGAGATGGCGCTCCCGGCTTCTGGCCCCGTAGCGTTGAGGGTGCATGCCGGGCCCGAAAGCGAGGCGGAGTTCAGCCCTGTCCGCGTCGAAGGGAAGCTGGACCCGGCCTGGGTGAACGCGGATTTGTCGCGGCTGGAGGACCGTCAGTGGCTTCTGCACGCGCTGGAGCTGGAGCGCCCGGGCGAGAACTTCGCCCTGGCGCTTCGGCCGGGCACCGTCGTAGAACTGCCGAAGGGATTCGGGGAGAACCGGGAATGGGCTGTGGAAATGTTCATCCAGGTGGTCTGCGCCGGAGAGGGGCGAAATCCGCTGCCGCCCCTCTTCGTCTGCGGCACTCCAGGGGGTGCGAGCGATGTGCTGGACATCGAGCCGCAGTCCATGCGGCCGCGGCTGCACTTCGGGCTGACGAGGCCAGCCGTTCCGGACGTCCTCGGGTTCGCGCCGATCCAACTCGGCGAGTGGTATCACCTGGCAGTCAGTTCCGACGGCGCTACCGTCCGTTTGTTCTTGAATGGTGTCCTGGATTCCGAATTTCCGTTGCCGGCGGCGGAAACCCCTCTCGCAGCCGCGGCATGGACGGGGATCGGATCGGCTCAGGCCCTCGCGGAAGGGAGCGAGATTCGAGTGGACGATCTTCGATGCTCCAGGACCGTCCGGTACAAGAACATCAGCTTCAAGCCGCGTCCCCAGTCCATGCGTGCGGACGAGGCCACCTGGCTGCTGTTGAGGCTGGACGAGAAAGCGGGTGACCTGCTGAAGAACGGCGGTGGCCAGATGAAGGCGGATGGCAAGGTGACCGGCGGCCACTGGGTTTCGATGGAGGAGGCGATTGCGCACCGGCAATGAGGAAGCGAAGCGCTTCTTCAGGTCCGATTTCGCTGCATGGGTTTCCATGTCTTGAAGAATGCCGAACACGTCATACCGGAGGAGGGGCCATGTCCGAATCGATGCCGGTGATCGATATCAACCAGAAGAAGTATCCCTACCGCCCGAATCCCTTTCCGTGTGGGTCGGTGCGGCAGCTTCTTTTCGACGATTTCTTGTTCTCCGGAGGGTCGAGCTACGACCAGTTTCCGTACCGGATTCACTTCGGATTGGGAAGCGTTCAGAAGCACGGCGAGCCGCTGTTTGTTGCGGACAAGGCGTGGGAGGCTTCCATCGCCTGGGTTTCGGTAGTCCGCGACGGCGGCAGATACCGGATGTGGTACAACTCGGGGCACGAGGGACACCAGGGCCTGGTGGTCAGCTATGCGGAATCGGACGACGGGCTGCACTTCGAGCGCCGTCCCTTGGGCGTCGTCGAGTGGCGGGGCTCCCGCCACCACAACGTGGTCTACACCGGCGGTCACCTGGGGGTGAGCCCCGAGTTGGGGAATGTTTTCATTGATCCGAACGCGGAGGAAGGCGAGCGCTTCAAGCTGGTGCATGCGGAGTGGAACGGACCGTTCGTGTTCGACCTGCTTCGGCACAAGGGCGTATTCACGGGGAAGGCGGGCACGCTCCGCGGGGCGTATTCTCCGGACGGACTTTCGTGGACGCGCTACGTCGAGGATTTCCTGCCTTACTATCCCGACTCCCAGAATTCGGCGGCCTGGGACCCGACCTTGAAGAAATACGTTGTCTACCACCGTTCCGGCGCGGCGAAGTACGGCGGACTCGAACTGCCGGGCCTATCCGTGAAGCCCCTGGGCCGCGGGCGCGCTGTCGGGCGGATCGAGAGCGACGATTTCCGGAACTGGACGGATTCGGAGCTCACGCTCGTTCCGGACTTCGAGGACACGCTGGATACGGACATCTACAATTCCGCCTACAGCCGGCATCCGGACAATCCGAACGCGCATTACCTTTTCCCCTCCTTCTACCGGCACTACCGCGGCTGCTTCGAGGTGCAAGTCTGCGTGAGCCGCGACAACCGGACGTGGCTGCGGCCAAATCGGTCGACCTTCATTCCGCTCGGCAGCCGAGGCGCTTTTGATTCCTTCATCGTTTCGGTGGCCCCGGGGTTCGTGCCGATCTCCTCCGATGAGTGGGCGCTCTATTACAGGTCCGGCAACGGCCCGCATTCCCCCAATGCCCATATTCTGAAAGACATGACGGAGGAAGAGAAGGCGTCCTTCGCCAGCCGGATGAGCCGGGCGATCTTGAAGCGGGACCGGGTGGTTGGCATCGAGGCGGGTGACGCTCCTGGCCATTTTTCCACTCGGACGTTGAGCTTCGAGGGGAGCAGGCTCACGGTCAACGTCGAGCCTCTGGGGCCCGGAGCGGAACTTCGCGTCCAGATGCTGAATGCCTCCGATGGCAAGCCGATCGAGGGCTACAGCTTTGATCGGTGCAAGCCGCTGGCCGAGGACCGGGTGGATGGTGTCGTGGCGTGGGAGGGGAAGGAAGGGATCGGCCCGGAGGTTTCTCGTTCAGCGGTGCGCCTGCATTTCCATCTCAGGAATGTTCGTCTTTACGCATTCCAGTTCAGGGAGTCGCCATCGGGGTGATACCCGCAGTGAGATGCGCATCCAACGTCGTTTTATTCAGGAGAGCCGAGCATGCCCAGGAAACAGTCTCAACAATGGATGGTTTTCGTCACCTCGTTCGCAAGCGGTCCGGAGGCGGCGATCAGCACGTGCCGCCTCGAGGTTGCCTCCGGCCGGCTCGAATGCGTATCCAAGGCGAGCGAAGTGGAGAGCCCCTTCTTCCTCGCCATCGATCCGCACCACCGCTACCTTTACTCGATTCATGAGCCCGGGAAGTTCGGGGCGGCCGCCGAGGGACGGGTCCGCTCGTTCTCGATCGACGGCAGGACGGGGACCCTTTCTCTGCTCAACGAGCAGCCGACCCAGGGTGGGGCGGCCTGTTACCTGGACGTGGACCGATCGGGCCGATTCGTGCTGGCGGCGAACTACGGCAAGGGAAGCGTCAGCGTGATTCCGGTGGGCCGGGATGGCCGCCTGGGCCGTCCGAGCTGTTTTATCGAGCATCAGGGGTCGAGCGTGAATACGAGCCGCCAGACGGGCCCACACGCCCATTGCGTCGTACTGGACCCGGCCAGCCGCTACGCGGTCGTATCGGACCTGGGGCTGGATAAGGTCTTGATTTACAAGCTGGATACGAAACGGGGAATCTTGAGACCGAACGTTCAGCCTTTCGTGCGGGTGAAGCCCGGAGCTGGTCCGAGGCACTTTGCGTTCCATCCCTCGGGCCGGTATGCGTACGGCATCAACGAGTTGGACAACACGATGACCGCGTTCCGTTACGATGCCCCGAAAGGCATCTTGTTCGAGATTCAGGCGCTCTCCACACTTCCGGCGGATTTCAAGGATACCACCTATTGCGCGGACGTGAAGGTCCATCCTTCTGGCAAGTTTGTTTACGGGACGAATCGCGGGCACGAGAGCATCGCCATGTATGGGATCGACCGAAAGAGCGGGCTGCTGTCGCTGGTGGGCATCGAGCCGAGCCGGGGAAAGCAGCCGCAGAACCTGGCGATCACCCCGGATGGGTCCCTCCTGCTGGTGGCGCACACGTCGAGCAACAACGTCGTGGTGTTCCGGATCGATGGCCGGACGGGCCGGCTCGAGGCGACGGGCCACGAACTGCAGGTGGGGCATCCCTCGTGCCTCATGCTGATGCAGCCGGGGGAGTAAGAAATTGGTTTTAGCCCGCATTTCTACCACGACGTGTTCGAAATGCGCCCCGCGGGCTTCGACTCGAACGACGTGCGTCGTTCTCGCTCAGGGCTAACCCTGATCGATGTGCCGGGATGGCCGCGTTGAAGCCTGCATCGCAACGGATTGCTGCACAAGCGGATATCGCGTGTACCCTTCTAGTTTGTGAGAAGTCCGGGATAGAGTCTTAGGGTGTCACTTCTCCGCCTCCGCTAGCGCGGGCACCCGGCGGAGAAGTCGAAAGGTGTCCCGCCAGACTTGTCCCAGTGGGGGGGGCGGGTCGGGTGTCAGTTGATTCCTGAACCCTGAACCCTGACACCTTTTCGAGCCGTGTGTTGGGTTGCGGGCTTCGCCCGCCTTAAGGACGATCAACCGGGCTCTCGGCCATGTCCTTCGGGGTGTTCGTTCCGATGGGCGGCGTCCGGGTCTTTCGGGCTTCCCAGGAGACGAAGCCCGGTGGGGTTGGCGTGCCGGAGAACCAGGAGCGGCCCTGACGAGCGGGGTCTGGGATGCGGGCAGGGCCGGCCTCCTGGCTTGCTATTCCCGCGCTTCTTCGGGCGTAACGCTGCGCTGACTGCCGGGTCGAGCGGGCGCTGGCACGATCTCCGGACTCGGCTCGCCAGCCTGCACCATCCGGGCAGCCAGTCTCCGCGCCATCACGGATGCGACTTCCCGATGCGATTCGAGGCCGGCCAGGTTCGTCAACTCGTAGGGATCGCATTGGAGGTCGTAGAGGTATTCCTCGACGTAGCGATCGGCCGCGGAGTCCTTCCATCCCTTCTTGTCCGGCGCGGTGACGCCGTATTTCCAACGGCGGGTGCGGACGGCGCGGCCGACCTGCGACTCGCTGATCTGGACGAAGACCTCCTCGGGCCAGGGCCGGGTTTCCCGCCGGATGAGGGGAAGGATGGAGCGCCCCTGCATGGAGGAAGGGATGGGGATGCCAGCAGCGTCGAGGAGCGTCGGCGGCAGGTCGATCAGGCTGACGAGGCGTCGGACCTGGCCGCCGCCGTCGAAACTGGGCCCGCAGAGCGCGGTCGGGACTCGGATGGAGCTGTCGTGGCAGGACCGCTTGTACTCCGAGTTGCGGGTCTTGAAGTGACAGCCGTGGTCCGAGGTGAAAAGCACCACGGTCCGTTCCAGCAGCCCGAGGCTGCGAAGGGCGTCGAGGAGGCGGCCGAGGGCCTCGTCGAGACGCCTGACGATCCCGAAGTAACCGCCCAGGTGTTGGTGTGAGGAGCCTCCCAGGGCGGCCAGGTCGGGCGGCATCCACCGGCCCGTGTAGCGCTCCCGGTATCCTTCCGGCGGTGGATAGTCGTCCAGGTGGTTCTGGTGGTGCGGCTCCAGGAAGGATAGGAACAGGTAGAAAGACACCGCCTGGCGCGCATCAATGAACCGGATGGCTGCGTCCGTCAGAGCGTCCACTCGGTAGCCGGGCAGACGGACGGGCTGATTTCGGTTGTCGTAGAGCAGCGTCCGGTAGGACTCCGAGGTGAATTCGAGGATGTTCGAGGCGAGCCAGAACTGGTAGCCGCCTCGCTTCCCTTCCGGCACGGGTTCTTCGTCCGCCAGATGCCATTTTCCGATGTAGCCGGTCTGGTATCCGGCCTCGTTGAAGGCATGGGCGAGGGTACGGGCGTCCAAAGGCAACGGGATGCCGTTGCGAAAGCAGCCGGTCGATGTGGCGTATCGGCCGGTCTGAAGGCAGGAGCGTGCGGGGCCGCACACGGGCTGGCAGGTGAAGGAATGAGTGGCATGCGTTCCACTCAGGGCCAGGCGGTCGAAATGAGGCGTCAGGTCCAGCGGGTTGCCGTGCACGCCGGTGGTGTCCCACCGCTGTTGGTCCGTGAAGAAGACGATGACGTTTGGAGGCCCGGAGCGGGTGGTCATGGAGGCCTGAGGGGCAATGGAAAATTCAGCGGCCGGCCCGGCCGGGCCCTCGATAGGCCCTGCCGAAGGGGAGGCCGAAGGGTTCCTCGTAGGGCCGGAAGGGGACCATGGCAGCGATGGTGTCGAGTCGTTCCACGACAGGGCCCGGGAGCGGCCCGGCCTCGATGGCGCGGGCATTCTGCTCGACCTCTTCGACGGATCGGGCACCCATGAGGATGAGGGAGACGTCCGGGTCGGACAGGATGCGGCGCAGGCCGAGCTCGGGCAGCGGGATGCCGATCTCATCGAGGTAGCGGTAGAGCGTCTGGAACTGAGCGCGTCTTGGTGGGCTGAGCCAGCGGGCGCCGCGAAGAACATCCTCGTCGTAGCGCCGGGCGAGCGAGCCTTGCTGGAGCGGCGAGCCGATGATGACGCCCATGTTCTGGCGTTTGGCTTCGGGGATGACCGCGGTCCGCGCTTCACGCCAGAGCAGGCTGTAGTTGAAGGCGGTGAGGACGACGTCGTAGCGACCGGTGGCGAGGATGGGCGCCATCTCGTAAGCCGTGGTGCCTCCGAGGCCGGTGAAGCGGATGATCTTCTCCGCCTTCAGCTCGTCGAGGAAATCATTCACCGGACCGTGAAAATGATCGGTGTCGGTCCACCAGTCGTACTGGCCGGGCCGGTCCGGCTCGTGGATGAAGAGGACGTCGATGGAATCCCGCTTGAGCAGACGGAGGCTTTCCTCGACGGACCGGCGGAGGTGGTCCTTGTCTTTGGGGTTGAAGGGAGACGGCCGGCCGCCGATCTTGGTAGAGAGGTAGAAGGGCCGGGAGGCGCCTTCAAGGGCGTAGCCGAGGACCTCTTCGCTGTCGGCATAAGTGGGTGCCGTATCGACGTAATTGACGCCCAGCTCGAGGGCGCGCTGCGTAGCGGCCCGGGCATCCTCGCGGCCTCTGCCGCCGATGTTGGAGACGAAGAGGCCGCCAAGGCCGAGGACGCTCACTTCAAGACCGGTGCGGCCCAGGAATCGTTTTTCCATACGAGTTTCGCCCTCTTTTCCAGCGCGCCGTTCTTTACCATCACCCCTTTGCCGGAATCCATGGTAGCGTTCTTCTTGAAGGTTTAAAGGGCTTAACCCGGATTTTTCATCGACCCTCAAACCACCCTCGGCGTCCAGTCTGAGCCACTCTCACCCGCCGCCTTTCTACCGGCAGACGAGGCGGCCTGCGCCACTGCGCGGCAGGCAGGCCACACCGGACTTTGTGCCCGTGTCCAACCCGCTCATCGCCAACGCCGGCATCTTGGGAGTATTTTGCGGGGCGCTCGATAGGACAATATGGCAGTGTCCGCTGGCCGCGTTGCTTGTGATGGTCTGCTGGCCTAGAATAATCCAGGTGCGGGAGTTTTTCGGCGCAGGCCAACGGCTTTTCCAAGGTTTTCCAGCAATCTGGGTTTATGAGTCATTCGGACACACCGACTCCAAAGCGGGCCAGGCGGAAGGTGACGACCCTTCGTCTTCAGGAGATGAAGCAAGCGGGCGAGAAGATTGCGGCCCTGACGGCCTATGATTATCTGACGGCCCGGTTGCTCGACGATGCGGGGATCGACCTCATCCTGGTGGGTGACTCGGCGAGCATGGTGTTTGCCGGGAACGATACGACGCTGCCGATGAAGATGGAGGAGATGCTCTACCACGTTCGGGTGGTGACGCGGGCGGTGACGCGGGCGCTGGTGGTCGCGGATATGCCGTTCATGTCCTACCACAAGGGCTTTGAGGAGGCGTTGCACAATGCGGGCCGTCTGATGCAGGACGGGATGGCGGAGGCGGTGAAACTCGAGGGCGGCAAATCCATCTGTCCCATTGTCGAGAAGATCGTGGACGCGGGCATCCCGGTGCTGGGGCACGTGGGCCTGCGGCCGCAATCGATCCACGTTTACGGGACGTATCGTGCCCGGGGGACGGAGGCATTGGAGGCGCAGGCGATCTTCGACGACGCCCTGGCGTTCGAGGCCGTCGGCGCCTTTGGCGTGGTGATCGAAAAGGTCCCCGCCAGCCTGGCGGAGCGTATCACGAGGGCGCTGAAGATTCCGACGATCGGGATCGGGGCGGGCCACCACTGCGATGGCCAAATCCTGGTGACGCAGGACATGCTCGGCGTGAACACGCGGTTTCATCCGCGGTTCGTCCGGTGGTATGCGAGGTTGGCGGAGGAGATGAGCCGGGCGTTCCAGCAGTACTTGAAGGACGTGAAGGCGCAGGAATTCCCGGCGGACGCGGAAAGCTATTAGTGAACGGCGGCGGCAGTGTTGAAACACTTTTGCCGCCGTTCACTTTCATGCGGAGGCGGGGCACTTCTGCATCAGGTCTATGGACGTCACAGACGAACGCACATGGAGTCGGGCGCGGCGTGGAGAAGTTATAGGGTTAGACTCTAGTGAAATCCGCTGCGCCCTTCGGGCTCGCGGATTTCACACGGCGCATTCGAAATGCGCCGTGCGGGCTTCGACTCGAACGACTGGCGTCGTTCTCGCTCAGGGCTAACCCGGATCGAGGTGCCAGGAAGGCGGCCTTGAAGCTTGCATTGCAACGGATTGCTGCACAGGAGGGTATCGAGCGTGCCGTTGCGATTTGTGAGAAATCCGGGCTAGTTGCGCTCGAGCTGAAAATCCTTTCGGACCTCCTGCCCACTTTCGACCTCGATCTCCGCGTACTGCCATGGAAAGGCGTCGGCGCAAGCCATCAGACCCCAGAATCCAGGCGGCACTCCTACGATTCGGAACCGGCCGTCCTGGTCCGTGCTAACGCTTTCAGGGATGAGTTGCTCAGGCAACCTTGCCTTGGTCCTCTGCAGCCACGCTTTTGCGCCTGGCAGGGGCCGACCCGCCATGTCCGTGACGCGGCCGATGACTGCCCCTTCCTTCACCAGAGTTACGTCGGCTTGCGTCTCCTGGCCGCCTTTGATGGCCAGAAGTTCGCTCCAGACAGGGGCCAAGCCAGCGAGATTCGGACTGATGGGAACCTTTGATCTGCCCATGCCCCGGTCCGATGAATCCTCGACAGGGGTTGCGATCACACCATAAGTGCCTTCATCGAGCTCCAGACGGAAGGCGCCTTCCGGATCGGTGTGTGCAAACTCGATATCAAAGGAAAGAGGCGGAGAGGTCAAGCCGATCGAATCGATACCACGGCAGGATGCGAAGGGCGCATCGCTATAGGCAAAGACTCTTACCCCGGCTGCGAGAGTCCGGCCATCCGGCAGGAACACCCGCCCCGAGAGGATGCCGATGGGAACAGGCTCGAGTTCGATGTTAAGATTTTCTGGCCTACCTTCTTCAGGTAAAACGATTCGGGTTGTGGAAGGACGATAGCCCTTCACGCACAGGGTGATCAGCCAGATTTTCTCACCATGTGTGGGACGGCTTTGGATACAGAAACGGCCGTCCGTGTCCGTTGTGGAGTGGTCGCCAAATATGCAAGTTGGGTCTGCCTCGAGTTTCATGACCCAGAAATAGGGCGTGCGAGCCAGAGACTTCCCATCGCTTGTTCTCAGTTTCCCGATCATGCCCTTCTCGGGCAGGGTCAGTTCCAAGTTTACTCGTTCAAGGTGCTGGCCTGGATTCAGGTGAATCGTAGCCGTGGCCGACTTGTGGGACCAGGTCTGATGCGTGTTCCATTCCGCAGAAAGTTGGTAGTCACCGGCCGAAAGTCCAGCGAGAAAATACTGGCCATCCCTGTCCGTGTTCGCCATCATCCCGCCCGGTCCACTATGGAATTTCTGGTGAGGGCCGGAGTCCTGCCGCTCCCGGGGACGGCTGGTCTCCGGCGTGACCTCCTGCGTCGCCGGCGCAAGCCGTTTCGCATACACCCGTGAGTCCTCCACGGGCTTCCCGGTGTCCTTGTCGATGACCCTTCCGGAGACCTTCGCCGCCCTCATCAGCAATTGCACTGGAAGACGTGTCCTTGGATTGCCAGGCTTGAGTTCCAGCACCCGGTTGTCTGGGACGTGGTTTTCTGTTGAGACCATCAGGGTCCCGGTTGTCGGGACAACCTTCAGACTGAACTGACCGTCCGCATCGGTCTTGCCTTCTGCACCGGGTAATCCGTGGGACCAGTGGCCTCCCCCGAGTTCTATGGTCAAGTCTTCTGGGGAGTAGAGCGCGGTGGCGTCTTGCACGGGCTTCCCGTCAGCATCAATGACCTGCCCGGCCAATTCCACGAGCCGAACGAGCTTCAGGTCGTCACCTTGTACGGTCTTGCCGGATTCGATGATGGCCTTGGCATCAAGGCCGCGGTCATGGGTCTGTCTTTCCACGATGTCCTGCTTCATCTTCTGTAGTTGCTGGGCAGGAGACCAGTAAAAGCCTTCCTTGTGAGCCGAGAAGTGGACTTCACCTGGCGGGATTTGGACCCGGAAGCATCCCCTGTCATCGGTCTTGACGCTCTCATCAAATGCGAACAAAGGAGAGGAGACACGCACAATCACGTCAACCATCGGAGCTTCGGGCCCTTCCTCCAGCACACGTCCGGTTAGGGTTCCGAAGGGTGTTAGCGGCAAGGGCCCGATATCGATTTCGTCATCCTCGCCCACGACTTTCATCTCC
Source organism: Planctomycetota bacterium (assembly GCA_016179685.1). Taxonomy (GTDB): domain Bacteria; phylum Planctomycetota; class PUPC01; order JACPCR01; family JACPCR01; genus JACPCR01. The sequence goes on along the minus strand of JACPCR010000052.1, from coordinate 63,404 downwards.
GAAGAACCGCACCCGATTCCACGGGCAACCACTTGTAAGGTCACCTTGCCCGGGGGCACAAAAAGGACGAAGGCTGCTCGATCATCCGTCTCCACCTGATGAGTGGTGCCACTGGTCACGTAGTGGTCCAGCGCGTACGGAGGATCCCTGACGCAGACGAACACCCCGAGGGCAGTCTTGGGGATCGGCTGGCCATCAGGACCTACGGCCTGGCCTCGCAGCTTGCTTCGTAGCAAACACAGGGTGAGGGGTTTTTCAGGCGGATACCTTCCCGTCACGTGGCAGTAACCCGTTGACCAGCCCGGCGCCGTGGCGCTGATTTGGTACGAGTAGGCGTTGGACAATTCCAGCTCGAATTGAAAGTTGCCTTCCTCATCCGACCTTGTCTGTATCTCGAATGGTTCGTTTGCGTCATCGTTTCTATGGAAACTTCGGACCGCCGTAACCGTAGCGTCCGCAATCGGCGTCTTCCAATCCGCAGCCGTTATCTTTCCCCTGACGAGGATGGTTTCACCGGAGAGGAGATTGAGCAGGAGGCCGCAGGGGATCGATAACAGCCGGAAAGAATGGTCATGGCTCATGGACGGACCTAGTCAGGATATTACGTGCGGAGCACCAGGTATTTGGCGACGGCTTCGGGGATGAAATCGAGGCCGAGGCCGGGGCCCTGTGGGAGCGTCAGCTCGCCGTCGCGCGTCTCGAGCTTCTGAACCGTGATCTCGTCGCGCAACGGATTCTCCGTCATCTCGAACTCGTAGCTTTCGAAGAGGGGGCAGGCGGCGGCGTAATGCGCTGAAGCGGCCATGCCGACGATGGAGAGCCAGGCGTGGGTGGAGATGGGGACGCCGAACTGCTCGGCGAGATGGGCGATTCGGAGGCCTTCGGTGACGCCGCCGCACCGCATGAGGTCCGGCTGTGCGACGTCCACGGCCTCCTTCTCGAACATCGCGCCGAAGCCCCAGCGGGTGTATTCGCCCTCGCCCCCGGCAATCTTCATCTTGAGCGCCCTTCTCAGGCGGCGGTAGTCGTCGAGGCGCTCGGGCCGGACGGGCTCCTCGAGCCAGTGGAGGTTGTAGGGCTCGAGGCGTTTGCCAACGGCCAGCGCGGTCTCGTAGTCGTAGCCGCAATTGAGGTCGGCCATGACCCGGACTCTGGGGCCGACGGCCTCGCGGACGGCGCGGACTGAGGCTTCATCCGGGTTCAGGTTGCCCGCGCCAATCTTGAGCTTGACGCCGGGGAAGCCGAGGCGGGCCCAGGCGTCGGCGTCGGCCCGCAGCTCGTCGAGTGGGGCGAAGTAGAGTCCGGCGGCATAGGCGGGCAGACGGGTGCGGTGCACGCGTCCGAGAATCTGATAGAGGGGCTTCCCTTCCTTCTTGCCCCGGAGGTCCCAGAGGGCGATGTCGATCCCGCTGAGGACCTCGACGAGCAGGCCTTTCTGACCGTGGTGGCCGAGTCCGGCGTACAGGAGGTCCCACAGGCCGGCGGCGTCAAGGGGGTCTCGGCCCAGCAGCATGGGGCGGAAGACGTGCTGGATGATGGCGGGCACCAGCTCGGGGATGGCGAAGCTTTCACCGATGCCGGAAATGCCCTCGTCGGTGACGACCTGGACCAGGGCGGTTTTGCGGGAGTAACGCGGTCCGCTATGGGAGATGCCCCCCATGGGTTTTTTCAAGGGGGCAGAAAGGACCCACGTCTGGACGTCGGAGATTTTCACGATTCTTCCGCGGGAAGGACCTTGAGACCCTGGCCGGCCGCTTCCCCTGCGGCGTGTTCGGCCGCGGGGGCATTCACCGCTTCCTCGATCTCGAGGAGCTCGAGGGTTTCTTCGGGCCCGGCCTCGCGAGGCGGTGTCCGCAGGGCCTTGATCGTGACGATGGAGATGTCGTCCCGCGGGTGCGCGCTACCGATGAATTCGTAGGTGCGGCGGCGCATCTCCTGCGTGATCGCTTCGGCCGGCTGGCCCCTGCACTCCCGAAGGACCTGTACCATGCGGGCGTGTCCGAGCTGCTCCTCCTGTTCATTCATGGCCTCGAAGACGCCGTCGGTGGTGAGCAGGAGGATATCCCCTTCGTTGAAGAGGGTGGTGGGGCCTTCGGGAAACTCCATATCGTCGATCATGCCGAGGGGGAGGCCCGTGCTTTCCAGTTGTTCGCAGCGGTCCTCGTGGTCGCGGTAGAGGATGGGCGACTCGTGCCCCGCGCTCGTGTATCGGAAGGTGCGCGTCGACGGCTCGAGGATGCCGAAGAAAAGCGTCATGAACGCCTCCTCGTGCATGTCCGCCACGAGCCGGTTATTGAGCTGATGCAGGACTTTCGCCGGCTCCGTCAAATTCATGAGGATGGATCGCAGGGAGGCCCGGGCTGTAGCCATGAACATGGCCGCGCCCAGGCCATGGCCGGAAACGTCGCCGATGACGATGCCGAGCCGGCCGTCGGGCATCTCGATGTAGTCGTAGTAGTCGCCGCCCGTCTCATCGCAGGGGATGCTCCATGCGGCGAGATCGAAGTACTTGACGTCCGGCGAGCGCCGGGGGAGGAGGCTCAACTGAATCTTCTGGGCGAGCTTGAGGGTTTCCTCGAGCCGCTGCTTCTCGACGTAAGCCGCGATGAGCCTCGCTCGCTCGAGAGCCACGGCTACGTGGGCGCCCAGGGCGGCCAGAAGGTTTTCGTCCTGCTCGTCAAAAACCGGGCCGGTCTTCTTGTTGAGAACCTGGACAACGGCGATCAGCTTCCCGTCCGTGCTCGTGATGGGCAGGCAAAGCACCGAGCGTGTGCGGTAGCCCGTCTTGCGGTCCCAGGTGGGGTTGAACCGGGAATCCTCATAGGCATCCGGGATGTTCGCCCCTTTGCGGGTCTTGGCGACGTCGCCGGCGATGCCGACGCCAACGGGGAAGCGGATTTCCTTGAGCTCGACGCCCTCGGCAATCTTGCTCCACAGCTCGTTGCGGACCTCGTCAAAAATAAAGAGGCTGCTGCGGTCCGCCTCCATGACCTCGGTCGTCTTGTGGACGATGACCTGGAGGAGGTTGTCGACCTGCACCTCACTGGCGAGGGACTTGGAGAGTTCCAGGAGGGCGTTGAGGTTACGGATTTGCCGTTCGGTATTCATCGGAGCCTGCCATCTGGGGAGAAGCGAGCAGAGGGGTGGGCCTGCGATGCTTCATCGCCAGGGCAAACTCTAGCAGGATGCCGTGAAGGTGTCAATGAAAGGACCTCCGCTTCACTGGCCGCCACGGCCTGGATTCCGGCTCACGGCGGGACGGCGAACGTGCAGATTGAAGGGTGACCAGCATCTTCGCTTGACCTGTGAGGTCATCAGAGTTATCTTGGACACCCGTGCATCTGGACGTCCTGTGCAGGCCGGAGTTCATGGGAATGACGACCATGAGGTTCAAAGACCTTTTGTCTATCCTGGCTCTCGTGATGGTTTCCCCGGCGGCCGCGGAGGACTGGCTGAAGCAGGCGGCCAAGGGGAAGCTGAGGACCTTTGACGGGACAACGCCGACGGCGGAATCGGACACGGAGAGGCAGCAGAGGGGGAAGGTGGTCATCCGGCGCATCAAGCCGCAGTGCAAGGTGGATTGGAACACGGACCCGACGGCGCTTCCGTATTTTTTTTACCAGTTGCGGGAGAGGACGCAGGGGAAGTTCCCATGTTATCTGGACAACAACGGCATCTCGCTGCTCGGGAACGAGATTTACGACTACCCGATCATTTACTTCACAAGCCATTACCCGTTCAAGTTCACGGACGAGGAGGTAGAGAACTTAAAGAAATACCTGGCCCGGGGCGGCACGTTGTGGCTGGACGACTGCACGGGCTCGGGCCCCTTCATGGACTCCGTGCCGGCGAACGTGCAGCTCATCGTTCCAGGATCTGAACTCTATCTCATGCTGCGGGAGGAGAAAGCGTTCTTCGATCTCTTCAACATGATTTATCCCTTGAACGGCTATCCGAAAATGAAGGAACAGTTCATGAAGCCGTTCCAGGCGGCGTATTTGAACGGCAGGCCTGCGATTCTATTCTGTCCGAACGACTACGGGTGCAGTTGGGAGGTGGCGACGCAGCCCACGGCGCTGAATCCGCTGGGGAATCCGGCTCATGCGGACCCGACGCCGATGGCGCAGGAGGCCCGTGAAGGGGTGTACCAAATCTGCATCAACTGGCTTTTCTACACGCTGACCCACTAAGATTCGGCCACGGGAGTGCAGATGCATTTCCGCGCTCGAATCTTATTTCAGGACGAGCCGCCCATCCACCCAATCGGCCAGGTCGTCCGTGTTGCCGTCGCCGCCGTCCTTGACGAGGAGGACCAGGCGGCGGGCTTTTTCCAGGTTTTCGACTTTCAGCGTGATCGGCTTGCTGAAGCCGTTGAGAATCTCGGTCTTCGCGGCGGGTTGGCCATCGACGTGGATTTCGAAGGAGGCGCTACCCCGTCCCTCGGTGACGGCATCGATCCCCACGGTGACCTCGAAGGAGGAGAAGAGGCCATCGAGGGGATACTCGAGGAAGGCGACGGCGTGGAGGCCGAGCCCGGAGGCATAGGCGGTCTTGCCGATGGCCAGGGGTGTGCCGCTGGCGCTCCTGAACTTCTGCATTTCGCCCCTGGTCTGAGCGGCATGGAGAACACCCCAGCGGGCGATGTCCACGTCAGGCACTTCCAGCGGCTCGAGGCGGTAGCCGGCGGCGTTGCCAGGCTCTTCATAGCGGACGGACAGGATATTGATGCCCGCCTTGCAGTGCCGGAGCACAAAGGTGGATTCGCGGGGACCCGAATCAGGAAGCCTTCCCCGGGAGAGGTCCCAGTTCATTTCGATCCCCTCGTTGAGGCGCAAGACGAGGCGGTCGCCCTTGCCGTCGAACATCCAGCGCCGGGCCAGGATGAGGTCTCCCGGTTTTTCCATCTGGAACTGGAAGGTTTCGGAAGTCAGGCCGCGGACGAAGACTTCGTTCAACCGGCGGCCGTCGGGCAGGCGTCCGATTTTTTTTTCGGGCAGGAGGTTGCCCGTCGCCGCGTACTGAGCCCTGCGGCAGGAATCCGGATCGCTGACGTGGAGGTCCAGCACCACGGTGTCCTTGCCGTCCGCGGGCTGAAGCATGCGGAGGTCGTCAGAGAGCTGTTCAAGGGAATATCCCACTGGCATGCGAATGAACGCCGGAAGTGATGTGCAAGAAAACTCCTCATGGAGAGGGATTTCGACACCGAAGGGGTCACGGGCGGATGCCCCTGTCCAGCCGGCGGGTATGCGGTAGGAGCGCGGTTCTCGGCCGGTGCGCCAGAGGACAGCGAGGGGAGGGTGGTCGGGCCGGGTATAGAGGAAAGCGCGATTGGCCTGGAGGTCGCGGTCCGGCATCTGGACGCTGTGGACAAACTTCCAATCCTGGAGGAACTGGCGTGTAGAGGAAAGGGCGAAGTAGGCCGGTTTGGGGAGGTAGAGGGGCATGAGGGCCTGGACGTTCTCGCTATTGCCGTAGCGGGGCCGGTAGAAGACGCCGTAGCCTTCGAAGCTTTCGCCGCTGTTGACGAGGGAGAAGCTGTGGAGATCGGCGCCCCGCGAGGCGAGGATGAGGCAGGCGCGGGTATGATAGGCGGCCTGCTCGGCAGGAGAGACGAGATCGCTGACGGCCCAGTCCAGTTCGGAGACCTTCAGCTTGCGACCCGTCTCTTCGAGCCGGAGCAGTTGATTCAGCTCATCGAGGAAGCCCTCGAGGTCGGCCTGCTCCGGCGACAGTTCGCCGAGATTCATCTGGACGGCCAGTTCATCGAATTCCAGCGAGGCGGGATTCTCGATCTGGCCGAGGTATTCGATGGCCTTATCGTAATTGAAGCCGCCGGCGACAACCTTGGCCTGCGGATCGTAGAAGGAGACCCAGTGCTTGGCGAGGTGGAGCATGCCGGCGTAGCGTTCCGGCGGGATGTAGGACGGGGCGTCCTTCATGTCCGGATTCTGCCAGAAGACCCAACGAGAGAATTTCCCGCGGTATTCGCGGAGCGCTTCGCGCAGGAATCGATTCCAGTCCGCGATCCGGACGGGAACTTGCAAATTGTTTCCCATATAACGCCGATAAGCATTCTTGGCGATGGCATCCTGCGCCTCGGGTCCCGCCCAATCGGCCGCGAAGCCCAGGAGAGGGACGACGCGGTAGCGGCCCTCGGCGGACGCTTTTTTTGCCTCGTTGTGAAACCAGCCGTAGTGGAACAGGCCCGGAACGGTCTCCATGTTATCCCAGTCGAGGAGGATTCTTTCTTCGTCCATGCCGAGGGCCTTGCGGAGGTCCAGCAGGCTGCTCAGCAATTTCTGTGGTTCGCTGCCGAAGGAGGAGGCAGGGTCGAAGGCCTGGAGGGTCTCACGGAAGGGAAGAGCGCCCAACCCTTGGACCTCGAGCGTATAGACGCCTGCGGGGAGGGAATCGACAAGGCGGGTGAAGGAGCGGGAAGAAGGCGGGAGGACGACGTCGATCGTGGCTTCCTTGAGGAGTCGGCCTTGGGCCTTCTCGAAGCGGAAGGAGAGGGCGAGTTTTGTTTCCTTTTCAGCGAAAGAGGTGAGCTGCAAGTCCAGGGGTCCGCCGGGCGGGAGGAGGCGCATCTCGTTGGGGTAGAGGACTTCGGCGGCGAGCGCCTCCTCGGGGAGCAGATGGGTCCGGACACGGACCTGATCGACGTGAATTTCACCGGGCTGGTCGCCGAGGGCTCGGGCGACGAGGACCAGATTGAGCGGGTAGCTGGGCCGGAGGAGGAAGGATCGTCCGCTGTCCGCGTAGTAAGGGGGGACGGCGGGCGCGACGCATTCGATTCTTCGCCAGTCCGGTCCCTCGACGCGGACAGGGGGCATCCAGAAGGCGTTGGAGTTGAGCCCAGCGACGCCGGTGATGCCCGCATCGAGGAAGAGGGGTTGAAGCTCGACGGGCCCCGCCGCGGCCCGGACGAGGAGGTCGACGCGGTCCGTGATGCCCGGCAAGGCGGGGTGGAGGATGGCGGAATTCTTGCCCTTTGGGTCGACCTTGAGGCTGAGGGCCAGGCGGGAGCCTTCAGCTCCGCCGGGCACGGTGACGCCGCCCTTCCCGCCCGCCGCGCCGTTGTAGGCCTGCACCTTCTCGAAGTCGAGGAAGAGGCCGTAGGAGGAGGGGGCCTTGAGCGTGAGGCGGCCGGAGCGGCGGAATCCGGCCGTGCCCGGTGCGACGAGCAGGACATCGAGATCGACGGGTCCGATGGGCTTCTGGGCCGCAAGCTTTTGAAGGGCGATTTCCTTGACGGCGAAGGCATTCGGCCCGATCTCGATGGCCTCCTCGATCTCGAGAAGCGCGTGCCCGCCGCGGTCTCGGGCCGTCACCTGAATCCGGCCGTTCCGGATTTCTGAGTGAAAACCGTTCCCCGCGGTGATGAATAGCCTGGCCTGATCATGGAGAAGGCGGTCCGGAGTATCCGTGGCCAGCTCGAGCGAGACGCGTTCCTTCAGAGGGGCTTGCGTCTCGACCCCCAGATCGTCGATCCAGACTGACCGCGGGACGGGGCCTGCAGGCTGACCTTCGGGGACGGGACCCGGGTGGATCGTCAAGGCCATGGTGGTGATGGGGACGGCGACGGCCCGAGGATTATCGTAGCGGCTCTTGGCCTGGAAGCCGTCGCCCAGCACGGGGACGCGAAACGATCTCCAGCCCTCGAAATCCAGCCGGCAGAGGAAGGCCTCGCTGCGGTTGACGTGCCGCTGGTGGGCCCAGAGGGCGTATTCGCAGCGGTCACGCCAGTGGACGTGGAGGGCATCCGTCGTGAGATTCCCTTTCACCCAGAGGCGGGCGATGATGGGGAAGCCCGGGAGGGCCTGGTCGCTGAACACGTGGGCGGTGACGCCTTGCGTGTAGTCGATGCGGAGGGACTGTCGGCCGCTGTGGGCGACCTCGGCGTCCCATCGCATCGAAGGGTAGGACACGGGGTCCTTCTCATTTTGGGGTAGCGGCAGGGTGTAGCTGCCGACGTTCCGGGGGTCGACGAAGGACAGAAACCAGGTGGGATCGGAGGTTTCGAGGCTGGTGACGGGCACGAGGGCGGTGGCGAAGGCGAATCGATGCTGCAGGGGGATGTGGAGGCCCAGGGCGTCGCTCTCCAGCATTCCTTCGAGCCGGTAGGGGCCGACGGAGCGGTCGTCCGGCGGGGCGAAATCGAGCCGTGCGGAGGAGGTCGCCTCGGCGAACGGAATTTTCAGCGTCTTGCTCGAGAGGGTGTTCTCATCGGAGTCCCGGACGGCCGCGCTGAGGTCGATGTTGCGGACGTTAGGGTCACGCAGCCGGTTCAGTTGGACCTCGAGGAGCATGCGCTGTTCGGGGAAATCGCCGATCCTCCGGAAAGAATGGCTGAGAACGGGATGGGATTCGGGGTAGAAGGTGAGAGACTCCGTCCATGAAAGGTTGAGATCGGGCTGAAAGAGACGAATCTCGATGCGGTGGGGCTCGGAGGGCTGGGCGATCTTTTCAATCAGGATGGCGGTACGGTGAATCGTTTCCTTGCCGAAAGCGATCTTGGCCCGGGTATTCCAGAGCTCCTTGCCCTCCTTGTCGAAGAGCTGCAACGGGCATTCGATCTCGGGGAGGCCGGGCGGGGCCTGGGCCTCGATGGAGATGTCCAGGTGGGGTGCGCCTTGCCGCCACTCGATGCGGGCGCCTGCGGAGGCGGGTCCGGCGTGGACTGAGGCGGTGAAAGAAGCGACCGCGAGTATTCCAAGGCTGAAATGCGTCCAGGGCAAGTGTCTTGATCCAGCACCGGATCGGCGGGCTTCAGCGGGCTTGCGGAGCGCAGCGGAGCAACGTGGTCTGCAAGCCATGGTTGTATGGTAGTACCTATTCAGCGCCTCCCAACCTGGAGGCGTAACCCATTGTCTCAGAATGTGTTGTGTGAGTGGTGACTGGAGTGGCACATACCCCCATTCCCCGGGTTTACTTCCGAATTTATTGTACAGCAATGGGTTGTGCGGTCGCATCCGTCGACTCTCTAAACAAGTACGTACGGTATTCGGGTTTCATTCTGTCATGTCAAGCAGACGTTCAAGCTCCGCGAGGATGGCAAGCGCCGACCGAGCTTTTGGAGAAGGAACATCAGTCGCCTTCTGCACACCCTGCTTCAATTTTTCCAATGCGGTGCGAGCTTCGGCGTCGGTTGTGCTTTCTTGAAACGCCTTCATGAACTGCCGCCAATAAACGGTCTTAATGCCGCAAAGGTGCACCTCGTTAAGTTTGTGCATGTATGAATCCATCATTCCCGCGCGTGCTAACCGTCCAAAATTTCCGCCGCCATCCGATTGCGGTTTGTCCAGAATCTGGTCAGCTTTTGAGGGGTATGGCCCCACTCCCTTCGGGACCTCGATGCGAGTATCCGCCCTGGTTTCCCGAATATGTTGCCAGTGGTAATTGCGAAAATCGGCTGCGTACTTTGCCGACTCAATGAATGGTTCAAAGAGAATCGGAGACCCGCTGATCACGTTTCCCAAGACCCACGGGACTACGACGATCAAGTCGCGCTTTGCACACGCGGCGGCGGTCGCTTGAAACCTCAAGCTGGGCTCGGCTTCTTTCGCTAGCAAGTACCATCCCTTCAGTTCGATGCCCAAGAGAATCTCGTCAGTGGACGTCTTGCGCAAGAGAACGTCTGGAAATGTTTGTGCCTGCCTCACGAAGCTGTAAAGGGCGTATTTCTCGCCCGCATCCCACGTGTTCCGGATCAAATTCAAGGTACGAACCACCTGCTCCTCAATCGTCGCGCCCAGCACATTGTTGAGCGTGTGCAGATCGGTCGCCATGATGCCGGAAATATGAGTTTCCGTGCGGAAGTAAATCGGCAGAGACGAGATGGCCTGGCGTACGTCCTTGTAGAGCTGATAATGCTCCTCGTCCATAGCTGGCAATCCTCTGGACGGCGCGCCCGGCTTGTGCATTCTGCTCATGACGTGGCCAGCCTTTCTACGGCCGCGGCGTAAAACTCTGGAATGATCTCCGCACCGTAATATCGGCGCCGAAAATAGTAGGAAATCACCGCGCCCGGACACAGGCCACCGAAAGGTTCCCACACCACGTCGCTTTCGTCCGTCGAAGCTCGAATCGTCAACTCAATGAACTTCAGCGGTTTCTGACTGCCGTGAAGGCTACTGAATTTGTACTTCATTCCTTCTCGCGTACCCTGAATGCGTTCGGACCCGCTGACCTGCGGTTCACGCCAAACATTCGTTATGCCGACGTCGCACGTGAATTTGGCCCGCAGCTTAACCCATTGGCGGCCGGGAACAGGGTCTTTCCCGTTGATACTGAAATAAGGCCGTCCCGCCGGGTCGCCGTGTTCGTTGGCGTACTGTGTGAGCTTCGCGAAGGCATCCACGGGCGGGTAATACCAGAGATGATCGGCCGTAAAATATTTTCGCGTCGCCGCGTTGAGCACTCCGCACGCCTCGTTGGCCAGGCGGAACGGCAACCCTGTCCGTTCCCACTCGTGGCGAAGCCATTGTTGCATGGTCAAGGACTGGCTGCCCACTTGAAACATCGCGGCCCTAACGTAGTGCACACAAACTTCAGTAACGACGGGGAACTTGCGTAGAGTTTGGGTGTTCGCGTTACCCGCGACATGCCCCAGCCCCTTGTCCCAAATGTTGCAGCAGCGGTACTCCCAGCCGTTGGCTACCAACACGGGATGTGCCGTGGCCCACCCGAGTTCGGTGTTCCAAAACCAAAGAGTTGTTTCCGGTGTTGAGTACTGAGTCCAAGCCTTGATGTGTGGTTCATACCATTCAGCAAGAGATTCGGCCTTATGGTTGTCACCTGGAAAACCACTTACGCCGTAAGGACCGTCCGAGATAATGCAAGTCGGTGTCGGCCAATCCGCATACAACTTTTCTGCGTGGTCAAAGTGAATGGAGACTTGGTCTCGTGTGTACAAGTCGCCGGCGGCGGGTTCCCGTTGGTGTCCTTGCCACCCCGAGAACAAGTGAGGTGGTGACTTGATGGAAGGGTTTCCCATAGGCAAATCCTATTTTATAGACAAGTCCTCATAAAGGGACGAGTTAGGGGCTTCTTCCCAGTCTGGATTCCACGCGGCGAAACGGAGACGCGTTCTGCTGCCAAGCCTTTTCTCGCTGATTCGGCGTAAGTCGAGCCGGCGAAAAAATTAGAAGCGCTTCAGCTTCCGATAGAGCGTGCTGCGATCGATCTTGAGGACCTGGGCGGCCAGCATCTTGTCTCCGCCGGTCCGCTGCAGGGTCCGCAGGATGACCTCTTTTTCCATCTCATCGAGCGACTTGAGGTCCGCGTCGGTGGCGATCAGGTGGGCGGCCGGATTTTCCGCCGCGCGGAGGACGGCGGGCGGCAAGTCTTCCTTTTCGATCCGCTCCGTCAGGCCGAGGGCCAAGGCGCGTTCGACCATATTCTCGAGTTCCCGCACGTTTCCGGGCCACTGATAATTCAACACCGCGTTGACGGCGTCGCGGCTGATGCCGCGGATGCGGCGGCTTCCCGTGCTGCGCATCCGGATGAAATGGTCGATCAGCAGCCGAATGTCGTCTTTCCTCTCCCGGAGAGGGGGCAGCCGGAGATTGACGACGTTGAGGAGGTACATGAGGTCCTGCCGGAACTGGTCCTTGCGCACGCTCTCCTCGAGATTTTCCGTGGTGGCCGCGATGATACGCACGTCCACCTTGGCCTCGCTGACGCCACCGACGGGCCGGATGGTCCGTTCCTGGAGGTAGCGGAGGAGCTTGGCCTGCATCTCGAGCGGGAGCTGGCCGACCTCGTCGAGGAAGACGGTCCCGCCCTCGGCGAGCTTGAACAGGCCGGGGTGGGGTGGGCCGGGCGCGGCGGCGGAACCGGCGGGGCGCTCGTGTCCGAAGAGCTCCTTCTCGAGATGCTCGGGGGCGATGGTGGAGCATTCGATGGGGACGAACGGGTTGGATGCCCGGGGACTGTTGTAGTGGATGACCTTGGCGGCGAGTTCCTTGCCCGTGCCGTTCTCACCCTCGATGAGCACGGTGAAATTTTCCTGGCAGATGCGAGCGACGATCTCACGGACCTTTTCGATGTCGGGATGACTTCCCACGATGCGATGGATGCTGTATTCCTTCTTGAGCTGTTTGCGCAGCATCTCGTTCTCAAAGGTGAGGTTCTTGATGCGCTCGAGCTTCCGCAGCGCCCGCTGCATCTCCTCCAGCTCGAACGGCTTGGGGAGGTAGTCGAAGGCGTCGTACCGGATCGCCTGTACCGCGGAGCTGATGTCCGCGTAGGCGGTCATGATGATGACCTCCGTGGCGGGGTATTCCTCCTTGATGTGCTGGAGGAGGTGCAGGCCGTCCATGCCGGGCAGCTTGTAATCGGCCAGCACGAGGTCGAACGGTGCATCCTTGAGCTTCGAAAGGGCGTTTTCCGCATGCTCGACGCACTCGACCTGATGGCCGAAGGAGCGAACGAAACCTTCACAGACGGCCCGCATGGAGGGCTCGTCTTCAACGACCAGAACGTGGAGGGGTTGGGTCAGTGGCATGGTGAGGGCTCAAGCGGAACGAACGGATGGCGCTTCCTGGGAGACGGTTGTGGCGGGTGTGGAGTCGCTCGGTCCCATGGCCGCGGCGAGGACGACGTTGAACTGGCTGCCCTTCTGGATTCGGGACTGGACTTCGATGTAGCCGCCGTGGCTTCGGACGATGCTATAGGTGATGGCGAGGCCGAGGCCAAGGCCGTGCCCGACTTCCTTCGTGGTCATGAACGGCTCGAAGAGCTTGCCGAGGAGCTCAGGAGGGATGCCGATCCCGCTATCCCGGACCTCGACCCGAACGACGGGGTCCCCCTCACGGAGGAGCATGGGGAGGGAGAATTCTCCCTCCCCGCCGAGGACGCGGCGTGCCGAACCGTCGTCGGCGACGAGTTTCTGGGGAAGGTCCGGGGAGAAGCCTTTGAGCTCCATGACGTTCGCGCGTTCCATGACGGAACACGCGGTGCGAAGGGTGAGGACGCCTCCCTGCGGCATGGCCTCAATGGCGTTGGCTATCAAATTGTTGAAGGCGAGGCGGAGGTGGTCCTTCTTGCCATAGACCACCGGGTTATGGGGGGCAAACTCCCGAACGACCTCGACGTGGCATTCGGCGAGGCGAGGCCGGAAGGCCTGGACGGCCTCGTCGAGAATCTCGTGCATGGAGGCGGTGGTCTTGCGGATTTCCTGGGGGTCCGGCTGATGCCGTGCAAAGTCGTTCAGCCCGCGGACGATCCCGCGGATGCGCCGGGCCTCCTTCTGCATCACGTCGAGGATCGGCTGGCGCGGGTCATCCGGAAGGATTTGCATGGAAAGGAGGCGGAGATGGCCGCTGATGGCAGCGAGCGGATTGTTGATCTCGTGAGACACGCCGGCGGCCATGCGGCCGATGGCGGCGAGCCGTTCCGAGTGGGCCAGCCGGCGCTGGACGTTGACGAGGAGGTCCTGAGCCTCTTCCAGCCTCCGAGCGCGGGCCACGCTTTCGCCCTGAAGCTCCCGGATTTTACGCTCCCGAAGCCCGTCCCAGACGCCGACCAGGGTGCAGCTCAGGAGGACGAGGATGCCGGAGATCAGGTATCCGCTTTCGAGGAAGGGGGCGCTGGTGAAGGCGTTGGAGGCCTCGGCGACGAGGGCCTGGATTTGCTGGCTCGACACCTCGCTGGAGTTTGCGCCCACCCAGAGCACCAGGGCCTCGAAGAGCTTCTCCAGACTGTCCTTGCAGAAGAAATAGATGTTGCAGAGGACGCCAATGGCCAGCCCCTTGAGGCCATTCTTGATGATGGAGACGTCTTGGAGTTGAAGCCACCAGTGGAACATGAGAGCGGCAATCCACGGACCGCGGAGAGGCTTATAAAAAGAGTTTAACAGTCCCGGAAACGAATTTCCAATTTTTTGTGTGACAGCGCGTGGTCACCAGCGGGTGATGAATTCGACCGTGAAGCCTCCTCGGGTCCGGGCTTCATCAGAATCGGTTGCATCTCCTCCGAGGAAGACACCGAACCTCGGGTGAAGGAACGTCTGCAGCCCGAGGCTGTAGGTGCGCGTCCCGTCGCTGCCGAAGTTGACCTCGGCCTGGACAAAATCATCCACGGTCGTGAGATAACGCCGGGCCAGGATCGAGTTGGAAATCCTGACGCCTTCGTCGCCTGGCACGAAGGTCGTCCGGCCGCGCAGATACCAATTGCCGACGTAGCGGGCGAGCGAGGCCGTGTAGAAATCGACCTTCGACGACTGGAAGTCGAGGTAGCGGACGCCTCCGGACGCTTCCCAGCCCTTGCCGAACCCCTGGAAGACTTCGAGTCCGTAGGCCATCCGGGGGAAGAGCACTCTTTCCACCGCCGATTGGACCCGGAGGTTGCCATAGGCTCTTGGCCAGAGGTCGAGAAAGCCGTCGGCGGCGATGGCCTCGTCCCAGCGGGAGAAGCGGTGGATGCCCAGGGCTTCCAGCGCCAGGGACCCTTTTTCGAACTCGCGGCGGACCGAGCTTTTCAGGGACTCCGCTTCAAAGGCGCGGTCGGCAAACCCATCGAACGAATAGGAAATTGATGCCTGCCAGGGCAATGCGCCGGGGATGCGGTTCAGGCTTCCGATCCGGCGGCCGATGCGGGCCTGGTCGGCCCCGAGGGCCAGGGCCCGGTAGAAGTCATCCCTGGCCCGAGCGAAATCCCTGGCCGAGCTGTAGGCGTGGCCGCGGGCCTCGTAGGCCGCAGGGTCGTCCGGCCGGAGCGCGACCCATTGCGAATAGGACTCGACCGCTTCCCGAGGTCTATCGGACCAGAGGTAAAGATCACCCAAGGCGGACCACGCGTCCGCGTAACCCGGGGAGCGCCGCGTGACGGCCAGGAGGTCAGCCTCCGCCTCCGAATACCGCTTCTCCCAGGCCAGGACGCGCCCGCGGCCCAGCAGCGCGTCCGGATCGCCCGGATGCCGGTCGATCAGCTCCGTGTAGAGTCGGATCGCCTCGTCCCTCTGGCCCCGGAAGGACAGGGCCCGGGCGAGGCCGAAGCGGGCGTCGTAGGACGCCGGGTCGCGCTCGAGGTGCGCGCGGAAGCTGAGGATGGCCGTCTCGTAGTCCCCGCGTTCCATCGCTGCCCGGGCCTCGGCGAGGGAGGATTCCTCCGACCGGATTTGCCCGGCCAAGGCCAGCAGGAGGCAGCATGCGCCGCCCGCAACGACCTGTATTCCACGTAACGGTCGCGTCATGAGGATTTCCCCGTCTGGAATCCTTTTCGTTCCATGCTGCCCCAGCCGCGGCGTCGGAGGATCATGGAGAAGGTGCCACGGACCCGCCAAAAATTGCACAATTGCCGGTAACCGAAATTCTCCAGGATGGCGAGGAAGAAAAGGTGCAAAAGGTCCCGAAATCGGGGATAGCGCTGCAGGGAAAGCTCCTCGAGGGCGACCGCCGAGAGGGACAGGGCGACGCCGAAGGCCAGGGCGACCATGAGGAAGGCCAGCATGTAGGACTCCGACGCCCGGCCCAGGGTGACCGTGATCACAAAGCACACGTAGCCGGCCGCCTCGATCAGGGGGCCCAGCATCTCGAGAAAGAAGAAATAGGGGTAGGCCAGCAGGCCAATCCGGCCGTAGGAGGGGTTCAGAAGTATCCGCCGGTGACGCCAAAGACTGTCGATCAGGCCCCGCTGCCACCGGTCCCTCTGCCGACCCAGGACGCGCAGGGATTCCGGACACTCCGTCCAGGCCACCGGATCGGGGACAAACGTGATTCGATAGGCGATGTGCTTTTCGCGGCAGTATCGGTGCAATCGCACCACCAGCTCCATGTCCTCGCCGACCGTATCCGTCGTATAGCCGCCTGCCTCGACGACGATGGAGCGGCGAAAGAGCCCGAACGCTCCGGAGATGATGAGGGTGGCATCCAGGGCAGCCCAGCCCATGCGACCGCTCAAGAAGGCTCGAAGATACTCCAGCACCTGGAATTGCGGCAGGAGCTTTCGGGGAAGCTGGACGTCGGAGAGGGTCCCCCTTTCGACCGTGCACCCGTTGACGATGCGGATGATGCCGCCCGCGGCGATCGTGTTTCCCTCTTCCAGGAACGGGCGGGCGACGCGCATCAGGGCTTCCCGTTCCAGCAGGCTGTCCGCGTCCATGGCACAGAACAGCGGTGTCTGGCAGAAGGTCAGGCCCACGTTGAGGGCGTCCGCCTTGCCGCCGTTTTCCTTGTCGATAACCCACAGGTTGGGATGCTGGCGGCTGTGGTAGATGCCGCGGACGGGTGCGGTGCGCAGTTCCGCGCTGGGCGCCCTCGCGGCGGCGGCCAGGTCGAACGCTTCGGTCAAACGATCGAGCGTGCGGTCCCGAGACCCGTCGTTGATCACCAGGATTTCATATTCCGGGTATTTCAGGGTCAGGAGCGACCGGACGGCCTGGACGCAGGTGGCCTCCTCGTTGTAGGCCGGGGCGAGCAAGGTGATCGGAGGGGCGGCCCCCGACGCCATGAGGCTCTCGACATCGACGGACCTCAGTTGTCGGGCGTATTTTCGGAGGGCGTTGAAGGCGAAGACCGACGTGACGAGGTAGAAGGTGTTGAGCACCACGAAATAGGCGAGCACGAGGAGATTGAAGAAATCGAGGAACAGCCAACCCACATCGACAGGCATGACGCGTCCTCTAATCCTGGGCGAGCACTTCGCGAGCCAGCGCGGCCCGGGGATGGTTCGAGGCGGCCAAGGCTTCGAGGGCCCCGTCGCCCCCAATCTTTTGCAGTGCCCGGGCCGCATGGCGCGCCACCCAGAGGGACGGATCGTCCATGGCGGCGCCGAGGAGCGACGCGTCTTCTGGCGTCCCAAGCTGTCCCAGAATCTCCACAGCGCACGAGCGGACCACGAAATCCGGTGAGGCGCACAGGACTCGGACCGGCGGCACGTGCACCGGCCGCCCCACCTGTCCCAGGAGACGCAGGGCCGCCGCCAGCAGGTCCCGGTCCCCCTCCTCCGCGAGCAATCGGGCCGCCCCATCCGCCGCCCCCACGTCATGCAGCCGCGCGAGCGTTTCCGCGGCCACCACACGCACCCGGACCGGCACTCCCCTGTCGGGCAGCATCCCTCTCAGGTGCGGCGAGGCATCCGGTCCCACTGCGGCGAGCATGGACGCCAGGAAACTCGTGCTCCAGTTGTCGAAACGGTGGAGCTGGTCGAGAACGGCGACCACGAATTGGGGGTGCTCGCGCCGGGCGAGGGCGCGCGCCGCGACCATGGCGACCAGCGGAGAAGGGTCTTTCAACGCCCCCACCACTTCCGCCGCATAGGTTTGCAGGTCCAGCGTGCCCAGCGTCTCTGCGGCCCGGGCCCGCTGCTCCACGTCGCCTCGACGCAGTCGTTTGGCCACATCCTTCAGATAGGGGCCCGCCAGCCGCGACAGCACCATTCGCTCCTCCCCGCGCAGCCGCCGTGCATACCGCATGAGGTAATCGATGAAATAGAGGTGATCCCCCGCGCCGACACACGCCCACAGGGCGTCGGGCTCCCGTTCCCCGGCCAGCACGTCCAGCAGGATCGGCTGCCAGCGAGCCTCACGCTTCGCCCATCGTTTCCTCTTGAGGTCGTTGCGGATGCGGAGCACAACGGTGGAGACGGCGAAGAATGCCGAGAAGGCCAGCAGCAGCGCAATGCCGAGCACCAGAAGCAGCATCACGCGCTCGTGCATCGGGAAACGGGTCACCCAGCTCATGGAAACGCCTTGGCGGGAACGCCTCGTTTCTGCAGACCCATCCTGCGCGATGATCGCTGCACTGTCACCACCTGGAGGCCGGGGCACGGTCACGGCTGGTTGCCGGTGTCGAGTGCCTGCTCAAGAGGCGCAGGACCCGCGCCACCAGCTCCACGGGCGAGAAGGGCTTGAGGATGTAGTCGTCAGCACCCAAGCTGAACCCCCTCGAGATGTCCCTTTCGTTCCCCAGCGAGGTCAGCATCACGATGGGCACTCCGGCATACGAAGGCATCAGGCGCAGACGTCTCAGGACCCCGAATCCGTCCAGTCCGGGCACCTTCACGTCCAGGATCACGAGGGAGGGAGAAATCTGGGCCGCCACGGTCACGGCCTCGCTGCCGTCCGATTGGTGCAGGACCTCCATGCCTTCCCGTCCCAGCCGATGTCGGATCAGCGCGGCCGTGACCTCGTCATCTTCCACCAGGAGGATCGTTCGGCGCACGGAAGGGATTTGCCCTTCAGAGGGAAGAATGCAATTCCTGCCCGCCCCTTTCGCAAGGTACAGAAAGCGGTCCGCCTCCTTCACCGCCTCTTCCACTGAGCTGTCCGCCGTCACCGGCACAACGCCGGCGGAGAAGGTCACCTGGAAGGCTCGGCCGTCCTCCAACTGGAAGGCCTCGGCCCGGAAAGCGTCGAGCGTTTTCTCGAGGGCGCGGACTGCGCCCTCCTGCTGGGTGATGGGGAAGAGGATCACAAACTCTTCACCGCCCCACCGCGCCACGATATCGGACTTCCTCAGGGTCTTCGAAAAAAGCGAAGCGGCTTGTCTCAGCACCCGGTCCCCCGTGGCATGCCCATAGGAGTCGTTCACCGATTTGAAATAGTCCAGGTCCGCGATCCCGATGGAAAGCGCCTCCCGATGCCGCGCCGCCAGGGAGACGGCGCTGAGGAACGACTCGCAGAACGCTGCCCGGTTCGGCAACCCGGTCAGAGCGTCCCGGCGCGATTCTCGCAGTTGGACGGCAGAGCGGTGCAGCCTCGCCGCCAGGGACGCCGAAAGAGTCTCCGGGTTGAACGGCTTCTCGAGTACATCGTCCGCCCCGAGCGCAAAACACTCCGTCTTCGGTTGTGAGCCGCTCAAGGCGCTCAGGACCACGATGGGAACGGCCGCGGTGGCCGGCCGGCTTCGCAGCCGCACGAGTAGATTCCGCCCGTCCGTGTCCGGCAGGACAAGGTCGAGGAGGATCAGGGACACCCGGGTATCCGCCAGGATGGATTCCGCCTTTGCTGCGGTCTCCGCGGCCAGGATTTCCCGGCCCGGCCTGGAGAGCACCGCCCGGAGGAGAAGCGTGCTTTCCGGGTCGTCATCGATGATCAGGACTTTCGTTGTTTCCGCGTCGCCGCCCGAAGCGATTTCCCGCAGGACGTCGAGGAGCTTCTCGAGCCTGGAAAGAATCTCCCCGTCCGGGGCGTCTTCGAGTGCCCCAGCGGCCTCCGTCACTTCAGGGAAACCGAAGCTGCCTCCGGAGCCCCGCAGGGAATGGGCGATGCGGCGAATGGATTCCACCGCCGGAGTCCCCTGCTTCTCCAAGGATTTCCTGGCCGCCTCGAGGGCGTCAATCCGCGCGGCCATGCCTTGCCGGTACAAATGCTTCAGATCGTCCGTTCCGTTGATCATACGAGCACATCCTTCTCCCCCCGACCAACGCCGATCGGCGTCTCTCGTTCCCCGATTCCCGGAGAAAAGATGACGCTGAACGTCGACCCATTTTCTACCTCGCTGCTGACCTCCAGACGATATCCCATGAGCCGACACAACGATCGGGTGATGGTCAACCCGAGCCCGCTACCTCCAAAACGCCTTCCCGTATCCCTGTCCGCCTGTTCGAAGGCCTCGAAGATGGCCTCAAGGCGTTCTTGCGGGATGCCAATGCCCGTGTCGATAACGTCCAGACGTGCGGGTTCGCCGGTCTCAGGGCCGGCCAGGACCCGCACCGTGACACTGCCTTTTTTCGTGAATTTCGCCGCATTGCTGATGAGGTTGACCAGAACCTGCCTCAGCTTGCGCTCATCCGTCTCGAAGGGCCGCAGTCCATCCGGGGAATCGAGGCGCATCGAGACATCCTTGTTTCTCGTCTGGCCTTCCAACGTCGCCAGCACCTCACGGATCAGGGAGTCCAGGGAGACCCTCGTGATCTCCAGGTGCGTCTTTCCCGCTTCTACCTGGGAGATGTCCAGCACGCCGTTGACCAGCTCGAGAAGGTGCAGGCCGTTGTCTCGGATTCTCTCCAGATACTGAAGGTCCCGATCAGCAAAATGCTTTTCCTTGTTTTTCATCAGGATATTCGCAAAACCAATCACGGAATTCAACGGAGTCCTCAGTTCGTGGCTCATGTTCGCCAGAAACCGACTCTTCACTTGACTTGCCTTTTCCGCGGCCTCCTTCGCCTTCAACAACGCCTGCTCCGCTTGCTTCCGGTCCGTGATGTCTTTCATGAAGAAGTAGTGGCCCGCCGGACGGTTGCCTCGGTCCAGCAAGCGCACCAGCGTAACCGCTTTGTAGAAAACGGACCCGTCACGCCGGATTCCCCGGGCCTCCGCCTCGCCCTTGCCCTGATGCAACATCGTTTGATAGGCCGTTCGCACCTTCTCCAAGTCGTCCGGATGCACCGTCTTTGTCCAATCCATTCCGATCATCTCATTGGGCTCATATCCCGTGAATTGGGCATAGGCCATGTTCACCGACACGTAACGACCCTGATCATCTAGGCGCGAGATGCCTTCAACCGCATTCTGGAGCACCGTATTTCGTTCCTGCAATTCCTGCGCAAGCCGCGTCCGTTCCTGAAAGTCTCGGTGCACCAAGAAACCCGCGATCACCACCAGCACCGTGGCCAGCAGACCACCCCCTGCCACGAGCCACAGAGTCGTCTGAGCGGTTATCTCCGCCTCGCTTTGCTTCTGGCTCAGCGAAGCCTCCTCCTCCAGGATCACTTGTTCCATCTCTCGCCGGATACGGTCCATCGCCTCCTTCCCCTGACCCGATTGAACCATCACCAACGCCGCTTCAAAGCCCTTCTCGTTTCGTGCCCGCAGGGTGTCGCCGAGGCGCGATAGCCTGGCCTCAATCAAGGGCTTGAGCTGCTCCAGGTGGCGCCGCAGCCCCGGATGGTCCCGGGTCAACCTTTCCAATTCATCGAACTGGTCATCAATCCCTTTCAGAGTCTCATGGTAAGGCGCCAAGTAGGCCTCCGATCCCGTGATCAGGTAGCCGCGCTGACTCGACTCTGCATCCGTAATGTCCGAAAAAAGAGCCTCAAACTTCGTCTTCGTCAGATGCGCAGCGTCAAGCCGTTGCGCCGCTGCGGCCAGGCGGGTCGTGCTGCGGTAGGAACACCAACTGACGATCCCCACGAACAGGAGCGCGGCCCCAAACCCGAGATGGATTTTTCTTTCCGTGCCCGACTTCATGACGCCTCAGCCTTTGAGATTCATCGATGGTGCAAGATTGCTCATGAGAAATGTGCTGAGGGATTCCCGGCACGGCGATCGAGCAAGCGCTCCATCGCGGTCACCAGTTCCGCTTCATCCACGATGGGCTTCGAAACATAGCCGTCGAAGCCCATGGAAAGATACTTCTCGCGGTCTCCGGTCATCGCGTGGGCCGTCCATGCAATGACCGGAAGCGATCGAAGCTTCTCGTGGGCCCGAAGTTTTTTCAGCAGCTCCGTCCCCTCCAAGTCCGGGAGCGAAATGTCCAGCAGAACCAGGTCCGGCATCTCCGTTTCAAGACCCTGGAGGGCATCCTGACCCGTCTCAAATTCGAGCATCTCGTACCTCGTTTCCAGGATCGCCCGGAGGAGCAGGCGATTGTCCGGGTTATCTTCGACCACCGCGATTTTCTTCAACGTCCCGGTTTTTCTCTTTTTCTCCTCCAGGAGGGCTCTCGTCTGCTCGAACGTGGTTTCCAAATTCTCGAACAATCCTGGAATTGAATTCGGCCGGTCTTCGAGGGCCGCCACCTCCAATTCTCTGGCGAGCGCCTGCAAGCGACGGGCGCCCACATTCCCCCCGCTGGAGACCATGCCATGCGCGGCCCGCGACAACGCCTCCAGGTGCCCGGCGGACAGAGCCGTCCTCGCGCCCTCTATTTTTTCCGGCATATTCTCGAGAAACAGACCGATCATTTCCTGGATCAATCGGGGACCGCCAAGTTGTTCCCACCTCCCCAGAGCCATTTCGTCAAGAATCGGTTCCTGGTTCATAAGCGCCTTCGTCGCAAGTCCAAACGAAACTCCTCTGAAATCCGTTGCACCCTTCGGGCTCGCGGATTCCATTTGTCCCTTGTCCCTGAATCCATGTTATATCGGGTCAGCAGGCCGAACACCACCGTGAAATGCTTTGCTTGAAAAAAGCTTGAGAACTCCAACAATATTCTTGTGCAACTCGAGCCTAAAAAGTTTTTTCAAGTTTGGGGCCACAAGCGTCTAATTCTTAGTATTGTGATTCTATGAGAATAAGGGGCCACATACTACCATGGAACGATGAAGCCCCGGTCCGCCACGAGGACTTTGCGGGTCAGCAGAAGTTTTTGTTGAAATCCCCCGGCAGACTGCCGCCACGCAAAAACCCGGCAGTCGGGAGACTGCCGCCACCCCCACACCGTTGTCAACGGATAAGGTGGAGGCGATTGCCGGCATGTTCCGAGCGGCAGAGGAGTATGCCGCAGAGCATCCCGACGACTTTCGAGAGATCGTCGACCGGTTCGAGATCACGCAGAAGCGGGCGGAGGGTGCGGAAAACGAATTCAAGGCGAAGGACGAGGCGAAGGCCTGGCGAGAGAAGGGGGAAACCGCGCACCATGGAGAGATCGAGAAGCGCCGGCGGTCTTCCGGGCGCTGGCCCAGGATGGCCGGATCGACCAGGCGAAGAAGGTCTGGGAGGAAGGAGGAATTTCCTAAACGCTTGCTGTCAGAAGGTTGAGTTGGGCTTGTGGAGGAGGAGAAGAGGAAACTGAACGAAAGAGCGCGGGCGACTGCCGGACGGCGTGCCGGAGCGGTGACGCGTCCGGCGACCGCAACTGCGGCATCGGCTGCCGCCTGGCCCGTAGCCCGTAGTCGTTGAAGTGACGGCCTGCCTGCCGCGCCGCTTTGCTGTGCGGCGCGGACAGGCTCTAGCCGTTGTACGAGCAGCACCACGCGGACCGCTGCCGGGCGGCGTGCCGGAACAACATCGCGCCCGGCTCTCGCTTCGGCCACATCGGCTGCCGCCTGGCCCGTAGGCCTAACCCTTGAGTTCTTTTACCCTTTTATTCTTTTGGTTCTTGTTGTGTGAATTAGGAACTTGTGAACCGGCTGACCCGGCGCAATCTGGGCTTCGATGGCGGTTTCGGAGTTGCATGTCCTTTTGCACTGGATCGATTCGAAGAGGAAGTCATGCTCTGCAGACGCTTCCAGAACGCAGTTCGCTCACAGGCACTCATCTTTTTCAATTTTTCATGGAGTTGCCGCTTCCAATCGTCCACGTGCTCAAGCAAGTCATCCACCTCGTAATTCATCGAAAGCCTCCACAGGATTGCAGATTAGGGGACTTCTCAGGTATCCGTTGAGCCTATTAACAGCTTCGTACTGAAGCCTTTTCATGGGGCGGGTCATGTGCCGGTGATTCCAACTCACCACATAGTCAAGTTGATAAAACGTGGCGCAAGCTACATGCAGCGCGTCCGATTCCCGATGCTCCGGAAGGACTCCTGCCTCGACATATGCGCCAGCCAGAGCTTCCACATCCTCTGTGATAGGACAGAGAATCGGCCGCACTAAAGCCATGTATCGCCGAATCTCTGCTGCCTCACGGGCAGGAGCGAGGTTAATCTCTGCGACTACCACGGGGGAAATCGCGCAGGTTCCTGCTGTCCCATTCAGTAGTTTCAGAAGGCGCGTGACTATTCGCTTGCGGTCCTGAGGTTGCCCCGGGGCAAGGCAACCCCAGACACTCGTCTCGATGTAAAAGGTCTTAGCCGGCATTGAGAAATTGTAGCGAATTTCCACCCTGTGCCCAACTCACAGTGAAATGATGGAGAGATCAGCGAGTATAAATTTCTTCAAAGCGCGGTCAGGCTGATAGGGCACGTACGCCGTGCAGACACCCACAATCTGCGCCGCAGCTTTTTTTGGGGTGAAGGTCATACAGGGCGCTAACCGCGTTTTACTCGGCGGCAGTTGGAACGACGGCGCGGGCCGCTGCCGGGCGGCGTACCGGAACGGTAACGCGCGCGGCAACGGTGACGGCTTCATCGGCTGCCGGCTGGCCCGCAGGTCTAACCCTTGAGTTCTTTTGTCCTTAGTGTTCGCCGGAACGCCCCATCACCATTCGAATGTCCAGAGGTCCGCCGCTCGGAGCGGGAGGCGACGGAGATACTCGAAAAAGGCGGTCCGGGCCTGATTCCCCTGGTGTGCCTGACCCATGGCAGGAACCGTGAAGAACCGCTGACCCTTGCGGTTGAAGCGGCTTCGAAGGTGCCGGATAATAGGGCCAAGGCGAACGTACTCGCGGCTATCGGTGTTCTGGCGAGTCTGAGATATCCGAAAGACTTGATCTTTTTGTTCATTGGGAGGGAAGCCATGAAAGAATCTGCCGTTGCGCTGGATTTTATCAGGGAGGGGTTGAGGGAAGGCCTCCAGTAACTTCTCAATAAGTTCGAGCAAGTTGCTTGTCCATTTTCTCTAACCATTTGTTTTACAGCAACTTATGTATATGACTGTCTTAAATTACCCGAACTTATTGAGAAGTTACGGCCTCCATAAATAAGTAATTCTCGTGCAATGACTTATCAAAGACCTCAACTGCAACTCGAGCTTAAAACGTTTTTTCAAGTTGGGCGCCCCATGCGCCTAAGCCTGTCGCTGCTGGTGGTCCTCTCAACGGGATTCAGCCAGTCTGCGGACTTCGAGGTCCGTTCAAAGGAATTCCTCAAGGCCCGGGAACGGGTCATCCAGTCCGGACTGGATTTTCTCTGGTCCAATCAGAATGCGGACGGCTCCTTCGGGCAGACCCAGACCCACCTTCAGAGTGCGCTGGCTGTCCTTGCCCAGCTTTCCGCCGGCATCACGCCGAGCGACCCGCAGCACGGGCCCGGCCTCGTCCGCGCCTACCGCTGGCTTTTCTCCCACAGCGGGGAGGACGGCTTCATGGGTGACACCGATTTTCCCCACGAAAGCCACGCCGTGGGGGGACTCCTGGCGGCCTGCCTTCTCGGCATGGGAGTGGACTCTGCCGATAACCGTTCCATCGCCCGGCAGGCCGATCGGGCGCTCCAGTATAGCTTGAAGATTCAGAACCAGGCGGTCGGTGCGGAGTACTTCGGGGGCTGGACTCCGAATCCGAAGGTCAAGGTGAACGATCGGATGGTCACCGCCTGGCATCTTCTCTTTTTTCGGGCCATGCAGTATGGGGGCCGCAAGGTGCCGAAGCGGTCCCTCACGCGGGCCACGGCCTTCGTTGCCGCCAGTCAGAAGGACCCTTCAGAGGGCGCCGTCCAGTTCGACAAGGACGACATGGGAGGCTTCTCCTACGACGCCGCCGGCCTGCCCGTGATCAGCGTCACGAGCGCTGGCCTCGGCGTCCTGGCCCTTTACGACCTTTCCGAATCCAAGAGAAAACTTGCGGTCGAATGGTTGAAGAGCCATCCGCCCCTCTGGTATGGCCCCATCTTCTATCAGACCAACTTTTTCGGGGCGCGCGGTCTTCTGCACCACGCTCGCCTGTCCGGTGACCTTCAGGCCTTCGACCGGCACTTTCGCCGGATTTTTCACACCCTCAAGGAACATCAGAACCCGGACGGGAGTTTTCCGATTCCGCCGGGCAACGCGGAAAACAGCAAGGTCATGGGCAAGACCTATGCCACCCCGATGGCCCTTCTCATACTCAATGTGGACCGTGAGATGCTCCCGATCGACATGCAGCCCTAATGAAATCCGCTGCGCCCTTCGGGCTCGCGGATTTCAGAGCCAGGGTTTGCCCGGCCGCGCCGGCCCCATTCCGGCGGGGAAACGGAAGCCTTTAAAGTGCAACTCCAACTTAAAAAGTTCTTCAAGTTTGGCGCGCCAAGCGACTCATGCCCTGCCCCTCCCCGGGCGTCGCTCCTGCCCGGGCCTGCTGCAGGCCGTTGCGGCGGCGGTCTCCGTGATGGCTTCTGCTGAACCTCAGATTTCGCCGCTTGAATTTACCTCGGGCATCGGGCTGGTCCGGGCGATTCAGAAAGAGGAGGAGACCACGGTCCTTTCCGCAGTCGACGCCGGGAAGTCGGGTTTCCGTGTGGACGGGGGCATCGATTATCCTGAACTGTCGGTCCTGGCTGAGGAAGGAGAGGCCGTGCTGACAGCGAAGATTCCGGCTGAGGGTGAGTTCTTCGCGGGACTCGTGATGATGGGCCGTGCGCAGCGCATCGAGCTTTTGGCAGGCGAACGGTTGATCGGCGCTGCGGTGAATGCCGGGGAAACCCGGCGCCTGAGGATTTATTTCAGCCCGGCGAGTCGTCGATGGCGTCAAGATGAGGACCTGAGGCTTCGAGTGTTGAAGCCCGAACCGGTCGTGCGAGTCGAGTGTTTTTTGCTGCTGAGGCACCGGCCGCCCTTGCCCGCCTCCAGCGGCATGGAGCATCCGCCTCCTTTACGGCGGGCACACGGGCAGGCCGAGCCGACTCGGGCGATTCCCGATCTCCAGCGATTCCGGTGCTTTCTTGCCGGCGGCGACGTTCCCATGCCGGGGCCGGAGCATCCTCCAGCGGCGCGGGCCGTGGAAGCGCCGGAAGCGCTGATGGCGGAAGTCGAAGGCCGCGATGGGGTCATGCCGGCCCCGATGGCCGCGGCGCTGCAGGCCGCCTGCTCCCGATACCGCCAGTCGGGTGATGAGGCCTTCCAGGCGCTTGCCGGCCGTCTTGCGGACCAGGTGTTGGACGCCCAGGATGCTGCTGGGGGCTGGCCGCACCGGCTTTGGAACGGGGGATGTCCCCACGATCCACCGCACCGGGGAAACACCGCCGAGGAGATGGCGGAGCTGCTGGCCGCCGTGGGGCTCTACGGGGAGCTCTTCGAGGATGAGAGGGCGGGACGAGCCCTGGCGTCGGCTGCGGGACACTTCGCTCGGCACTACATCCTGCCGGACGGACGCCTTCGGCGGTCCTCCTGTCCCGAGAGCGGACCGGCCGACTCGCCGATCCGGGCCGATGGGCTTCTCCGCGGCTGGGAGGCGGCGGGCATCCCGCGGCTGGGCGAGGCCGCCTTCCAGGCTCTACAGACGGCCTTACGGATGCCGGAGAATCAGGTGGCTCGTGGTCCGGCCGGCGTCCTGGGCCTCGCCGACCGCGTCTTCGCAGGGGCCTGGGGCGTGGCCGGCCCCGCTCCCGTGGAGTTCCACCTCCTCGACACGAATCGCCCGGTTCGGACCTTGAGACTGGACGGAGTGCCCGGCTCGGTCTTCGTCCTCCTTGACTCCAAGGAGATGGAGATCGAACGAGTGAGGGTCCCTGAGGCCGGGGCGTGCTTCCTCGAATTCCAGGGTGAGAAGGCGAAGCCCGTCCGGGTGCGTGCTTTGACAGGACGCCGCTGGGGCGTCTGGTCCGAAAGCGGTGCGGCTACACTGGATATCTCCCGGGGCGTGCTCCTGGCTGGGGAGCGACCTCAGGCCTATGCTTTTCGCCTGCCGGAGCGAGGCGGTCTCCTGCAATGGGAGGCTGAGGGAAAGATTCCCGCGCCGCATCGACTGGCGATTCTGGACTCGGAGGGCCGGCAGGTGGTCCGAACCACCTGGAATCCTGAAGCGTCAGACGGTAACGTTCCGGTGCGGCTGCTGGTCGGCCCGGCCCAAGGGGGGCAGGTCTGGACGCTTCAAGTCGAGGCCCCTGGCGAGGTCTTTCTGAAGGCGGCAGGGATTCCGCCGGAAATTTCCGTCTTTCCAGGCGGTCTCAAAGACGCCCGTGATGCGAGGAGCGAGTAGCCAGGAGCTTGCGAGTACTCAGAGGCAGAGTACAACCCGTGGCGATGAGCGGGTGACGCCCTCATGAACTTCTCGGGAGGAGAGGGATTGAAACTTCGCGCAGACTGGATTTCGGAGCTTCTCTGCGCCTGCACGGTGCTGGCGGGCGTGCCGGGCTGGGCCGAGCCGCACACGCCGGAACTCGTCACGAAGGACCTGCCCATCGGCGGGGTCCGGACGCGTGATCGATGGACCTTTTACGGCGGGGCGATGTATTTTCATCGTCTGAAGATGTCGCCTGATGGCACGGCATTGTGGGCGGCAACGAACAAAGGGATCATTCGGCTGGACGTGGCTGCAGAAAGGCTGACCCGGTTCAGCACCCTGGACGGGCTGGCGGACAACACCACCCTGGACCTCACGTTTGATGCCTCTGGCGCCCTGTGGGTGGCCACTTTCAGCGGACTGAGCCGCCTGGATGCCCAGGGCTGGAAGAGCTGGCGTCGGGGTGACGGGCTGCGGGACGTCCATCTCACTCACGTCGAAGTCGGCGCCGACGAGCAGCCTTGGGTGACGACAGGATCGGGCATCCCGGCTACGGTGAGTCATTTTCATGGATTGCGCTGGATCGAGTATTCCCTCCTCCATGACGGACTGCAGGGCGTCGGGATCGATGCGCTTCACGCGGGCTCCGACAATCGTGTCTGGGCCGCCCTCTACGACGCGGCGCAGTCGCCCGGTCGGCCCGGCACGGCCCAGCGCCAGGGCTGCGGGCTGGTCCAGTTCCTGCCGGACGGAACGTGGCGCGACGTGACGCCCCCGCCGCATCTCCTGGCGCTCAACACCCGCAGGGCCTTCACCGCCTTGCAGAACCTGCCGGACGGGAGACTGGTGGCCGGAACGCCTCTCGGCCTCTTCCTCTGGAACGGGGAGAAGTGGACTCGTTTCGGGTTCAAAGAGGGACTGACGGACGAGGTCGTGGTGGACCTCTGCCCCGGCCCGAATCAGAAGGTCTGGGGCCTGACCCGAAGGGGCGTGTTCAGTTTCGACGGCGACGGGGTGCAGATGGAATCCGCCCCGATCCCGGACCTCGGTCCCCTTTCCCTGAGATCGGGGAAGCTGGCCGTGGGGCCGGAGGAGGACTTCTGGATCGCACCGGACCCGCCCGCGGTCCTGATCCATGGACGGGGGCTGAAATGGACGGTGCACGTGCCCGAGCTGGACGGCCCGACCACGCCCGAGGATCGAGGCGTGCGGTCCATCCTGAAGGACGTCTCCGGCAATCTGTACTTCGCCTGCCCGGGCAACCCCGGCGCCCTGACTCGTTTTGACGGCACCCACTGGGAGGTCCTCCTTTCGGGCGAGCTTTCCGCCGCGGCTCTGGACCGGAACGGTTCGCTCTGGGTCGCCGGCGGCTCCGTTTTCCGCCGGGCCGGAAACGAGTGGCTCAACGAGGGCAAGAAGATCGGTGTCACGGGCCCGCCCTCTTTCATCCATGCCGATCGCCAGGGACATTTATGGGTGGGGGGCGGCAAGGACCTCCTCGAGTGGGACAGAGGCGGGACCGTCCCCCACACGGGCGAGTCGCCCGGCCTCCTGCCACCCTATCTGAACATGGCGACGGGGCCCGCCGGCCACCTCTGGCTCTGGGCCGGTCAGGGAATCTTCCAATGGAAAGGCGACCGACAGTGGTCCTTCACGGGCAAGGAGGGCGGGCTACCCGGCCTCAAGGGAGGCGCCATGGCCGTGGGGCCGCGTGGAGAGGTCTATCTCGGGGGCCCCTGGGGCGCGGCCCAGTATGACGGCCTGACCTGGAATCACTTCGTACGCGAAGGCTCCGATCTCCTGGAGGCCATTCCTGTCCTGCCCGGAAGAGAGGTTCAGGCGATTCTGGTGGACCGGAAGGGGATGGTGTGGTTCGGGACTGCGGACGGAGGGATAGGGACCTTTGACGGGCGTGTCTGGGGCAAGCTGACGTCGGCGCAGGGCCTGCCGAGCAACGGGGTAGGATGCATCTTCGAGGACGACGAGGCCTACTGGTTCGGCACCTTGGGCGGCGTGGGGCGCTACGCGAAACGGTGACCGGCCGAAGGGATTCTGTTTCCCGAACTTGTCCCCATGGGAGGGATCCTGTGGAGGGACGTTGGGAGGATTCCGGCAGGAGGGACTACGGGGCCCGTTCCGCTGGGAGGGAGTTCGTCTCCGCACTGGTCCCCCCCAGCTTGTCCCTGTGGGAGGGACCCCGTCTCCCGGCGGGGTCCCCTCCGGGAGGGAGCCAGGTTTGCGAAGCTTGCGGACTCGCTTCTTTGTGACAGAGAGAAACAAAAACCGATTGAACCACGGAGAGCACGGAAAGCTGGTTGACTGATGACTTTTGACTGATGATTGTTCACAGCTAACCCGGATTTCTCACAAGTCACAACGGCACGCCCGATATCCGCCTGTGCAGCAATCTGTTGCAATGCAGGCTTCAACGCGGCCTTCTTGGCACCTCGATCCGGGTTAGCCCTGAGCGAGAACGACGCAAGTCGTCCGAGTCGAAGCCCACAGTGCGCATTTCGAACACGCCGTGTGAGAAATGTGGGCTGATGAAGACTTCCTGTTCAGGGCGCTCCAAGCCCATAGCATGGGAAGATGGGGAAAGAGCAAGTGATTGTGTGGAAGGGTCTTGTCTGGTTGTTTCGGATTCCATCAGATCATCTTCAGAAGGACGAACCCGCCGATCAGGAGCACAGTGAACAGGATGGTCAAAAGGTTGAAGTAGCGGTCGATGAACTGCTGGGCCCATGCCCCGCAGAAGTAGAAGAGGGTACTAACGGCGAAGAAGCGGGCCGGGCGGCCAATGAGCGAGGCGACGACGAGGGTGAGGAAGGGAATCTCGCAGAATCCACCGGCGATGGTGAAGACCTTGTAGGGGATGGGGGTGAAGGCGGCGGTAAAGACGGCGAGGAAGGCATTCTCGTTGTACTTCTGGACGACGAGATTCCAGACGTTTTCGGTGAAGCCGGGGACATAGGCAACGCAGAAACCCTTGACGGCGTCCTTGAGGAGGTAGCCCAGGGCGTAGCCGAACATGCCGCCGAGGACAGATCCTGCCGAACAAACCGCCGCATAGATGAATCCCCGGCGCGGCTGGGCAAGGTCCATGGCCATGAGAAGAACGTCCGGCGGGATGGGGAAGAAGCTCGATTCCGAGAAGGCGAGGATGAAGAGAGCGGGCACGGCATAGGGCGTATCGGACCAGTGGATGACCCAGCGGTAGAGACGCCGCAAGGGATTGCGCGAAGAGGCTGGGGCCAGGTCACACACGGCAGGCACGCGCTCCAAGGGCTACTGCGAAAAAGCGACGCCGCTGGGCAAGCCAGGGCACGGTGAGCCAGCGGAAGGACAGCCACGGAGGCACGGACCGCACCGAGAGAGGGCAACATGAGAAGGGGGCGAGCCGACCTTTCTTCCCAGAGCTTCCGGCACTGGCCGTCAGGCCACCCATGGAGCTTCAGGTGCGGTACGCCGAGGTCCGCCTCCGTTCCGAACCTACTTGTCGTAAAGGGCGGCCTGCGCCGCTGCCAGGCGCGCGATGGGCACGCGGAAGGGCGAGCAGCTCACGTAGTTGAGCCCGATCCGGTGGCAGAACCTGACCGTAGCGGGGTCTCCACCATGCTCGCCGCAGATGCCGACCTTCAACTCGGCCCGGGTCTTTCGACCCTTTTCCACGCCCATGCGCATGAGCCCCCCCACGCCGTCCTCGTCGATGGACTGGAAAGGGTCCTTGGGCACGAGGTCGTGCTCCAAGTAGTAATGGATGAACGTGCCGTAGTCGTCGCGGCTCACGCCGAGGGTGGTCTGGGTGAGATCGTTCGTGCCGAAGCTGAAAAACTGGGCTTCCTTGGCGACCTGGTCGGCGACGACGCAGGCCCGCGGCAGCTCGATCATGGTCCCCACGAGATAAGGGACAGAGATGCCCTTGCGGGCGAAGACGGCCTTGGCCGTCTCATGGACGATCTTCGACTGGGAAGCCAGCTCGGTGATGAACCCGACGAGGGGGATCATGATCTCGGGCTGGACCGGGAGGCCGGCTTTCTTGACGTTACAAGCGGCCTCGAAGATGGCCCGGCACTGCATCTCGGTGATCTCCGGATAGACGATGCCGAGCCGGCAGCCGCGGTGTCCCAGCATGGGGTTGAACTCGTGGAGCTCCTGCACGCGCCGGCGGATGTGCTCCACGGTCGCCCCCATCTTCTTCGCCAGCTCCTTTTGCTCGTCGAGGGTATGAGGCAGAAACTCGTGGAGGGGCGGGTCGAGCGTCCGGATGGTGACGGCATGGCCTTCCATGGCCTTGAAGATGCCTTCGAAGTCCCGGCGCTGGTAGGGCAGCAGCTTGGCCAGGGCCTTCTTTCGGGCCTGCACGTCGCTGGCGAGGATCATCTCCCTCATGGCGTCGATGCGATGGCCCTCGAAGAACATGTGCTCCGTGCGGCAGAGCCCGATGCCTTCCGCGCCGAAGGCCACGGCCGTCCGCGCCTGGTCCGGAAGGTCCGCGTTCGTGCGCACCCGGAGCTTTCGGAAGGAATCAGCCCAGGACATGAGCTCGGCGAAGCGCTGGTAGACCTCGGACTGTGCTGGCTTGAGGGACTTGTCGATGAGGACCCGGATGACCTCGCTGGGCTGGGTAGCGACCTGCCCGGCTACGACGTCGCCGGTGAAACCATCGATGCTGAGCCAATCGCCCTCCTTCAGGGCCATCTGGCCTACGCCCAAGGTGCCCTTCTGGTAGTCGATCTGGAGGGCGGAGCAGCCGACGACGCAGACCTTGCCCATTTGGCGGCTGACGAGGGCGGCGTGGCTGGAGGCGCCGCCAAAGGCCGTCAGGATGCCCTGGGCGGCCTGCATGCCGCGGATATCCTCCGGACTGGTCTCGCGGCGGCAGAGAATGACCTTTTCGCCCTTTCTGCCGAGCCGTTCCGCGTCCTCGGCATGGAAACAGACCTTGCCCGAGGCCGCACCGGGCCCGGCGTTGATGCCCTTCGCCAGTACCCGGCCGTCCCTCATCGCCTGCTGCTTGTCCCGGGGATCGAAAATCGGCTGGAGAAGCTGGTTCAGGTCGTCCGGGGGAATCCGCGAGGGCGACAGCGCCTCTTCCTTCCGGATCAGCCCCTCATGCACCATGTCCACGGCAAAACGGATGCCGGCGAAGCCCGTGCGCTTCCCGTTTCGCGTCTGGAGCATCCAGAGCCTGCCCTTCTGCACGGTGAACTCGATGTCCTGCACGTCCCGGTAGTGCTTCTCGAGGATGTTCCGGATTTCCTCGAGCTGCCGGTAACAGTCGGGCATCTCGGCCTGAAGCTCGGCAATCTTCTTCGGGGTGCGGATGCCCGCGACCACGTCCTCGCCCTGGGCATTGATGAGGTATTCGCCGTAGAAGACTTTCTCGCCGGTGGCGGGGTCCCGCGTGAAGGCGACGCCGGTGGCCGAGTCGTTCCCCATGTTGCCGAAAACCATCGAGCAAATGTTGACCGCGGTGCCCCAGTCGTGGGGGATGCCGTACTGGCGGCGGTAGACCACGGCACGATCGTTCATCCAAGAATGGAACACCGCGCCGATGGCCCCCCAAAGCTGCTCCTGCGGGTCCTCCGGAAAAACCTTCCCGGTCCGCTTCCGAATGATGGCCTTGAATTTCTTCACCAGGTCCTTCAGGTCGCTCGCGGTCAACTCGGTGTCGAGCCGGACTCCCTTCTTCTTCTTGGCCTCGTCGAGGATGACCTCGAAGGGGTCGTGCTCGGTCCTGGACTGCGGCTTGAGCCCCAGGACGACGTCGCCGTACATCTGGACGAAGCGGCGGTAGGAATCCCATCCGAAACGCTCGTTCCCGCTTCGCTCGATGAGGGCATGGACGGTCTTCTCGTTGAGGCCGATGTTCAGGACCGTATCCATCATGCCGGGCATGCTGACGCGGGCGCCGGACCGGCAGGAGACGAGCAAGGGATTCCGGGTATCGCCGAATTTCGTCCCCATGACCCCCTCGGTCTTGGCCATGGCCTGGGCGACCTCTTCCCGGAGGCCGTCCGGGTAGCTTCTGCCGTGCTCATAGAAATAGGTGCAGACCTCGGTAGTGATGCTGAAGCCGGCAGGCACGGGGAGTCCGATGTTGGTCATTTCCGCGAGGTTGGCCCCTTTTCCGCCGAGGAGATTCTTCATATCGGCGCGGCCTTCGGCCTTTCCGCCGCCAAAAAAGTAAACGTATTGGGGCATCACGATCCTCCCAGTAGAGCGTCCTCAAACGATGTCCATCAGCGCGTCATGCTAACAAAATGCCCCGGGCTTGCAAAGGGAGGTGTCACCTAATCGAGGATGTCCTTACGTTCAAACAGCATCCAGGCGAGGATGGCGAAGCTGGCGGTGAATGCGAAGGCCACCGCGGCCGATCGGACGATTCTTCCCCACGGGACGGGATCGGCGAAGAGGTATTGCCACGCCTCCATGGAGGTGGTGAACAAGAAGGGGCGGATGTCTTGAAGCGGTGGGATGGCGCCGAGGATATGGGACATGAAGTAGACGACGAGGGTGGCGATGGCGGCAGAGGCTGCATGGCGGCAGACCACGCTGAGAAGGAGGCCGAGGACACCCAGGGTCATGCCTGCACCGGCGGCATAGAGATAGGCCCCCAGGATGGCCCGGATGGCTTCATCGCGAGGCACGATGCGCAGGCCGTCGCCAAGCCTGTAGACCATTTCAGGGAAGAGGAGGTCCCCGGGCGGGCCGAAGCAGAGGGAGCCGACGGCAAGGCTGGCCGTGGCGAAGAAGAGGCAGAGGGCGGCCACGTAGAGGGCGAGCACGGCCATCTTGGCGGCGAGGACACGCGACCGCGTGACCGGCCGGGCCAGCATGGAGCGAAGGGTGCCCTCCTGGCTCTCCGCGGCCACCAGGTCGCCAGCCGCGAGGCTGACAAACACGGGCAGCAGGAGCGTGAGCGTCGGAAGAAGGGTCAGAAAGGCGAAGAAGGTCCCGTCCATGAACTCGACCAGATTCAGACTCATGCGCCTGGCCTCCTGCGCGAGCCAGGGTTTCTTCGAATAGCTCATGCCGAGGTAGATGAGGAACAGGAGGACCAGGTAGCTGGCGAACGCCAGGTACGTGCGCCTTCGCATGGCCAGCTTGTAGAGTTCAATTCGGAAGGTTCGGGTCAAGGCTCGATTCGGTCAAGTTCAGAAAATACTCTTCGAGAGTGGCGCGGCGCGGCCGAAGCTCCTGGACGCGATAGCCGGCGGCGACCAGGCGGGCGTTCAATTCCGATGCGTCCATCTCTTCCAGAGAAACGCGCAAACTGCCGTCCGACGCCGACTTCACACGATGGCCTCCGAGGCCTTCCAGGAATTTTGCTGCTTCCCCGGGACGGTCCACCCGGACCTCGACTTCTCCCCCGGGATGGAGAAGGTCCTTGAGGCCGCCGCAGGCGATGACCCGACCGAGCTCGAGGACGGCGAGGTGGGTGCCGATCTGCTCCACCTCCGCGAGCCAATGGCTGCTGAGGAACAGGGTGACGTCGCCGGTCCGGCCAAGCTCCTGAAGGAAGCGGCGCACCTCCCGAATGCCGTGGGGGTCAAGGCCGTTGGTCGGCTCATCCAGAATGACGAGGCGGGAATCCGGCAGAAGGCTCAGAACCAGCCCCAGCTTCTGCCGCATGCCTTGAGAGTAGGTCCCGACCCGGTCACCCAGACGGTCCGCGATCCCGAGCCGCTCGGCCAGTGATTCCATTCTTTGGCGGAAGGCGGAATGGCCGCACCGGGCGAGCAGCTCGAGGTTTTTCCGGCCCGTGAGGTACGGGTAGAAGGCGGGACGCTCCACGAGGGCGCCGACGTGCTCCAGGGCACGGTCATGTTCGGCCGCCAGGTCGCGTTCCATCAGGCGTACGACGCCCGCATCGGGATGGACCAGGCCGAGCATCATCTTGATGGTGGTGCTCTTGCCCGCTCCGTTTCGTCCCAGGAGGCCGAAGACCTGCCCCTCGGCCACCCGGAGATCGAGCGCCTCAACGGCAACGCGGCGTCCGAACCGCTTGGTCAGGGAAAAAAGCTCGACGGCGTTCATCGGAGCTGGGAGAGGACGCACCCGTCCGCGTACAGAAAGTTCTTCCCGGGCTTTCCGGCGGGAAGATGGAAGGGCTCATAGTCGGACACGAGGGGCACTTCGAGGGAGACGCCAACGACGATGAGCCGCTCCTGGCCCACCGCCTTGCCGTTGAGCAGAGAGTTCCATTCGTAGCTGGTCCCCTCGAGGCGCATGAATCGGCCGTCGTCGCCGGGGCACTGGAGCACGCGGCGTTCATCCAACCAGGGCATGAGGATGCTGGCGAGGCCCGGAAGATTCTCCTCGCCCAGGGGCGGCAGGCTCGGCCGGCGGGTGCAATCCGGCAGGCAGTAGAAGTTGGTCGCCGTATAGGCCCTCAGAGCCAGGCCGACCTGCCGCAGGTGGTCGAGGCATCGGACCTGCCTGGCCAGGCTGCCGCCTCGACCCAGTCCAGGCACAAGGATCGCGGCGAGCAGGCCGAGAATGGCCGCCACGACGACCAGTTCCAGCAGAGTCAGCCCAGCGGAACGCCGTTGTCCTTCTCCTCGAGTTTGGAAGCGCATCCGCACCTCCAAAATCGAGTGCTTTTTGGCGAAGCGCTTGCCGTACCCTATTTCGGTTCTGGTCGCCAGAGGCTCACGGGTCGGTTTGAGGCAACGTTTCGCTAAGTTCACAGCGACTCCATCTGCGATAGCCACTCCCGAACCAGAGGGGTCAGGGCCGCCCGTTCGTCTGCATTGAGCGCCTGTTCGAACTGTTCCATGGCCGACTTGATGAACTGTTGCCCCTCCGGGCTCTGCAGGCGCTCCTTGGCCCGCTCGCGTTCCTCAGGCGTGGCGTTCCGGCCCCGCTCCCGAAGCTCCTCGAGACGCTCCTCGACCAGCTTCTTCTGCTCCCCGGAGCTGAGTCGATTCCAGTGCTGCCGGAATCGCTCCAGCCGCTGGGCGGTGATCGCCCGCACGATCTCCTGCCGGCGTGGAGCGGGCAGCTTTTCGAGATGGCTGCGGACATGCTCCAGGACGGCCCGGCGTTTCTCGAACGATTCGCTCTCGAGTGTGGCGGACCCCAGGGCCGCCGCAAGCTCCTCCGGCTTCCAGTCCGCCTTCGCCAGGATTTGGTCAGCCGTCAAAGGCTCCGGCTCGACCCAGTGAAGCACCAGGGCCGTGGCCAGCCAGCAAGAAGCCATGGCGACGATGCCCAGAATGACCTTCCGAGAACTCCTCATGGCGCAGGTTCTCAGGATTGAGCAGCCGTCCGCAGAACCGCCAACCCAGGAGTGAAGCGCTTGCCGCATTCCCGTTCGGTTCGAATCGCTCGAGCACCACGGGTCGGTCTGAGGCAGCGCTTCGGCAACTACATCTCGATCCTGGCTTCCTCCTCAAAATCCATCGGATCGCCGTCTTCCTTCTCCACGCGGAACAGCACCGTACCGCGGAACAGCTCCGCCACCCGCTTCTTCACGTCCTCGATCTGGCTCTTCGGGGTCGAGGTGCCCGCCGCGATTCCCAGGTAGCGGATGCCCTTCAGCCAATCGACCTTGATCATCGCCGGCGAGTCGATGTGATAGGTGGTCTCCGGAAGAAAGTTCGCCGCCAGCCGGGCGAGATTCGTCGTGTTGCTCGAGTCGAAGCCGCCGATGACCAGCATGGCGTCCACCCACTGGGCCAGGCTTTCCACCGCCTCCTGCTGGTTCTTCACCGGCTTGCAGCGGGTATCCACCGCCCTCAGATCGGGGTACTTCGTCTTCCGGATGTAATCCACAAGCTTCTGGAACTTCTCCCGGGTGATCGTGGTCTGACAGATCGCCACCGTCTTGCCCAGATTGTCCGGCAGGCCGTCAATCTCCTCTTCCGAGTACACGACGCTGATGCGCTCCGAGTAGCTCCGGCTTGCAATGATCTCGGCGTGCTTCGGATTCCCGACCAGGATGATGTGGTAGCCCTCTTTTTCGAACCGCTCGATCTTCCGATAGACCCACTTGAGGAGCACCGGGCATGTCGCGTCGTGGAAACGGATGCCGTGAGCGACGAGTTGCTGCTTGAGCTGTTTGGGATAGCCGTGGGCGGTGATAATGACCTCGCTGAAACCCTGGGCTTTCAGGCTGGGCAGGGACTGGTAGCGCTCGAGGATGGGAATGCCCTGGGAGCCCAGGTCCGCCACGATCTGCGGGTTATGCACGAGGGGGCCGAGGATGGGCTTCTTCTGCTGCTCGGCGATATCGATGGCCGCCTCAACGCCGAAGCACGTGCCCGCGCTGCTCGCCACGACAACCTCGAGAGTTCTCTGAGCCGTCATTTCCGCCGTGCTCACGGCTGCCCCCATCGAAAAATGAAAAAGAAAAACCAGTACGCTTCTGTTTTCCGGGGACGGAGATGCAGCGGCCATTCCGTCTCCTGGAACTCCAGTATACCTTCTTCGGCCGCCGTTGTCCCGCCAGGGACCGCCAGGGCCTAGAAGGGGCCGCAAGCTCCCCGGAGCTTGGCCTGAAGCTGCGGCGACTCGGCCAGCCGAACCACCTGACCGGTTGCAGAGGACTCTTCGGCCGCATTGACCGCCTGGAGCGCCCTGGCCATGTCTCGGATCGTGGCCACCGGCGCTTCTCCGTTCTGGAAGCGCCGCAACGTCTCCCGGACGTAGAGGAGCGCCCAGTCCACCGCCTCATCACCGAGCGATTCCGTCCGCCCGTCGCGGTACTGGATCACTCCGCCGTTCGGATTGGACGTGGAGACGAGCAATCTCGTG
Organism: Planctomycetota bacterium; assembly: GCA_016179685.1. GTDB lineage: Bacteria > Planctomycetota > PUPC01 > JACPCR01 > JACPCR01 > JACPCR01. The sequence continues at coordinate 24,964 of JACPCR010000052.1, read as the reverse complement.
GTCGAAACGCTGTAGGCGCGCTCGTACCCGCCCCCGGGACACAGGTAACCCACCTCGAGATTGCCAATCGCTCCGGACGGCGTCCGGGCAGTGATGGCAGCGTATTCCTCCACCTCGAGGCGATGCACCGCGGTCGAGGTCAGGCAGTAGACCGACTCGATGGGTTCACCGGTGAGGAGCATGAAGAGATCGAGCACGTGGGGCCCGAAGTTGTACAGGCAGCCTCCGCCGGACCGGGTTTTCTGGATGACCCAGGGCACGCCCCATTGCGCATAGCGCAGGGGATCGCCGGCGAGAAGCCGGTGATAAAACACGTTGACTTGTCCCAATTCTCGGGCGGCCCGCAGTGCGGCCAGCCGCTCCATCAGCCGATAGCAGCGGGAGACCAGGTCCACGCCGGCATAGAGGCCTCGTGCTTCCACGGCCTCGGCCACGCGGAGGACATCCTTCCATCGGAGTCCCATCGGCTTCTCCATGACGAAAGGGACTCCGATCTCGACCAGTCTCAGTGCGAGGCCCGGCATCTCGTCATGGACGCCGAATGCGAAGAGAAGATCGGGCCCTTCTTTCTCCACCAGGGCCTCGGGTGAAGGGTAGCTCGGGCATCCGAATTTCTGCGCGACGCGTTCCGACGCGGCAGGGTCTTGATCGCTGACCGCGCACACCGTGACCCCGCTCTGGATGAGCGCCTGGCCGTACAGAGGCGCATGCCAATGTCCCGCTTCAATGAGAGCGATCTTCATCAACCTTTTTTTCCCTGAGAAACGGCGGCTCTGCGAAGCAAAGCCTCTTCGCTAAGATTTGGGGCCGGCAGGACGATCGACCGGTCTCCGCTCGTGCCGCACGATCTTTCCCTCGACCACGTAGAGCACGTCTTGTGCGATATTGGTGGAGAGGTCCGCCACCCGCTCGATGTGGTGCGCAATGTTCAGAACGTGGCTGCCCGGGTCCACAACCTCCGGCTGGGACCGCATCCCCTCCCGCACCTCGCTGATGATCTGGCGGTTGAGTCCATCCACGACCTCGTCATGCTCGATGACGCGTCGGGCGATATCGACGTCGTTGTTCACGAGGCTGGTCAGGCTGCTCCGGACCATGGTGTTGGTCTCGACGGCCATGGCCTGGAGCTCATTCTTGAGCGGAACGTCATCGTAGTAGAGGAGGGAGATGGCCCGTTCAGCGATATCCACGGCGTGGTCCGCCATGCGCTCCAGATCGTTGTTGATCTTCATCACAGCAACCAGGAAACGCAGGTCCGCCGCCACCGGCTGATGCAAGGCCAGGATTTTTAGACACTCCTCCTCGATGGCAATCTCCCGCTGGTCCACGAGGTCGTCCCGGGTGATGACCTCCTCGGCAATTCCCGCTTTCCTCTGGACCAGGGCCTCGAGGGCCTGGGTGATGGCCGTCTCGACCATCTGGCCCATCTCCAGGAGATTGCGCTTCAACTGGTTGAGGTCCCGCTCAAGATGAGTGCTCATGCTTCTGCTCCCTCCTCGCACGTCTCACCGGAATCCGAGGCGCTTCCCCCACTGGCGTGCTCGACCGATGTCCAGAGTCCACGTCTTCGGCAGTGCGGATGCACTTGCGAAGTCGTCTACTACCCGAACCGGCCCGTGATGTAATCCTCGGTACGGTGGTCGTGCGGATGCGTGAAGATTTCACGGGTCTCGCCGAATTCCACAAGTTCACCCAGCAGCATGAAGCCCGTGTGGTCCGAGACGCGGGATGCCTGCTGCATATTATGCGTTACGACGACGATGCTGTAATTCTCCTTCATTTCCTGCATCAACTCCTCGACGCGCTCCGTCGCCAGAGGGTCCAGCGCCGAACAGGGCTCGTCCATGAGCAGAAGTTCCGGTTTGACGGGCAGAAGCCGCGCAATGCAGAGGCGCTGCTGCTGCTCGAGAGAAAGCGAGAGGGCCGAGGCCTTCAGCCGGTCTTTCAGCTCGTCCCATAGCAGCACCGCGCGAAGGCCTCGCTCCACCGCTTCGTGGATTTCCGATTTCCGGAACGTCCCGTGGATTCTTGGCCCAAAGGCCATGTTCTCGAACACCGAGAGCGGGAAGGGATTGGGACGCTGGAATACCATACCGACTTTTTTGCGCAAGGCCACGGGTTCGGCCCCGAGGCCGTGGATATCCTCGCCGTCCACCAGAATCTGCCCCGCCGTCTTCACTCCCGGCACCAGGTCGTTCATGCGGTTCACCGACCTCAGCAGCGTGGACTTTCCGCAACCGGAGGGTCCGATGATGGCCGTGATGGCCCGGCGCACGATCTTCACGTTGATGTTCTTCAAGGCCTGGAACGCGCCGTAATAGAGATTGAAATTCCGGACCTCGACGATCGTCTCAGGCGCCTCAGCCAGCGGCGTCGGACCGGACACTCTTTCCGCGGCCTCCAACGCGGTCACCGTCCGCCGTGGCGGTCCGGCCATTGCCCCGGGAGGCTTTCCGGCATTCCCCTCGTTCATCCGAACCTCCCGGAGAGATACCCCTCGGTCTTCTGGTTTTTCGGGGCCGTAAAGATCGCCCGAGTCTCCCCGAGCTCGATCAGCTCCCCCATGAGGAAGAATGCGGTCCGATCCCCCACCCGCGCCGCTTGCATGTTGTTGTTGGTGACGAGGACTTGGGTGTATTTTTTCTTCAATCCGATCATCGCCTCTTCCACCCGAGCAGTCGAAATCGGGTCCAGGCCCGAACAGGGCTCATCGAAAAGGATCACCTCCGGCTCGACGGCCAAGGTCCGCGCGATGCAGAGGCGCTGCTGCTGGCCCCCCGAGAGGGCGAAACCGGACACGTGAAGCCGGTCCTTCACCTCATCCCACAGGTACGCGGCGCGCAGGCTTTTTTCCACGATTTCCTCGAGTCGGGCGCGCTCGCCGATGTGGTGGCGGCGAGGGCCATACGCCACGTTCTCGAATACGCTCAGATTGAGAGGGGCTGGCAGCGCCAGTACCATGCCCACGCGCTTCCGCAGAGCCTCGACCTCACGGGCCTCACGGATGTCCTCTTCGTCCAGGTACAGACGCCCCGACGTCCGCACGCCGCGGGCCACATCGATCAGGCGGTTCAAAGACCTGAGAAAAGTCGTTTTCCCGCTGTTGGCCGGCCCGATGATGCTCAGAATTTCGTTCGCCCGCACGCCGAGGGTGACCGACCTCAGAACCTGGCGTTCCCCGTACCAGACACTCCATTCCTCCGATCGGATTTTCGGCCGGATGTCGGGCTGTGCTGCTACCATCGCCGCTTCCTGCGCAAATGCGCCCGTAAGAAGATAGCTACAACATTGACGCTCAGCACCAGGCCGACCAGAGTCAACGCCGTCCCGTACCGCATTCCGGCGCTGATGTTCGGCACCTGCGTCGAGATCGAGTAGAGATGGTAGGGCAACGCCATGACGGGATCGAACACCGACTGTGGAAGTCCCGGTAGGTAGAAGGCCGCCACCGTGAAGAGAATCGGGGCCGTTTCGCCCGCCGCCCGGCTCACCTCCAGGATCACGCCGGTCAGAATCCCAGGAATCGCATTGGGCAGCACCGCGTAACGAACGGTCTGCCACCGGGTGGCCCCCAGGGCCAGGCTGACTTCCCGGAACGACGGCGGGACGCTCTGGAGCGCCTCCCGCGTGGCCGTGATGATCACGGGCAGGTTCATGATGGAGAGGGTCAGGGCGCCGGCCATGATGGACTGGCCGAACCCCAGGAAGTAGACGAACAGACCCATGCCGAAGAGCCCATAGACGACGGAAGGCACGCCCGCCAGGTTGAGAATGGCCAGGCGCACGAGCCGCGTGAAGGCGCTATCGCTCGAGTACTCGGAAAGGTAGATGGCGGTCAGTACGCCGATCGGCACGGAGACCGTGATGGCCCCGACGACCAGGCAGAAGGACCCCACGATGGCAGGGAATATGCCGCCCGCTCTCATCCCGTCCTTCGGTTCTCCAAGCAGGAACTCGGCGCTCAGGGCGGGCAGGCCGTTCCTCACCAGAAAGAAGACCATGAACAGCGCGGGCAGGACGACGAGAAGGGTCGAGAGGGCCAGCAGGGCGAAAGCTATCGTTTGGGCATGGCGCGCGCTCATGGGCTGTCCCTCCGGCCCCGGTGGATGACCAGATCGGCCGTCACATTGATGATCAAGGTGATCAGGAACAGGACGATGCCGATGGCGAAAAGCGCGTTGTAATGGGGACTGCCGCGGACCGTCTCACCCATCTCAGCAGCGATCGTCGCGGTCATGGTCCGCACCGGCTGGAGCAGCGTGGAAGGGATGGCGACGGCCCCGCCGGTGCACATCATCACGGCCATGGTTTCGCCGACCACCCGGCCGATGCCCAGCATGACGGCCGCCAGGATGCCGGGCCGGGCCGCAGGCAGGATCACGCGGTAGATGGCCTGCCAGCGCGTCGCACCCATGGCCAGCGCCGCTTCCTTGTACTGCCTCGGCACCGCATGGATCGCATCCTCCGCAATGCTGACCATCGTCGGCATCGACATCAGCGCCAGCATCAGGGAGCCGGTGAAGGCGGTCAGGCCGACCGGGAGGCTGAAGAATTCCCGGACCACCGGGGCGACGAGCACCATGCCCACGAAGCCGATGACCACGCTCGGGATGGCGGCGATCAATTCGACACCGACCTTCAGGATGCCTGCCAGCCGTTTGGGGGCCACCTCCGCGATGAAGACCGCAGTGCCGATGCCGAGGGGAACGGCCATCATCGAGGCCCCGGCCGTCACCGCCAGGGAGCCCAGCAACAGAGGCAGAATGCCGAATTGAGGAGGGGTCGAGATGGGATGCCAGTTCCGGCCCAGCAGGAAATCCGTCAGGCCCGTCACGCGAAAAAGGGCATGCCCCTCGGTGAGGAGGAACAAAAATATCATCACCACGAAGGCGATGGAGACGAAACCGCTGAACCGGATGGCCGCCTCGATCATCCGCTCGGACCAGCGATTCATGGCTCCTTCTCCTCAGCAGCGGAGTCGTCCGGCGAGCGCGCCGGCACGAAATCCTCTTTGAGCACAATGGCCTGGCCGCGGGCGCTGGAAATGAATCCCAGAAACTCCGCAGCCTGGCTTCCCTTCTCCGGCTCGCCATTCGTGTAAAACAGCAACGGCCGTGAGATGGGATACTTCTTCGACACCACGTTCTCCGCCGTCGGCGCAAAATACCCGCTGCGGTTGTCCTGAGCTACCCGGACCACCTTCTGGCGCGCGCTGATGTAGCCCATGCCGTAGTACCCGATGCTCGCCGGGTTGCCCGCCACCTCATCCGCAATCGCCTGCGAGGAGGGAAGCAGCAGCGCCTCCTCCCCAAATTCGTCGTGCCGGTCCTTCCTCCCCATCTGGAGCACGGCCTCCTTGAAATACACGTGCGTCCCCGAGTTCACTTCCCGGGACAGTACGACAATCTCAGCTTCCCGTCCCCCCAGTTCCTTCCAGTTCCGAATCTTCCCAGAAAAAATCGCCGAAAGCTGCTCCAAGGTTAGAGCATCCACGGGATTGTCCGGATGCACGACCACGGCCAAGCCATCCAGGGCCACCAGGTATTCCTTGGGCTGTACCCCGCGGGCCCGCGCCATCTCCACCTCCTTCGGCTTGATCTCGCGTGAACACATCGCAAAGTCCGTGCTCCCGTTGATGAGGGCGGCGATCCCCGTGCCCGATCCTCCCCCCGTCACCCCAACCAGGACGCCCCAATGGTCCGCACGAAACTGCTCGGCCCAGGCCATGACCAGGTTGACCATCGTATCCGAGCCCTTGATCATCACGGCCTTCCTGCTCACGCCGCACCCGGAGAGGCACAGCACAGCCAGTACCAACCCGGGGGCCCGATTCCCTCGCCGGGGCCGTGACCCGTGTGCTTCCCCCTTACTTCTCGTGTTCATCCTTTTTCATTCTCCAGGCCGGATTTTGCCTCTTGTCGCATCCCTAGTAAGGTTCTCAATGAATTGTAAATTGCTGATGAAGAAAGCGTTAAATCGAAATGAGCGGGTCTGCCCGTGCCAAGACCGCGAGAAGCCAGAGAACCCAGAATTTTCTTCCCGGCTCTTCCAGGGTCTGACGGCTTCTCCGTGCCGGGCGGCCGTCAGACCGCCGATGGAGATTCCGTGGATGAAACGGCGGAAGTCCGTTCCCGCAACAAAAACTAAGGGGTGAAATCCGTGTCCCGCTTCACCGCCAGGACGAATTCCGCCAGCAGCCTGGAGGCGTGCTCGAGGTCCTTCAAGGAGACCAGTTCCACGGGGCTGTGCATGTAGCGGTTGGGGATGCTGACCAGCCCGGCGGCGACGCCGGCCCGTGAGATTTGGATGGCATTGGCATCGGTACCCGTAGGCCTTGAGACTCCGTTGAGCTGGTAGGGTATCTTCCGTCGCCGGGCCACCTTCTGAAGCTGCGTGCAGACGACCGGATTGATGTTCGGGCCCCGGGCAATTACGGGCCCCGCGTCCACCTGCACCTCGCCAGAAACCTTCGGGTCCATGCCCGGATGGTCCGTGGCGAAGGTGACGTCCACGGCTATGCCGACTTGCGGGTCTATCCCGAACGCGCTCGTGTGAGCGCCGCGGAGTCCCAACTCCTCCTGCACGGTGGAGACGGCGAAGACCGCCGCGTCGAGCCGCTTGCCCTGAAGCAGTCGCAGGGCCTCCATGACCACCCACGCGCCGCTCTTATCATCGAACCCGACGGCGCTGGCGCGATGGTTGATGTGCTCGGTGAAGCCCAGTCGGAAGGTGACGGGATCGCCAATCTGCACGTACTGGCGCGCCTCGTCCTTGGTTCGGACGCCGATGTCCACCCAGAGGTCCGTAAATTTGGGCGGCTTGGCCTCCTCGCTCGTGCCGCGCAGCAGGTGGATGGGTTTGCGCGCCATGACGCCGTGCACGGGACCGTCCTCGCCCCACACCGTCACGTTCTGGCCCAGAAGGACCATCGTGTCGTGCCCGCCGATCGGATTCACGAAGATGAAACCCTTGTCATCCACGTGCTGGACCATCATCCCGATCTGGTCGCAGTGGCCCGCCAACATGACCCGCGGCCGGCCCTTCGGGTTCAACGCCGCAATCACGTTCCCGTGCACATCGGTCCGAACCTCATCCGCATGCTTCTTGGCCCACGCGCGGACCACCCGCTGAACCGGCTGCTCGTAGCCCGACGGGCTCGGGGTCTCCAGGAGCTCCTTCAGGAATTTCAGAGATGACTCGCGCATGAGAACCTTTTCACGCCGGGGGCCCCTCGACGAGCCGGGAGGCCAGCACCGAGCTAATCTGGTGGAGAATCTGCACCACGGACGTTACCACGTCGATCTCAGCAATCAACGATTTCGGATACCACGCCAGCATGTCCGCCGATTGCTGTTCGTACACCTCGAAGCGCCGCCGGATCGTCTCCTCGTTCGTATCATCATGGCGGTGTTCGATGGCGGCGCGCCGCCTCAGGCGGCTCAGAAGAACCTGGCGGTCGCTGCAAACCAGCGACAGGATGAGCTTGACCTCGAGGTCATCCTTCAGCAACTCGGCCTGTCTCCGATTCCGTGGCAGGCCGTCGAGGAGCAGCAGAGCTTTCTGCGGGTTGAATCGGCCCGATTGGTTCAGTCCGTCCATGTGTTCCCGCCAGAGATCGACCGTGACGTCGTCGGGCACCAGTTCCCCGCGCAGGATATAGGACATGGAGAGCGCACCGATCCGCGAGGAGGCATTCAGGCTGCGGAACAGGTCGCCGCTGGAGAGATGATGGAAGCCGGGTACCCCGCCCAGCACCTTGCCCCACGTTCCCTTGCCAGTGCCCGGGGCGCCGAAAAGCAGCAGCGTTGGATACTTCATCCTCGAATTCCCCTCATCGCCCGGGCGTCAGAACCACCTTCATGACGCCCGGCTGCGCCAGCATTTCGATGGCCGGCTTCAGGTCCTGGATGGCCATGCGGTGCGTGATCATCCGTTCCACCGGCACGGGTGTCCTGGCCAAAAAGTCCATCGCCGTTTGAAATTGCATCGGCGGATAGGACCAGCATCCGAGGACGTCCAAATCCTTCTGGCAGACCTGGTGCGGGCGCACGGGCACCTCGCCCGAGTCCGTATAGTGCCCCAGCTCCACCACCCGGCCGCCCCTCCGAGCGAGCTGCAGGCTCTCCAGGAACGCGGCCGGGACCCCAGCGCACTCGATCACCACGTCGGCTCCTACCCCATCCGTCAGCTCCCGGATGCGGGCCGCCCGCTCCTCCGAGGACGTCCGGGTGATATTCAGCGTCTCGTCCGCTCCCATCTTCCGGGCCAGGTCGAGTCGGCTTTCCACCGCGTCCGTGACCACGATGAGGCCAGCCCCGGTCGAGCGGAGGACGGCGGCGACAAGGACGCCGATGGGGCCCGCGCCGGCCACCACGATGCGCTTGCCGATGCCGTAGCCTTCTCCGATGTGCGGAATGCCGACCCCCAGGGCGCGCTCCACGGCCCGAGTCGCCACGGCCGCAGGCTCGATGAGTACCACCCGGTCCGGCGGCAGGGAATCGGGAATTTTGAAGACCCATGAGTGCGCGTGGACCGCCATGAATTCCGCAAAGGCGCCGAACAGGTGCGGCGGCTCGGTGCAGGTCCGGAAGCCATAAATCGTCCGGCTCATGCACAGGGCGGGCTTGTGCGGCACGTGCAGGCAGTACCAGCACTTGCCGCACGGGCGCGAGCTGGGCACTACCGTCACGCGGTCGCCCACTTTCACCTGCCCCCCCAGGACCGCCATGCGGTCCTCGATGGCCGTCCCGCGTTCCACCACCGTTCCCACCATCTCGTGGCCGGGAATCAGGGGAAAACGGACGTTCGCATGGCCGAGGTACATGTGGCGATCGCTGCCACAGACCCCGACCTCGCAGATTTGCAACAGCAGGGAATGGGCATCGGTGGCCGGCCGAGGAAACGTCTCCACCGTGATTTCCCCCGGCCTCTGCATGACCGCAGCTCGAATCGACATGGCAACCTCCTGACCCATCCGTTCGGATGCGGCGCGGCGCGAATTCCAAAGAATAGAATCGCCATGTTAGTGCCTTCTCGTGGCCGTCGCAATCGTCCTGTCCCCTATTTCGCTTCCAGGCGGAGCAGCCACGCCGCTGCGCCTGCGGGGAAGAGCAACCACGCCGCGTTTGCCATTCCTCGCCAGGTGAACAAGGCGCTTCCGACGCCAAACTCGAAAATGTTTTAGATTTTTTCCAGTTCGCGAGTTATCCTTCCGCGGTCTTGAAGGTTCTGCTTTTTGCCATGGACGGCAAATCTGAAATCCGCGTAGCCCGAAGGGCGGAGCGGATTTCAATAGATTCTTGTGTCGAAACAACGAATCGTCGGGGCCACAAGGCCCGGAACACGTCTCCTCTTTCCACCGGACGCTTCGATGTCGCTCCTCCAGATCGTCAACGGTCGAGTTGTCGACCCGGTCCAAGGACTCGATGGTGAGGTCCGGGATGTCTGGATTCGGGACGGCAAGATCATCCCGCCTCCGGCTGTCCCGTCGGTGCGGCCTGACCGCGTCCTGGACGCCTCGGGCCTGGTCGTCATGGCTGGCGGCGTCGATATGCATTGTCACATCGCGGGGCCCAAGGTCAATGTCGCCCGGAAAATGAGGCCCGAGGAGAAGCGAAGGGCCGAGCCGGTGCGGCGCACGCCGCGGACGCGCTCGGGCACCACCGGAAGCGTTCCCAGCACGTTTGCTACCGGTTACAAGTATACCGGCCTGGGCTACACTACGGCCTTCGACGCCGCCATACCGCCCCTGGCGGCCCGCCATGCCCACGAGGAGCTCCACGATACGCCCATCATCGACAAGGGCTTCTTCGTGCTCATGGGGAACAATCATTACGTCATGCAGCAAATCCGGTCGGGCGACCGTGCTCGCCTGCGCCATTACGTCGCCTGGCTGCTGGGCGCGGCCAAGGGCTATGCGGTCAAGGCCGTCAATCCCGGCGGCGTGGAGGAGTGGAAGGCCGGGCACGGCAACGTGACTGGCCTGGACGACCCGGTGGAACATTTTGGCGTCACGCCCAGGCAGATCATCGTGGAACTGGCCCAGGCCGCGTCGGACCTGCGGCTGCCCCATCCGCTGCACATCCACTGTAACAACCTCGGTCTGCCGGGCAACTGGAAGACGACGCTGGCGACGATGGAGGCCCTCGAGGGACGCCGCGCCCACCTGACCCACGTCCAGTTCCACAGCTATGGCGGAGGCCCCGACGACGGCGGCAGCTTCGCCTCCCGAGTCGCACCCCTGGTCGATGTCGTCAACGCCCACGAGAACCTGACCGTCGACGTCGGGCAGGTCGTCTTCGGCGACACCACGTCCATGACGGGCGACGGGCCCCTGGGATACTTCCTCCATCAGGTCACCGGCCGGAAGTGGTTCAGCGCGGATACCGAGAACGAAGCAGGATGCGGAATCGTGCCCATCGAGTACAAGGACCACAGCTTCATCCACGCCATGCAATGGGCCATCGGGCTGGAGTGGTTTCTCCTCGCCCGGGACCCCTGGCGCATCGTCCTGAGCACGGACCATCCCAACGGCGGCACGTTCCTGTCCTACCCCCAGATCATCCATCTGCTGATGGAGCCGGACTACCGGCGTGAGGTCCTTCAAAGCGTCCATCCACGAGTGATGAAAAGAAGCGTCCTGAAGGACCTCGACCGGGCCTACTCGCTTTCCGAGATCGCCATTATCACTCGGGCTGCGCCGGCACGGATTCTCGGCCTTCGAAACAAGGGACATCTCGGACCTGGGGCCGATGCGGATATCACGATCTACACGCCGGACCCGGACCGGACGAAGATGTTTTCCTTGCCCCGGATAGTGCTGAAGGACGGGGAAGTCATCGTGGAGGAGGGGCAGATCCGGAATGCCCCCACGGGCCGGACGTTCCACGTGGCGCCCGCTTACGATGAGAAGCTGGTTTCAGAAATCCAGGAGTGGTTTGAGGAACACTACACGATCCAGTTCGCCAATTACGCGGTTGACGAACATTACCTGCCCCGCGGGGAATGCGTCGCCAGTTTGGGAAGTAAATAGTAAGTAGTACGACGGCGCTACATTTTGGCGTAAGTCGTTGGAGTGACGGCTTTAGCCGTTGTCCGAGTAGAACCACGCCTAAAGGCGTAACTCCAGCGAGGATGGCCGTCCTGCGGCCCGAGAATCGAGTCTCCGCAAGGATTTAGCGCCGTCGTGGTAGTCAGCAGTAAGCCGATACTTGAATCCATGTTTCAGGTCTTGCCTGAGATAGTCAATCGTCCCGGAAATAGTGCCGAACTATTCCCGGGACGATTGACTCAGATAGCTCCGGTGAATCCACGCATCGCCATCGCTCACCTCACGAGTCTCGGAGAATAGGATTTCATCCGTCTCGCAGGTCAAGAGCTTCACACCCTTCTGAATTTCTTTCTCCGAGAGTTTCCCTGCCTTCGCTTTCACCAGGAAGGCCTGCACCGCGTCGCTTGTGACTTCTTCGAAGGCCTGTTCCTTCCGAAAGTCAGCGATAGCCTCCATCGCGCTTGCCTGGAGCAGCTTCGGCCACATCCTCTTGAAAAGATCACTCGACCCATACACCTCGGCCGAGCTGATCTTCCCGTTGACGGCATACACGAAGCCGATCACGTCTTCCTTTCCTTCGGTGATGGCCAGAAGCGGTTCGAGGTATTCCTGGGCAGCCTTCTGGACCTCCGGGTTATCGAGGGTCGCGTTGAGGCTTGAATCTGCCGCAATCGTAAGACCTCCAGAAACCGTTTCAGCAATCCCATCCACGCTGACGATAGCCAGACCCGTGACTGTCCCTACATGGTCAGTGATGCCAATCACGGTGACCGCGCCCGTCATGGCCTGCGAATCATCCGAGGCCATGACGGCACCTCCTCCATTTGAAATTGCGGATCCCCCATCCTCCTCAGGCTGCTGGCGCGCGGAGGATTCACTCCCCGTACCCGCAAGCGCTGGCGGCACGCTATACTCACCGGCCGTCGCGGAAAAGGTCGATGCCTTCCCGGATTCTACGTCCGAATCTCGAAGTTCCCGCGTTGATTCAGTGAGGACCGAGGCTGCATTGAGCGAGATCGCGTTATTGCTCATAGCCACTTCCGACCACACCTGCGACTGGGACTGCTGCGATTTCATTGCCAACTTGAGACCCTTGGTTGGAAGCTGGTGGTCGGAGCCGCCGAAAATCGAGTCGTACTCAGTTCCGCGGCGACTCCATCGACCACGTTCCACGCAAAAAGAGGCGATGGACACCTTGCCGGATCGGGGCCCCAAGAGGAGGTCCAGCGCAAGCACTCTGTCTTGCTTTCCTCCCGTGACGACGTCCCCGGCCTGGATGTAAACGAACGACTCCTCGTTCACATTCTCCACGGCAAGCTCATTGACATTTTCCGTCTCATGGACCACCGCTTGCTGGCCCTTGAGAGCCTCCTGCAAGGTCAGAAATTTCTTTCCGAGAGACCGATCGGCGCCATGGACAAGGAAGAGGCCCAGATTTCGGTGGGTGTATGGCCCCTCCAGGGTGTATTCGAATTCCGCTCTGGGCGCTTCCTGCGCGTGGATAGCCTCTGACCCGGCGTCCCCAGCGTCCATTAGACCCGCCAGTAGAAGAAAAACCACATGTCTTGGACATAGGCGTTTGGGGCGCCAAACTTGAAAAGACTTTTCAAGTTTCAGTTGCGCTTTAATCATATAAGATTTTTCTCGATCCCGATCCCGATCTCGACGTGCGTCCAATCGAGATGATCTCAGATAAACTCAGAAGTTGGAAATTTGAGTTACTGACTTCTGCTCACCCGCCAGGGTTGGGCCGGCGAAGCCGGGCCGACCCTGCCTCTAAAATCCGCGAGCCCGAAGGGCGCAGCGGATTTCAATAGATACTTGTTCTTACGCAGAGGCCTCCCTGGGTCCTGCATTCGAATTTCCGCGTTAGACGCTGGGGAATGCGGAGATATTCAAGAAGCGCTCGGAATCCACTGGACGCGGCGTCCGGATGGGGCAGCGTCAGTCTTTGCTTTTCAACGGCACTTGGGGTAGAAAATCCCGAAATGATTCTCAACGAAGTCGAGATCGAGGACACCTTCGCCGAAGCGTTTCCGATGACCGCGGCCCGGTGCGTCGTCACCGCGGAAACCGAGCCCTGGGTCCGCACCGTGGCGCAGGTGGCCACCGGCTACGCGACGTCGGTCATCTCGTGCGACGCGGAGGCGGGAATCGAGCGCATGGTGGCCCCGGAGGAGACGCCGGACGGCCGGCCCGGCGTCAGCCTGCTCTTCTTCGCCTTCAACCGCGACGCGCTCCAGAAGGCCGTGATGAACCGGGTGGGCCAATGCGTGATGACCTGTCCGACGACCGCCTGCTACAATGGTCTCCCGGTGACCGAGAAGCACATCCAGATCGGTGGGCAGCTCCGCTTCTTCGGGGATGGCTATCAGATCAGCAAGTGGCTGTCGGGACGGCGTTACTGGCGTATCCCAGTCATGGATGGGGAGTTTACCTGCGAGGACAAGTTTGGCACGCAGAAAGGCGTGGCGGGCGGGAACTTCCTCATCCTGGGGGAGAGCCAGGCGGCGGCCCTGAAGGCCTCGGAGGCGGCGGTCGCCGCGATCTCCGGACGGGGGGACGTGATCCTGCCCTTCCCCGGCGGTGTCGTGCGCTCCGGCAGCAAGGTGGGCAGCCGATACCGGAAGCTCCGTGCGAGCACGAACGACGCGTTCTGTCCCACGCTGCGCGGCCTGGCGAAGAGCGCGCTGCCGGAGGGCACGAACGCGGTTTACGAGATCGTCATCGACGGACTGGCCCAGGGGCCGGTCGAGGAGGCGATGCGGGCGGGCATTCGCGCGTCGTGCGGGCCGGGTATTCTCCGGATCTCGGCCGGAAACTATGGAGGGAAGTTGGGCCCCCACCTGATCCGCCTGCACGAGATTCTAAAATCGGAGGGGCGGTGATGTCGATTCTTTTGCGCCTGAGAAACGCGTCGCCGATCCCTATCGAGGCCGAATGCCTGAGCCCCGACCGGCTGGAGGGCCTGGCGGTGAAGGAGATCGAGCGTCTGGAGGTTGACCACGGCAACGAGCGGGCTCGGGTGGCGGACTTCTTCGAAGTGGGACTGCGGGATGGGAACGAGGCCGCAGTCATCGAAGGGGACTGCAGCCGGGTGAAGCACATCGGGGCTGGCATGACCCGTGGCCTGCTGGTGGTGGACGGAAATGCGGGGATGCACGCGGGAGCGGAGATGTCTGGCGGGCGTCTCGAGGTCCGAGGGAACGCGGGGGACTGGACGGGCGCCGAGATGAGGGCTGGCAGAATCCATATCCGAGGCGACGCTGGACACCTTCTTGGCGGGGCCTACCGCGGCAGCCGGACCGGGATGCGGGGCGGCGTCATCCTCGTCGAAGGCAGCGCGAGGAACGAGGTCGGTTGCTCCATGCGGCGAGGCCTCATCGCCGTCCGAGGCCAGGTCGGCGATTTCCCCGGCGTCTCCATGCACGCCGGAAACATCCTCGTGGGAGGTCTCCCGGGCGTGCGCGCCGGCGCGGGCATGAGGCGCGGCAGCCTGATCTTCTTTGGCGAAACGCCGGGGGACTCACAGAGGCAGGTCGAGCTTCTGCCTACCTTTAGCTATGATTGCACTTATCGCCCACCCTTCGTCTCTTTGTACCTGAAAAAGCTACAATCCTGGAAATTGTCGCTCCCGGTCCCCGCGGGAGAGGGCCGATATCGACGCTACAGCGGCGACCTGGTGGAGTCCGGAAAAGGAGAGATACTCGTCTGGCAAGCGTGATGAGAAGGGTGCGGAAGCGCACCAGCACTTCCGCACCCTTCTCATCATCTTCCACGATGGAGGTGCAGCCGCACCTTCATCGTGGAAGAGCAGGAGGTCTTATGCCGGCATCCCTATCCCTGAATCATCGGGCCTATCAACTGGTCAGCGAGGTCACGCACTACGCCGAGGGCCTGGGCGTCAAGCCTTTGGAGCTGCCCCGCGGCGCCCGAGGATTCGACTTCGGCATCCAGGCTCAGGGCGGCCTCAGCGCCGGCGCCTGGCTCGCCCGCGTCTGCTTGGCCAACCTCGGCACGGTGGGCTGGAAGGAGCATGCCGTGTCCGGAACCTCCTGCCCCCTCGTGTGCGTCCGTTCCGAGTATCCGGTCCAGGCCTGCATGGGGTCGCAATACGCGGGATGGCAGATCGCGTCCGGCAAGTATTTCGCCATCGGCTCGGGTCCCATGCGGGCCCTCTACGGGGCCGAGCCGCTCTTCGACGTCATCGGATGCCGTGAAAAATGCGACGTCGCCCTCGGCGTGCTCGAAACCCGCCAGTTCCCCTCCGCGGAAGTGGTCGACTACCTGGCGGACAAGCTTCACCTCCCGCCCCAGAAGATTTACCTGTTCCTGGCGCCGACGGCCAGCATGGCTGGCGGCTTCCAGGTGGTCGCGCGCTCCGTGGAGACCGCTTTGCACAAGCTCCTGGAGCTTGGCTTTGACCTTCATCGGGTGGTCTGTGGAGAGGGCTCGGCCCCGATGCCGCCCGTCGCCAAGGACGATCTCGCCGCCATCGGACGCACCAATGACGCCATCCTGTACGGGGCTTCCGTGAAGCTCCGCGTTCGGGGCGACGACGCCAGCCTCGAGACCATCGGGCCGAAGACGCCCTCCAGCGCCTCCCCGGACTACGGCGATCCGTTCTCCGAAATCTTCAAACGCTACAACCACGACTTCTACAAGATCGATAAGCTGCTCTTCAGCCCGGCCGAGATCACCTTTGAGAACGTCGATACGGGCCGGTCCTTCCAGTTCGGAAGCAGGAACATCGCCCTCCTTGAACGGTCATTTTTCCAGTAGTCATCGAGTGTGGAAGTGCTCCGCCACTTCTGAACCCGGGAAGGTAGACCTCCAGGACGGGGATGTCTCCTCACCCCCGTCCTGGAGGTCTCGGCCATGCGCTTCGCCGTCCTGACTTCGAGCAAGGGTTGGCACGTGCGGGACTTGGAACGGGCCGCCCGGGCGGCCGGCCACGACATCGTTCCCATCTCCTTCCGGCTGCTGCGCGCCGGCCTGGGGGAGGCCGCTCCCCGGACCGAGGGCGGAGGCATCTCTCTTCGGGAGACCGGCTGCGTCCTGGTTCGCACCCTTCCTCCCGGATCGCTCGAGCAGATCGTCTTCCGGATGGATTTTCTCCACCGGCTCGTGGGGTCCGGTGTTCGCGTGATCAACGGCCCGAGGGCCATCGAGGCCTGTGTGGACAAGTTTCTCGCCAGCGCCCGGCTCGAAGCCTCGGGTCTTCTCGTTCCTCGTACCGTGGTCTGCGAGGACTCCGAGGCCGCCCTCGATGCTTTCCACCGGCTGGGTCGCGACGTGGTTGTCAAGCCGCTGTTCGGCTCCCTGGGCAAAGGGATGGTCCGGGTGAACGATGAGGAGCTGGCGTACCGGACCTTCACCACGCTCGAGCGCCTTGACGCCGTGTTGTATGTCCAGGAATTCATCCACCACCCCGGCTGGGACCTCCGGGCTTTGGTGCTGGGCGGCGAGGTCATTGCCGCGATGCGACGCCGGTCCACTGGCGATTGGCGCACCAACGTGGCTCAAGGGGCCGCGGCCGAGCCGGTTGAGCTTTCCGCCCAGGAGGCCAGACTGGCCGTTGCCGCCGCCCGGGCGCTGGATGCGCAAGTGGCGGGCATCGACCTGCTCTACGGACCCGACGGCCGCGGCCCATACGTGATCGAGGCCAATTCGGTGCCCGGCTGGCAGGCGATCTCGGCGGCGACCGGCGTGGACGTGGCCGCGCGTCTTCTGGCCTTCGCGGCGTCACGGCCTTGATGATCCGGCGTATACTGTTCACCGGGCACTGGGCCCGAGACCCGTTATCTCCTGCCGCGGATTTCATTCGCAGCCGAAGGAGCGTTTTCTCACGCGATTCGTTTTTGAACCATGACACCCCCTTCCATCGTGGAATGTGCCCAAATCGCCTGTCTTCTCGAGGTGACGGCTCGCAAGCCGGGCAACGTGCACCGCTTCGCCGATTTCGAGGACGTGACCTATCTGGACTTCATCTTGAGCGCCATGGCGATGGCGCCAGCGATGGGCCGGGCAGAGGACGCAGGGGTGGGCAGGACCATCCTCGAGGCGGTCGAGGCGACCCAGCGCCGGGTCCCCAGCAATACCAACCTCGGCATGATCCTGTTGTTCGCGCCCCTCGCGGCGGTCCCCCGAGGTGCACCCATGCGGGAAGGCGTGGCCCAGGTGCTCGCCGGCCTGACGCGCCAGGACGCGGAGTGGGCCTATGAGGCCATCCGCCGCGCCCATCCGGGCGGCCTCGGCCGCGTCGATGCCCAGGACGTGTCGCAGCCGCCGGCCTGCACCCTGCGGCAAGCCATGGCTCTGGCCGCGGACCGGGACAGGATTGCCCGGCAGTATGCGAACGATTTTGAGGACGTCCTGGGATTCGGCCTCTCCACATTCCGGTCCGAGCGTGCCCGTTTCCGAGGCCTGGAGACGCCAATCATTCGACTGCACCTGTCCCTGATGGCGGAATTCCCGGACACCCTGATCGCGCGCAAGCGGGGGCGGGCGGAGTCGGAAGAAGCGGCTCGGCGGGCGCGCCAGGTGCTGGACGCCGGCTGGCCCGAAGGCGCGGGGTCGGCCGAGGCGATATCCCGCCTGGATGAGTGGCTGCGCGAGGGCGGACATGCCCGCAACCCGGGCACGTCCGCGGACCTCGTTGCCGCCGTGCTGTTCGTGGTGCTACGAGACGGCGAGCTGGGGTCAGATCAAATCCTTTTCCTGCCTCGCGACTGGCCTGGCTTGTGACTCCTTAGCCCGGATTTCTCGTCCCGGCGGGATGAGAAATCCGGGCTAAAGACTATTGCCGTCACTCCAACGACTTACGCCAGAATCTAACGCTGTCGTGGTCGTCACCCACGCAGCGGAGCAAGCGGCGTCCGATTGGGAATTGTCGCGGTGGCACTCCGGCTGCGAGCGCCGAAGCCATATTGGATTCATGCCCCCCGATACCGACCGCGGCGGCGTCAACCACCGACACCCGCCGCAGAGCGGCGGCTCTGCTCCGTGCGGGCCGAGAAACGCGGTCGAAGCGCACGAGCGCTTCGCTACTCCCTGCCGCACGGCGGCGGGCCTATTTCACGACGCGGCAGCTCTTGCCTTCGAAGCCAGCTCGCGGACGGCCGCCGTGATCTCGGAAAGCGATGCGCCCGGCGTGAAGACGCGGGCAACGCCGAGCTTCTCCATGGCCTGGCTGTCCGACCGGGGGATGATTCCGCCCACGACGACCGGGATGTCCGCGGCCTGCTGCTCGGCAAGCAGCTTCAGCAGCTTCGGCACGAGCGTCAGGTGCGCGCCGGACAGGATACTCACGCCCACCAGGTCCACGTCCTCCTGAACCGCCGTAGCGGCGATCATCTCCGGGGTCTGATGCAGGCCGGTATAGACGACTTCCATACCCGCGTCGCGCAGGGCGGCGGCGATGATCTTGGCACCGCGGTCGTGTCCATCGAGACCGATCTTGGCAATCAGGACGCGCCGAGGGATGGGTGTTGGAACAGATGGCTCGGTATTCATAGCAGGCCTCCTACCGCAATCTTTGGTCGCAACGCCAGTTGGAGTGACGGCCTAAGCCGTTGTCCGAACGGCGCCACCCCGGCACTTACGCCCTGAAGAACGATTCGGCCTCCTGGTGGTACGTTCCCAGCACGCTGCGCAGCCGATCGCAAATCTCTCCGAGGGTGGCCCGGTGGCGTGCGGCGTGGACGAAGGCCTCGAGAAGATTCGACGTGCCCCGGGCCGCGTTCTCCACCCCGGCCAGAGCTTCACGCACCCGGCCCGCGTCTCGGCGGGCCTTGAAGGACCGGAGGCGTGCGACCTGCTCCTCCTCCACCTCCGGGCCGATCGAGAGAATCTCCACGGGCTTCTCGTCCGGCTCGGTGAAGCGGTTCACGCCGACGGCGACTTGTTCGCCGCTTTCGATACGGCGTTGCTCCTCCGCGGCCGATCGGGCGATCTCGCGGCGCACGAAGCCCCGGCGCACAGCCTCCAGCATCCCGCCCATCTCCTCGATCCGCCGGACCAGAGCGCTCGCTTCCGCTTCCATCCGGTCGGTCAGAGCCTCGAGAAAGTAGCAGCCGCCCAGGGGATCGGGAATCTGGGGCACGCCGGACTCCCAGGCGAGAATCTGCTGGGTGCGGAGGGCGAGCCGAGCCGCCGACTCGGACGGCAGGGCGAGGGTCTCGTCCATCGAGTTGGTATGGAGGGACTGGCAGCCGCCGAGGACCGCGGCCAGGGCCTGGTAGGCCACCCGCACGACATTATTGGCCGGCTGCTGGGCCGTCAGGGTGCATCCGGCGGTCTGGGCATGGAAGCGGAGTTTCCAGGACCGCGGGTCGGCGGCTCCGTACTTCTCCCGGAGCGTCCGCGCCCAGAGCCGCCGAGCGGCGCGATACTTGGCGATCTCCTCGAAGAAATCGTTGTGCGCATTGAAGAAGAAGGAGAGCCGCGGCGCGAAATCGTCCACCTTCAGCCCGGCGGCCATCCCGGCCTCCACATAGGCGAAGCCGTCTGCCAGGGTGAAGGCCAGCTCCTGCACCGCGGTCGAGCCCGCCTCGCGGATGTGATATCCGCTGATACTGATCGTGTTCCACTGCGGCACCTGCTCCGCCGCGTAGCGCAAGGTGTCCGTGATGACGCGCATCGAAGGCTCGGGCGGCAGCAGCCAGGTATGCTGGGCATGGTATTCCTTCAAGATGTCATTCTGGATGGTGCCCCGGAGCGCCTGCCAAGGGATGCCGCGCTCCTCCGCCATGACGAGGTAAAAGGCGAGCAGGATGGCCGCGGGGCCGTTGATCGTCATCGAGGTGCTCACCCGGTCCAGGGGAATGCCCTCGAAGAGGGCCTGCATGTCCTCGAGGCTGCTCACCGCGACGCCGCAGCGGCCCACCTCGCCCGACGCCACCGGCGCGTCCGAGTCGTGCCCCATCAGGGTGGGCAAATCGAACGCCACGCTCAGGCCCGACTCCCCATGAGCCAGGAGAAAACGGAAACGCTCGTTCGTCTGGCGGGCTGTTCCGAACCCGGAGAACTGGCGCATGGTCCAGAGCCGGCCCCGGTACATGGTGGCGTGGACGCCGCGCGTGAAGGGGTACTCGCCCGGGGGCGGAAGGGGCCCCTCCGGCAGGTCCTCCGCCGTGTAGCAGGCCTTCAAGGGAATCCCCGAGAGTGTTTGAAACGAGACGTTCCCGCGGCCGGCAGGCCCCGCCGCCCGGCCGGAAGCCCCGGACCCGGCGGCCTCGCCGCCGCCGCCAGGAGTCACGTTAGGAACGGTCTTTACGTCCATATCGAATTTCCCCAGAATTACTTGTATTATAGCGGTTTCGGTTCCCCACGGAAGCGAACCTCATGAAATCCGCTGCGCCATCCGGGCTACGCGGATTTCGAAGCCAGGGCTGGCCCGGCTTCGCCGGCCCAACCCGGACGCGGAAAGGGAAGCCTTTAAGGTGCAACTCAAACTCAAAAAGTTTTTTCAGGTTTGACGCCCCAAGCGCCTCGTGTTTCCATGACGCCTATGAACATCCAACAGATTTCCTGGACACGCGTGCGAATTCCCTATGCGCCTCCCTTGGGCCCCTACACTGGCCGCCGGGGCGATGCCACCGCGGCTTCACCCCTCATCGTCCGGGTGACGACGGATGCGGGCCTTGTCGGCTGGGGAGAAGGCCAGGGCAACTTTACCCTGGACCCGAACACCGTCCTGGCGGGCGTATCCGTCACGGGCATCGAAAGTGCGGTCGTCCAGATGGAAAAAGCGGGACTCCAAGCCGGCCCCATCTCGGGCGTCGAGATGGCCCTCTGGGACCTCCTCGGCAAGAAGGCTGGGCTGCCCTTGTGCGAGCTCTGGGGAGGGAGACTGCGGGACGTCGTGGACTTCTGCGCGTGCATGGGACTCAAGAAGCCGGGTGATTCGGCCGCCACGGCCCGGGAGTACGTGGAACGATGGGGATTTCGCTTCCTGAAGACCAAAGCCGGAAGAGAGGTCGAGGAGGACATCCAGATCGCCGAGGCCATCCAGAAGGCGGTCGGCCACAGCGCCGTCCTTCGGCCCGACGCCAACTCGGGCCATAGCGTGGAGCGGGCGGAGAAGCTCCTCAGAGCCGTGAAAAGCCTGGGCGTAGAATGCTTCGAGGACCCCTGCCCCGCTGAAGACCCGCGCATCCTGGCACGTTTCCGCCGAGAAATCGGAGTGCGCCTCTTCCTGAACATGCCTATCGGCAACCCGCAATCCGTGCTTCCGATCCTTTCGGCCGGAGCGGCGGACATGCTGATGCCGGATACTCCGGCGGCCGGCGGCCTCTGGCGCGTGAAGAAGGTGGCCATCACGGCCGAGGCTTGGGGCGTCCCCTGCATGATGCACTGTTCGCATGATCTCGGGCTGAAGACCGCGGCCGTCCT
Source organism: Planctomycetota bacterium (assembly GCA_016179685.1). GTDB lineage: Bacteria > Planctomycetota > PUPC01 > JACPCR01 > JACPCR01 > JACPCR01. Next base: position 3,519 of record JACPCR010000052.1, on the reverse strand, counting down.
GCACATGGCGGCTTCGACCCCCAATTTTTCAGGCCCCAACGACACCTGCTACCACGGCCTCACGGACGACGTGCTGGCCAAGCCTTTCGAGTTCCAGGGCGGGACGCTTCGGGTGCCCCAGGGGCCCGGGCTCGGCGTACAAGTCGATGAGGACAGGCTCCGGCGGTATCAAGTCCCGTCTTAGCCCGCCTTAAATGTAGACCTTGGCGTTGTAGACGTACCATTCGAAGAGAAGGATGAAGAAGGCAGCGAGGATGAGCCAGTGCCAAATCTCGCGATTGACCCGCGCCACGCCCGCCTCGGCCTTCACCTCGGCGCCCTTGAGCTTGAAGTCCTCCACGGGGGCTATCCTGGATTCGGCGGCGCTCAGGAGGTTGCAGGCATAGGGCTCGGGCTGTGGACCGGCGCCCAGGACCTGGTAGACGCCCGTTTGGGTCGTGAGGGGGAAGAGGACGCGCCCGTTGGCTGCGGCCACGTTGTGACGCCGGCCCAGAGGGTCCACCACCATCAGCTCCGAGTGCGTTCCGGCCGCCGCGATCAGCGTCTCGCCCGTCCGGAACTGGCGGGGGCCGTGGACGCCCCGCGTCGGCAGCCACCGCAGGGCATTGAGGACAAAGATGGGGAATGTCCCTTGCGCGGAGAAATTCGATACCCGGCTGATATGGAACGGCAGGTAAAGAGCCCGGAAATTCTCCTGTTCCGAGCAGAGGATCAGGGGTCCCTCCGTCGTCTGGGCCAGGACCCTCATCCAGTTGGGGTGGGTGATGCGGGGCATCTCCAGGACGAACACCTCGGCCAGGGAGAAGAAGCGCATGAGCGGATGCGTCTGATCCCAGTCCAGGATGAGAGGGGACTCCGCGTTTTCGCCGACGGACAGGCCCGGGATGACCGGGTGTGCGTTATGGAAGATGAAGCTGCCGCGGCCGGTCTGAGGGGGCGACCAGCCGTCGAAGAGGACGATGTCGGCCTCCTCGGCCATGGCTGGCCGGTAATCGGCGGGCGCGATGGGTGTGATTTCGGCGCCGGACACCTGGAGCGCCCGGGTGAGGAAGAAATCGCCCTCGCCGACGAGGAACACGCGGGTCCTGCCGGGCCGGCGGACCACGGCCCAGCCGGTATTATCCAGGGGGAACGCGTCGTTGCCGATGATCTGGACCTTGAGAATCCCCTCGCGGTTGCCCGTGGAGGGGGCGAGGTCCGAGAGCCGGAGTCCTGGCCCGATCTTGCCCTTCTTGACGCCGATGAGCGCATCATTGAAGGTGAACTCGACGGTGACCTCCGTTTCGGCGGCGTCGAAGTTCTCGAGGCTGTAGAAGATTTCGCTGGAGGACTCGGGGCCTGAGGAGTACCCGACGTCGAGGGCCACGAGGCCGACGTTGCGGCCGCTGCGGCCCATCGGATGGTAGGTCACCTCGCCGGACAGGGCGCCCAGCTCCCCCAGGTCGCCGAAGCGGCCGTCGCTGAAGAGATGGACCTCGGCCCGGCGGTCCTCGCCCGGCTGCGCCCTCGCGAGGGAGAAGGCGATGGTCAAGCCGTCGCGGAGGCTCGTCTCGGTGGCCTCGACTTGAAGGCCTTCGATGGCCTCGCGCAGGCGGCCGCGGTCGCTGGTAAAGGGGGAGAGGACGGAGGACTGTGCGGCGAACCGGATGACGGCCATCTGATCGGCGGCGACCATATTGGAGACGAGCTCGAGGGCTGCCCGCTGGGCTGCGGCGAGCCGTGTGCCCTCCATGTCCTCCGCGGCCATGCTGGCGGAGGTGTCGATCAGGACGATGGTGCGCCGGCTCTGCTCCTGTTTCAGATTCCAGAGGGGCCGGGCGAGGGCGAGCACGGCGAGCAGCAAGATCAGGAGTTGGAGGAAGAGGAGCAGGTTGCGCCGGATGCGCTGGAAAGGCGCGTTGACCCGCAGGTCCTCGATGCTTTGCTGCCAGAGGAGCGTGCTGGGAACGGTCCATTCCTCGCGTTTGAGCTTGAGGAAGTAGAGGAGGATGATGAGAGGGGCGAGGCCTGCCAGCCACCCGAGTGCCGAGGCGTCGAGGAAGTGGCTTTCGAAGAACGTGCTCATTTCACCAGGCCCCCTTGCCGCAGGTAGCTGAGGATGAGCTGATCGAAAGGTATCCCGGTGGTCGCGTACAAGTAGGCGATCCCGCGCTGGGTGCAGAAGGACTTGAGGGAGTCGCAGAAGAAGCCGAGCCGCCGCTGGTAGGTCTTCAGGAGCGGCCCGCTCACGGTGATCTCGGCCCGGCTGCCGTTTTCCGCGTCCACCAGCCGGAGGTCGCCCGCAAACGGCGGATGGACCTCCTCCTCGCTGAGGACGTGGATGGCGAAGAGGTCATATTTCTGTCCCACGAAGAAGCGGAAGGCATTTTCGTAGCCAGCGGGATCGAGGAAGTCCGACAGGAGGACGACGACGCCCTTGGTGCGGTGTCGGAGGGCGAAGTGGCGGCAGGAGTCGGCCAGGACGGTGGAACCGTCGGCATGGACGGCCTCGAGGAACTGGAACAGTTTCCACATTTGCTTGCGGCCGCGGGCCGGCCGGAAGTAGTCCCGGAGTCCGTCGTTGAAGGCCCCGACGGCGACGCGCTCGCTGTTGACCAGGGCGATGTAGCCGAGGGCGGCCGCCACCTTCTTCGCATAGTCCAGCTTGGTGGGCGATCCAAAATCCATCGACGCACTCCGGTCCACCAGCAGGTACAGGAACAGGTCCTCCTCTTCCATGAACAGCTTCAGAAACAGGCGATCGAGCCGGCCGTAGACGTTCCAATCCACGAAGCGCAGGTCGTCGCCCGGGGTGTAATCCCGGTAATCGGCGAACTCGATGCTGACCCCGCGCTTGCGGGAGCGCCGTTCCCCCTTCATCCGGCCGGTGAAGATCTTGCGGGAAACCAACTCGAGCTGCTCGAGCTTCTGCATGAATTCCGAATCGAGGATCGCCATAGAGAGGCACACTGTAGAGGGGAAGGTGTCAGGTGTCGGAAAACCTCAGAGGGGTCTCATGGCTCTCCAGAGTCAATGGCCCATTCTCAGCCGCTGGCCCTTTCGACGTTGCGGACACCGGACACCCGAAGCCTGTTTAAACAACTCCGCGCCGCGCCTGCCTTATCCGAATGATTCACGAGCCAGATGATAAGTGAGGTGCGGTATTTTGTCAGGCAGCGGCGCCGCTGGAGGGCGTCCGACCATCGATTCGGGAGACACAACCCTCTCACTGTGACCCCCGGTGGGGCCGGCCCCACCGGCGGTCACTCACGAGGAATTCCTAGCACCGGATACCGTTCATCTCATGACCCGCTCAACTCCCAACCAAGCCTGCAGCCTATCCCTCACTCATGCCTGCGCGCCCCCCCGGTGGTACACCGACGCCCGACGCGTGGTAAACGGCCGACCGACGGATGGTACATTCTCAAACCGATATTGACAGACGCTTCGGTTGCGGGCATCGCCCGCCTTCAGTTGGGGTGGAGAGAGCGCGGTCAGCTCGTGTTTGGGCGGCTGGGGGGGCTGCAAGGTGGGAGTCTT